>DATGGA010000019.1:0-21816 GCA_035308765.1 Burkholderiales bacterium
AGCACCTGCGAGGCGAAGGCCTCGTTGATCTCGATGATGTCCATGTCCTTCAGCGAGCGTCCCGCGCGTTCCAGCGCCTTCGGGATCGCGTAGGCGGGGCCGACGCCCATGATGCGCGGTTCGACCGCCGCCGAAGCAGCCGAGAGAATTCGTGCGATGGGTTTCTTGCCGTTCTTCTCGCCCCATTTTTTACTCGCGACGACGAGCGCGGCGGCTCCGTCGTTCACCCCTGACGCATTGCCTGCGGTGACCACGCCGCCTTCATATAGGGGCTTGAGTTTTGCAAGCGATTCCATGGTGGAGTCGCGCCGCGGATGCTCGTCCTGCATGACGACAGTGGGGGGCGCATCACGTTTTTTATTCGGAATTTTTATTTCTAAAATCTCCCCTTTATAAAAGCCTTCCGCTTCGGCCTTCGCATATTTCTTCTGCGAGGCGAGCGCGAACTCGTCGGCCTGTTCGCGCGAGACGCCGAACTCCCTGGCCACGTTGTCGCCGGTCTCGGGCATCGCCTGGTCGCCGTACATTTTCTTGAATCGCGGGTTGGTGAACCGGGATCCGATGGTGGTGTCGTACATCTTCACGTCGCGCGAGTAGGGCGAGTCGGATTTCCCCAGCACAAAGGGCGCGCGCGACATGCTTTCCACGCCGCCCGCGATGTAGAGCTCGCCTTCGCCGGTGGTGATGGCGCGCGCCGCGTCGGTCACCGCTTGCAGGCCCGAGGCGCAGAGCCGGTTCACGGTGACCCCCGGCACGCTGGGCGGCAGGCCCGCCATCAGCGTGGCGAAGCGCGCCACGTTGCGGCAATCCTCGCCCGCCTGCGTCACGCAGCCGAGGATCACGTCGCTGATGTCCCCGGGCTTGACGCCGTTGCGCTTGACCACTTCGGCGATGACTTCACCGGCGAGGTCGTCAGGGCGCACGCCGGCGAGCTTGCCGGCGTGCCGGCCGATGGGGGAACGAATGCCGTCATATATGTATGCATCAAGCATTTTTGACCTCTACTTTCATGATTTTTCTTTCAAGAATCTTCTTTAAGCAAAGACACACCCATTTTGGCGCGGCGCACAAGCCAGGGGCTGGGGCGGTAACGGGACTCCCGGTAGAACGCGTGCATGGCTTCGAGGATGGCGAGGATTTTCCCCGCGCCGACCGCGTCGCCCATGGCGAGCGGGCCGTGCGGATAGCTCAGGCCCAGCACCACTGCCGAATCCAGGTCGGCCGGCGAGGCGATGCGCTGCTGCACGATGTCGCAGCCGACATTGACGATGTGCGCGACGACGCGCTGCGCGATGAATCCGGCGGAATCGCGGATCACCGACACCGGCACGCCGTCGGCAGCGAGCAGCGCGTGCGCGGCGTCGCGCACTTCCGGTTTCGTGACGGGCGTTGCCATCAGCGTGCGGCGCTTGGCGAAACCGAAGAGCGGGTCGAGAGCGACCGTGCAAGTTGGGTCAAGGCCGAGCTTCAGCGCCGTGGTGGTCGCGTCGTCTCCGAGCGGAGCCACGATGCAAAGGGAGCCGGGTTTGCTATCGATGTTCGTGAACTTCGATATGAAATCTTTTAATTCAGGAACGCACCAAACGGAACACGAAACCTTCTTTGGGATTTCTTTCTCCGGAATTTTTTCCGCGGCGCCGTCTTTCCCATACGTGTACCAACCCCTTCCTGTCTTCCTTCCCAGCAACCCGGCGGCGACGCGCGGGTCCGAGAGGAACGAGGGCTGATACTTGGGTTCGCCGTAATACTGCGCGTGCATGGACTTCATCACGCCGTGCGCGATGTCCAGCCCGACCAGGTCGAGCAGCGCGAACGGCCCGAGCCTGAAGCCGGCGGCATCCACCAGCACGCGGTCGATGGTCGCGAAATCGGCCACGCCTTCCTGCAGCACGCGCAGGCTTTCGGGCACGTAGCCGCGGCCGGCGTGGTTGACGATGAAGCCGGGCGTGTCCTTGCAGCGCACCGGCTTGTGGCCGTAGCGCTTCGCGAGCGCGACGAGCGCATCGCCGACCCAGGGCTCGGTGAGTTCGCCGTCCACCACTTCGACGATTTTCATCACCGGGACCGGGTTGAAGAAATGGTAGCCGGCGACGCGGCCCGGTTTCGCGCAGGCCGAGGCCATCGCGGTCACCGACAGCGACGAGGTGTTGGAAGCCAGGATGCAGGAATCCGGGACCACCGCTTCCAGCGCCTTGAACAGGTCCTGTTTCGGCCCGAGCAGCTCGACGATCGCCTCCACCACGACGTGGCAGGGCTTGAGCGCGGCCAGCGAGTCGACGATCTCGATGCGCGCCATGGTCTGGTCGGCATCCGCCTGGGAGACCCGCGTCTTCTGCACCAGTCCCGCGAGCGTCTTGCCGATGGCGTTCTTCGCCGCCTGCGCCGCCCCAGGCTTGGAATCGAACACCAGGGTACGCACGCCGCACTGGGCGAGCACCTGCGCGATGCCGCGGCCCATCGTACCGCTGCCGGCCACTCCGGCAACGAGGTCCGAACGCTGGATATCGAGCATGGGAGCGTGATTCTAGAGGATATAATTCCCCGGACCACTGAGGGAGGCGCGCATGAAGTATCGCAAGATCCTTCTCGCATACAACGGCTCGCACGAGGGCAAGCGGGCCCTGTTCGAAACCGCCGACCTTGCCGGCTTCCTCAACGCCGAAATGCACCTGCTTGCGGTCGCGAGCATGCCGCCCAGCCTGTTTCTCACAGAGGGCTTCGTCCCCGAGGAACTGCTGGAGGAAGAGAAAAAGCGCACCCGGGCGGTGCTCGACGAAGGGATAAAAAGCCTCACCGACAAGGGCTTCAAGGCCGCCGGCCACCTCGCGGTCGGCGAGCCGGTGGAGGAAATTTGCCGCGCGGCGAAGGAGGTCGGCGCCGACCTGATCGTGGTCGGCCACAACCAGAGCACCTCTTGGGCGGCACGCTGGTGGAAGGGGTCGGTCGGGGCGTCGCTGCTCGACTATTCCCCGTGCAGCATCCTTATTGCACTATCGAAGGGCTGATTTCCCGCAATATTCGATGAATGCGAAAGAGCCCGCGCCAGCGGGCTTTTTTGTTTCTACAATCGGCATTCCATGACGACATCTTTCGGCGGTTACAAGGGCAGGCTCGAGGACGAACGCATGCTCAAGGGCCGGGGACGCTATGTCTCCGACTGGACTCTCCCGGGCCAGGCCAGCGGCCACTTCCTCAGGTCGGACCGGCCGCACGCGAAGATCGTGTCGCTAGATGCCTCCGCGGCGCTTGCGATGCCTGGCGTCATTGCCGTGGTGACGGGCAAAGAGCTTGCGGCCGCGGGCCTGAGGCCGATCCCGGCGGCGGCGCCGTTCAAATGGCGCGACGGCTCCGAGCAGCGGCCGGCATTGCGCCCGTCGCTCGCGCACGAGGTCGTGCGGCATGTGGGAGAGCCCGTCGCTCTCGTCGTTGCCGAGACGGCCGCGCAGGCGCAGGACGCCGCCGAAGCGGTCGCCGTCGAATACGAAGAGCTGCCGGCGGTGACCACCGCGGCGGAGGCGCTCGCCGAAGGCGCGCCCCGGCTCCACGCGGGCGCGCCCGGGAATCTGGTGCTCGACTTCGAGGGCGGCGATGCGGCGGCGACCGCGGCCGCCTTCGTGAAGGCGGCGAAGATCGTGAAGCTGCGCGCCTACCATTCGCGCGTGGTCGGCAACCCCATGGAGCCGCGCGCGGCCATGGGGTCCTACGATGCCGCGAAGGACATGTACTTCCTGCACGGCACCACGCAAGGCGTCGGCCCGATGCGCGGGCAGCTCTCGGCGGTGCTCGGCGTGGCGCCGGAAAAAGTGCGCGTCGTGGCCGAGGAAGTCGGTGGCGGCTTCGGCGTGCGCTTCAACGCCTACCCGGAATACGGCGCGCTGCTGTACGCGGCGAAGAAGCTCGGCCGTCCGGTGAAGTGGATCGGCACGAGGTCGGAAGTGTTCCTCGGCGACGAGCAGGCGCGGGACATCGTGCACTCGGGCGAAATGGCGCTGGATGCCGACGGCCGCATTCTCGGCATGCGCTTCGATTACCTCTCCAACCTCGGCGCCTACGTCGTTTTCACCGGCACCGTCGTCAACACCATCGGCCTGGTCAACGTGAACTGCGGCGTCTACGACGTGCAGGCAGTGCATGTGCGCGGTCGGCTCGTGCTCACCAATACCATTCCGACCGCCGCATACCGGGGCGCCGGCAGGCCGGTGGCTTCCTACGCGCTGGAGCGGCTGATCGACCAGGCGGCGCACGAGGTCGGCATGGATCCCGCGGAATTCCGCCGCCGCAACATGATCCCGAAGGCGAAGATGCCGTACAAGCTTGTCGGCGGCTTCGAATACGATTGCGGCGATTTCGAAGGAGTCATGAACAAGGCTCTCGAACTTTCGGACTGGTCCGGTTTTCCCGTCAGGGAAAAACAGTCGAAAGCAAAAGGCCGCCTGCGCGGGCGCGGCATCGCCACGTACATCGAGATGACCGCGCCGGGCGGCTTCGCGCCCTACGACCAGGCGCACATCACCTGGGAAGAAGACGGCGGCGTCACGCTGCGCACCGCGTCGCACAACCACGGCCAGAGCCACGAGACCACCTTCGCGCAGATCGTTTCGGGCGCGCTCGGCATCCCGATGGAGAAGATCCGCCTGCGCACGGCAGAGCCGGGCTTCGACCTGACCGCGAATCCCACCGGCGGCTCGCGCACGCTGCACGGCCTGGGCAGCGCGATGTTCTTCGCCTCGCAGGAGATCGTGAAGAACGGCATGAAGCTGTCGGCCGAAGCGCTGGAGAGCGCCGAGGCCGATATCGAGTTTGTTACGGGCGATTACAGGATCAAGGGAACGGATAGAAGCATCAGCATTTCGGCCCTGGCGAAAAAATTCCCGGGCAAGCTGGATCTAGACTTCAAGGAGCGTCCCAAAGTCCCGGGAACGTTTCCCAACGGCTGCCACATCGCCGAGGTGGAGATCGATCCTGAGACGGGCGAGACGGAGATCGTTTCCTACGTCGCCTGCGATGACGTCGGCAACATCATCAACCATCAGGTCGTAGAAGGCCAGATGCAGGGCGGCGTGACCCAGGGCGCAGGCCATATCTTTGCCGAGCAGACGGTCTACGACGCTTCCGGGCAGCTTCTGACCGGAAGCTTCATGGACTACGCGATGCCGCGGGCGGGCCTGGTGGGCGGCCTGACGGTGACCGACTTCGCCGTGCCGACCGCGACCAATCCGCTGGGCGCCAAGGGCGTCGGCGAGGGCGGCGTCACCGGTTCCATGCCCTGCCTGATGAACGCGGTGATGGATGCCCTGCGCCAGGCCGGCGTGAAACGCTTCGACATGCCCGCCTCGCAGGAACGCGTCTGGGCTGCGCTGCGGGCGGCGAAAAACGGTAAACCGGAAGCGCTCGCCATCCCGGGATGAAACGCGTTTCTCTATACAGTAGTTCGCGTGCGAAGGCGCCGGGCGAGATTCCGGTTCCAAAGAAGAAGAAAGCCGAATTCAGAGAAGCATTTCGTAAATACCGTGTTCCGCTGCTGGCTGCGGCTCCAGGACTGATTGCCCTGCTTTTTGTTCTTGCCCAATGGGCTTTGGCGCCGGCGCTGCAACAACTCACCCAGGAAGACATCGACGCGGCAGTGGCGAATTCGCTCGACAACGCGGTGCTGCCGTCGCCGGCGACCAAGGCCTACGAGGCGGTGCGCGGTTCGGTGGTCCGTGTGCGGTCTTTTGTTGACGGCCCGGACGGCGATGAATTCGTCGCCAACACCGGCACCGGCGTGGTGATCCTCGATTCCGGCGTCATCCTGACCAATATCCACGTCGTCGCCGGCGCCGCCCGCATCGGCGTCACGTTTTACGAAGGCCTGGAGTCGGACGCCTTCGTGACCGGCACGCGGCCGGAGGACGACCTCGCGGTGCTGCAGGCGAAGACCTTGCCGGACGACCTGCAGGCGGCCACGCTGCAATCCACCAGCGGCCTGTCTCCCGGCGACCATGTGACCGCCGTGGGATTTCCCTTCGGCATCGGCCCTTCGGTCTCGTCGGGCGTGGTGTCCGGCCTTGGACGGGAGTTCAAGTCGCCCGAAGGCAAGCGCCTGCTGACCAACCTGATCCAGTTCGACGCCGCGGTGAATCCCGGCAATTCGGGCGGGCCGCTGGTGAACGCCTCGGGCGAAGTGGTCGGCATCGTCACGGGTATCCTCAATCCGACCGAGCAGCGCGTATTCGTCGGCATCGGCTTCGCGGTGCCGATAGAGAACGCGGCCATGGCCGTGGGCGTGCCGCCGTTCTAGCAAGGAGCAGGCGATGGAAAAAATCCTCTACGAGGTGAAGAAAATCGTCGTCGGCCAGGACCACTTCCTGGAGCGCGTCATGGTGGCGATGCTGGCGCAGGGGCACCTGCTGGTCGAGGGCGTGCCCGGCCTCGCCAAGACGTTGACCGTGAAAACGCTGGCGCGCACCATGCGCGGCAGCTTCCGCCGCATCCAGTTCACGCCGGATCTCGTGCCCGCCGACCTGGTGGGGACGCGCATCTACAGCCAGAAGACCGGGGAGTTCTCGACTTCGCTCGGGCCCGTGTTCTGCAACCTGCTGCTGGCCGACGAAATCAACCGCGCGCCGGCCAAGGTGCAGAGCGCGCTGCTCGAAGTCATGCAGGAACGTCAAGTCACCATTGCCGGCGAGACGCACAGGGTCCCCGAACCCTTTCTCGTCATGGCGACGCAGAACCCGATCGAAACCGAGGGCACCTACCCGCTGCCCGAAGCGCAGGTGGACCGCTTCATGATGAAAGTACTGGTCGGCTACCCGACTGAAGAAGAGGAATTCGTCATCGTGGAGCGCGTCACGGGAGCGGAGAGCGCGGTGGCGGCGGTCAGCAGCACCGATGAACTCGCGGCGCTGCAGCGCGAGTGCCGCAGCGTGTACGTGGACCCCTCGCTCATCAAGTACGCGGTCAAGCTGGCCGCGGCGACGCGCGATCCCGCGCGGCACGGCCTGCCGGACCTGGCGAAGTTCCTCTCCTTCGGCGTCAGTCCGCGCGGGCCGATCCACCTCATCGAGGGCGCTCGCGCGCTCGCCTATCTGCGCGGCCGCACTTACGTGCTGCCGCAGGACGTGGTTGATCTCGTTCCGGATGTTTTCCGCCACCGCCTGGTGCTGACCTACGAAGCGCTGGCCGAGGCGATCACGGCGGATGCGCTGATCCATCGCTTCCTGCGCAATATTCCGGCCCCGGAAAAGCCGCTGGAAAGCCATGTCCAGGTCGCCGCAAAATCCTGAGCAGATCCTGCGCCGCCTGGAGTGGACGGTGATCCGCCGCCTGGACGGGATGCTGCACGGCGACTACCGGACCCTGTTCCGCGGCACCGGGCTCGATCTCGCCGATCTGCGCGAGTACCAGTACCACGACGACGTGCGCCACATCGACTGGAATGTCACCGCGCGCCTGCAGACGCCGTACGTGCGCGAGTACCACGAGGACCGCGAGATCACCGCGTGGTTCCTGCTGGACCTCAGCCCGTCGGTGGATTTCGGCTCTGAGACCAAGAAGCGCTCCATCTCCACCGAGTTCGTCACGTTGCTCGCGCGGCTGCTGACGCGGCAGGGCAACCGGGTCGGCGCGATGTTCTACGGCGACAAGGTGGACACCGTGATCCCGGCGCGCGGCGGCAGGCGCCACGTGCTGGGCGTGCTGCACAAACTGCTGCAGCGCCCTGAGCTGCAGCGCTCCGGGGAAACCGACCTGCGGGAGTTCCTGCGCAACGCGTACCAGGCGATGCGGCGGCGCTCGATCGTGTTCATCGTGTCGGATTTCTTCAGCAAGCCGGGCTGGGCCGAACCGTTGTCGATGCTTGCGCAGCGCCACGAAGTGGTGGCGGTGCGGCTCTACGATCCGCTGGAGCGCGAGCTGCCCGACATGGGAATGCTGGTGATGCAGGACTCGGAAACCGGCGAACAGCTGTTCGTGGACACGCACGACAGGACTTTCCGCAGGCGCTTCGCCTCGGTCGCGGAGCGGCGCGAGCGCGAACTGCGCAACGCGCTCGGCCGCGCCGGCGTCGATTGCCTGGAGCTCGCCACCGACGGCGACCTGGTGGACGCGTTGATGCGCTTCGCGGACCTGCGCAAGCGCCGCAGCCGGCTGTCGGGGAGCGCTTCGCCTGGCGCCGGCAGCGGTTTTCCCAAGCATCTGGAGAAGGTGGCATAACGTGGGCAAGGCGATTTCCTTTGCCTGGCCCGGACTGCTCTGGCTGCTTTTTCTGGTACCGGTGCTTGTCGGCGCCTACATGCTGCTGCTGCGGCGCAAGCGGAAATCCGCGGCGCGCTACGCCAACCTGGGCATGGTGAAGGAGGCGATGGGGCCCGGCTCGAAGATCCGGCGCCACGTGCCGCCGGCGCTGTTCCTCGCCGCGCTCGCGCTGCTGATCGTGGCGATGGCGCGGCCGTCGGCCACCGTGACGCTGCCGACGCAGAAGCAGACCATCATCCTCGCCATGGACGCCTCCGGCAGCATGCGCGCCAAGGACGTGCTGCCGAGCCGGCTCGAGGCGGCGCAGGCCGCAGCTAAGCAGTTCGTCGCCGACGTTCCGGCGCAGGCCCAGATCGGCGTCGTCACGTTCGCGGCGACGGCGACCCTGGTGCAGCCGCCGACCAGCGACCGCGAGGCCGTGGTCGCGGCCATCGACCGCATGCAGCTGCAGCGCGCCACGGCGACCGGCAGCGGCCTGATCGTGTCGCTCGCCACCATTTTCCCGGACGCCGGTTTCGACGTCAGCGCCGCGCTGTTCGGGCGCGACGCGACGGAGCGCAGCGGTCCCGTCGGCGGGGCAAAGAAGCGCGACGGAAAGGATTTCAAGCCGGTGGCGCCGGGTTCCTACAACTCCGCCGTGATCATCCTGTTGACGGACGGCCAGCGCACCACCGGCCCGGACCCGATCGAAATCGCCAAAATGGCCGCCGACCGCGGCGTGCGCGTCTACACCGTGGGCTTCGGCACCACGTCCGGGGAAATCATCGGCTTCGAGGGCTGGTCGTTCCGCGTGCGCCTGGATGAGGAGACGCTGAAGACCATCGCCATCATGACCCAGGGCGAATATTTCTACGCCGGAACCGCGGCCGACCTGAAGAAGGTCTACCAGACCCTCAATTCACGGCTGTCGCTGGAGAAGCGGGCGACCGAGGTGACGGCGCTGTTCGCCGCCGCCGCGGCGCTGTTGGCGCTGGTCTCGGGGATGCTGTCGCTGCTCTGGTTCAACCGGATCCTGTAGATGGCCGACCTGCCCCTGCTAAAGAAGCTGGGGCCCGGCTTGATCACGGGCGCCGCCGACGACGATCCCAGCGGCATCGCCACCTATTCCCAGGCGGGCGCGCAGTTCGGCTATGGGCTGCTGTGGTCGGTTTTTTTCACCACGCCGCTGATGATCGGCATCCAGATCGTCAGCGCGCGCATCGGCCGCGTCAGCGGGCACGGCCTGGCGGCCAACATCCGCGAGCATTTTCCCAGGCCGCTGCTGTATTTCATCGTCTCCCTGCTGCTGATCGCCAACACCATCAACATCGCCGCGGACCTCGGCGCGATGGGGGACGCGCTGGCGCTGGTCGCGGGCGGGACCAGCGAGATCTACATCGTGTTTTTCGCCCTGGTGTCGCTCACGCTGCAGATTTTCATCCCGTTCCCGCGCTACGCGCCGATCCTCAAGTGGCTCACGCTGGCGCTGTTCGCCTATGTCGGAACGGTGCTGGTGGTGCACGTCCACCTGGAGAAAATGCTCTCGGGCGCGTTGCTGCCAAAGCTCTCGTTCACGCGCGATTACGCTGCGCTGGTGGTGGCCGTGTTCGGCACCACCATCAGCCCGTACCTGTTTTTCTGGCAGGCGTCCCAGGAAGTCGAGGAGCAGCGCGCGACGCCCGGGCATGAGCCGCTCAGGGACGCTCCCGAGCAGGCGCGCTCGAACCTGAGGCGTATCAAAGTCGACACCACCATCGGCATGGTCTTCTCCAACCTGATCGCCTTCTGCATCATGCTCACCACCGCGGTGACTCTGAACGTCGCGGGCATCACCGATATCCAGACCACCTCCCAGGCGGCCGAAGCGCTGCGGCCGCTGGCCGGTGAATTCGCCTTCTTCCTGTTCGCGGCGGGGATCATCGGCACCGGGCTGCTGGCGGTTCCGGTCCTCGCGGGCTCGGCGGCGTATGCCGTGGCGGAAAGCTTTCGATGGCCCATCGGGCTCGGCCTGAAACTCGCCGAGGCGCGCGGCTTCTACTTCATTCTCACCATTGCGACCGCGCTCGGGGTCGCCATCGATTTTTCCGGCGTCGACGCCATCAAGATGCTGCTGTGGGCGGCGATACTGAACGGCGTCATCGCCGTGCCGATCATGGTCGTGATGATGCTGCTCGTCGCGAAACCGGCGGTCATGGGGACTTTCGTGGCCAGACGCCGCCTGAAGGTGCTCGGCTGGTTCGCCACGGCAGTCATGGCCGTTGCGGTGATCGCTCTTTTCGCTCTGCTCTAACCTAGTTAGGCAGCAAAGAACATCGTGAATATCCCATCCACCGTCCGCGCGTTCTGGGAAGGCTTCGAAGCCGCTGCCGGACGCGACGTTACGCCTCGTTTCTATGAAGCGTTCCACTTCGATGACAACGAACCCAGTGCAAACGAACTCGCGAAGCTCGTCCTTTCCGGCACAAAGCGCGCCACGACCGCACTGCTCTGGTCCTTCGAGGCAGAGAGCAAGCCGCTACCAAAGCCAGGTGATCTAAGCGTCGTCACGAATTGGCAGGGCCAAGCGCTGTGTGTCATCGAAACCAGGTCCGTGGAAACCGTCCCCTTTGAGATGGTCACCGAAGAGTTCGCTGCTACCGAGGGAGAAGGCAACGGATCTTTGCAGTATTGGCGGGAAGCACACTGGAGCTTCTTCGGAAGAGAATGCAGGCGGATCAACAGAGAACCAACCCAAGAGATGCCTGTGCTCTGTGAGCGATTCGAAGTCGTTTACCGTCCAGGTCTTTGAGCGTGCTGCCTAACCCATCCATCGAGCGGAACCACTCCGACCCGCGCGTTGTGAACGCGGAGCCGCCGATACGGTTTCCGAGGCTCTATGCCACGATCAAGTGGGCGATCGTGATCACGTTGACTCTCCTTGCGATTCTGGCCGCAGCATTCTGGACATTGCTCCTGGGCGGGTTCGCCGGTTCCGGGTTCCATGCTTCCAGCCCGCTTGGCCGGGCAGGCGAGAGCGTGGTGATTACTCCAGAGTGCGCGTGGCCGTATGCCGTGACCGACCACGACGCCACGGCCGTATGCCGGATGTTCTACAACCTGACACCCGAGCAGCGCGCGCAGGTATTGAAGGCGCGCGAGTAAACTTGTACATGCTCACGCCGCCAATGGTCTCGTTCTTCGCCTTCCTCCACCATCTTGCCGCGTTTACCCTCGTGGCCACGCTGGCGATAGAGTTCGTCCTGATCAGGGGAGCTCTCAGCCTTGAGAGCGCGCGGCGCCTGCAGGTCGTCGATCTGATCTACGGCATTTCGGCGGGTATCGTGCTGGTTGTCGGCTTCCTCAGGGTTTTCTACTTCGAGAAGGGAGCGCAGTACTACTTTCACAGCGTGCCGTTCATCGCCAAGCTGTCGCTGTTTCTGGTGATCGGGCTGATTTCGATCTACCCGACCGTCGTATTCTTCTCCTGGCGGGTGCCGCTCAAGCAGGGCTCAGCGCCCGCTGTAGATCCCATCAAACTGCGAATCGTCCGTGCCATCATTCATTGGGAATTGATGCTGGTCGTTGGAATTCTGCTTTGCGCCGTCCTCATGGCCCGCGGAGTGGGCTATGTCGGAAGCTGACCCAGCCCAGCGTCGCCGGGATCGTCGCTAAAGTTCGAGCCCGGGACGGCGGCCGCTGACGATGTCGGCGAGGATGCGGCCGGAGCCGCAGGCGAAGGTCCAGCCGAGCGTGCCATGGCCGGTGTTCAGGAACAGGTTCGGAAACCTGGTGCGGCCGATGCATGGGACGTTGGTCGGCGTCGCCGGCCTCAGGCCGGCCCAGAACTGCGCCCGCGCGGGATCTCCGGCCTCCGGAAACAGTTCCATGGTGCGTTTCAAGATCGCCAGGCAACGCACTTCGTTGATTTCGGTGTTGTAGCCGTTCAATTCGGCGGTGCCGGCGATGCGCAGGCGGTCGCCCAGGCGCGAGAACACGAGCTTGTGGGCATCGTCGGTGAGCGACATGGTCCACGCCGCAGCCGGGTTCTTCACCGGCATGGTTACCGAGTATCCCTTGAGCGGATAGACCGGCAGGTCGACGCCAAGCGGACGCGCGAGCAGCGGGCTGTAGCTGCCCAGGGCAAGGACGTAGGCATCGGCCCTGACCGGCCCGGAAGCGGTGCGAACGCCGGAGATTTTTCCGTTCTCCTTTTCGATGCCTTCGATGGAAACCCTGAAATCGAACCGCACCCCCTTTGCAACGCACAATTTCGCCAGTTCCAGGGTGAACTTGTGGGCGTCGCCCGATTCGTCCCCCGCGACGTATTCGCCGCCGGCGAGCTGGTGCCGGACGGGAGCAAGGGCGGGCTCCAACGCAACGCACTCGTCGGGCGTCTTCCAGCCGTTTCGGGATGCATGCCCTCCAGTGAAGAACACCAGGATGCCGCGCTCGACCTGGTCGCACTGGATACCGGTCTCCTTGCGCAGCGCGTGCAGCGCGGCCTGGCTGTAGCGGCCGAGCCGGACCAGCTGCCCGGTGTTGGCGCTGAAGCGCGTGGCGGTGCATTCGCGCAGAAACTGAAGGCCCCAGCGCCATTGCGCGGGATCGGCGCGCAGGCGGAACAGCAGCGGCGCGTCCTCGCGCAGCATCCACTTGAGGGCTTTCCACGGCACGCCGGGTCCCGCCCAGGGCTGGGCGTGAGCGGCCGAGACCTGGCCGCCGTTCGCGAAGCTGGTTTCCATGCCCGCCGCCTCGCGCCGGTCCAGCACCTGGACGTCGTGACCTGCCTGCCTCAGGTACCAGGCAGCGGTGGTGCCGATCACCCCGGCCCCGAGGACAACGACCTTCATTTAAACGGGCGCTCCTCCCACCAGGGGTAGAACGCCGGCATGTCCGTGCTCGGTTTCATGCCGAAACGCGGCGCGCGCTTTTCCTTGAAGGCGGCGATGCCTTCGACCACGTCTGGCGAGGCGCCCATGGCGTAGATGCCCCGCGAGTCCACTTTGTGCGCTTCCATCGGGTGGTCGGCGCCCGCCATCCGCCATAGCATCTGGCGGGACAGCGCGACCGACACCGCGGAGGTATTGTCGGCGATCTCGCGCGCGAGCGCCATCGCCGCCTGCATGAGCTCGCCGGGGGCGACCACGCGCGACACTAGGCCGCCCGCCAGCGCTTCGTCGGCGCCGAACACGCGGCCGGTATAGACCCATTCGGCGGCGCGGCTGATACCGACCACCTTGGGCAGGAACCAGCTCGAGCAGGCCTCCGGCACGATGCCGCGGCGCGCGAACACGAAGCCGAACTTGGCCGCGCTGGAGGCGATGCGGATGTCCATCGGCAGGGTCATGGTGACGCCGACGCCCACGGCCGGGCCGTTGACCGCGGCGATTACCGGTTTTTGGGACTCAAAAATGCGCAGCGACACCCGGCCGCCGCCGTCGCGGCGGTCTTCCTTTCCGGCGTCATCGCGTTTCGCGTAGTTGAAGGTATTGCCGCCGCCCGAGAGGTCGGCGCCGGCGCAGAACGCGCGTCCGGCCCCGGTGACGATCACGGCGCGCACCCCGTCGTCGGCGTCGGCGGCCGCGAACGCGCCTATCAGTCCGTCGCGCATGCGCCGCGTGAACGCATTCAGCTTGTCGGGGCGGTTCAAGGTGACCGTGGCGACGCGGTCGGCGACTTCATAGCGGATCTCTTGATCGTCCATGGGATTGATTTTATTCCGGCCGTTACAATTGGACATGCCCGAGAATGAAAAGCCCGGCGAAACTACGCTGTTCATCCAGCGCATGGACGGCGAGCTCCTGGGCTGGGACCGGCCGGCCGCGCGCCTGCGCGAAGCGCTCGACCGCGACCAGCTCCGGCTGCATGCGCAGCCGGTGGTGGCCCTGGAGAAGGAAGGCGAGGACCCCGAGTTCGCCGAAGTGCTGGTGCGGCTGCGCGAGGACGAGGCGCGCCTGCTGCCGCCGGGCGATTTCCTGCCCGCCTTCGAGCACTACGGGATGATGGCCGAGCTGGATCGCTGGGTTGTGCGCCACGCGCTGGGGCGGCTGGGGCAGGGCGGCAGGCTGCGCAAACTGAGCGTGAACGTCTCCGGGCAGACCATCGAGGACGGCGGCTTCGCCGCCTTTGCTGCGGAGCAACTGCGGCTCGCCGGGCTGGCCCCGGCGGCGCTGGTGCTCGAGATCGACGAGAACGACGCCATCGACCGGCGCCAGGCCGCGGAGCGCTTCGCCGCCGCGATGAAGGAGGTCGGCTGCGAACTGACGCTGGACGGCTTCGCGCGCCGCTCGGTGTCGTTCGAGCTGCTGAAGCCGCTGCGGGTGGACTACGTCAAGGTAGACGGCGCGATCGTGCGCAACATCATGCGCTCGGGCAGCGCAGCATCCAAGCTCAAGGCGATCCTGCACGCCGGCCGGGCAACCGGCGTGAAGGTGATCGCGGAGTGCGTGGAGGACGACAGGATCCTCTCGAGCCTGAAGTTGCTGAAGGTCGGATACGCGCAGGGTTTCGGCATCCGCAGGCCCGAACCGATCGATGAATTGTTCAAAAAATTGATCGGACGCGCGGCATCAAAGTTGCACACTTCGCCGCAATGAGGTATTAATCCTATCCGTGATGACTACCAAAACTCGCGACATTGCCTAGTTCAAGGCCAATCGTTGCGTCCAGCTTTTCTTCTTCTGTAGTTTCCCGCTTTCGGAATTCAAGGCGCCGGAGTTCTCTCCGGTTCCTGAATCGCGCGCGCCTTGTCGTGCAAGACGCGTGCGTGATCGTGTCCCCAAACCTCTAAGGAGCCCGCTATGGCGAAGAAAAAAGCCAAGAAAAAAGGCAAAAAAAAGAAGTAGTTAGTTCTGCGAACCGCCCGGATCGCCGGGCGGTTCGCAGGTCTTCCGGCGCCGTCAGTTCACGCGCCGCGTCTTTCCCTTCCAGTACGGCTCCCGCAATACCCGCTTGAGAATTTTCCCGGTCGGGTTGCGCGGAATCGCTTCCACGAAATCCACCGAGCGCGGGCATTTGAAGTGCGCGATGCGGCCGCGCATGAACTCGATCAGCTCGCTTGCCGTCGCTTTGGCGCCCGGCTTGAGCACCACACAGGCCTTCACCGCCTCGCCCCAGCGTTCGTCCGGGACCCCGATCACCGCGCCATCGGCGACCGCCGGATGCAGCATCAGGGCATTCTCGACTTCGGCCGGGTAGATGTTCTCGCCGCCGGACACGATCATGTCCTTGATCCGGTCGTGCATGTAGACGTAGCCCTCGCGCAGGAAACCGGCGTCGCCCGAGCGGAACCAGCCCAGCCCGTCCGGTTGCCGGTCAACGAAGGCGTCGACCGTGGCCTTCGGGTTTGCCCAGTAGCCCTTCATATTCTGCGCGGTGCGGATCCAGACCTCGCCGACGGAACCCTCGGCGCAGTCGGCGCCGGTGGCCGGGTCGACCACGCGCAACTCGACGCCCTCGATCGGCTTGCCGGCCGAGCGCAGCAGGTGCTTCTTCGGCCCTTCCGGGTCGTGGTCCTCGGGCGGCAGCGCGGTGATCGCGCCGGTGGTCTCGGTCAGGCCGTAGACCTGCATGAAGCGGCACTTGAAGGTGCGCATGGCGTCGATCAGCACCTTTTCGGTGATCGGCGAGGCGCCGTAGGAGATGCCCTTCAGCGAGGAGTAATCGCCTTTCTCGACGCCGGGCACCTGCAGCATGAACTGGATCATCGCCGGCACCAGGAAGGAATGGGTGATGCGGTGCTCGGCGATGGCGGCGATCACCCTGGCGGGGTCGAAATCCGGGTAGAGCACGCTCGCGCCGCCCTTGGAAGCGGTCAGCAGCGCCACGCCCACGCCGGCAATGTGGTACGTCGGCAGCGCGTTCAGCATCACGTCCGGCGCGCCGTGGTAGCCGATCGCCGCCGGCACCGCGTCCATCATCCCGGCCATCAGGTTGCGGTGCGTCAACTCGACGCCCTTCGGCAGCCCGGTGGTGCCCGACGAGTAGAGCTGCAGCGCAGTGTCGTCCGGATCGGGCCTGTAGTCCGGATCTCGCGCGTCAAAGGCTCCGTACCAGGACGAAAGTTCCTCGGTCACGAAGGTTTTGACCTTCCCCGCGGCGGCGACAAAAGCCCTGTCCGCCATCATCATCCCGGCCTTGCCGTTATCGACGATGTATTCGATTTCCGGCGGCGCGAGGCGCCAGTTGACCGGCATGCAAACCGCGCCGACCTTGTTGGCGGCGAGCACCAGCGCGACGCATTCGGCGGTGTGCTTGGTCAGGCAGGCGACGCGGTCGCCAGGCCCGACGCCCAGGCCCTTCAGGCCCTGGGCGATGCGGCTCGAAGCCTCGTGCAGCGCGCTGAAAGTCCAGGTGCGCGACGGCGTCCAGTAGACCGTGTCGCCGCCCTTGTCGCGCGCGTGCCGCCGGATTGCATCGAGTACCGTTTCCGCCATGCTCCCCCCTCAGGCCTGTCCCCTGGCGATCCGGTCCAGCAGGACGGCGAGTGCGTCCGGCGCCGTGATGTGGGGGTTGTGGCTGGCATCGATCTCGTAGGCGCCCCAACCTTCGCGCCTGGCGCGTTCGTAGAATTTGCGGAAGCCATCATCCGGCCGGCAGCGCTGGGCGTAGATGTAATGGCGCGGCAGCGTGAGTTCGCCATTTTTGAAGTGCAGCTTCTGCTCGAAGGTCTTGAGCGGCTGCGGCAGGCGCCTCGGCATGGCCCAGGCCTGGTCTTCCCCGGGCGTGTCGGGCGGCATCGGGTTGGCCGGCATCTTCCAGCCGTCGCCGCTCTTGCGCGCGGCCTCGCTCATTGCCTCGCGCCGGTCGGGATTGAGATCGAACAGGCTTTCGCCATCGCCGGGCACGTGGGCATCGAGATAGACGAGCTGGGCGATGCGCGCGCGCGCCCGGTCGGCGACGCCGGTGGCGACCATGCCGCCGTAGCTGTGCCCGATGAGGACGACGTTCTTCAGGTCCTCAAACTGGAGCACGCCGAGGATGTCGGCGATGTGCGTCTCGAGGTCGATCTCCGGCGAGGCGAGGTGGCCGCGCTCGCCGAGCCCGGTATGGGTGGGCGTGAAAATTTCATGCCCGCGCGCGCGCAGCAGCGGGCGCATCTTCTTCCAGGCCCAGCCGGCCGACCAGGCGCCGTGCGCCACCAGGAATGTCGCCATCGTTCCCCTCCCGAATGCTATTCGTCGCTACGCGGAACGATACCCAGTTTCTGGTAGATCGGCCGGATCGCAGCGCGGATTTTCCCAAGATTCATCCAGTACGTGAAGGCGGCGAGGAGCGCGAATGCGCCGCCCAGGGCAAGCGTCGCCGGCGGGCCCATGCGCTCGGCCAGCATCCCGGCGCTCAGGGCGCCCAGGGGGGCCACGCCGAGGAAGGACATCATGTAGATGGAAACCACGCGGGCGCGCATGCGGTCTTCCACGATGGTCTGCAT
The DNA here is from genome assembly GCA_035308765.1 of Burkholderiales bacterium. Classification (GTDB taxonomy): domain Bacteria; phylum Pseudomonadota; class Gammaproteobacteria; order Burkholderiales; family SG8-39; genus RBG-16-66-20. The sequence continues at coordinate 17,627 of DATGGA010000019.1, forward strand.
CACGGTGTTGGTGGAGGCGGCGCTCAGCATCGCGCCCATGCCGACCAGGTACAGCATCGGCAGCGCAAGCCAGAGCGAACTCGCGAAGGAAAATACGATCAGGGCGCCGCCCGCGGTTCCCGCAGTGAACGGAATCATGCTCAGCAGCCCGCGCACCGAGGGCTTCATGGCGAGGTAGATCATCCCCGAGACCGCGCCAAAGCCGCCGGCGCCGATCAGGTAGCCGAGCGTCTGCGAGTTGCCGTGGAACACGTCGCGGGCGAAGTAGGGCGCGAGCGACTGGTAGGGCTGCACCGCGAAACTCACCGCGGATATGAGCAGCAGCGCGCTGCGCGTGGGCAGGAAGCCGTAGGCATAGCGGAAACCGGCGGCAAGCTGCTCGCGCCAGTGCGCGTCGGTCTTTTCCACCGGCCGCGGCGCGGCGCGGATCAGCAGCAGCGCGGCGATGACGGCGACCCGCATGATGCTGTTCAGGCCGAAGCCCCAGACCTCGCCGAAGGCGGCGATTACAGCGCCGCCGATCATCGGACCGATGAAGCGCGCGCCGTTCATGAGCATCGAACTGAAGGCGACGGCGTTGGGCAGATCCTCCTTGCCGCCGACGAGTTCGACGAGCTGGGACTGCCTCGCGGGTGAATCGATGGCGTTGACGATGCCGAGCACCAGGTTCGCGGCGATCAGGTGCCAGACTTGCACCTGGCCCGAGGCGACCAGCGCCAGCATCGCCAGCGACTGCGCGAAGGCGACGTTTTGCGTGACGATCAGCACCTGGCGCTTCCGGTGCCGGTCCACCCACACGCCCGCGAACGGTCCGAGTACCAGTATCGGAATGTAGAGCATGAACGAGGCCAACCCCAGCAGGAAGGCAGAGCCCGACAGGTGGTAGATCAGCCAGCTGGTGGCGATCATCTGCAGCCAGGTGCCGGTCTGCGATACGCCCTGCCCGACGAAATACAGCCGGAAGTCGCGGTGGCGGAACGTCCTCAGGCTGTGGGGAAGGGGCATCGGCGCGGTGTCGCTGGGTACAATCGGGTAAGAGGAGGATTATGAGGGCGTTTTCCATCGAGGAACTACGGCTGGTAGCGAAACGCCGCCTGCCGCGCGCGGTGTTCGATTTCATCGACGGCGGCGCGGAGGATGAGCGGACGCTCCGCGGCAATTGCCTGGCCTTTGGCAATGTCCGCTTGTCGCGCAGAGTCCTTGTCGATGTTTCCCGAATTGAGACAGAAACGTCCATCCTGGGGAAAAAGGCGAAACTTCCCATCGCCATCGCACCCACCGGCGCAGTGGGCTTCGGCTGGCGCGGCGGCGACATCGCGGTGGCGAAGGCGGCGGCCGATTTCGGCATCCCGTTCTCGCTGTCCACTTCCGCTACGGCGAGCATCGAGCGCATCGCCGAAGAGGCGCCCGGGCGGCACTGGTTCCAGGCCTACTTCTTCAAGGAGCGCGAATTCACCTTCGGCTTGATCGAGCGTGCGCGCAAGGCGGGCTACGACACCGTGATGGTGACCGCGGACCTGCCCGTGGGCGGCAAGCGCGAGCGCGATTTCCGCAACGACTTCTCGATACCGTTCCGCTTTACGCCGAGGAACGTGCTCGATTTCGCCACGCGCCCGGCCTGGGCGCTGGACATGCTGCTGCGCGGCGTGCCGCGGCTCGAGAACCTCGCCGGCATGGCGGACCACCCTGCGTATACCCGCAACCTGGTGTCCTCGGTAGGGCGCAACCAGGATACGGCGCTCGATTGGGAAGTCATCAAGCGCGTGCGCGACGCCTGGCCCGGCAAGCTGCTCATAAAGGGAGTGGTCCATCCCGGAGACGCCGAGCGCGCAGTCGCGGCCGGCTGCGACGGCGTGATCGTCTCCAACCACGGCGGCAGGCAACTCGACGGCGAAATCGCGTCCTTCGACGCGCTCCCCGGCGTGGCGCGCGCGATCGGCGGCAAGGCGAGCGTGTTGATGGACGGCGGCATCCGGCGCGGCTCGGACATCGTCAAGGCGCTCGCGCGCGGCGCCGAGGCCGTGATGATCGGCCGCGCCACCTTCTACGGTGTTTGCGCGGGCGGCGAAGAGGGCGCGCGGCGCGCGCTGGAGATCCTCAGCGACGAGCTCGTGCGCACGATGCAGCTCTGCGGCGCGCGCAGCATCGGCGAAATCGGACCGGAACTGCTGGCCGGTTGACTATCAGGAGCTGCAGGACAGGGCGGAACAGCCGGCCTTGTGGCGCGCCCATTCGGGACGCCGGGCCGACAGGCCGGCATGCTCCGGCTGCTCGTCGTAGGGCCGCTCGAGGACCTTCATCAGCCGCTCCATTACCGAGGCGTCGCCGCCCGCCAGCGCGTCGATCGCCTGCTGTGCGAGGTAGTTGCGGAACACGTACCTGGGGTTCGCGGCGTTCATGCGCTCGACGCGCCCCGATTCGTGGCGCGCCCTGACCGCATATTTTTCCAGCCAGGCCGCAAGGCGGGCGCGTTCCGGATCGTCCGCGTAAAACGCGGGGCGCAGCGAATCGACGGTCGGCGCCGCCAGGTTGCGGAAGAAAATCGTGAAATCGGTTTCCGTTTCCGCCAGCACCGCGAACAGCTCGCTGACGAGCGCGTCGTCGCCCGGCTGGTCGAGCGCTGCCAGGCCGAGTTTCCGCGCCAGCGCGCGCTGCCAGCCGTCGCGGAAGGTTTCCGCGTAGAGCGCCAGCCCCGCGTGGAGCTGCGCTTCGTCGGGGATCAGCGGCAGAAGCGCTTCGGCGAGACGCATCAGGTTCCACTCGGCGATGTGCGGCTGGTTGCCGTAGCAGTAGCGCCGGCCTTCCGCGTCGGTGGTGTTGGGCGTCCACTCCAGGTCGTAGCCCTCCAGCCAGCCGTAGGGGCCGTAGTCGATGGTCAGGCCGAGAATGGACAGGTTGTCGGTGTTCATCACGCCGTGCACGAAGCCGAGGCGCATCCAGTCCACCATCAGCAGCGCCGTGCGCCTGCAGATCTCGCGGTACCAGTCCGCGTACGTCGCCACGCCGGGGAAGTGCTCGCGCATCACGTGGTCGGCAAGCTTCTTCAGCGTTTCATCCTCGCCGCGCGAGGTCAGGATCTGGAAATTGCCGAAGCGGACGAAGGACGGCGCCACCCGGCACACGATGGCGCCCGGTTCCGGCGCCGCGTGGCCGTCGTAAAACATATCGCGCACCACGTCTTCGCCGGTGCCGACCAAGCTTAGCGCGCGAGTCGTCGGCACGCCGAGGTGGTGCATGGCCTCGCTGCACACGAATTCGCGCAAAGAGGAACGCAGCACGGCGCGCCCGTCCGCGGTGCGCGAATACGGCGTCCGGCCCGCGCCCTTCAGCTGCAGTTCCTGGCGCGTGCCGTCCGTGGCGATGGTTTCGCCCAGCGTGATCGCGCGGCCGTCACCCAGCTGTCCCGCCCAATGGCCGAATTGGTGCCCGCCGTAGCGCGCCGCGTACGGCTGCATTCCCGGCAGCACGCGGTTGCCGCCGAGTATTTCCGCGGCAGGGCCGGTTGCGGGAGGACGTGCGATGCCGAGGAGACCGGCGCAGTGAGCCGACCAGCCGAACAGGCGTGGTGCGGCGACGGGAGTGGGCTCTACGCAGGTATATGCGGCGTTGCCGACCTGGCGCGGAAAGTTCCGCAAGTCGGCATCCGCCGGAAGCGCACCGACGAAGCTGTTCTCAAACCCGAGCTCGGTCAGATCGACCGGTGCGGCTCCTAGTTTCGGATGAGGCCGATTCAATCGATCTCCTGAAACAGTCTGGTGGGGCGGCGGGAATCGAATACTCCCCCGAGCGCCGCGCCAGACCTAGGGGTAATGTAGTCGCGGGCGAGTGGTTGCCCCCATAGTTGCCCCCGCGATTATTTCGTACTTCAGCTATCGGTTTCCGATTCCGGCCAAGTACCAAAGCTGATCTCTTAGCGGCAGACTCAACAGCTGCTGGAACATCTCGACAGCGAGCTCGCGCGACGAGCAGCCATCTAACGCGTGCTCGTCCGCGATCCAGCAACCTTGTCCGCGAGGAACGAGGCCAAACCTGTATGTCCTAGCGCTGAGCTCTCTTGGTTCGCCGCTGATTATGGAAACCATGCCTGGGAAGGGCGGTGCGCGATCCCAAATTGAAAGCCTCAGGCTCGAATCGGATAGTCGTATGGACGAGCGGCGCCAAAGCACGCTGATACCGTAGGTGCGCGCTGC
>DATGGA010000020.1:0-21635 GCA_035308765.1 Burkholderiales bacterium
GCAAAGGGATCCTTCCCTTCCATGTCCGGGGTTTTCTGGGGCGGGACGGGCAGCTGCTTGGGCTCCTGGGCGCCCATGTTGAGGCGCGGCGCGGACAGGCCCTTCTCGATGGCGCCGTCGCCGCAGGTCGGGCAGCTGAGCAGGCCGTGCTTTTTCTGCGAGGTGAAGTCTTTGGCAGAGCCGAACCAGCCCTCGAAGCGGTGGCCGTCCTTGCAGTGCAGGTCGAAAACGATCATATGCCGCTGATTCTAACGTGCTTTGCCCTCGAAGCCCGCGATGAAGCCCTTGAGCAGCCGCTTGAGGGCTTTGACGTCTCCTGCCCGGTATCCCTTGAGCACGGTTTTCTCGCGCCGGCGGGCCTGCGCCACGACAGGGCGGATCCGCTTGCGGCCGCGCGCGGTGAGCTCGACCAGCGAGTGCCGCAGGTCCATGCCGCCCGCCACGCGCCGCACCAGGCCGCGGCGCTCGAGCCGGTCGAGCAGCTTGGAGAGCGTCGGCTGCTTGAACAGCGTCGCCCGGGCCAGCGCGCCCACGGTGTAGCCGCCGCCCGAGGACAGGGTTCCCAGCACGCGCCACTCCGCCACGCGCATCCCGGCCGGCTTCAGCAGCGAATGGAAGTCGTGCAGGATGACGTGGCCGGCCCGCGCCACCAGGTAGGGCAGGTAATCGTCCGGAAAGACGTAGGCCGGGCGCTTCCGTTTTATATGACTTTTCATTGACTGATGAATTTTCATCTAATACGATAGAGCAGTTTTCCAGCAGGAGCAAGCGCGATGATCGCCGACCGCATCGAGGGCAAATGGATCGACCTGTTCGCCGAGGTGTTCGCGCGCTGCAAGGTCGCCGCCGGCGACGCCTGCGCCATCCTGTCCGAATCCCAGTCGCGCGCCCTGAACGTGCAGCTCGCCGAGCTGGCGCTGGCGCGCCTCGGGGCGCGCCCGTTCCACGTCCAGGTGCCGACGCCGCGCCAGACCGCCCCTGTGCCCATCCGCTCCACCGGCGCCTCGGTCGCGCTGCAGAACCTCGCGCCCGCAATCGGCGCTCTTGCCGGCTCGGTATTCGTCGCCGACTGCACGCTGGAAGGTCTCATGCACGCGGCCGAGCTGCCGCAGATCCTCAAGGGCGGTGCGCGGGTGCTGTACATCTCCAATGAGCATCCGGACGTGCTCGAGCGCCTCGCCCCCTCCCCCGCCGACGAGCAGAAGGTGAGGGCGGGCATGCGCCTGCTGCGCGAGTCGAAGAGCCTGAAAGTCTCCTCCCGCGCCGGCACCGCCCTGGATATCGGCGTCGAGGACGCCCGGGTAGGCGGCGTCTGGGGCTACACGGAGAAACCCGGCACGCTGTCGCACTGGCCCGGCGGCCTGTGCCTGTGCTTTCCAAAGGCGGGCAGCGTCAATGGCACGCTGATGATGGCGCCCGGAGACCTGAACCTCACCTTCAAGCGCTACCTGGAATCGCCGGTCCGGCTGAAAATCGAAAATGACTACGTCACCGGGATCGAGGGCGAGTCGCTGGATGCCGAGCTGATGCGCGAATACTTCGCCGCCTGGGGAGACCGCGAGGCCTACGCGGTATCGCACGTCGGCTGGGGCGTGAACACCCGCGCGCGCTGGGATGCGCTGGCCCTGTATGACAAGCGCGACGTCAACGGCACCGAGCAGCGCGCCTTCGCCGGCAATTTCCTCTACTCCACCGGCGCCAACGAAGTCGCCGGCCGCCATACGCTGGGACATTTCGACCTGCCGCTGCGCCATTGCACCGTCGAACTCGACGGCAAAGCGCTCGTGAAGGACGGCAAGCTTGCCGGGTGACGGCATGACGCCGCGCATGTCATCCCTCATATTCCTTCACGGCGTGGGCGGCGGGCACCATGCCTGGGACGACCAACTGCCCTACTTCGGCGGCCTGGGCTATCCGTCGCACGCCTGGGACCAGCCCGGCTACGGTCACAGCCCGATCGTGGAGCCCTATGACCTGGAACACATCGCCGCATCGGCGGCGCGCCTCGTTACGTCGCTCGCCGACGAGCCGGTGGTGCTGATCGGCCACAGCATGGGCGGCTTCATCGCGCAGGAAACCTATGCCCGCTACCCGGATCTGTTCAAGGCGCTGGTGCTGTGCTTCACCAGCCCCGCCTTCGGCGGCGACAGCAGCGAATTCGCGAAGAAGTTCATCGCCGCGCGCATCGCGCCGCTGGACCAGGGGAAAACCATGGCGGACATCGCCGCGCAGCTGATCCCGACCATGGGAAGCAATTCGCGGCTCGCGGAAAAGATCATGGCCGGCGTGCCGCCAGATACCTACCGCAAGGCGGTGCACCTGCTCACGACCTTCGACCGCCGGAAGGAGCTCGCCGGCATCAAGGTGCCGACGCTGCTGATCGCGGGGTCGGAGGACAAGACGGCGCCGCCCTCGGTGATGGAGCGCATGTGGCGGAAAATTCCGGGCGCGGAGTACGTATTGCTGCAAAACTGCGGCCATCTCGGCCCGATGGATCAGCCCGAGGCCTTCAACGCCGCCCTGCTCTCCTTCCTGAAAAGCCACGGCCTATGAGCGATCCGCGATATTCGGTCGCGGGTTCTGGTTTTCATCTGAGCGAAAAACAGAAAGAACTGATCGCGCTTGCCGAATCGCTTGGCCCGGCATTCGCCGGGCGCGCCGGAAAATACGACCGCGAGGCGAGCTTCCCGTTCGAGAATTATGCCGACCTGAAGCAGGCGGGGCTGCTCGGCCTGTGCGTGCCGGAGAAATTCGGCGGCAGGGGAGCGGACCTGTGCAGCTATGCCCTGGTATCGGCCACGCTGGGCAAGTATTGCGGCGCGACCGCCCTCACCTTCAACATGCACGCCTGCTCGACGCTGTGGCCCGGGCTGCTTGCCGACGACCTCGACATGACCGCGGCACAGAAGCAGGAGCACGAACGCTACCGCGCGGTGCACTTCAAGCGCGTGGTAGAGGACGGCGCGATATACGCGCAGCCGTTCTCCGAAGGCAGCGCGGCGGCCGCAGGCAAGGCCCCGTTCGGCACGCTGGCGGCGAAGGTGGACGGCGGCTGGCGCATCGACGGCAAGAAGATTTTCGCCTCGCTCTCGGGTGCCGCGCACTACTACGGGGTGCTGTGCACGGAGGACAAGCCCGGCAGCTCGATGCGCGACACGCTCTACATCGCAGTGCCCGCCAACGCGCCGGGCTTCACCATCACCGGCGACTGGGATCCGCTCGGCATGCGCGGCACGGTGTCGCGCACGCTCGTCTTCAAGGACGTGTTCGTGCCGGACGACGCGCAGATGATGCCGCGCGGAATGTACTTCCAGGCGGCAGGCCGCTGGCCGCACATGTTCACCACGCTGTCGCCGACCTACATGGGGATCGCGATCGCGGCCTACGAATTCACCGTCAAGTACCTGCGCGGCGAGCTGGAAGGCATGCCGCCGGTGAAGCGGCGCATGTATCCCACCAAGCAGATCGCTGTGGCGGAGATGTGGGTCAAGCTGGAGCAGACCCGCGCCCTCTTCCTGCGCATGCTGGGGGACGCCCGCGTGGACCCGCCCAAGGACGCGCGCCTGCGCGCCTACGCGACCCAGTACACCATCATGGAGAACGCCAATGCGCTGTGCGCGCTCGCGATCCGCACCTGCGGCGGGCAGTCCATGCTGAAGAGCCTGCCGCTGGAGCGCCTGTACCGCGACTCGCGCTGCGGCGCGCTGATGCTGCCCTGGACGGCGGAACTGTGCCTCGACCGCATCGGCCGCGAGGCGCTCTACGAGCCCGGCGAGGCGGACGATTAACCTCTCGCGCATCGTCGAAAGCTGGGCGGCGCATTTTCCGTCCAAGACTGCTTTGCATTTTCATGGACAGGACTTCACTTATCGGGATTTGTGGAGCCGAATACAGGAAGTTTCAAATTCAATTCAAGTCGAAAAGGGCGATCGGGTAGCGTACCTCGGCTACAACAGCCCGGAGATGCTGGTGCTGCTGCTCGCGCTGGCCCGCCGCGGCGCGATCCTGGTGCCGCTGAACTGGCGCCTGACCGCCGCCGAGCACAAGACCATCCTCGCCGACTGCGCGCCGAAATGGATTTTTTGCGATCCTGATTTTGCGGCACATGCCGGGACGCTTGGAATTCCGATCGGGAATTCAAAAGAAAATGTAAATTCAATTCATGAGGGCTCCGACTCCGACGACGTCCTGATCGTCTACACCTCCGGCACGACGGGAAAACCGAAAGGCGCGGTCCTGACGCAGTCGGCGCTGATCTGGAACGGATTCAGCTCCATCCACGCCCACGACCTGACGCAGTCGGATCACATCCTGACCGCACTGCCCCTGTTCCACGTCGGCGGGCTGAACAACCAGACGCTGCCTGCGCTGCTGGCCGGCGCCACGGTAACGCTGCACAAGCGCTTCGACCCGGCAACCTGGCTGGCCGACGTTGCGGCGCGCAGGCCCTCGATATCGCTGCTGGTGCCGGCGGCCATGCAGGCCGTGATATCGCATCCGCACTGGGCGGCCACCGACCTTTCATCGTTGAAGATGCTGAACGCGGGTTCGATGGTCATTCCGGATTCCCTGATCCGCGCCTTTCACGCGCGCGGCATCCCGGTCGGACAGATCTACGGCTGCACCGAAACCGCGCCCATCGCCGTCGTCCTGCTCAAGGAAGACGCGGTGCGAATGCTGGGCAGCACCGGCAAGCCGGCCCTGCACTGCGAGGTGAAGCTGGTCGACGGCGAGATCTGGGTCCGCGGCCCCAACGTGATGCGCTGCTACTGGAACGATCCCGAGGGCACCGCCGCCGCGCTCACGCCCGACGGCTGGTTCAGGACCGGGGACCTCGCGCGCATCGACGCGGAAGGCTACTACTGGATCATGGGCCGCTCGAAGGACGTCATCATCTCGGGCGGCGAGAACATCTACCCCGCGGAACTGGAGAACGTGCTCGCGGACTGCCCCGCGATCGCCGAAGCCGCGGTGATCGGCGTTGAGGACGCGAAATGGGGAGAAACAGCCTGTGCCTGCGTGGTGATGAAAGAAAAGATGGACGAACAAGCCGTATTGGATTTATTCCGTGACCGCCTTGCCAAATTCAAGCATCCCCGCCGCGTGGTATTTCTCGACAGCCTGCCCAAGAACGCGATGGGCAAGGTGCAGAAGTTCGAACTGAAGCAGGCAATCTCCAGACTCTGAGCTATTTCTTCTGGAAGATTTCGGCGTCTTCCCCGCTCATGCACTGGTAGCTCGTGGCGCACAGGGTGAGGGTGCAGACGTTCTCCGCCTGACCGTGAGGTTGTAGGGCGTGCTGCAGGCCGGCAGGCAGGCGGCCAGCAGCAGCGCTCGCGTGCCATTCGACGCAATGCCTGGCATCAGTCCACCTTCAGTTCCACGGATCCGAGCGCGCCGGCCCCGAAGCGGACCAGGTCCCCGGACTTCGGAAATTTCGACGTCACCAGGCTGCCGGTGATCACCACGTCGCCGCGCCACAGGCCAAGGCCGCGCGAAGCGAGGTTGTTGGCGATCCACGCCAGCGCGTCCAGCGGGTGGCCCATGACGTCGCGGCCATGCCCCACGCCCATGTTGATGCCGTTGATCACCGCCGCGCCGCGCAGTGCAGCGAGATCGATGTCCTTCCAATTCCGCACCGGCTCGCCCAGCACCGCACCCTCGTTCCACGCGTTGTCGGCCACCAGCATCAGGGGATTCGCCGGCAGCGTCGCATAGTCGGCGTTGCGATCGTCGGCGAGCTCCAGCGCCGGCATCAGCGCACCGACCGCCTGCGCCATGCGCTCGCGGGTGTAGGGCGCGCCGATCGCCGGCAGGTCCTCGGCCAGCTCGACCGCAATTTCGAACTCCACGATCAGCCGGACGTAGTCGGCCGACAGCACGCGCGGCACCGTGTCCGGTGCGGTGCGGCGAATGGTTTTTTCCAGCATGTCGCCCGCGACGGGTTCGTCGAGGCCGACCATCGCCCGCATCGCCGGCGTCGTCAACGCGATCTTGTATCCCGTGATCTGCCCGAGCGTCTTGGCGCGCATGCCGACGAATTCGTTCTGGATCGCATAGGCCTCGGCCAGGCTGCGCGGCGCGAGATCCGCGGGCAGCGGCGCGAACCGGTCGCGCGCCCGGTGCGCGCTGAAGAGCCATTCGGCCGCGCGTTTCACGAGCCCTTTCCCGGATGCACCTGCCCGCACTGCGGGCATGTCCTCGAGCCGGAATAGAAGGCGTCGAACAGCGGCGGCAGGTCCTTGACGATATTCTCCACGGTGACTTCGACGCGGTGCACCAGAGCCCAGCAGCCCGGACAATACCACTCGAAACCGTCGTTCACGCCTGGGGGCCGGACTTTCTCCACCACCAGCCCGACCGAGCCCGGCTCGGGCCGCTGCGGCGAATGCCTCACGCGCCCCGGCAGCAGCATGATTTCGCCCTCCCGGATCGGCACGTCGCGCGGCCTGCCCTGCTCGAGGATCCTGAGGACCATGTTGCCGCGCAGCTGGTAGAAGAATTCCTCGTAGGGGTCGTCGTGGTAGTCGGTCCTGGCGTTGGGACCGCCGACCACCTGGACGATGAGGTCGTCCGCCTCCATGAATACCTGCCGGTTGCCGACCGGCGGCTTGAGCAGCTGCGCGTGCCGGTCGATCCACTGCGCGAAATTGAAGGCCGCCAGCGCCATGGCGGCATTTTACTCATTGCGCAAAGCACCGAGTTGGCACAGTATTAGGGAACGGCATGGCCAACCTGAACCCGCTCAAGTACTGCTTCCACGGGCAACACTCGCGGCCACGCGCCACCTTCCGCACCCTGCCCGGCGTGAAGAACAAGCGCGAGGTCTGCGCCGAGTGCTTCGAGAAAATCATGGCCGACCGCAAGCTGAAGAAGAAGCGGCTGTAGCCCCTACTTGCGGGCAACCAGTTCAATGGGGTGCGGCTGGCAGATGCCGAAGCCCTGCGCGTAGGCGACGCCCAGCGCCTTCAGCCGCACGAGGATGTCCTGGTCCTCGACCATTTCCGCGACGAGTTTGTAGCCCATCGCTTCGCCGACCTTCTGGATCGCCAGCAGCTTGCGCTCGGCCGCCGGATCGGTAAGCAGCTTGCGCACGATCGACCCGTCTACCTTCACAAAATCCACCTGCAGGGCCTTGAGCGCCGAAAACGACGCCGAGCGGCGCCCGAACCCGTCGAGCATCAGCCCGCAGCCGACCGCACGGATGCCGCGCGCGAACCGCTCCGCGGCCGGGAGCCGCGCCAGGCTGTCGGCTTCGTCGATCTCGAACAGGAGCGCCGTGCCGGAAACGGCCGCCGTAATGAGCTCCATGGCGACCGCCTTCGGCAATGCGTCGTCCGCGAGGGACTGGCTCGAAATGTTGATCGAGAAGCGCGCGATGCGCGAGCCGTCCGCTATGTGGCGCACCACGTGGCGCACCACCCAGCGGTCCAGTTCGGGCATCAACCCGTATTGCTCGAATACCGGCAGGAATTCTCCCGGCGGCATCAGCGCCTGTTCTTCCTGGCGCAGCCGCACCAGGACTTCCGCCATCGGGAATGCGGTTCCGCCGGTCAGCGCGGTGATCGGCTGGCAAAACAGCGCCAGCTCATCCTTTGCCAGCGCCTGCCGGAGGCGTTCGCTGGGCTCGCGCCAGCCCGCGAGCAGGGACTGGTTCAAGATATGACCTTTTGCCTCAGCCCCCTCGGCGTAGCGGTCTCCGCGCTGTCCTGGCCGGGACGCGACAGGAATTTCGCCTCGAATATCTCGGCTGGAACCGGCTTGCTGAACAGGTAGCCCTGCATTTCGTCGCAATGGAGCAGCCGCAGCAGGCGCGACTGCTCCTCGGTCTCGACCCCCTCGGCCACCACCTTGAGCTTGAATGAATGCGCCAGGCTGATGATGGTGGATACCAGCGCCAGCCCTTCGGGCCCGACGGTCATGTCGACCACGAACGAGCGGTCGATCTTCAGCGTGTCCACCGGCAACTTGGCAAGATGGCTCAGCGAGGAAAACCCGGTGCCGAAGTCGTCGATGGCGACGCTGACGCCCATGGCGCGGATCTGCCGCAGGCTGTCGATGCTGTGCTTCACGTCCTCCATGATCAGGCTTTCGGTGATCTCGAGTTCCAGTCCCTCCGCCGCATGGGCGTCGACGCCGATCACGCTCCGGATCTCCGAAACGAAGCGGCGATTGCGCAGCTGCAGCGGCGACACGTTCACCGCGATGCGCACGGCAGCCAGCCCTGCGCGACGCCAGCGCAGATAGTCCTCGATGGCCCTTTTCAGCGCCCAGCGCCCGACTTCGTAGATCAGCCCGGTATCTTCGAGGATCGGGATGAAGCGTCCGGGCGGCACCAGGCCGGTCTGCGGATCGTTCCACCGGATAAGCGCCTCGCCGCCGGTAAGCACGCCGCTCATCAGGTTCACTTTAGGCTGGTAATGGAGCACGAACTCTTCCTTGTCCAGCGCCCGGCGCAGCTGGTTCTCCAGCGTCAGCTTGCCGGCCACCGCGTCGGTCATTTTCTGCTTGTAGAACAGGTAGCGGTCGCCGCGGGACTTGGCCTTCTTGAGGGCAGCTTCGGCGTTCTTCAGCAGCGCATCGGCATCAGCGGCGTCATCGGGGAATACCGCCACGCCGACCTTGGCGGCGATCCGGAACACGGCATCGTCGAGGTGGAAGGGATGCTCCAGAAAAACCGCCACGGTCTTCTCGATCAGGCGCGCAACGCTGCCGCCCGGCTTCACCTCCGGCAGGATGAGAGCGAAATGATCCGCGCCCAGCCGCGCGACCAGGCCGGCGTCCCCCGCGTTCTGCGTCAACCACACCGCCACCTGCTTGAGCAGCGCGTCGCCCGCAGGCTGGCCGAGGCTGTCGTTGATGTTCTTGAACCGCTCCAGGTCCAGCAGAAATACCGCCAGCTTGTGGCCGCCGGTCGTGGCGCCGCGCATGTACTGCGCCAGCCGTTCGAGAAACAGGTGGCGGTTGGCGAGGCCGGTCAGCGAGTCATAGTAGGCAAGGTAGTCCAGCCTCTCCTGTTTCTCCATGTTGTCCAGCGCATAGCCGATGTCGCCGGCCAGTTCCTTCAGAAGCCTCATCTCTTCGTCGTCGAACATGCCCATTTCCCGCGTCCGCAGGATGATGGCGCCGCTTACCCGTTTGCCGAAGGAGATCGGCAGCAGCGCGACTGCGAAGTTTCCTTCCGCCGTAAGCGCCGCCCTGTTCGGCATTCGCGTATCGCCTGCAACATCGTTGGAGACCAGGGGCAATCCGCCGCGCAAACCCAGCGCAAGCAGGTTCTGGCAGCCGCGGGGATCGCTGTTGTATTCCTCGACGATCTGCTGGAACAACCGCGTATGATCGTCCGACGTTGCGGCGATATGCGCCATGCCCTCCGGGTCCAGTTCGATCACGTGCGCACGGACGAATCCTCCGTCGGTTGTCGCAATCCGGCAGGTTTCCTTGAAAAGATCGCTGCGATCGCGGATGCGCACGATCGCGTTGTTGATTCCGCTCAACACGGCATAGACGCGATTCAGGCGGAAGATCTTCTCCTCCGCTGCTTTGCGCTCGGTGATGTCGCGCACGGTGCAAACGATGATCCATCCTCCTTCAGAATGCAGCGCACGCCGACGCGATTCGATCGGAATCTGCGAACCGTCCCTGCGGCGGTACTGGCCGTCGATTTTGCTGGCGCTGCTGTTGTTGTCCGCGATGATAGCGTCGTAATCACGCTCAAGGATCTCCCGGCTCGTGCCGAACAGGCTCATCGGCGTCATGCCGATCAGTTCGTCCCGCGAATAATTGACCAGGTCACAGAGCGTCTGATTGACGTCGATGTAGAGCATACTGGCCCGGTCGATGAGGACAATGCCGTCGCCCGATATCTCCATCGCCGCGCGGAAGCGCTGCAAGTCGGCAGTGCGCTCCTTCACCTGTTGCTCCAGGATCATGTTGTGGTTCTTCTGGAAATCGCTAAGCACCTTCAAGCGGAGCAGATTCCGCACCCTCAACCACAAATCAACCCGATCGATGGGCTTCGTCAGGAACTCTTCCGCTCCTGCACCGAGACTGACCAGGCGGGCATCGCGGTCGTCATGCACCGTCACCACGATGATCGGGATATCGGAAGTGGCCGGATTGGCTTTGAGGATGCAGGCAAGCTGGTTTCCGTCCATGCCCGGCATCATGACGTCGAGCAGGATCAAATCCGGCGCATGCTGCGCGACCGAGGCTAGCGCCTCTTCGCCATTGGCCGCGCTGCGCGTGAGGTAGCCTTCGTGCCGCAGCAGCACTTCGAGCAGCCTGCGGTCCTGGATTTCGTCGTCGACGATCAGGATGGTGGCAGCGGGGCTGGTCATGGCGCTTGCTGCCGCCCTTCAGCCATGAGTGCTTCGATCGCCGCATACAATTCCTGATAGCGCAGCGGTTTGGCGATATACGCGTCGCAACCGGCTGCTTTGGTCTTTTCCTGATCCTCTTTCATCGCCAGCGCGGTCAGAGCGATGACGGGAATTGCGGCGGTGGCCGGATCCCGTTTCAGCAGGGTCGTCGCCGCCAAGCCGTCCATACCGGGCAGCTGGATGTCCATCAGGATCAGATCGGGCTTTTCGGAGCGGGCCAGGGTCAAGCCGGTTTCGGCATCGACAGCCCCAAGCACCGTATAGCCGGCGTTGCGCAGCAGAAGAGAGGCCAGTTTCATGTTTGCCGGATTGTCTTCGATGACTAATACTCTGGCCATCCGCTGCCCTCTTCAAATTGGCATCGACGCGCGCCTTGCCCCCGGAGACAAAAATGGCGGCAACGTCAAGGCGATGGCGCGTATGCCGTGCCCGGATGCAGACCCAGATTGGCGAGGGCGGCTTTCAGTTCGGCGCGGCCGAATGGCTTTTCGAGCACGGCCGCAGCGCCGCGGTTAAGCGCCAGATTGCTTACGGGCAGGCCGGAAATGATCACCACCGGCACCTCTGCCAGAGCGCTGCTTTCGCGTATTTTCTGCAGAAATGCCCAGCCATTGATGCCTGGCAACTGAAGATCCAGCGTAATCAAGCTGAGGGTTTGCCGGGGTGCCATCAGCAGAGCGGCCTCGGCGCTCGCGGCGCGCAGGACGGTGAAGCCCTCGGCTTCGAGCAGCAGGCGAACCAGGTCAGCCGCAAGATCATTGTCCTCGACCACCAGCGCAATGCGTTCCTTGGGCTGAGGCGCAGTCGCGGTCGCAGCGATGCCGTCGCGGGACGCGGCGGGAGCGGCCTGCGCCGGCGTGCGCATCGGCAGCCAGGCAGCGAAGCGCGCGCCCTCGCCCTCCGCGCTGGCTACTGCCACGGTGCCTCCATGGAGTTCGGCCAGAAGTTTGACCATCGCCAGGCCGAGACCGGTGCCCTCGAACTTGCGCGCAAGACTGCTGTCGATTTGACTGAAGGCCTGGAACAGCTTCGCCATGTCTTCCCTGGAAATGCCGATGCCGCTGTCGCTGACGCATATTTCGAGGAATTCCTCATACCCGCTGTCGGCCAGGGGAAAGCTGTGCACCGGCCAGGCGCCGGACAATTTGCAAACGGCGCTGCGCGGGACGCGGCGGGCGGTCAAGGTTACGCATCCGCCGCTGGCGCTGAATTTGACGGCATTCGACAGCAGGTTGTAGACGATTTGCTTGGTTTTGCGCATGTCCAACTGAAGCAGGCCCAGCTCTTCGCCTATTTCGAGTTCGAGCCGGATGCCCTGCGCGGCCGCTTTTTCCTTGACGATCGACAGGCTGTTCGACAGCAGGCTGTTCAGGTCGACGGTCTCCAGCTCGAGGGTCATCATGCCCGCTTCGACTTTCGACAGATCCAGAATGTCATTGATCAGGGAAAGCAGGTGCTGCCCGCTGGTAAAAATATCGCCGATGTGTTCGCTCTGGGTATCGGTCATCCGGCCCACCAGGCCGTCCTTGAGTGCCTCGGAAAAGCCGATGATGGCGTTCAGGGGCGTGCGCAATTCGTGCGACATGGTGGCCAGGAACTCCGATTTCATGCGGCTGGCACGCTCCAGTTCGACGTTCTTTTCCTGCAAGGCGCGTTCGAAGCGCTTGAGCTCGGTCACGTCTCGCGCCGCCGCGACCACACCTTGCAGCTTGCGGTCGCGGTTGTGGAAGGTCGCGGCGTTGTAGGACACGACAGTTTCTTCGCCGTTCTGGGCCCGCACGGTCAGTTCGTAGTTGCTGACCTTGTTCTCGGTGAGAACACGCTTGATCGCGGCGTCGGCCCGAACCGGATCGGTAAAGAAATTCTTGCACGGCGCACCGATCAGTTCGTCGCGCGTGCGCCCCGTGAGCGACATCATCTGCTGGTTCACGTCCGATATGATGCCCTGCGGGTCGGTCGTCATGAGGGCGTCGATGTTCGATTCGATCAGGGAGCGGGTATAGAACTGCTGATCGCGCAGCCGCTGATCGAGCACTGCCTGGGCCGCCTCGACTTCCTTGCGGGCTGTATTGTCGGTGCCGATCAACAGGTAGCCGATGATGTTTTCCTGCGCGTCACGCAGTGCAGTGACGGATACCACCGCCGGGAACCTGCTCCCGTCCTTGCGAAAATAGGTCAGCTCGTAGATGTCCTCGATGCCGCGGGAAGCCTTGAATACCAGGGCCTCAAAGCCCGGCGTGATCATGGTTCCGAGTTCGAGGCTCAGCGCCTTGGCGCGCGCGATCACTTCCTGCGGATCGGAAATGTCGGCCGGCGTGATCTTGTTGACGACGTCGGCCGCTGCATAGCCCAGCATGCGCTCGGCGCCGACGTTGAAAATCTGAATGACGCCCTTCTCGTCCGTGGCGATGCTCGAGAAATAGGCGCTATTGAAGATGGCGTCCTGCAGGGCGCCGGTCTTGAGCAGCGTTATGTGGCGCCCGGATTCCATGGCGCCGTCGTCGAATCTCGAGATGCTCGCAGACACGTGTCACCTCCTGCCAAAACGCGGAAAGGTCTTGGAGGCAGATCACGCGGCGCTTACCGCGGGAAGAGCGCAGAAAAACCGGTTCGGTCAGGGAAATGGCGATACTCCCCCTGATCCCGGCACTGTCCGCCTTATCGCCGCAACGGTATGTGCGGTAAGGCGCTTATGTCATCGCCGCGTCGTGGTGCCCGGGGCCGGAATCGAACCAGCATGGCCTTGCGGCCGAGGGATTTTAAGTCCCTTGCGTCTACCAGTTTCGCCACCCGGGCGATTGAAAGCATGTTGGAGGCGGGGGTCGGAATCGAACCGGCGTCCACGGCTTTGCAGGCCGCTGCATGACCACTCTGCCACCCCGCCGGGGGTCGGCTACGTAGGATAAGTACTTGGGGAAGGCCGGACGGCCTTCCCTAGGTTAATTTGGAGCGGGAGACGAGTCTCGAACTCGCGACCTTAACCTTGGCAAGGTTACGCTCTACCAACTGAGCTACTCCCGCGGAAAACGGACGCGCATTGTACCGCATACCGTAAATACATCAACTCCGCGCCAGAGGCAGTGCGCGGCGCATGTAGTAAAGCATCGATATCACCGTCAGCACCGCCGCGACATAGATCAGCGCCGTGCCGAGCGCGTAGCAGTCGATGACGCCGAACAGGCGGTCCTCGAACAGCAGCAGCGGGATCGCCACCATCTGCAGCACCGTCTTCAGCTTGCCGATAAAGGCGACGGCGACGCTTTTCGCGCGCCCGAGATGCGCCATCCATTCGCGCAGCGCGGAGATCGCGATTTCGCGGCCGATGATGATCAGCCCGACCACCATGTCCACCCTGCCGAGTTTCAGCAGGACGACGAGCGCGCCCACCACCACAAGCTTGTCCGCCACTGGATCGAGGAAGGCGCCGAAAGCCGACATCTGGTTGAGCTTGCGGGCAAGATAGCCGTCCAGCCAGTCCGTGATCGCCGCGACGATGAACACCGCGGTGGCGGCGATGTTCCTGCCCTGGTCGGTGAACCAGACGTCGGGCAGGTAGAAAATCCCCACGATCAGCGGGATCAGCAGGATCCGCAGCAGCGTGATGAGATTGGGAAGATTAAGCGGCATGCAAATGACTATAAATTTTTTCGGCCAGCGCGCGGCTGACGCCGTCCACCTTGGCAATTTCGTCCACCGCGGCAGCCTGCACGCCCTGCAGGCCGCCGAAATGCGCCAGCAGCTTCCGCCTGCGCTTGGCGCCTATGCCCGGGATCGAGGTCAGCGTGGACGTGGTGCGCGCCTTGCCCCTCCTGGCGCGGTGGCCGACGATCGCGAACCGGTGCGCTTCGTCCCGGATGCTCTGGATGAGGTGCAGCCCTGGATGCTGCTGCGGCAGCGATAGCGGCTGTCCTTCGGTTTCCAGGATGAGTTCCTCGAGCCCCGCCTTGCGCTCCGGCCCCTTGGCCACGCCGACCACGGCGATGTCGTTCAGGCCGAGCTCGGCGAGCGCGGCCAGCGCGGCGTTCACCTGTCCCCTGCCGCCGTCGATCAGGATCAGGTCGGGAATCTTGCCTTCCTCCGCGGACACGCGTTCGTAGCGGCGCGTGAGCGCCTGGCGCATCGCGGCGTAGTCGTCGCCGGGCGTCACGTCGCGCATGTTGAAGCGCCGGTATTCGGCTTTCTGCATGCCATGCCTGTCATATACCACGCAGGAGGCGACCGCGGCTTCCCCCATGGTGTGGCTGATGTCGAAACATTCGATGCGCTGGGCCGATTCCGGCAATCCGAGCGCTTCGCGCAGCGCCACGATTCGGCTTTCCTGCGTCGTCTTCTCCTTCGCGCGCTGGGCGAGCGCCAGGCGCGCGTTCTTCTCGGCCATCCCGACCCAGACCCTGCGTTCGCCGCGCGCGGGCGCGCCGGTGATGACAAGGGGCGGCCGGGGGTGTTCGATGTAGTGCTGCCCGAGGAAAGCCTCGACGATCTCCTCGACTGTCGCTTCCGCCGCATTCTGCGGAAAGAAGCTGCGGTCGCCGACATGCCGCCCGGCGCGGATCATGGCCAGGTTGACGCAGGCCATGCCGCCCTCCATCACGCAGGCCACCACGTCCGCGTCCACGCCGCGGTCCGATTCGACGTACTGCCGCGCCTGGATGCGAGACAGCGCGCGGATCTGGTCGCGGTGCAGCGCGGCCTCTTCATAGCGCTGTCCCTCGGCGGCGCTCTCCATGCGTTCGCTCAGCAGGCGCGTAACGTCGTCCTCGCGCCCTTCCAGGAACAGCTCGGCGCCGTGCACGTCCTGCGCGTAGAGTTCCGCCGTTATCAAGCCGGTGCAGGGTGCGGTGCAACGCCGGATCTGGTGCAGCAGGCAGGGACGCGAGCGGTTCTGGAACACCGAGTCCTCGCAGGTGCGCAGGCGGAACACGCGCTGCAATAGCTGGATGCTTTCGCGCACCGCGTGGGCGTGCGGAAACGGGCCGAAGTAGCGGTGGCGCTTCTCTTTCGGCCCCCTGTGGAAGCCCAGGCGCGGAAAGGCGTGGCCGGTGACCATCAGGTAGGGATAGGACTTGTCGTCGCGGAACAGGATGTTGTAGCGCGGCGCGAGGCTCTTGATGAGGTTGTTCTCGAGCAGCAGCGCCTCGGGCTCCGAGCGGGTCGCGGTGATCTCGACGGAGGCCACCTGCGCGACCATCATGCGGATGCGCGGGCTGAGCCCCCGCTTCTGGAAGTAGGACGAGACGCGCTTCTTCAGGTCGCCGGCCTTGCCGACGTACAGCACCTCCCCCGCCGTGCCGAGCATGCGGTATACGCCCGGCAGACTTGGTAAACCGGCGACGAACTGCTTGGGATCGAACACGATTCCTGGATTATAATTCGGCCCCTTTTCAGGGACTTGCGCATGTCAAAAGTATCCGCGGTCGAACTTCGCGTCGGCAACCTGCTCGAATGGGACAAGCGCGTCTGGCGCGTGCTCAAGTGCTACCACGTGCACGTCGGCGGCCGCGGCGGCGCCTTCATGCAGGTCGAGATGAAGGACATCGAGGCCGGCACCAAGACCAACCAGCGCTTCCGCACCGAAGACAAGGTGGAGCGCGCCTTCGTCGAGCCGCGCGACATGACCTACTCGTACCAGGACGGCGAGGCCTACGTCTTCATGGACAAGGAAAACTACGAGGAGTTGCGGCTGTCGGCAGAATTCCTCGAAGGGCAATCGGGCTTCCTGCTGCCGAACGCCGACGTGCAGGTGAATTTCTACAACTCGCGCGCGATCGGCCTGGAGCTGCCGCCCTCGGTGGTCCTCACCGTGACCGATACCGAGCCCGCGATCAAGAACGCGACCGCCACCAATACCTTCAAGCCGGCGACCACGGAAACCGGGCTGATCGTGCAGGTGCCGCCGTTCATCAGCGGCGGCGAGAAGATCAAGGTCAGCACCAACGACGGCAGCTACATGGAACGCGCTTAATGCGTTCCTGAGCAGAACCTAACTCTCTCCCAGCGCGCGATTCACGCGCGGCATCACCTCTTCAGCCATCAGTTCCATCGAGCGGCGCATCGCCGCCGGGTCGGCCCAGTCGTGGCCGCAGTACAGCAGCCTGCCGAACGGGCCGACCCGCTCGCGGAAGGCGAGCAGCCGGTCCACCACCTCGTTCACGGTCCCGGCGATCAGCATCTGCTCGATGAGGTAATCGTCGGTCAGCGCCGAGTCGGGCAGCGCGGGATCGTGCTTGAAGAAGGCATTGCCGCGTCCGGACTGGGCCTTGCGCTGCAGGTTGCGGAAGTAGTGCGCGAACGGGTTGCCGGGATCGCGCGTCATGCGCCGCAGCGTGGCACTGTCGTCGGCCACGAATATGCTCTTCGCCACGCGCCAGTCCTCGCCCTTCGCTGCGCGCCCTGCGCGCGCGCAGCCCTCGACGTATTTCGGCCAGTGGGTGGCGATGACCCAGGGATGCACGAAGTTGGCCGAGATCGGCGTCCAGCCGCGCTCCGCCGCGGCGGCGATGCCGTTCGACGCGGGCAGGATGGCGGTGATCATGATCGGCGGGTGTGGCTTCTGGTACGGCCTGAGCATCGCGCCCTGCCCGAGGTCGGCGATCAGGGTGCGCTCGGTGGTCAGGTTCCAGGTCTTCCCGGCCAGGCGGTACGGCGGCTCCTGCGTCCAGAGCGCGATCATGTGCTCGATGGATTCGAGGAGCAGCGCGTTGCGGTCGGCGTCCAGCCCGCCGAACATCTCGGCGTCGGAGCGCAGGCCGCCCGGCCCGATGCCGAGGATGAAGCGGCCCTGCAGCAGCGTGTCCACCATCGCGACTTCCGCGGCCGCCGCCGCCGGGTGCCGGTTGGCGAGGTTGACGGTGCCGCTGCCCAGCTTGATGCGCCTGGTGTCGCGCGCGAGCGTGGCGATGAAAATCAGGCAGGAGGTCACGGTCTCGGCGAGGTCGGTGACGTGCTCGCCGACGAAGGCCTCCTCGTAGCCGAGGCGGTCGGCGAGCAGGATCGCCTCGCGGTCCTCGGCCAGCGTCTGCGCCCAGTCCTTGCCGACCGGGTGCAGGGGCATCGTGAAATAACCGAGCTTCACGCCTGCCCCGCCATTCACGGAATCAGCTGCAGGAGCTCGAGCGCTTCCCGATAGGCCACGCTCCTGCGGAAATCGCGTCCGCCCTTGCGGCGCATCCGCTCCACCCTTTCCGGCACGGCAAGCGCGGTGCCGGCGAGCGACTCCAGCAGCAGTTCCTGGTCCTTCGGCTTCTGGCACAGCAATACCTGGTCGCAGCCGGCGCCCATCGCGGCGTGCGCGCGGTCCGCGATGCCGCCCGCGGTGCCCGCGCCCTCCATCGACAGGTCGTCGCTGTAAATGAGGCCGGTGAATCCCAGCTTGCCGCGCAGCACCTCCTGCAGCCAGTAGCGCGAGTAGCCCGCAGGCTCCGGAGCCGCCTGCGCATAAATCACATGCGCCGGCATCACCGCCGCCAGCCCGGCCTTGATCGCCGCCTCGTAGGGCACGAGGTCCTTTTTGAAGATTTCCTTCACCGGCCGGTCATCGGCGGGCACCGCGACATGGGAATCGGCAGCGGCGAAGCCGTGCCCCGGAAAATGCTTGCCTACCGCCGCCATGCCGCCGCCGGCGAGGCCCTCGACGAGTTGCGCGGCCAGCGCGCCGACCGCGTTCGGGTCGTAGTGGAAGGCGCGGTGTCCGATCACGGCGCTGGTGCCGTAGTCCAGGTCGAGCACCGGCGTGAAACTGAAATCAACGCCATGCGCTCCCAGCTCGGCCGAGATCACGGTGCCTGCCGCCCTGGCGGCCCGTTTTGCTACCCCCCGGTCGCGGTCCCACAGCACGCCCAGCTGCCGCATCGGCGGGATCGCGGTGAAGCCCTGCGCGAAGCGCTGCACGCGGCCGCCCTCGTGGTCGACGCAGATGGGCAGCTCCGGCTCCCGCAGGCTGGAAATCTCCCCGGTCAGCGCGAGCAGCTGCTCCGGACTTTCGTAATTGTGCGCAAACAGGATCGCGCCGCCCGCGGCCGGATGCCGCAGGCGGCGGCGGTCGTCTTCCGTGAGCGCCGGGCCGGAAGGATCGAGAACGACCGGCCCCAGGGGCGCCTTTAACCTTCGCATTCCAGAATCACTGTGGCGGCAGCCAGTTCGCGCTCATCGGTAAGCGACAAATGACTGCTTAGAATCTTTTTCTTATCGAGAAATTCTTTCAACGCCGGAGAAAATTCCAGTACCGGTTTTCCCGAAGGCAGATTGACGACCCAGACGCCGTGCCAGTTCGCCGGCGCATGAATGCCGGTGCCCAGCGCCTTGGTAAAAGCCTCCTTGGCGGCAAAGCGCTTGGCCAGGTAGGCGACCGGTTGCCTGTGGGCCTTGAAGCGCCTGAGTTCGGGTTCGCAGAGAATGCGGCGCGCAAAACGCTCGCCGAACCGCTTCAGCGCCCTGTCGATGCGCTGGATTTCGATCAGATCGGTACCGACGCCGTAAATCATCGGGCGGCGTCGGTGATCAGGCGCTTCATCTCCCGCACCGCCTCGCGCATGCCCACGAACAGCGACCGCGACACGATCGCGTGCCCGATATGCAGTTCGCGGATGCCGGGCAACCGCGCCACGGGCTGCACGTTGAAATAATTCAGCGCATGCCCGGCGTTGAAGCGCATGCCGAGCGCCCGGATGCGCTCGCCGGCCTTGCGTACCTTGTTCAACTCGCCTACCACCGCGCGCGCTTCGGCGTCGCGCCCCCTGGCATGGAAGGCGTGCGCATACGGGCCGGTATGCACCTCGCAGACCGACGCGCCGATGCGCTTCGCTGCCTCCACCTGCTTCAGGTCCGGATCGATGAATACCGACACCACGATTCCCGCGGCTGCCAGCCTCGCCACCGCCTGCCTGAGTTTCTTTTCCTGCGCCAGGATGTCCAGGCCGCCTTCGGTGGTGATCTCATGGCGCCCTTCCGGCACCAGCATCGCCATCTCGGGCTTGATGCGGCGCGCGACGGCGACCATCTCGTCTGTCGCGGCCATTTCGAGGTTGAGCTTGATGTGCGTGAGCTCGCGCAGCCGGCTCACGTCCTTGTCCTGGATATGGCGCCGGTCCTCGCGCAGGTGCACTGTAATGCCGTCCGCGCCGCCCAGGTGCGCCTCCACCGCGGCCCACACCGGGTCCGGCTCGTAAGTGCGCCGCGCCTGCCTCACGGTGGCGACATGATCCACGTTGACGCCGAGTTCGATCACAGTTCCTGCAGTTCCGAAAGCATGGCGCGCGTGAACAGCGACTGGCCGCCGAGCCGCTCGGCGATCAGCGCGCGCATCAGGCGCCGCGCTTCGTCGCGCGTCCGGGAATCGTCGTAGTTGTCCGCCGCCATGTCGAGCAATGTCCTGCCGCTGATGACCGAATCGCCGTCTTTCCGCCGGGTCTCCACCGGCCCCCGTTCGGCCTCGTAGGCGTAGTGCTTCGCCGGTTCGATCGCGGCGCCGTTTACCGCATCGCGGTCGAGCACGGGAGCATACCCGAGTTCGGCGAGCATCCTGCGCTCGAAACCGCGCAGGACGATCGAATACGCCGCCGCCCGCGCTTCGCCTTTCGCCAGGCGCGCCAGCGCTTCTCCATACGCATCGAACAGCGCTTCGTGCGGATCGTCGCGCGGCATCAGCCGCAGCAGCAGCTCGTTGATGTAGAAACCGCACATCAGGCCCGTGCCGGCCAGCGCGGGCTGGCCGCCGCCCCATTCCGCCGACATCAGCGTGCCCAGCTCCGCCGAGGCCGACCAGGTGAGGCGCAGGGGATGGAAGGCGAGCAGCACGCCGCGCATCATCGAACGAGGGCGCCGCGCGCCGCGCGCGAGCAGCCCGACCCGGCCGTAGCGGCGCGTGAAGGCCTCGATGATGAGGCTGGTCTCCTTGTACGGATAGGCGTGCAGGACGAAACCCGGCTCGTGCTCGGCCCGTCGTTTCATCAGCGGTAACCGAGTTGCCGCAGCAGGCGCTCGTCGCCGGTCCAGTCGCGCTTCACCTTGACCCACACGCCGAGGTAGACCTTGCCGCCGAACAGGCTCTCCATGTCCTTGCGCGCCGCGCTCGAGATGCGCTTCAGGCCCTCGCCCCTGGCGCCGATCACGATCGGCTTCTGGCTGTCGCGCTCGACCCAGATCGTCGCCTCTACCCTGCGCAGGCGCCCTTCTTCCTTGAAGCTCTCCAGCGCCACGTCGCAGCGGTACGGCAGTTCGTCGCCCAGCAGCTGGAACAGCTTTTCGCGCAGGATTTCCGCGGCGAAGAAACGTTCGTCGCGGTCCGTCAGCTGTTCGGCGGGATAGGCCGCGGGGCCCTCCGGCAGCAGGCCCGCCAGCACCTTCAGCAGTTCCGGGGCGTTCTTCCCCGAGCGCGCAGAAACCGGCACGATGGCGGCGAATTCGCGCTCCTTGTTCAGCCGTTCGACCAGCGGCAGCAGCTCGCGGGAATTCTTCACCAGGTCGATCTTGTTGACCGCCGCGACCACACGCTGCTCGGCGGGGATGCGGGCCAGCACTTCCCGGTCGGGCTCGCCGTAACGCGTTGCCTCGACCACGAATACCACCACGTCGCAGTCCCTCGCGCCCTCGGTCGCCTGGCGGTTGAGGGCCTTGTTCAGCACGTTCACGTGCTTGCTCTGGTAGCCCGGCAAATCAACGAATATGTACTGGCATTCCGTGGTGGTAAGGATGCCGTTCACCGTGTGGCGCGTGGTCTGCGCCTTGGGCGAGACGATGGCTAGTTTCTGCCCGATCAGGCAATTAAGCAGGCTCGACTTGCCCGTATTGGGCCGGCCGGCGATCGCTACCGTGCCGCAGCGGAACGCGCTCATGCGTTCAGCAGCTTGAGCAGATTCCCCGCGGCCTGCTGCTCCGCGCGCTGGCGGGAGCTGCCGGTACCCATGGCCGTCAATGCCGGGTCCTCCAGCGCGCATTCGACCTCGAAGGTCAGGCTCTGCTTCGCGCCCGAGGTCGCAACCACACGGTACGCGGGCTTGGCGCGGCGCCTGGCCTGCAGATATTCCTGCAGGCGCGTCTTCGCATCCTTTTCCACGGCTTCCGGATCGAGCTGCGACAGCGAGGTGCCGAAAGTGCGCGCCACGACTTCACGCGCGGCGCCATAACCGCCGTCCAGGAATACCGCGCCGTAGACCGCCTCCAGCGCGTCGGCCAGGATGGACGGGCGTTCCGCCCCCTCGTTGCGCGCGGTGCTCTCGTCCAGGCGCAGGAACGCGGCGATGCCGAGCTCGCGCGCGA
>DATGGA010000021.1:0-113564 GCA_035308765.1 Burkholderiales bacterium
GCCCACCGCTTCCATGGCCATGGCGCCGAACAGGAACGGGATCAAACCGCCGATGAACAGGCCGATGATCACGGCCGGCTCCGAGAGGCTGAACGCCACGGTCTTGCCGGCGTGGTCGAGCGCATGCGTGAAGTCCGCGAACAGCACCAGCGCCGCAAGGCCGGCCGAGCCGATCGCATAGCCTTTGGTCACTGCCTTGGTGGTGTTGCCGACCGCGTCCAGCGGGTCTGTCACGGCGCGTACCGAGTCGGGCAGTTTCGACATTTCGGCGATGCCGCCGGCGTTGTCCGTGATCGGGCCGTAGGCGTCGAGGGCGACGATGATGCCGGCCATCGACAACATCGAGGTCGCGGCGATCGAGATCCCGTAGAGGCCGCCGAGCGTGTAGGAAGCGTAGATCGCGGCGCAGACGAACAGGACAGGCCACGCGGTAGACCGCATCGACACCGCTAAGCCGGCGATGATGTTGGTGCCATGACCCGTGGTGGAAGCCTGCGCGACGTAGCGCACGGGCTGGTATTCGGTGCCCGTGTAGTACTCGGTGATCCACACCAGCGCGCCGGTCAGCGCCAGGCCGACCACGGCAGACAGGTACAGTTTCATCACGCCGCCCTGCGCGGCGAAGTCCGTTCCGCCGAACACCCAGCTCGTGAGCGGGTAGAAGAAGATCAGCGCGAGCACGCCGGCGACGATCAGGCCGCGATAGAGCGCGTTCATGATCTTGGAGCCTTCCTTGTGCTTGACCATGAAGCAGCCGATGATCGAGGCGACGATCGAAAAGCCGCCGAGTACCATCGGGTAGAGCACGGCCTGCATCTCCGCACCCTTTACCACCAACGCTCCCAGCAGCATCGTCGCGATCAGCGTTACCGCGTAGGTCTCGAAGAGGTCTGCCGCCATGCCGGCGCAATCGCCGACGTTGTCGCCGACGTTGTCGGCGATCACCGCCGGGTTGCGCGGATCGTCCTCGGGAATCCCGGCTTCGACCTTGCCGACGAGATCGGCGCCGACGTCCGCGCCCTTGGTGAAGATGCCGCCGCCGAGACGCGCGAAGATGGAGATCAGCGATGAACCGAAAGCCAGGCCGATGAGCGGCTGCAGGACGGCGTGCAGATCGGCGCCATCGGCAGGCGCGCGCGATTTCAGCACGGCGAAGAAACCGGCAACGCCGAGCAGGCCCAGCCCCACCACCAGCATGCCGGTGATCGCGCCGCCGCGGAACGCCACGTTCAGCGCCGCATCGATGCCCTGCGTCGCGGCCTGTGCGGTACGCACATTGGCGCGGACGGACACGTTCATGCCGATGTAGCCGGCCAGACCCGAAAGGATCGCGCCGAGCGCGAAACCCGCGGCGGTCGACCAGCCCAGGCCGGGCACAAAGCCGATGACCAGGAACAACACCACGCCCGCGACCGCGATGGTCGTGTACTGGCGGTTGAGGTAGGCCTTGGCGCCCTGCTGGATGGCCGCGGCGATCTCCTGCATGCGCTCGTTGCCCGCGGGCAGCGACACGATCCAGTTGGCGGAGACGGCGCCGTAGCCAATGGCGATGAGCGCGCATACGAGCGCGAAGACGATCTGTTCCATTGCTTGTTCCCCTCTTTTACTTGAAAACATGCGGGCTGGGGGCCCGCAGGAAAGTCGCGAATTCTAGCAGGAAATCATCGGCTTTCGCGTCACCTGAGGGCGGAAAACGCCCTCGATTTGATCTCCTCCACCGTGCCCTGGCCGGAGATCCTGCGGTAACGCGGCGCGCGGGCGTCGCCCGAAGCGGCCCACTGCTTGTAGTAGTCGACCAGCGGCCGCGTCTGCGCGGCATAGACCGCGAGGCGCTTCTTCACCGTTTCTTCCCTGTCGTCGTCGCGCTGGATCAGCGGCTCGTCGGTGACGTCGTCGCGGCCTTCCGCTTTCGGCGGATTGAATTTCACGTGATAAGTGCGGCCCGAGGCGTTGTGCACGCGCCGGCCGCTCATGCGGAGAATGATCTCTTCCGCCGGGACGTCGATCTCGAGGACGTAGTCGAGGACCACTGCCGCCGCCTTCATCGCATCGGCCTGCGGGATGGTGCGCGGGAAACCGTCGAACAGGTAACCCCTGACGCAATCCGCCTCTTTCAGGCGTTCCTTCACGAGCCCGATGATGATCTCGTCCGACACCAGCGCCCCGGAATCCATCACCTTCTTGGCGGCGAGACCCAACGGCGTACCCGCCTTGACCGCCGCGCGCAGCATATCGCCCGTGGAAATCTGCGGTATGCCGAAATGCGCCGCGAGGAACGCCGACTGGGTACCTTTGCCGGCGCCGGGCGGGCCGAGCAGTATCAAGCGCATCTTGTTTTTCCTCCCCCTAGGCCAGCATTCTACGCACGGCTTCCAGGTCCCGCGGCGTATCCACTCCCGGCGGCGATCCGGTTTCGCTCACCGCAACCATTATGTGGAATCCGTGCCAGAGGGCGCGCAGTTGCTCGAGCGCTTCGACCGTCTCCAACGGCGAGGGCGGGAGCGCGGCGAATTTCAGCAGGAAGGCCACGCGATAGCCGTAGATGCCGATGTGGCGAAAGCCGGCCGGCGCGCCCTCGCGCGGGTATGGAATTCCGGCCCGGCTGAAGTACAGCGCACGGCCCCTCGAATCGAAAACGACCTTGTTGACGTTCGGATTCGCGAACTCTGCCGGATTGCTGATCGGGTGGCAGGCGGTGGCCATGCTCGCGTCGGGGCTGCGCTCGAGCGCGGCGGCGACCTCGCCTATGAGCGCGGGATCGATCAGCGGCTCGTCGCCCTGGACGTTCACCACCAGCGCCTCGGGCGCGAGCCCGAGCGCCGTCGCCGCCTCGGCGATCCGGTCGGTGCCCGACGCATGATCCGGGCGCGTCATCAGCGCACGAAAGCCGTGCGCTTCGACCGCGTCGCGGACGCGCGCATCGTCCGTCGCAACGATCACCGAACGTGCGCCGCTCGCCGCAGCGCGCTCGCAGACGCGGACCACCATCGGCCTGCCGCCCAAATCGGCGAGGACCTTGCCCGGAAAGCGCGTGGACGCGTGGCGGGCAGGAATGATTACGTGAAAGCTCAGGCCACTTCCTCTTCGGGCGGGAGCTTGCGCGCATCTTCCTCGAGCATCACAGGTATGCCGTCCCTGACCGGGAAGCCGAGGCGGTCGGCCTTGCATACGAGTTCGTCGGCCGCCCGGCGGTGCAGCAGCGGGCCCTTGCAGATCGGACAAACCAGGATTTCAAGCAGCTTTGGATCCACCTAGTTTCTCCAGCAGCCAGCGGCCGAATGCGGGGTCGAGGTTGGCGTTCACCGGGAACACCCAGTGATGCGCCTGAGCGAAGCGCCTGCATTTTACAGCGTCCTTTTCGGTCATCACGACCGGCGCAGTGTCGCCGAAATCCAGGTCTGCGGCGCGGAACGGATGGTGGTCCGGGAACGGGTGCGGGACGGGCTTCAAGCCGAAGCGCGCGAGCTGCAGGAAAAAGCGCTTCGGATCGCCGATGCCGGCCACCGCGTGCACCTTCTGCCCGGCGAAGGATTTCACCGGCCGCACGTCGTGCGCATCGCCGGACCGCACCAGGCTTTCGCCCTCGAGCGCCATTTCGTACCCCTTCACGTCCGGCGCGCCGTTAGCTACTACCGCATCAACGCTGCGCAGGCGGGACGGCGGCTCGCGCAGCGGCCCCGCGGGCTGCAGGAAGCCATTGCCGAAACTGCGTCCGCCCACGACGCAGATTTCGATGTCGCGGCGCAGCGCGTAATGCTGCAGGCCGTCGTCGGTCACGATGACGTCGCATTCGGGATGCTTCTCGCGCAGCATCCGGCAGGCTGCGACGCGGTCGGGCGCTACCCACACAGGGCAGCCGCTCCTGCGCGCAAGCAGGATCGGCTCGTCGCCGACCTCGGCCGGGTCGGAGGCGATGTGCGCCTCTCGCGGCTCGGTCGTGAAGCCGCCGTAGCCGCGCGACACGATGCCCGGCTTCCAGCGGTGCTCCTTGAGCAGCTGCACGATCCACAGCACCAGCGGCGTCTTGCCGCTGCCTCCGGCGGTCAGGTTGCCGACGACGATCACGGGAACGCCGGCCGCGTGGCTTTTGAACAGGCGGAGCTTGAAAAACAGGCGACGGCAGAAAACCGCAATGCCGAACGCGAGGCTTGCCGGCCACAGCAGCCAGGCAACGGCGCCGCGGCGGCTCCAGTGCTTCACTACTTTGCGGACTGCGTCGTGAAAGTGATCTGCGACAGGCCGGCGATACGCGATGCTTCCATTACCCGGATCACCGACTGGTGCGTGGCGGTGGCGTCGGCGCTGATGATGACCACCGGATCGCGCAGTCCGGTGCCGGCACGGCGCAGTTCGCCCGCGAGCTGCTCGATGCTGGCGAACTCGACCGGAGCCTTGTTGATTACGTATTGGCCCTTGGCGTTCACCAGCACGTTCACTTCGCCCGGCCGCTCGAGCTGCTTGTCGGCATCTGCGGTGGGAAGGTTGATCTGCAGTTCGGTGTACTTCGAATAGGTGGTGCTGATCATTAGGAAGATCAGGATCACCATCATGACGTCGATCAGCGGCACGAGATTGATCTCGGGCTGCTCCTTGTACCTTCCGCGCTGGAAATTCATCGCGACCCGGTCTGGTAACCCTCGCGCTCGCCGTGCACGATGTCGATCAGCTTCGAGGCGGCTTGCTCCATCTGCACCACGAAACCGTCTACCTTGTTCTTGAAATGGCGGTAGAAAATCAGCGAAGGAATCGAGATCGCGATGCCGAACGCGGTGTTATAGAGAGCGATCGAGATGCCGTGAGCCAGCAGTTGCGGGTTGGTGCCGCCGGGCGCCTGCGAGCCGAAAATCTCGATCATGCCGACAACCGTGCCGAACAGCCCCAGCAGGGGCGCGGCGGTGGCGATGGTGCCGAGCGTAGTGAGGAACCGCTCCAGGTTGTGCGCCGTGGCGCGGCCCGACTCCTCGATCGCCTCCTTCATCACGTGGCGCGGACTTTTCTCGTTCCTGAGGCCGGCGGCCAGCACCTCGCCCAGCGGCGAGTCCTTGGCGAGCTTGTCGAGAACGTCGGCGGTCACGCCCTGGCGCGCGTATACCGCGGTCACCTGGTCCAGCAGCGAGGGGGGAACGATCTTCGCTTCGCGCAACGAAACCGAGCGCTCGATGATCAGGGCCACCGCGATGACCGAGGTCAGCAGCAGCGGCCAGATTGGCCAGCCTGCGGCCTGGATGATGGCGAACACGTGGTTATCCTTTGAAACGTAGAAACATTTTCTTGCGCGCACTGTAGCCAAACCGCACCGCAGCAGCAACTTCGATCGCCGCTGCGCCCGGCCTCCGGCGCCCGATATCCACAAAAGATGTGGATAAGTTTGTGGATTATCGCTGAACAGAGGGGCTCGTCAGCCTAGCGATGCGCTTCCACACGGTTGCGATTAATTTTTCAGCAGTCCTTTTCCCCTTCGAAACAGCGCGTTACGGATAAGAATCGGGCTCCGCAACGGTTCCTTGCAGGAAAGCAAGACAAGCCGGCGCGTGTGTGGATTAGTGTAGTCTCGGCTGCGTCATGGAGCTTGACTTTTCTCCTGCCGCCGCGCCGGTCCTGAGCGTTTCCCAACTGCTTCGCAACGCGCGCGACGTGCTCGAGCGGCGCTTTCCCCTGCAATGGGTCGCAGGCGAGATCTCGAACCTGCGCCCGGCCGCCTCCGGGCACCTGTATTTCACGATCAAGGACGAAACGGCTCAAGTCGACTGCGTCATGTTCAAGGGCCGCGCCGCTGCGCTGGACTGGGAACCTGCCGACGGCCTGCGCGTCGAAGTCCGCGCCCTGGTGACGCTCTACGAGCCGCGTGGCCGCTTCCAGCTGAACGTCGAGGCCATGCGCCGTGCCGGGCTTGGCCCGCTCTACGAGCGTTTCCTGAAGCTGAAGGACAAGCTCTCCAGGGAAGGCCTGTTCGACCCGGAAGCCAAGCGGCCGATCCCGGAGCACCCGACGCAGATCGGCATCGTCACCTCGCTCGCTGCCGCGGCATTGCGCGACGTCCTCACGACCTTGCGGCGGCGCAATCCCTCGATCCCTGTCATCGTCTACCCTGCACCCGTGCAAGGCGACGGCGCCGCGTCAAAACTGGCGCAGGCGCTAGCGATTGCCAACGCACGTAGCGAGTGCGATGTGCTGCTGCTGGTGCGCGGCGGCGGCTCGATCGAGGATCTGTGGCAGTTCAACGATGAGGCGCTGGCGCGCGCGATCCGCCAATCCGGCATTCCGGTCGTCAGCGGCGTCGGCCACGAAACCGACTTCACCATTGCCGATTTCGCCGCCGATGCGCGCGCCCCGACGCCCACCGCGGCCGCGGAACTGGTCAGCCCCTCGCTGGAAGCGCTGCGCGCGCGCATTGCGGAAACGGTCCTGCGAATCACGAGGGAAACCGCGAGAAAAATGGGAAATGGGATGCAGGCCGTGGACGCCCTCGCCCGCCGCCTGCAGCACCCGGCCGAACGCCTGCGCACCTCGCTGCAGCACCTCGGGCACCTCGCCGCGCGCCTGGCGGCGGCAGCGCTGCGGCAATTCAACGAATTCCGCCGGCGGCTGGACCTGGCCGGCGCCCGGCTGGAAAGTCTCGGCCACGACGCTGTCCTCTCTCGAGGCTACAGCGTTACCTTGAATGCCAGAAAAGAAATCGTGCGCGATGCAGCGAGCGTCGAGAAGGGCGAGCGGCTCGTCACCAGGCTGGCCAAAGGCGAGATCGAAAGCGAAGTCCTCAAGAAGAAGAGCCATTAGTCCTCAGGAGGAGACCCAATGTCTACGGCCGCGAATATCGCGATTGCGCTGGTGGCGCTGTTGCATCTGTACTTCCTGGTTCTCGAGATGTTCCTGTGGACGAGGCCCTTCGGACGGCGCGTCTTCAAACTGACGCCCGAGTTTGCAGCCGCGTCGAGGGGGCTCGCGGCCAATCAGGGCCTGTACAACGGTTTCCTGGTGGCCGGGCTGCTGTGGGGCCTCGCGATGGGCGCGCCCGGCATCCAGGTCAAGGTGTTCTTCCTCACCTGCGTCATCGTCGCCGGAGTGTTCGGCGGCGCCACCGTGAACCGCAACATCCTGTTCGTGCAGGCGATCCCGGGAATCCTCGCGCTGGCGCTCGTGCTGCAGGTCTGAGCGTTGTACGTCCACAGCTTCCCGCCGATCGCGCACGCTGGCGCGCGCATCCTCATCCTCGGCACCATGCCGGGCAAGGTGTCGCTGCGCGAACGCCAGTACTACGCGCACCCGCAAAACGTGTTCTGGCGGATCGCGGGCGAGGTCTTCTGCTTCGACGCCAAAGCAGCTTACCGCGCGCGGGCCAGCGCGCTGGCCGCCTCGGGCGTCGCGCTGTGGGACGTGCTGAAGTCGTGCACGCGCGCGAGCAGCCTGGATTCGGACATCGTAGGCAGCAGCATCGTGCCGAACGACATCGCTGGCTTCCTCTTGCGCCATCCGCGCATCCGCAGGATCTGCTTCAACGGCGCCAAGGCCGAGGCGCTGTTCCTGCGGAACGTCCACCCGTTGCTGCAACAGCACGCGGAGATCGAATACCTGCGGCTGCCCTCCACCAGCCCGGCGCATGCTTCGATTCCGTTCTCGAAGAAGCTGCGGGCATGGCGACGTATTGTGGCAACATGACCGGCGGGGAAAAGGCCCGGCAATGCGAAGACTTCTCCTAGCCCTGCTGTTCGTCCCGCTGGCCGCTGGCGCGCAAACGCCCGAGACGCTGTTCAACCTCGTCAGCCTGAATGCGCAGGCAGAGCGCGAGATTCCGAATGATCTGCTTACCGCCATGCTGACAGCGGAAGCGGAAGGCGCCGATCCGGCGCAGCTCGCCGATAGCGTCAACCGCGCGATGCAGCGCGCGCTCTCGACCGCGCTTGCCTACAAAACCGTGAAGGCCCAGTCCGCCGGCTACCAGACCATCCCGGGATACGACAAGGGCCGCATTGCGCGCTGGCGGGTGCGCCAGGAACTGCGGCTGGAATCGGCGGATTTTGCCGCCACCACCGAACTGGTCGGCAAGCTGCAGGCGAGCCTGATGGTGACCGGCCTCGCCCTGTCGGTATCGCCCGAGGCGCGGCACAAGGCGGAAAACGCGCTGATCGCCGAGGCGCTGGCGGCGTTCGAGGAACGCGCGCGCGTGGTGCGCGATGCCATGAAGGCGAAGGGCTACCGGGTGCGCGACCTGCAGGTTTCGCCCGGCGGCGTATCGCCGCGCCCGATGCTTGCGATGGCAGCCCGGGGCGCATCGTCCGAGTCCCTGGCGCAGCCGGCGCTGGAGCCGGGAACGACGCGCATTCTTGTCATGGTGTCCGGAACCATCCAGTTGCAGTAGCTGCCGGTCCGGCGGGCGTTAGAATCCGTCCATGCCCGCCCGCCCGCGCACGATCCGCGCCCTGATATTCGACGTTTTCGGCACGGTCGTCGACTGGCGCGGTTCGATCATCCGCGAGTGCCGCGCGCTCGGGCGGAAGAAAAATATCAAGATCGACTGGGAGGCGTTCGCCGACGCCTGGCGCGCCGGCTACCGGCCTGCGATGGCGCGCGTGCGCACGGGCGACCTGCCGTGGATGAACATCGACCAGCTGCACCGCATGATCCTGGACGAGCTGCTGGCGCGCTTTGCGATCGACGGGCTGACCGAGGATGAGATCGACCACCTGAACCGCGTCTGGCACCGGCTGGATCCCTGGCCTGACGCGCGGCGCGGCCTCTCCCTGCTCAAGCGCCGCCACGTCATCGCGACGCTGTCGAACGGCAACGTGGCGCTGCTGGTAAATATGGCGAAGCACGGGCGCCTGCCGTGGGACACCGTCCTCTCGGCGGAACTGTTTCACCACTACAAGCCGGATCCGGAGGCCTACCTCGGCGCAGCGGCTATGCTCGGTCTCGAGCCGGGTGAAGTCATGATGGTAGCGGCGCACAAAGACGACCTGCGCGCGGCGCAGGCCTGCGGCCTGGCGACCGCGTTCGTGCGGCGGCCCCGCGAACGGGGGCCGAAAGTCAAACTGGATCTCAAGCCTGAAGCCGATTTCGATTTCAATGCCGGGGATTTCGTCGACCTCGCGCGCAGGATGTCGGCGTGAGCCAGGCCAACGCCAGGACGACGCGCCATCGCGTGCTGATCGTGGACGACGAGGAGTCGATGCGCCTGTTCCTCGCCCGGATCCTGACCACCGCGCTCAAAGTCGAGGTCACGCTCGCCGGCACCTCCGAGCAGGCGCTGCGGCTGGCCGGCAACTACGCCTACGACGCGATCCTGCTGGACCTGCTGATGCCGGGGGTAGGCGGCTACGAGGTGCTCAGGGAGATCCGCCGCGCCTCGCCCAACATCGCAACGCCTGTCATCATCGTGTCGGTGCTCGCAGACAAGGCGAGCCGGGACCGCTGCATGAAGGCGGGCGCGAGCGCCTACGTAATCAAGCCGGTGGAACGCAATTCGCTGGTCGCCACGGTCAAGGCGCAGATCGCCGGCCGCGGCAGGCCGAAAAGAATCTGAGGCAAACGGCCATGGCGGAGATCAAGATCCAGAACGTTGACGCGCTCGGCAAGCCCCTCGGTCAGTATTCCCACATGACACGCGTCGCGGGACACAGCGAGACGCTGTACATCGCCGGCATGCTCGCCCCGGGGGACGATTTCGATGCGCAGTGCTCCGGCGTCTTCGGTCAGATCGAAACCGCTCTCAAATCCGCGGGCGCGGGCTGGCGCAACGTGGCGCAGTTCACCACCTACCTGGTGCACTCGCAGGACATCCCGAAATTCATGGCCTGGCGCCTGCGCGAATTTCCACGCATGTTTCCGGACGGAAAATACCCGCCGAATACGCTGCTGATCATCGATCGCCTCGTGCAGGAGCAGTTCCTGGTCGAGGTACAAACGGTCGCGGTCATCTAGGGCCGGTCAGGCCGGATTGCCTCAGGTCTCTTCGACGAAGACTTCTTCGCGCTTCTTGCGCAGCGCGGGGGCCGCGATGATCGCGAGCAGCAGCGCCGCGGCGACCAGGAAGCCGAGACTGATCGGCTTCGAAGGGCTGACGAACACGAACGGATCGCCGCGCGACAGCAGCATCGCGCGCCGCAGGTTCTCCTCCATCAGCGGTCCGAGGATGAAACCCAGGATCAGCGGCGCCGGCTCGCAGCCGAGCTTGGCGCAGACGTATCCGAGGATGCCGAAACAGGCCATCAGGAAACAATCGAAGGGCTGGTTGGAGATGCTGAACACGCCGATCGCCATGAACAGCAGGATGGAAGGGTAAAGATACCGGTACGGCACCGACAGCAGCTTGATCCACATGCCGATCAGCGGCAGATTGAGGATCACCAGCATCAGGTTGCCGACCCACATCGAACAGATCATCCCCCAGAACAATTGGGGACGTTCCGTCATCACCTGCGGCCCGGGGGCAATGCCCTGGATCATCATGGCGCCGATCATCAGCGCCATTACCGCATTGGACGGAATGCCGAGGGTGAGCAGCGGGATGAAGGAGGTCTGGGCGCCGGCGTTGTTCGCAGATTCGGGCGAGGCCACGCCCTCGATCGCGCCCTTGCCGAACTCGTGGGAGTACTTGGAGACTTTCTTCTCCAGCGTATAGGCACCGAAGGACGCGAGCAGCGCGCCGCCGCCGGGGAGGATGCCGAGCGCCGAACCGAGGGCGGTGCCGCGAATGATCGGCATGATCATGCGCTTCCAATCCTCCTTGCTCGGCATCATCTTGCCCACGCTGCTCGTGAAGACCTCGCGATGTTCCTTTTGCTCGAGGTTGGCGATGATCTCGCAAATGCCGAACATGCCCATCGCCACCGTGACGAAGCCGATGCCGTCGGCCAGTTCCGATATGCCGAAGGCGAAGCGCAGCACGCCCGAATTGACGTCCGTGCCCACCAGGCCGAGCAGCAGCCCGAGGATCACCATCGAGATCGCCTTGATGAGCGAGCCGTGCGCGAGCACGACCGCAGCAACAAGGCCCAGCACCATCAGCGAGAAGTATTCGGCCGGGCCGAATTTCAGCGCGACCTCCGCGAGCGGCGGCGCGAACATGGCCACCACCAGCGTCGAGACGCAGCCGGCGAAGAACGAGCCGATCGCGGCGGTGGCGAGTGCAGGGCCGGCGCGGCCCTGGCGCGCCATCTGGT
Source organism: Burkholderiales bacterium (assembly GCA_035308765.1). GTDB lineage: Bacteria > Pseudomonadota > Gammaproteobacteria > Burkholderiales > SG8-39 > RBG-16-66-20. The sequence continues at coordinate 11,160 of DATGGA010000021.1, forward strand.
AGCCGTCCAGGCAGGTCACCACCGAGGACGATTCGCCCGGGATATTGACCAGGATCGCCGTGGTCGAGCCGCCGTACTGCGCGCCGTAGTAGATTCCGGCGAGCATGATCAGCGCCGCGATCGGCGACAGGCTGAAAGTGACCGGCAGCAGCATCGCGATCGTCGCCACCGGCCCGATGCCGGGCAGCACGCCGATCAGCGTGCCGAGGAGGCAGCCGATAAGGCACATGATGACGTTGAATGGCACGTGCTGCAGCGTCATGCCCCACATGGTGACGGGCTGCAGCTTGAAGACTTCGATGAAGCCGATCGAAAGATTTCCGAAGATGCTTTCCACGGCGGCCCCTTAGCGGATCGGACAGTTGTCGATGAAGCTGGGGCAGATCGGGAAAGGCAGCACTAGCGCTTCCACGAACACCAGGACCGAGAAGATCACGAGCACTACCGACATGATCGCGACCTCTTTCCACTTGAATTCATGCCCACCGTAGGCGCTGATGAAAACCAGGGCGACGCCGGCGAGTGGCATACCGAGCGGCTTGAGCAGATAGGCGAACGCGAGGCTGGATATGGCGATGAACAACACCGGCCGGAAATGGAATTTCGCCACCGCCGGGCCTTCCAGAACCAGCGCATTGACCAGAACGATCGCGCCGAGCACCGCCAGTAGGCCGCCGAGCATGACGGGGAAATATGCCGGCCCCATGCGTACCGAACTGCCCATCTGGTAGTACAACAAGGCGACCACGACGAAAAAAAGGCCGAATGCGATGAACATCAGCCCCGCCCAGAAATCCTGCGGACTTTTGATTTTCATACTGAAGGCGTCTCCTCCTGCTTGCGGGCGAGTGTAGCATGCCCCTTATGAGGCCGTGTCCCGCGCCGCAGGCGCGCGTGCCCTCCTTCAGGGCGCTGCTCGCGGCAATGTTGCTTGCCGCGTCAGGCTGCGGTCAGCAGGCGAAGCTGCCGCCCCTCGCCCCGGATGCAGTCGTCCTTGCGTTCGGCGACAGTCTGACTTTCGGCACCGGTGCGAACGAGCAGGAAAGCTACCCGGCGCAGCTGGCGCGCCTGATCGGCCGGCGCGTCGTGAATGAAGGCGTGCCCGGCGAGGTAAGCGCGGCAGGCCTCGCGCGGCTGCCGTCGGCCCTTGACGAACACCAGCCGAAGCTGCTGCTCCTCTGTCACGGCGGCAACGACTTCCTGCAGCGGCAATCGAAGCAGGCCGCAGCCGAGAACCTGCGCGCGATGATCCGCCTCGCACAGTCGCGCGGCATCGAAGTGCTTCTGATCGGCACCCCCGAGCCCAGCCTAACCCTCACGCCGCCCGAGTTCTACGGCGAAATCGCCAAGGAGTTCCATATTCCCTACGAGGGCGACGTATTGACCAAAATCCTGAGAGACTCGAGCCTCAAGTCCGATCAGGTGCATCCCAACGCTCAGGGCTATCGGCTGATGGCCGAGCGCGTTGCGGCTCTGCTCAGGAAATCGGGCGCGGTCTGAGTTTGTTCAGCCGCGCTACGTCCTCCGGCCGGTCCACGTCCCAGACGGTGCGCAGTTCCTTCCAGCGCCAGCGCAACCGGCTGAGCCGGCGGCGCGTTTGCGCCAGGACCCCGGGCGTGCTCCATGCCACACCGTCGAACAGCCGGCGCGATACCCGGCGCAGCCCGATCAGTGCGTAGCCGCCGTCCTCGGCCGGGGACAGCACCGCGTCAACGCCCGCCCGCAGTGCACGTACCGCAGCGCGCAAATCGGAGGGCCGCAGCACCGGGCAATCGCTGCCGATCAGGACGACGTACGGGCGGGTGCGCAGCGCACGCGCGAACGCGCGGTACATGCGATCGCCGAGATTGCCGCTGCCCTGGGAGCGAAGGCCGACACCCAAGCGCCGGCGATTCCTGGAAAAAAAAGCATGGCCGGTTCCCGGCGAGCAATACAGATCGACGTCACCGATTCCCGCAGCCAGCGCCGTCGCCAGCGTCCTCTCCGCCAGGCGCGCGTGCAGCCGCGCTGCGCCTCTCTCGCCGAGCAACGGCACCAGGCGCGTCTTGACGCCGCCCGGTTGCGGCGCGCGTGCGAACACGATCAGCGCCGTGTCAGGCTTGTTTGGCGTAACGCCGCGCAAGTTCATCCGGGGATGCGCCGAGAAAATAGGCGAGCCGCAGGCGCCACATCAACAACACGGTACGAACTACGCCGTTGCGCTCCCAGCGCCTGCCGGCGGTCACGGTTTTCTCGCGCAGGCACGCGGGCCGCGAGAGGCGCATCATGGACCGGCTGAGCGCGACATCCTCCATCAATGCGATTTCGGGATAACCCGGAAACGCGGCGCGACGCACGAATATCGCCTGGTCGCCGGTAGCGATGCCGGTGAGCCGGGAGCGCACGTTCATGAAAAAGGCGACCACCACGAGCAGCGGCGAGCGGCCTTCGATCCGAACGTCGAAACGGCCCCAGGCGCGCCCGCCGAGCGCCTCCGCCACCAGCCGGTCCGCCCCTTCCGGAAGTGCGGAGTCCGCATGCAGAAAAAGCAGGGCTGCGCCGGTGGCCGCGGCGGCCCCCGCATTCATTTGCGAAGCCCGGCCGCGGGGCGCCGTAATCACGCGGTCGGCGTGCGCCGCCGCGAGTTCGCGCGTGCCGTCCTCGCTGCCGCCGTCCGCCACGATCACCTCGTGCCCCCGGGCACGCAGCGGCGCGAGCGCCTGCAACGCGCGCACGATGCCCTGAGCTTCGTTCAGCGCAGGGACGATGATGGAAAGTCGTTCAGCGTCCAATCGTAGTCAAGAAAGGAAAAACGCGCCTTGCCCTCCGCGACGAGCTTCTGCGCCGCTGGATCGTCGGCGAGCAGCTTCGCATACCTTGCGAAGAACCGCTCACGCGGCGCAAAATCTTCCTTGTACCAGTCGAAGATCTTCGACACTTCGAGCCTGCCGCGGGCGTAGCGGTTCCGGCTGCGGTCCGACAGGAACCGCTCGGTCTGCTCCTCGAGCTGACCTTCGAGGCGCTCCGCGACATAGGCCGCCTCGCGCAGCATCGGGCAGCCGACCGAGGCGCAGTTCAGCGCGAAATGCGCGCGCGGCTCGTCGTAGGCGCCGGGTTTCCTGAGCATTTCGTGCTCGATCTGGTCGAGCGACGCGGGCCTGCCGAAGAGAGAGAAGAATTTGCGCTTCCAGCGGTCATCGAACACGCCGCCGATGTCCTTGATCGATTTCACGGGATAGTTTTCCAGGATCAGCTCTACCGTGAACGCGTTGTAGGCGTTGATGAGGAACGCCATGCGCTGCGGCTTGTTCCAGGAGGCAAATTCCCCTTCTTTCACACCGGTCAGGCTGGCGAGATATGCCTTCAGCACCGGCCGGTCCTGCGCCATGCCGGTGTAGCGAACCTGGGACGCCCTGCCGCCGGCGATCAGTACGACGTGTTTCTTCAGCAGATTGTCCCAAGCCTGGTGGGAATGGTCGAACGTCTGGGCAAGGGTGGAGCCGGAAAAGAAAACCAGAGCAAGAAACAGCCTGGTCATCCCCGCATCCAGGCATGAAACTTTTCTACCCTACGCAGCAGCCCCTGCGGAGCGTGCGCCTTCTTCCATACGCCGGCAGCGTACTTGTTGGCCTCCGCCAGCGTCGGATAGATGTGAATGGTGCCGAGGATCTTGTTCATGCCGAGACCGTGGCGCATCGCGGCGACGTACTCCGCGATCAGGTCGCCGGCGTGTTCGCCGACGATGGTGGCGCCGAGGATCCGGTCCTTGCCCGGTACCGTGAGCACCTTGACCATGCCGTGCGCCGCCTCGTCCGCGATCGCGCGGTCCAGGTCGTCGATGCCGTAGGTCGAAACTTCGTAGGGAATGTTCCGCTCCTTGGCTTCGGTCTCGCTCAGGCCCACACGCGCGACCTCGGGATCGGTAAACGTCGCCCACGGAATCACCGAATAATCGACGCGGAACGTCTTCAGCGACCCGAAGAGGGCGTTCACCGCCGCGTACCAGGCCTGGTGCGCGGCGGTATGCGTGAACTGGTAGGGTCCGGCGACATCGCCGCAGGCGTAGATATTAGGATAGATGGTCTGCAGGAATTCGTTGGCTTCAACGGTGCGCGCGCGGCTGACGGGGATGCCCAGCTCTTCCAGCCCGTAGCCCGCGGTATTCGCGGCACGGCCGACCGCGCACAGCAGCGCATCGAACTCGATCCGCACTTCCCTGCCCTCGTGCTCGCAGACGAGCGTCTTCGCACCGCCCTCCAGCAGGAATGCCTTCGCCTTGTGGCCGGCGAGGATGTTGATGCCTTCCTCCTCGAAACTCTTCCTCACCATCCCGGATACTTCCGGGTCTTCGCGCGGCAGGATCCTGGGCAGCATCTCGACCTGGGTGACCTTCGAGCCCAGGCGCGCGAATGCCTGGGCCAGTTCCGAGCCGATCGGGCCGCCGCCCAGCACCACGAGGCGGGGCGGCAGCTTGCGCAGGCCCCAGACCGTGTCGGAGGTCAGGCAGTCCATGCGCTCGATTCCGGGGATCGGGGGCACGAACGGATGCGCGCCGGCCGCAATGACGATGGAGCGCGTGGTCAGGGTCTGCTTGCCCCCGTTCGGGCCTGTGACTTCGACAGCCCACGGAGAAACGATTTTCGCCTCGCCTTGCAGGCACTCCACGCCGAGCCCGGCATAGCGTTCGGCGGAATCGTGCGGTTCGATGGTGCGGATCACCCGCTGCACGCGTTCCATGACGTCGGCGAAGTCGAAATCGAGCGCCGCTGTTTTTATGCCGAGACTTTTCGCCTGCCGTGCCTGATGAACAAATTTGGCCGAACGAAGCAGGGCCTTCGAAGGGACGCAGCCGGTATTGAGGCAATCTCCGCCCATCTGGTGCCTTTCCACCAGCGTTACCTTCGCTTTGACGGCCGCAGCGATATACGCGGCGACCAGACCCGCGGAACCGGCGCCGATGACCACCAGGTTGCGCTCGAAGCGCGCCGGCCGGGTCCAGCGCGCGTAAACGCGCCGCGTTCTCACCGCGTCCATGGCCCGCTTGGCGATCAGCGGAAACAGGCCCAGCAGCGCGAATGCGCCCACCAGGCCGGCCGAAATCCTGAACTCGCCGAGCTTGGTTCCGGCATAGACGAACGCGACCGTGCCCGCGATCATGGCGACCTGGCTGACCCAGAAGTAGGTCCAGATCCGGATCGGGGTCAGCCCCATCAGCAGGTTGATCGCGAAGAAGGGAAAGGCCGGCACCAGCCGCAGCGCGAACAGATAGAACGCGCCTTCCCTGGCGATGCCGTCGTTCACTACCCTCAGTTTTTCGCCGAACTTGGCCTGCACCCAGTCGCGCAGCAGGAAGCGGGCGCCGAGAAACGCGATGGTGGCGCCGATGGCCGAGGCGAAAGACACGATCGCCACGCCCCACGGCAGGCCGAATATCGCGCCGGCGGCCAGCGTCATCACCGCCGCGCCCGGCAGCGACAGGCTGGTGATCGCTACGTAGGCGAGGAAGAACAACAGGCCCGAGCGCACCGGCTCGGCCCGCACCTGGGCACCGATTTCCGCCTGCTGCGACCTGAGGAATTCAAGGGTGAAGAAACGGCCCAGATCGAACGCGAAATAGGCGACCAGGGCCGCAGTGAACAGCAGGAGCAGCGCGAGCCGCGCCCGGCCCATGCCTAAAGGAAGTTGGTCGCGCGGTGCGACTGCTCGTCCATCAGCTGCAGCAGGCGCGCGCTGGTCGAGCGCAGCCGCTGCGACAGCATCAGCACCAGCTCCATCAGGATTTTGGCGCCGAGCATGGGTTGCTCGACGATGATGCGCGCGAGATTCTCCCGATCCAGCACCGCGACCACCGTGGGCTCGGCCGCGACGCAGGTGGCGAAGCGCGCTTCGCCGTCGATCATCGACATCTCGCCCAGCGTCTTGCCGGCCTCGACCACCGCGATCATCTGCGGCGTGTTCCAGCGGTCGCGCTTGAGCACTTCCACCTTGCCCTCGATCAGCATCAGCATGAAATCGCCGCCCTCTCCTTCATGGATGATCTCGGTGCCGGCCGGCGCCTGGTATACGTCCATGAAGTGCGCCAGCAGGCGCACCTCGGCGGGAGAGAAGTTCTCCAGCAGGTCGCACTTAGGGATCAGCGCGTGGATCTGCGGCGAGAATTTGGTCGCGTCCCCGAGATGCTCGAGGTGGGCGAGGTGCGCGGGGCGTTCGGCCATGGGATCGTGGATAGCGTTTTCGCGTCCGATTCTAGCCGATCAGCCAGAGCACGGTCGCGATCCAGCCGGCGACCGCGGCCGCGAGCAGCGGATCGCGCAGCAATTCCTCGGCCGGATCGCCGCCACCGCCCCGGAAACGCAGCCGGTACAAGTAGCGCAGAGTGCCGAGCAGCACCCAGGGCAGGGTCAGGATCAGGCCTCCCGTGCCGTGGATCAGCGCAGTCTCCGCCGCCAGCGTGTAGGCGGCGTACGCCACCGTCATGCCCGCTGCGCACAGCATGATCGCCTTATCCAGGAATCCAGCCGAGTAGTCCTCCAGCACGGGCCGGTGCAGGCCTGCGCCCTCCGCAAGGCGGCCGATCTCGGCGCGGCGCTTGGCGAAGCCCAGGAACAGCGTCAGCAGGAATCCGCAGGCGAGCAGCCAGTTGGAAGGCGCTATGCCTATGCCCGCCGTGCCGGCGAGCAGTCGCAGCATGAATCCAGCCGCGATCGAGAACACGTCAAGCACGGGGACCCGTTTCAGGCGCAGGGTGTAGGCCGCGCTCAGCACAAGGTACGCGGCAACGAACGCCGCCACCTTCCAGCCAGTGCACGCCGCCAGCGCGAGTGCCAGCGTCGCGATGACCGCTGAAAATACGGTCGCCTCTCCGGAAGCGATCGCACCGCGCGCAACCGGACGATCGCGCTTGTCCGGATGACCGCGATCCTGCACCGCATCGCGCGCGTCGTTGAACGCGTACACGGCGCCCGATGCCAGGCAAAAAGCGAGCGTCGCGCACAGCGCCGCGTTCACCATCACCGGATCCCGGTAGGCGTGGCCGAACACCAGCCCGACGAGGACGAATGCGTTCTTGACCCACTGCTTCGGGCGCAGCAGCTCGACAAACGCGAGTACCCGGCTCATCGCCGAAAGTAGCGCTCGAAGAAGTAGCAGCGTTCCACCGGCAGCACCGAGGGAATCCGGTAGTAACGGTCCCTGACGTCGGCCAGCACGCCCGCGCGGTAGGCCCCGTAGTCGAAGCCGCGGCCGAGGATCGCGTAGTAGAACCCGCCGCCAAGCGATATTTTCTTCACTTCGATTCCGCGGAAGTACGGCTGGTAATCCTGCAGCAGCGGCGGCTCGCGCCTCAGGATGAGAAGGTCCTTTCCGTCATAGGCGCGCCAGTCGGTGTCGATATCGGACTGCCGCGCATGGGCGGTTCCCCTGCCGAACATCGGCACCGGTCGCTGCGCGTAGTAGGAGAGCAGCGCGGCCGACGCGTAGCTGTCCGTGGCGAGTTCCCTGCCGGCCAGGTCCGGCGCGACTGCGCCCATCAATTCGGCAGCCCGGCCCGGAAACACCAGCCGCGGATAGATCCAGGATGTCTTCCAGGTTTCGAGCGGGAGCGCGAGCAGAATGGCGACCAGGAGCACGTGCAGCGCGGCGAACGCCGCGAAAAAACGCGCGCTCAGGACCAGCTGGCGACGCTCCAGCGCGAGCGCTACGCTGAGCACGAGCGCCGGCACGAATGAAAACAGCCAGTGCAGGCCGATCCCCTTGATCGCCGTCAGCGCGGCGAATACCGCCAGCGGCAGGAGCCATGCCAGCAGCAGCGCCTGCTCGCCCGGCCGGCGCCACGCTCCGCGCAGCCGCGCCCGTCCGCGCCACGCAAACCACAGCAGCGGCGCGGCGAGATAGGCGAGCGAAGCAGCGTAAAGCGCGGGGTGCGAGACAGACCAGCCGGTGCCGCCTTCCGTATGCCGGTTGATGGCATTGAACATGACGTTGCACCAGCAGGCATTCAGGTTCCAGTACAGGTTCAGCAGCCCGAAAGGCAGCGCGCCAAGGAACACGAAAACAAAGCGCCCGGGCCTTTTCGACAGGACTGCCCAAAGCAGAAAAGCCAGGCCGAGCAGCACCGCAAAATACTTGGAAAGAAACGCGAGGCCGAGCAAGGCGCCGCTGCACAGGAACATTCCAGCCGAATCCCGCTGCGCGGCGCGCGCGAATACCAGCAGCGACGCTACCGAGAACAGCGCGAGCGGCGTATCCGTGGTGATGAACACGTTCAGGACGTTCATCGGCACCAGCAGCACGATTAGGGCCGCCAGGTTGGCGGTGTCCTCGTCGCGCCCGAACCAGCGGCGCAATGCAGCCCAAACGGCCAGCGCCGTGAGCGGCGCCACCAGCACCGCCGGCAGGCGCATGAGCCACGCGGCCTCGGAGAGTCCGGTAAGCGGCGCCAGCATCCAGCCCACCATCGGCGGATGATCGTAGTAGCCGAGCGCGGGCGAGCGGCCCCAGAGGATGAAATAGGCTTCGTCGGCGGTCACCGGCGCGACGGCCGAGAACCAGACGCGGAACCCCAGCGTCGCGACCAGCGCGAGCAGAAGCGACTGCCGGGTAGTAAGAGAAATCAAAGCGACGGCAGGAGGATAGGCAGGGAACGCGCGAGGAGCGTCAGGCCGGCAATCACCAGCAAAGCGTACACCGCTTTCACCACCGCGGCCGCCGGCACCAGTGCGTGCAGCCGGTTGCCTAGCCATGCGCCGGCAAGCATCGCGGGCAGCAGGCAAAGCGCGGTCGCGAGCAGTCCGTCCTGCGTCAGCAGTCCGGCGGCGCCGAACAGCACAACGCGCAGCAGCGACGACAGCATGATCATCGCCGCGTTGGTGGCGCGTAGCGCGTCCTTGTCGCGGATGCGGCCCGCGTTGTAGGTCGCGAACAGCACGCCGCCGGTGCCGAACAGTGCCGAGAATATGCCGCCGGCAAGCCCGATCGGCGCACCCCAGGCGCGCGACAGCGCAGGCGGCGGGCCGCGGCGGAACAGGCTGTAGCACGCATACAGCAACAGGAAAGCCCCCAGCAGCGCCAGCAATTTGCCTTCGGCGACTTCCATCAGCAGTGTGAGGCCCGCCATCATGCCGGCCAGGATGAACGGCACCAGCCAACCGATCTCGGCATAGCGGATCTGTTTCCTGACCCGCGCGCCGAACAACAGGAACGCGGCGACGTCCAGCAGCATCAGCAGCGGCACGGCGAACCTGAGCGCGAAGAAATGCACCAGCAGCGGCAGCGCGATCACGGTCGAGCCGAAGCCCGCCAGCCCGAACGCCGTGTAGGCGAAGGCGACCACCAGCGCCGCAAGCAGCAGGATTTCCGGCGGATGCGGCAAATTCAAAAACGGCAGCGCAAAGCTCAGCGCTTGCCCTTCTTGCGACGGGCTTTGACGGCCGCGGCCAGCGTATCCAGCAGTTCGACCGAATCCTCCCAGCCGATGCACGGGTCGGTGATGCTCTGGCCGAATTTAAGGCCGGCCGGCGGCTTGCCCGCGACCAAGTCCTGCTTGCCTTCCACCAGGTGGGATTCGACCATCGCGCCGATGACGCAGCGCGAGCCGCCGCCGACCTGCGCCGCGACATCGCGCGCCACGTCCATCTGGCGCTTGTACTGCTTGGAGGAGTTGGCGTGCGAGAAGTCGATCATCAGGCGGCAGTCGAGCTTTGATTTCGCCAGTTCCTCGCAGGCCGCCCTGACGCTGGCCGCGTCGTAGTTCGGGCTCCTGCCGCCGCGCAAGATGATGTGGCAGTCCTCGTTGCCGCGCGTCTCCACGATCGAGACCTGGCCGCTCTTGTGCACCGAGAGGAAGTGGTGTTTCTGGCGCGCGGCGAGGATCGCGTCCACCGCGATGCGCACGTTGCCGTCGGTACCGTTCTTGAAGCCGACCGGCGCCGAAAGTCCCGAGGCGAGTTCGCGGTGCACCTGCGACTCCGTGGTGCGCGCGCCGATCGCGCCCCAGGAAACCAGGTCGCCAATGTACTGCGGAGAAATCACGTCGAGGAACTCGCAGCCCGCAGGCACGCCCAGCCTGTTGATGCGCACCAGCAGATCGCGCGCAATGCGCAGGCCCTCGTTGATGCGGAAGCTGCCGTTCAGGTAGGGGTCGTTGATCAGGCCCTTCCAGCCGACGGTGGTGCGCGGTTTCTCGAAATAGACGCGCATCAGCACTTCGAGCTCGCCTTCGTGCTTTTTTCTTTCCAGATGCAGCTTCTCCGCGTAGGCGACCGCGGCGGCCGGGTCGTGGATCGAGCAGGGCCCGATGATCACCAGCAGCCGGTCGGATTTGCCGCGCACGATTTCGCGCACCTCGCGCCGCGTGTCCGCGATCAGCTTCTCCACCGGCGTGCCCTGGATCGGGAAAAAGCGGATCAGGTGCTCCGGCGGCGGCAGCGGAACGATGTTCTCGATGCGCTCGTCGTCGGTCAGGGAAGTCTTGTCGTCGGTGGTCATGGTGTTCCCCAAAAAAAAACCGCCAGGCTTACGCTCTGGCGGCTTGTCGGTTTCGCTGGTGATGCGGCTAGCCGTTCCCCTCCGCCAGAGGGCGCGGGAAGTGGAAAAAATAGCCGTAAAACCAGCGTGTCATGGAGTCATTCAAACACGAAGCCCAAGGCTTGTCTACTTCGGCCACAGGACCATCTGGGTGCAGCGGAACATTGCAATCTTTCTGTCGGCACCCTCGATCGTCACCACGGCATCCCAGACTTGAGTTGTGCGCCCCAGGTGGGCCGGCGTCGCGCGGCAAAAAATCGCGCCGTCGCGGATGGTGCCGAGGAAGTTGGCCTTCAATTCGAGCGTGGTGAAGCCGGCCGCGCCCTGGGGCAGGTTCGCCGCGCAGGCGTAGCCGCAGGACGTGTCGGCTAGCGCGATCACCGTGGCTGCGTGCAGGAAACCGTTCGGCGCCATCAGTTCCTGGCGTACCGCGACGCGGCTCTCGAGTCCTTCAGGCGTCAACGACAGGATCGTCAAGCCTACCAAGCCGGGCAAATACCCGGCACTGCGGCCATTGAAGGATTCCGCCGTCATCTCCGGACGGAAGCTGGACGTTTTAGCGCTCATGGAATTCGAATCTACACGATTGGCACTCCCGCTGCCGCATTGCCAGGCGTGCAATTTGCTTGCTGGAAAGAGGCGTGCTACGGTTTTCCCGCAGTAGGCCGATGACAAGAACATAGGAGCCAGAATATGTCGGCAAATACGTCGCTCTCCGTGCCCTCGGCGCCGATCCCGGTAGCGGGATTCAAGGACGTCTACGACATCGCCGCTGTAGAGCGCGCTCTCCAGGAGTTGCCCCAGTCCGCCAACGAAGCGCTGCGAGCGCTGTACGAGAAAATGCTGCGTGTCGGCGGCCAGCGCTTCGCGGTCAAACCTTCCGGGCTGCCCGAAATGCACGTATTGTTCGAGGAGCTGCCCAACTTTGGTGCGGTACTCGAGCATATCCGCCGCCAGCTCGCGTTGTGCGTGGACTCGGACGACGATGTCGAGCTGACGCCGATACTGCTGCTGGGCGATCCCGGCATCGGCAAGACCCACTTCGCGCGCCGCGTATCGCAACTGCTGGGCACCGGATACGGCTTCGTGCCGATGAGTTCGCTCACCGCGGGCTGGGTGCTGTCGGGCGCCTCCTCGCAATGGAAGAACGCCAAGCCGGGCAAGGTGTTCGAGACTTTCCTCAACGGCGAGTACGCCAATCCGGTGATGGTGGTGGACGAGATAGACAAGGCGAGCGCCGACGGTCAGTACGATCCTCTGGGCGCGCTCTACGAGCTGCTGGAATCGCAGACCGCGATGCGCTTCGTCGACGAATTCGCGGAAGTCCCGATCGACGCCTCGGGCGCGGTCTGGTTCGCGACCGCGAACGACGCGGCGCGCATTCCCGAACCGTTGCTCAACCGCATGAACGTCTACGAGATCGAACCTCCCGACGCCGCGGGTTCGGCGCGCATCGCCCGCTCGCTGTACCGCGAAATCCGCGAGTCGCACGACTGGGGCAGGCGTTTCCCCGAAGCGCCGTCGGGCAGCGTGGTGGAAAAACTAGCGCTGCTGACGCCGCGCGAGATGCGGCGCGCGCTGCAGGCGGCGTTCGGCAACGCCAAGGTGGCCGGGCGCGACGAACTGCATGCAGAGGACGTGGACGTCCAGCGCGGCGGCCGGAAATCGAGGATCGGCTTCTAGGCTAGTGCTTGTTTGGGTTTAGCGAGCCGCGGTTGTAGTCCGGGTCGCCGGGATAAATCTTGCGGCCGATGCCGAACCAGCCGCCCTGCGCACTGCGTTCCCGCTCGGCTTCCTCGGCCTGCGCCTTGCGCTGCGGTTCGGCTTTCTTCTGGTCGACGTATTCCCAATGGCCGTTGGGCATCAGGCGCACTTTTTCTCCCGCCGCAGTGGTGGCCTGAATCTCCGCTGCCTGGTTCTCACCTGCCTGGTTCTTACCTGCCTGGTTCTTACCTGCCTGGTTCTTACCTACACGGGCGGCGTCCTCAGCCAGCACATTGGCGGCAACGAGCACCGCAACAATCAAAGCCGCTGTTCTACCCATGACTTCACCCCTTCCAATGCGCCGGTGAGTTTGGCTGGCTCGGTACCGCCGGCCTGAGCCATGTCCGGGCGCCCGCCGCCCTTGCCGCCAACCTGCTGCGCGACGAAATTCACCAACTCCCCCGCCTTGATCTTTCCGGTCAGGTCGGCCGTGACGCCGGCGATCAGCGATACCTTGCCGTCGCTTACCGCGCTCAGCACGATGGCGGCGCTCTTGAGCTTGTCCTTCAGCTTGTCCATGGTTTCGCGCAGCGTTTTCGCGTCTGCGCCTTCCAGCGTCGCCACCAACACCTTGCTGCCCTTCACATCCACCGCCTGCGACGCGAGGTCCTGGCCCTGCCCCATGGCGAGCTTCGAGCGCAGGCGCGCAAGCTCCTTTTCCAGCGCCTTCTTCTCGTCAAGCAGGGCCTGCGCCGCCCTTTCGACCATTCCGTCGCCCGGCTGAGCCCGCAGCTGCTTCGCCACCTCACGGAATTCCTGGAGCTGACTATTCATCATGGCAAGCGCGTTATTGCCGGTGGTCGCCTCCACCCGGCGAATGCCCGCCGCGACCCCGCCCTCGCCGTAGAGCTTGAAGACGCCGATGTCGCCGGTGCGCTCGACGTGAGTGCCGCCGCAGAATTCGCGGGAGGAACCGATGTCGAGCACGCGCACCTCGTCGCCATACTTCTCGCCGAACAGCATTACCGCGCCGGACTTCTTCGCGTCCTCGATGGGCATGACCTGCGCTCGCGTCGGCGTGTTCTGCAGGATTTCGGCGTTGACGATGGCCTCCACCCGGCGGATTTCCTGCTCGCTCATGGGCTTGTCGTGGGCAAAGTCGAAGCGCGTCTTGTCGGCGTCGACCAGCGAGCCCTTCTGCTGCACGTGCGCGCCCAGCACCTCGCGCAGCGCCTTGTGCATGAGATGCGTCACCGAGTGATTGCGCATGGTCCGCCTGCGCCGCTCCACGTCGACGCGCGCCTCGACCTTGTCGCCCACCTTGAGCTCGCCGGTCTTGAGCGCACCGTGGTGGCCGAATACCTCGGGCTGGATTTTCTGCGTGTCGCCAACCGCGAATGTGCCCGCCGATCCGACGAGTTCGCCCTGGTCGCCCACCTGCCCGCCCGATTCTGCGTAGAACGGCGTCTGGTCGAGCACCACCACGCCCGCCTCGCCAACCTTTAGTTGTTCGGCAGGCGATCCTTCGCGGTATACGGCGATCACTTTCGCCGGCAGGCTGAGCGTGTCGTAACCGCGGAACTCCGTCTTGCGTCCGGAGTAGTCGAGTCCGGCGGCGGAAGTGAATTTGCTGGCGGCCCGGGCACGCTCGCGCTGCTGTCCCATCGCGGCCTCGAATCCCGCGAGATCGAGGCTTACGCCGCGCTCGCGGCAGATGTCCGCAGTCAGGTCCACCGGGAAGCCGAAAGTGTCGTAGAGCTTGAATATGGTGTCGCCATCGAGCAGCTTCTCGCCGGAAGCCAGCGCGCCTTCCAGCACCCCCATGCCGTGTTCGAGGGTTTCGGCGAAGCGCTCCTCTTCCTGCTTCAGGACTTCGGCCACCCTCTTTGCCGATGTTCTGAGCTCCGGATAGGCATCGCCCATCGCCTTGTCCAGGTCGGCGACCAGCTTGAAGAAGAACGGCTGTTTCTGGCCGAGCTTGTAACCGTGGCGGATGGCGCGCCGCACGATCCGGCGCAGCACGTAGCCGCGGCCCTCGTTGCCCGGGATCACGCCATCGACGATCAGGAAGGAGCAGGCACGGATGTGGTCAGCGATCACGTTCAACGAAGGGTCCTTGAGCGCCTTCTGCTTCGTTTCGCGTGCTGCCGCCTTGATCAGGTCCTGGAACAGGTCGATTTCGTAGTTCGAGTGCACGTGCTGCAGCACCGCGGCAACGCGCTCCAGGCCCATGCCCGTGTCCACGCAAGGCTTGGGCAAAGGCGTCATCACGCCCTTGTCATCGCGGTTGTATTGCATGAACACCAGGTTCCAGATTTCGATGTAACGGTCGCCGTCGGCGTCCGCCGATCCAGGCGGACCGCCGGCCACGTCCGGCCCGTGGTCGTAGAAAATTTCGCTGCACGGCCCGCAGGGGCCTGTGTCGGCCATCTGCCAGAAATTGTCCGACTGGTATTTCGCGCCGCCCGGCTTGTCGCCGATGCGGATGCAGCGCTCTTTCGGCACGCCGACGGTCTTGGTCCACAGGTCGTAGGCCTCGTCGTCGGTCTCGTAGACCGTGGCCCAGAGCTTCTCCGGCGGCAGCTTGTAGACCTTGGTAAGCAGTTCCCAGGCGAACTGGATCGCGTCCTTCTTGAAGTAGTCGCCGAAGCTGAAATTGCCCAGCATCTCGAAGAAGGTATGGTGGCGCGCGGTGTAACCGACGTTTTCCAGGTCGTTGTGCTTGCCGCCCGCGCGCACGCAGCGCTGCGAGGTCGTGGCGCGCAGGTAGGCGCGCTTCTCCTTGCCGAGGAAGGTGTCCTTGAACTGCACCATGCCCGAATTGACGAACAGCAGCGTCGGGTCGTTCGCCGGCACCAGCGAACTGGAGGCGACGATGCTGTGGCTCTTGGACTTGAAGTACTCGAGGAAGCTGGAACGGATGTCGGCGGATTTCATGGAACCGACATTCTAAAGGATGACCGTGCGGCGCCCGGGCGCCGCACGGCTCCTTTTCACATTCAGGCGGCGAGCCGCCCGTACTTCACCAGCCGCGCACGCACACCGGTTTGCGTGCGCTGATGGGCGGATGCGAGATCGGGCAGGCCGCGCCCGGCGTCGAAACCGGACAACAGCTTGCGGTCCTCATCCTCGGTCCACGGTTCGCCGGTCTTCGGCGGCAGCTGCTGCTTGCGCCGCTCGAAGCGCTCCGCCTTCTCCAGCGCCTCGGCCGCGGCGTACAGCGCGCGCACGGTCTGCGCTCGCTGGTACAGGCTGTCGGCTGGAAACACTTCGCCGGACTCCGGATCGACGCCGTTGGCGAGCGAGCGGATCACGCTCAATGCTTCAGTTTGATTCATTCCATTCACCTCCCCTCCGCCACGCATGTGGCTGGAAGATGAACGATTATTCGGTGTCGCGCGCCGACAGGAGCTTGAAAATAATTTCCGAGGAAAAGCCGCGCGACTGCAAAAAGCGCATTCGCTTCGCGCGTTCTTCGCGCGTAGCCGCCGGTTCGCGGTATTTACGTTCCAGAATGGCTCGCGCCCGTTCCAATTCGTCCCCGGCGGAAACGCGGCCGACGAGTTCCGGATCGACGCCCTTCGCCTTCAAGTCCTGGCGGATGCGTGCGGCACCGAATTTGCGCGACAGAACGCGCGCACGCTCGGCAGCGAACCGCTCGTTCGACAGCTGCTTTTTCTGTTCCAGGGAATCCAGCAGGGATTCCAGCGCGTCCGGCGATTCAGCGCGAGGCGCCAGCTTGCGCCCGAGTTCGGCCCGGGAGTGCTCCCGCCGCGCGAGCAGCCGTAATGCCCGCGCCCGGAGCTCTGTCGCCTTGTCCGGCTGTTCGTTCACCCGCGCTTGCGCGTCGGCAGCTTCTCGACTTTGTTGTCGTCCTCGACGGCCGTTTCCGCCACCGCGACCGGCTTAAGCACGCCGGCCTTCTCGCGGATTTTCTGCTCGATCTCCTGCGCGAGCGCCGGATTCTCCTTGAGGAAGTCGCGGCAGTTGTCCTTGCCCTGCCCGAGCCGGTCGCCGTTGTAGATGTACCAGGCACCCGATTTCTCGACCACGCCGTGGATCACGCCCAGTTCCAGCATTTCGCCGGCGCGCGAGATGCCCTCGCCGTACATGATGTCGAATTCGGCGTTGCGGAACGGCGGCGCGACCTTGTTCTTCACCACCTTGACGCGGGTCTCCGAGCCGACCACTTCCTCGCCCTTCTTGATGGCGCCGATGCGGCGGATGTCCATGCGCACCGATGCGTAGAACTTGAGCGCGTTGCCGCCGGTGGTGGTCTCCGGGTTGCCGAACATGACGCCGATCTTCATGCGGATCTGGTTGATGAAGATCACGAGCGTGTTGGTGCGCTTGATGTTGCCGGTGAGCTTGCGCAGCGCCTGGCTCATGAGGCGCGCCTGCAGGCCCATCTGCGGCTCGCCCATCTCGCCCTCGATCTCGGCCTTGGGCGTGAGCGCGGCGACCGAATCGATGACGATCACATCGACCGCGCCCGAGCGCACCAGCATGTCGGCGATTTCGAGCGCCTGCTCGCCTGTGTCCGGCTGGGAGATCAGCAGGTCCTCGGTCTTGACGCCGAGCTTGGCAGCGTAGGAAATGTCCAGCGCGTTTTCCGCGTCGATGAAGGCGGCGGTGCCGCCGATTTTCTGCATCTCGGCGATGACCTGCAGCGTGAGCGTGGTCTTGCCCGAGGATTCCGGGCCGTAGATTTCGACCACCCGACCGCGCGGCAGGCCACCGACGCCGAGCGCGATATCGAGGCCCAGCGACCCGGTGGACACCACGTCGATGTCCTTGATCGCCGCATCGTCCATCTTCATGATGGAACCCTTGCCGTACTGTTTTTCGATCTGCGCCAGCGCCGCTTCGAGCGCTTTCTGCTTGTTGTTGTCTTCCATTCCTGTACCTCTTATGTGGCTGTCGACATCTTCGGCAGGCTGGGCCTGGGCCGACACCGGATACTGTATAAATGCACATGTATTGTGTTCGGTTGACGGCCCCCTGTCAATTTTGAAGCCGCGAGGCTGCGGTAAAATCAGAAAACCCCTTTGGAGACAATGCGATGGCGAAAATTTCCTTCCTCGGCCTCGGCGTCATGGGCTACCCGATGGCGGGCCACCTGCTGAAAAAAGGCGGCCACGAGGTGACGGTCTACAACCGCAGCCCGGCCAAGGCCGCGCAGTGGGTGAAAGAGTACGGCGGCAAGTCGGCCGCCACCCCGCGCGAGGCCGCGCATGGCGCCGATTTCATCATGATGTGCGTCGGCAACGACGACGACGTGCGTTCGGTCGCCTATGGAGACAACGGAGTGCTGGCGGGGTTGAAAAAGGGCGCCGTCCTGGTGGACCACACCACTGCCTCGGCCGTCGTCGCACGTGAATTGCACGGCAAGTGCAAGGAAAAGGGCGTCGGCTTCGTCGACGCGCCGGTGTCCGGCGGCCAGGCCGGCGCGGTCAACGGCCAGCTCGGCATCATGTGCGGCGGCGACCAAGCCGACTACGACAAGGCGCTGCCGGTCCTGAACGTCTACGCCAAGATGTGCGCGCTGATCGGCGCCGCGGGCGCCGGCCAGCTCACCAAGATGGTCAACCAAGTGGCGATCGTCGGCATCCTGCAGGGACTGTCGGAGGCGCTCAACTTCGGCATGAAGGCAGGGCTCGACATGGAGAAGGTGATCTCGGTGATCTCGCAGGGCGCGGCGCAGTCCTGGCAGATGCAGAACCGCTGGAAGACCATGGCCGAAGGCAAGTTCGAGGGCTTCGGTTTCGCTTCAGACTGGATGCGCAAGGACCTGAACATCGCGCTCGCGGAAGCTAAGAAGAATGGCTCGCACATGCCCGTCACCGCTCTGATCGAGCAGTACTTCGGCCGCATCAGCGCCGCCGGCCACGGTCGCTGGGACAACACCGCGCTGATGTCCTTGCTGAAGGACTAGTCAGCGCGCCGGTTCAATGCTGCGTCTCGTGTCCGAAATCGGCGGGGATGGACGCCATCTCGTACATACGCTGCACCATGTCCTGCTCGATGTGCCGGTGCTCGGTGAGGTCCTGGATCACCACCACAGCGCCGACCACGGTCCCGTCCAGGTTGCGCAGGGCCGAGGCCGTGGTGAGCACCGTCGTGCTGGTTCCGTCCGGGCGCGTGTAACAGGTAAATTCGTTGCGCGAGGTCTGCCCGGTTCGCAATACCCTTGCAAGGGGCCCGTTCACGGCGTCGAACAGTTGCTCGTCATAGATCGCCCAGCTGAAGGCGCCCCTGCGGGAGGTTTCCGAGGACCCCCAGAGCTTGGACGCTTCTTCGTTGATCTGGCACAGCTCGCCATGCACGTCCGCGACCAGGATCCCGATCGGATGGGTCTCGAGAACCAGGGAAAGCTTCCGCTCCGCCCGCAGCAGTTCCTCCATCTGCCGGATGCGGCTCTCCCGTTCCCGGAGCAGGAAGTTCTTCTGCTGCAGCGCTGAATACAGATCGACTTTGACTCTCAGGATCTCCGCATCGAGCGGCTTGGTGAAATAGTCGGCGGCCCCGACCTCGTATCCCTTGCGGACAAAATTCGCCTCGGGATAGAAGGCGGTGATGAAAATGATCGGCGTATCCCGGTAACCCTCGAGCGCCTTGAGCAACCTGGCGGTCTCGAACCCGTCCATTCCTGGCATCTGGATATCCAGCAGGATGACGGCGAAATCGTGCCGCTTGGCCAGCTCGAGCGCTTCGCCGCCGGAATACGCCAGGAATACGTCGTAGAGCGAGTCGGACAGAACCGCGCGCAGGGCCACCATGTTCCTGTGGTCGTCATCGACCAGCAGGAGCTTGATCCGCTGCGCGACGGGTTGCGGGTCGAAGGTCAACAACGCGTTCTTTGGCGTTACAAGTACACCGATGGAGAAACCGACTTCAAACGTATCACCGCGGTCGTGGGCCGTGGTGTAGCGTGGTCGTGAAAAACCTGTGGCTCATTGGCGACTTTGCGTCGCAATACGATCCGACTGACAGCTACTGGGCCCCGACGAGGCTGCGAATCTGGAAGCGGCCGTCATCCCGGAACAGGAAGGTTTCGAGGAAATTTACCGAACCGTCGTGCCCTCGTAACGCGAAAGCGGGGGCGTCGAACGGCGCCGCACGATGTACGCTGTCCATGGCGCGGTTCTCCAGGGCCTTGTAGCCGTTTGAGCGACGTACCGCGACGCGCGTCAGCCGGCCTTCGCGGTCGACGGCGATATCGAGCACGACGATGGACTTGAACATCTCTGGCAGGGGGTCATCGAAAATGTCCGGGCTCGCGTACGCCACGCGGCGCGCAAACTCCTTCTTGTAGCCGTCGAGCGTCAGCGGCGGGATCATTGGCGCTGGCGCCGGCTGCGAAGGCGGCGTTGCCTGCCGCGCCGCAGTCTGTTCCGGCGGCCGCGTCGAGCAGGCGGCCAGCATTGCAGCGCCGCAGAAACAAACCGCCAGAAACCTCCTGTCCACGGCCATTGGAGTTCCGGGCGTGAATCTCGTTCACCGAAACTGCTGTCGCTAGACCCCGACGCCCGCGCCTGTGCCGGAGGAAATGCGGACGGGAATGCGCTTCGCGCCGAAAGGCTTGACGAACTTCTGGTAGCGGCCGGCAAGTTTCGCGCCGCAGTGTGTGCAGGCGCCGTCATCGCCGAGGCGGTAGCTGCGAATTTCGTACCAGTCGCGCACCACCACTGCGTTTTCGCATGACGGGCAGTAGGTCGTGCCGCCTTCTTCGTCATGCACGTTGCCGGTGTAGACGTAGCGCAGGCCGGCCAGCCGCCCGATTTCCCGTGCCCGCGACAGCGTTTCGGGCGGCGTCGGCCCGACGTCGGTCATCTTCCAGTCCGGGTGGAACGCCGTGAAATGCAGCGGCACGTCCGGCCCCAGGTGCTGCATGAGCCATTTGCATTCGGCGCGCAGCTCTTCGTCGGAGTCATTCTTGCCGGGAATCAGCAGCGTGGTGATCTCGGTCCAGACCTGCATTTCCTTCACCAGGTATTCCAGCGTATCCAGCACCGGCTGCAGCCGGCCACCGCAGACGCGGTAGTAGAAGTCGTCGGTGAAGGCCTTGAGGTCGACGTTGGCCGCATCCATTTTTTCGTAGAACGCACGGCGCGGCGCGTCATGCATGTAGCCTGCGGTGACCGCCACGGCCTGCACGCCGCGCGCGTGGCAGGCATCCGCGATCTCCATCGCGTACTCGGCGAAGATCACGGGATCGTTGTAGGTGAAGGCGACCGATTTGCAGCCCAGCCTGACCGCGGCTGCAGCGATCATCTCCGGCGTCGCCTCGTCCGTCAGGCGGTCCATTTCGCGCGATTTGGAAATGTCCCAGTTCTGGCAGAACTTGCAGGCCAGGTTGCAGCCCGCGGTACCGAAGGAAAGAATGCTGCTGCCGGGATAGAACTGATTGAGCGGTTTTTTCTCCACCGGGTCGACGCAGAAGCCGGAGGAGCGGCCATGGGTGGTGAGCACCATGACTCCGTCTTGCATCTTGCGCACGAAACACAGGCCGCGCTGGCCCTCGTGCAGGCGGCAGTCGCGCGGGCAGAGGTCGCACTGGATGCGGCCGTCGCCGAGGCTATGCCACCAGCGCGCGTCCACTCGGCTTCCTCACCGGGATTTCTTCGTCGCGAACTTCTTCACGCGGTAACGCGAGATGCGGCAGCGCGCGAGGCGCGTATCGGCCGGGATGCCGGCTTTCTTCTTCAACTCGTCGAGAAACTGGCGCTTGTCGGACAACACCTCCCAAACCTGCGGCAGGTAGGTCGCGCGCTGGTCTCCGTATTCCAGGATCAAGCCGTCTTCGCCCGGACTGATCTGCGCGAACAGGTCGGTTTCGTCGGCGAACTGCATCGGCTTGGCCGCCGACAGCAGCGACACTTCGATATCGCAGCGCGGCCACTCGTCGCGCTTGAGCTTCGGGAAACGCGGATCCTGGAATGCCGCCGCGCGAGCGTTCGACGCCACGTCCTGCCCGAGAGGCCGCGCCGCCGACAGGCTGCCGATGCAGCCCCGCAGCTGCCCGTCTTTCATCAGCGTGACGAACGATGCGCCCGGCTGCAGCAGCCAGGGAGCGTGATTGGTTTTTGCCGGCACTGAACTCAGGCCAAGGCCGTTCGAGATCGCGCCCTTCGCGATCTCGAGCAGGGTCCGGCCGGCTGCCTCCGCGGTGATTTCGCTGCCGTCGTAGAGCGCGAACGAGGAATAGCCGACCACGCGCGTCCTGCCGCCCGCGGTGTCGCCCGAATTGCAGGCGGCGAGCAGCCTGATCGAGAGGGATTTCCTCCGCGCCAGTTCGAGGAAACCGTTCAGCGCGGTGGCGCCGCAGGCTTCGTCGTGATTGAGGTCCGTCGCCAAGTCGGCGATGCGCTGCAGCGTCGCGGCGTCGATGCGCTTCGCTTCGTCATAGGCATGGTAGTGCGACATGTCGGTGCTGATGACGATCAGCGTTTCCGGCCCGCCCCAGAGCCGCTCCAGCACCTCGGCGACCTCCTCCTTGGTAGCGGCGCCCGTCGCCAGGGGGACGAGCGAGAATTCGCCCAGCATCCGCTGCAGAAACGGTAGCTGCACTTCCAGGGAATGTTCCTGCGCGTGCGCCGGCTCGCTGCGCACCACCTGACCGAGGTCCGCCAGCGCGGCCGCCGCCTGCACGTCCACCGGGATGCGACCTAGCGGGGTGTCGAACGCATCGGCAGCCGGCAACGCGAGGCCGCGGCCCGCCACGTAATGGGTCGGCCCGAGCAGCACCACGCGCCTGACGACGCCGCGCGCGGCAACCAGTTCATCGTAAGCGCGCGCGGCGACGGGCCCGGAGTAGATATAGCCCGCATGCGGAACGATCAGCGCCTTGGGGAAGCCGAATTTCGGCTCCAGGCGTTCGACGCCATCCAGCAGCTCGCTGATTTCCGCCGCAAGCTGCGGCGCATTGCCCGGGTAGAACGCGCCGGCGACCGCAGCGGGACGGACATTTGCAGCGGCGCTCACAGGCATCTCAGCGCCCCTCGCAGGGCCCGGATTACGGATTGACGGCGAACGCTCATGCGGTTGCCTCTGAAGCGCTTCGTTTCGCTGCGGATTTTACGCCCGAGCGCGTAGGCAAAACAGACCGTGCCGACCGGTTTTCCCGGCGACCCGCCGCCGGGCCCGGCGATACCCGTGATCGACACGGCGAGCGTGCCGCCGCCGCGTTTCAGCGCGCCGCGCGCCATCGCGCGTGCCGTTTGTTCGCTGACTGCGCCGTGCCGCTCGATTGTTTTCCGGGGAACGCCCAGCGCCTCGCGCTTAGCCGCGTTCGAATAGGTGACATACCCGCGCTCGAACCATGCCGAAGAACCGGCCACCGACGTGACCGCCTGCGCCACCCAGCCGCCGGTGCAGGATTCGGCGGTCACCAGCATGGATCCGGTCGCAGCGAGTTTACTGCCGAGCTGCTTGGCGAGCTTCCCGATCAAAAGAAGATCCTTTTGACGATCGACAGAACCAGCAGGGTATACCCCGCCGCGAGAATGTCGTCGAACATCACGCCGAAGCCGCCTTTGAAGCGCATTTCGAACTGGCGGATCGGCGGCGGCTTCACCACGTCGAAGGCGCGGAACAGGAAAAACGCCGCCGCCTGCCACCACGGATCCTCGGACACCATCGCAAGTACGAGGAGAAACGCGACGATCTCGTCCCAGCACATGGCGCCGTGGTCGGAGACACCCAGGTGCCGGCCGGTCAGCTCGCATGCCCAGACACCAGCCGCGAACAGCAGCGCCAGAAAGCCGAGCAGCATCAGCGGTTCGTAGGCGCCGCCGACGAGCCACCAGATCGGGATCGCCAACAACGTGCCCGCGGTTCCCGGCGCAAAAGGCGACAGGCCCGCGCCGAATCCCAGCGCGATGAAGTGCGCCGGATGGCTGAACGTGAACGCCGCCGTCGGCCGCGCGATGATCACGGTTGGAAGTGGTCGAAGCCGCGCCCGAAAGTCATCGCCTTACCTTGGTCGTCGAACACATGGAGCTTCGGTTCCCCTGTCTGCATGCTACCGACGCGGGAAAGCAATAGCGTCAATGCCGAGGATAGCGATTCGATCTCGCCGCGTTGTGACTGAGGCGCGGTAAACACCAGCTCGTAGTCATCGCCGCCTGAAAGCACGCATCTCTTCTGCAGTTCCGGATCATCCGCGGGAAATTTCGGCAGCTCTGCATAGCGCACCATCGCGCCCGCTCCGGATTTTTCAAGAATGTGGCCCAGATCCTGTGCGAATCCGTCCGAGACGTCGATCGCTGCGCTGGCGATTCCCCTGAGACTCTCGCCGAGTTCCACGCGCGGCTCCGGTTCCTCCAGCCGCCGCACCGCCGCAGCATTGCCCGGTTGCGCCAGTCCCAGCGCCGCGCCGCCCAATTCCCCTGAAACCCAGATGTCGTCGCCGGGCCTTGCGCCGGCCCGGAGCAGCGCGAGGTTCGTCGGCACCTCGCCGAGAACGGTGATGCAGATGGACAATGGCCCGCGAGTGGTATCGCCGCCGATAAGCTCGACACCGAAACGCCGCGCCAGCGTGAAGAAACCCTGCGCAAACTGATCCAGCCAGGCCTCGTCCGCCGCCGGCAGCGCGATGGCCAGCGTTGCCCAGCGCGGCGCGGCGCCCATCGCCGCCATGTCGGACAGATTGACCGCGAGCGACTTGTGGCCGAGCTTGCGCGGATCCGTCCCGGCGCGGAAATGCCTTCCTTCCAGCAGCAGGTCGGTGGAGACGGCGAGCTCCATGCCCGCGCTCGGCCGCAGGAGCGCCGCGTCGTCGCCGATGCCGAGCACGACGCGGCGCGTGCGGCGATCGACCGGCCGGATCTCGCGCGGCGGCTTTTCGAAATACCTGCGGATCAGTTCAAATTCGGACGCCAAGCGGCTAGACCGCCTGGCGGACGCGGGCGATCTCCTCGGCGCGGATTTCCAGCGCGAGTTTCTCCAGCACGCCGTTGACGAACTTGTGGCCGCCGGTACCGCCGAAGCTCCTGCCAAGTTCGATCGCCTCGTTCAGCACCACCTTGAACGGCGTTTCCAGTCGCCTCGCGAGTTCGTAGGTCGCGATCAGCAGGATCACGCGCTCGACAGGGGAAAGCGAGGCGAGGCTGCGGTCCAGATAGGGCGTGATCTGCTTTTCCAGCGCTTCGGATTGCAGCATCACCTGCGCAATCAGTTCGTCGGCGAACGCCTGGTCGCAGCGCTCCCAGCCCTCAAGCGTCCGGGCTTGCTCGAGCGCTTCGCCACCGCCGAGTTTCCACGCGTAAAGCACCTGCAGCGCGATCTCGCGCGAACGGCGACGCGCCGACGGCCTGCCGGGCTTCAGCGCCATTTTTCCGCCAGTTCCAGCCGCAGCCGCGCCATCTCCAGCGCGACGCGCACCGCCTCCGCGCCCTTGTCCTTGCGCGCGAGCGCTTGCGCTTCGGTATCGGTAGTGAGCACGCCGTTGGACACCGGCAGGCCGCATTCGAGCGCCACGTCCATGATGCCGCGCCCCGACTCGTTGGACACCACTTCGAAGTGATAGGTGTCGCCGCGGACCACGGCGCCGAGCGCGACCAGCGCATCGAAGCGGCCCGACTGCGCCAGCCACTGCAATGCAAGCGGGATCTCGAGCGCGCCCGCGACCGCCACGAACTCGGCCTGTGCGCCGGCACGTGCCAGTTCGGCGCGCGCCGAATCGAGGAGCGCCTTGCAGATCTCTTCGTTGAAGCGGGAATGAACGACGCCGATGCGCAACGGGTTCATTGCGGGTATTTCACGCGCATCTCACTTCACGTCTCGTTCGGCGTAACCCGTAACCTCGAGCCCGAAGCCCGCCATGCTCGGCATTTTGCGCGGCGCCGCCATCAGCCGCATCCTGCCCACGCCCAAGTCGCGCAATATCTGCGCGCCGATGCCGTAGGTGCGCAGGTCCATGCTGCGGCCGCCGCCCGCGGGCCGGCTCTGCGCCAACCTCGCCTCCAGCGCGGCGTCCGACTGACTGCAGTTGAGCAGCACCATCACGCCACTGCCGGCGCTGCGAATCGCGAGCAGCGCTTCGCCGACGCCCCAGGAGTGCGTGCCCGGCCCGCTGTCCAGCAGGTCGACGATCGACAACGGCTCGTGCACGCGCACCAGGGTTTCGCTGTCGGCGCTCGGCTCGCCCAGCACCAGCGCGAGGTGCGTCGAGGCGGTCGGCAGGTCGCGGTAGCCGATCAGCTTGAAGCGGCCCCATGCCGTCTCGATCGGTTTTTCGGAAGTACGCTGCACCAGCGACTCGTGCGCGCTGCGGTACTGGATCAAGTCGGCGATGGTGCCGATTTTCAATTGATGCTCGGCCGCAAACTCGAGCAGGTCGGGCAGCCGCGCCATCGCGCCGTCGTCGCGCATGATTTCGCAGATCACCGCCGCAGGCGTGAGGCCGGCCAGCGCCGACAGGTCGCAGCCGGCCTCGGTGTGGCCGGCGCGCACCAGCACGCCGCCGGGTTGCGCCATCACCGGAAAAATATGCCCCGGCTGCACGATGTCCGAAGGCCTGGCGTCCTTCGCCACTGCAGCGCGCACGGTGCGCGCGCGGTCGTGCGCCGAGATGCCGGTGGTGACGCCCTCCGCGGCCTCGATCGAAAGCGTAAAGTTGGTGCCCATCTGGGCGCGGTTGTCGCGCACCATGAGCGGCAGCGCGAGCTGGCGGCAGCGCTCCTCGGTAAGCGTGAGGCAGACCAGGCCGCGAGCATACTTCGCCATGAAATTGACGGCTTCCGGCGTGACATGCTCGGCGGCAAGGACCAGATCGCCCTCGTTCTCGCGGTCCTCGTCGTCGACCAGCACGACGACTTTGCCGGCACGGATCTCGGCGATGATTTCCGCGGTCGGGCTGATGGTGGTGCGTTCGCGGCGCATGGCGGGATTATATGCCCGCCCACCCAGGGAATTCCCCCGGGATTACCTTCGAGCTACTTCTGGGCCTCGCCCTCGGCTGTCTCGGCGCGCTCGCCGAGCCGTTCGCGGATGCGGGCGCTCTTGCCCGAACGTTCGCGCAGGTAGTAGAGCTTGGAGCGGCGCACTTCGCCCTTTCGCTTCACCTCGATGCCCGCGATCAGCGGCGAGTAGGTCTGGAAGGTGCGCTCGACGCCCTCGCCCGAGGAGATCTTGCGCACGATGAACGCCGAGCGCAGCCCGCGGTTGCGTTTCGCGATCACCACTCCCTCGAAGGCCTGTTCGCGCTTCTTGTCGCCTTCGACCACGTTGACGCGCACCACCACGGTGTCGCCCGCCGCGAACTCGGGGATGGTCTTCTTCATGCGCAGGATTTCTTCCTGCTCGAGTTTCTGTATCAGGTTCATTTTCCGCTTTCTCCACATTCGCGCCGGAATTCCTCCAGCAACTTTCCTTCGTCTTCGCTCAGCTTCCGCGTCGCGAGGAGGTCGGGCCTCCTCTGCCACGTTCTTCCCAGCGCCTGCTTCAGCCGCCAGCGCCGTATGTTCTCGTGGTGCCCGCCCAGCAGGATGCCCGGAACATGCGCGGTCACCTTCGCGCCATCGCCTTCCGGCCAAACTTCCGGGCGCGTGTACTGCGGGCAATCGAGCAGCCCGTTGACGAAGGATTCCTCGGCCGCCGACTGCTCGCCGCCCAGCGCGCCCGGAATCTGGCGCACTACCGCGTCGATCACCGTCATCGCGGCCAGTTCCCCGCCCGAGAGCACGTAATCGCCGATCGAGAGCTCTTCATCCACCCGGCGCTCGATCAGGCGTTCGTCCACGCCCTCGTACCGCCCGCAGAGCAGCGTCGTCGCTTCCCTGCCTGCAAGCTCCATCACTTTTTCATGATCGAACTTCCTGCCCTGCGGCGAGAGATAGATCACCTTCCCGCCGCCGGATTCCTTCACGGCATCCAGCGTCCTCTCCAGCGGCGGCGCCAACATCACCATGCCTGGCCCGCCGCCATACGGCCGGTCATCGACCGTCCGGTGCGTGTCCGTGGTGAAAT
The DNA here is from genome assembly GCA_035308765.1 of Burkholderiales bacterium. Lineage (GTDB taxonomy): Bacteria > Pseudomonadota > Gammaproteobacteria > Burkholderiales > SG8-39 > RBG-16-66-20. Next base: position 38,337 of record DATGGA010000021.1, read on the forward strand.
CGCGCGGGTTCCACAACCCGATCGACCACAACCGCGCCTCCATCGCCCGCCCGCTGATGCCGCTGTGCGTTACCGCCGCGAACATCTCCGGGAACAGCGTCACCACGTCGAAGCGGATCACCGGGTTCGCCTCACCAGTCCGCCCCCCATTCCACATCGATCCGCTTCGTCTGCAGATCGACCTGCCTCACGTAGGCCGGAACGAAAGGCAGAAGCCGCGTACGCGCATCTTCCTTCGTTCCCGCCACTTCCATCACGTCATGCGCGCCATTGGACGACATCCGCGTCACAACGCCGAGCACCACGCCCTGCTCGTTCACCACTTCAAGTCCGATCAGGTCCGACCAGTAGTACCGTCCCGCGCCCGCCTCTGGCCGCGGGATCGACACGGCTTTGCCCTTCAAGGCCTTCGCCTGCTCCGGACTTTCAATGCCCTCGAGCTTCGCGAGCAGCGTTCCGGAATGAATCTTGGTCTCCCGCACCGGATACTCCGCGCCCGCCAGCCACCAGACCGGCTGATCGGCAAGCACCTCGGGTTCATCCACCACAACCTTCACCCAGCCGCGCACGCCGTAAGCATCGGCGACGCGTCCGAATTCGATCAAGACCTCAGGCTGCTTTTTTGGCCTTGCCAAACTGCTTGACGAGCCGCACCACGGTCGACGAGGGCCGCGCGCCCTTGCCTTCCCAGTGCTTGATGCGCTCAACGTCGACGCGCAGCGACTCGCGTCCCTCAGGCGCCTTCGGATCGTAGAAACCCACGCTCTCGATGAAGCGGCCGGTCGCTGCCCGGCGCGAATCGGCCACCACCAGATGGTAGAAAGGCCGCTTTTTGGCGCCGCCTCGCGCCAGTCGAATAACCACCATTGAATTTTCCTCTGCCCTGCGGAAGGGAGCGGATTATACGCACGAATCGCGGGTTTCGGGGACTTTAAAGCAAAGTGAATAATGTTACAATGTGACATGCCAACGATCCGCGTGGAGCAAGATGTCTTCGAAGGCCTGCAAAAGCTGGCCAAGCCCTTCGTCGATTCGCCCAGCATGGTGATCCGCCGGCTGCTCGAGGACAAAGGCGTGCTGCACGCAAAAAGGGAGTTGCCGAAAAGTCCGCGCCTTGCGCCGGACGCGCTGACGCCGCAGCTGGTCTACGAAAAATACCTGCTTTACGTCCTCGCCAGGGAATTCAACGGCCAAGGCCACAAGCGCGACGTCACGCATGCCATCGTGAAGCGAATGATGAAGGACGGCCACATCGGAGCTGCCGACCAGGAGCTGGTCAGCACGGGCGAGACCAGAGCCGAAAACACGATTACCTGGGCGCGTAACGCGCTCAAGCAGCGTGGCTACATAAACCGGGCAGCGCGCCGGGGCATATGGGAATTGACGCCAGAAGGAAAAAACGAGGCAGGCGTGGTCGTCTTGACCAAAGCCGGGTAGACCACACTATCCCGGCTTGAACGACCGCAGAACCCGTCATTCGCCATTCAGACGCACCGGCGGCAGATATAACCCGAGCAGCCTCCGATCCCACCATTGGCCCTTCGCTTGTTCCTCGCTACCGGAATAGGTGTAATCGTAGAACTGCGCGCGCAAGTACACAGGCGGCTTGTCGGGAAAGGGATTCTTTTCCAGCAGCGCCGTCACAGTCGGTTCATTCTCCAGCAATCGCCGGGCGAACCTCCAAAACCACGGCGGGGGTCGCGGGTCGTCGAGCGCTGCGAACCACATCTGCCAGTCCAGGCGCGGCTGGTGCGGGACGTTCCAACCCGGGCTGCGCGCAATCTCTCCGGGCTTGTAGCGGAATTCGTATTCGCGCCAATCGAAGCCATCGTTCGAACCCTCGATGACGATTTCGTCGCGCGTCGTGGTCATTACCGCGAACAGGCCGTAACCGTTGACGATGCGCAGCGGTTCGATGAGGCGATCGATCGCTTGCGCCACTGCCGGCGGGCGGCCGCCGAAACGCTCATCCATCTGCACCAGGCTGCAGAATACGATCAGCAAGGCCAATGTTCCGATGATGGCCTTTGTGGTCCCTTGCGGCGCGACATTCTCCCCGCGCGCGGGCAGCAGCCGGATCAGGCGCTGGGGCAATATCATTTGCAACGCCGCGTCATCGAACAACGGCAGGCACAGCAACATGGTCTGGAGATTGAACCAGTTGTAATTGCCGGTCGCAAAAATGCAAATTTGCAGCAGTAGGATGCCGAAGGCCGCGAAAAAACGCAGCCGGCGCGGACAGAAGATCAGGAACGGCAGGACCAGCTCGATCATGAATGTGCCGGCGGTGAACAGTTCCAGCACGCCGGGCGGCAACTGCGCGGCGTACCAGGCCAGCGGCGTGGGCAGCGGCTGCGTCAGAAAGTGATAGGACAGGGCCGACAAGTTCCACCAGCTGGGGTCGCCGCTCAGCAGCTTGACGACGCCGGACATGAACATGAAGCGAAACAACAACCACCGCAGCAGCCAAATGCCCGGCAAAGTAGTGAAACTCAGCACCAGGGCAAGAAACCCGGTCTCCAGCAGGAACGTGTCCCACTGATAGGTCATGAAGGTCTGACCGCCATAGAGCAACGAGAGATAGAGCACGTAGAGCAGAAGCAGGCTCAGGCGCGGCAGCAGATTGAAAACGAGCAGCAGCGACAGGCCCGCTCCGGCCACGCACACGGTCTGGATTGCGAAGTCGCTGGCGCTCCACCAGAACACCATCGGCATCTGGAAGAAGCGCTCCGGGCCGACGCGGTCGGCGATTGCATCGACCAGTTCGGTCAACGGCAGGATGCCATGGCTGCCGATCAGCCCCTGCGCCTGCAGGCCGAAGGAGATGAAGGCGGAGAGGTAGACCAGTCCGAAGAGGCGCAGGAACACAAATGACACCAGATCATGCCGGGGCGGTTCGTGGTTCCTGCCCCACAGAAGCAGGCTGACGCGGTAAAAAGCCGGGCGGTGCGCTGCGATAAAGGCGTAAACCAGTTCGGAGATGGCCGCGAAACCAGGCAGCTTTCTATAGAGCGCCAGCCAGAATCCCCCGCCCCGCGCGTGGCTCAGGGTCCGGAAGCTGGCCTCGGCAGCGCTGGCACGGTGTCCGTCGGGCGCGATGTACTGCACGGCGCGCTGAAAATCGGCGACAGGAATCGCGGGATATTGCGCTGCCACTTCCTGATACGGCCTGTAATCGACGCCGTCACCCGTGAGCTTTTGCCAGTAGCGCGCCCAGTAGCCGCAGAATCCGCACTCCCCGTCGTAAACCAGGAGCGGTCGCGGCTTGGCGGCCGGTACGTCGTCGGCAGTGACAGGCTGGTAAGGGGCCATTCAATCCAGAACAAACCCCTCGTAACCGTTGCGCGCGACTTCGGCGCATTTGTCGGCGTACGGAGGAAAACCCACCAGCGGCATGAACACGCGCGGCTTGCCTGGAATGTTCGCGCCCAGGTACCAGGAGTTGCAGGTCAGGTACACGGTGCGTTGCGCCACCGCATTGACGTGCGCCACCCACGCCGATTCCGCTTCCGCGCTCGCTTCGATGGTCGCTTTGCCGCGAGCGCCGAGGTATTCGATGCAGTCGGCAATCCAGTCCACGTGGTGTTCGATCGATACCATTACATTGGTGAACGCCGAGGTGCTGCCGGGCCCGGCGATATTGAACAGGTTTGGAAAGCCGGCGATCGTCAGCCCCAGGTAATTCAGCGGGCCGGCGCCCCATTTCTGCCGGATGCTCGCGCCGCCGCGGCCGCGCAAGTCCAGCCGCGTCAGCGTCCCGGTCATCGCGTCGAACCCGGTTGCGAGCACCAGCGCATCAAAAGCATAGTCGCGCCCGTTCATCTTCAGGCCGGTGGGCGTGATCTCGTCGATCGGGTGTTCGCTGACATCGACCAGTTGCACGTTGGGACGGTTGTAGGTTTCGTAGTAGCCGGTGTCGATGCACAAGCGCTTGCAGCCGATGGTCTGCTTCGGCGACAGCAGGCGCGCGGTCCCCGGATCGCGCACGATCGAGCGGATCTTGCCGCGGACGAATTCGGCGGCCAGCGCGTTGGACCGTTCGTTGACCATGAGGTCGTGGAAGGCGCCGAGAAAACCGAAGCCGCCGATCCGCCAACGTTCCTCGAACGCCGCCTCCCGTTCCTTCTCTCCGACCGCCTCCGCCGACACGGGATTGGGGGGCAGCTCCGAGCCGAAGCCGGCGTGCATGCGCCTGTTGCGCGCGCGAAAGCCGGCATAGTCGGCCTTGATCCGTGCCTCGAACGCCGGATCGAGCGGCCCGTTGTGGGCCGGGACCGCATAGGCCGCCGTGCGCTGGAACACGGTGAGCTCGCTGGCCTGCCGCGCGATCACCGGAATCGACTGCACCGCAGAGGAGCCTGTGCCGACGATCCCGACCCGTTTGCCCGTGAAATTCACTGCTTCGCGCGGCCATCTGGCTGTGTGATACACCGGGCCGCCAAACGTCTCCAACCCCTTGAACGCGGGCATGTTCGGCGTCGACAGCGGGCCACTCGCCATCACCAGGAACCGCGCCGACCACGATTCGCCGCTGTCGGCGCTGATCCGCCAGCGCCGCGCGTCCTCGTCGAACGCGGCACCGGTGACGCGGGTGTTCAGCTGGATGCCGTCGCGCAGCCCGAACCGGTCCGCCACGTGGTTCGCGTACCGCAGCAGTTCCGGTTGTGCGGCGTAGCGCTCGGTCCAGTGCCATTCCTGCTGCAGGGCCTCGGAGAACTGGAACGAATACTCCATGCTCTGGATGTCGACCCGCGCGCCCGGATAGCGGTTGAAATACCAGGTGCCGCCCACGCTGTCGGCAGTTTCTATGACGCGGGCCGCCAGGCCCATGCGCCGGGCGCTGAACAGCATGTACAGGCCGGCAAAACCGGCGCCGACGATCAGCACGTCCAGCGCCTGCGCCGGCTTGGGAGCGGTCATCCCCTAGCGCATGCCGGGCAGCATGCCTTTCATGTTGCGCATCATGCGTTGAAGGTTGCCGCCCTTCATCATTTTCATCATCTGCTGCATCTGTTCGAACTGTTTGAGCAGGCGGTTCACTTCCTGCACTTGCACGCCGGCACCGGCGGCGATGCGGCGCTTGCGTGTGGCCTTGATGATTTCGGGGCTGGCGCGCTCCTTCTTCGTCATCGAGTTGATGATCCCCTCGATGCGCGCGAGCTGCCTGCCGTCCTGCAGCTGGGCCGGGTTGACCTGTGCCGCGATCTGAGCAGGCAGCTTGTCCATCATCGAGGCGATGCCGCCCATCTTGTTCATCTGCTGCAGCTGCTGCTTGAAGTCCTCGAGGTCGAAGCCCTTGCCCCTGCGCACCTTGTCGGCCAGCTTCTGCGCCTGCTCGACGTCGACCTGCTTGTGGGCTTCCTCGACCAGCGAAACGATGTCGCCCATGCCGAGGATGCGCGAGGCCATGCGCTCGGGATGGAAGGGCTCCAGGCCGGCGAGCTTCTCCCCGGTGCCTGCGAACTTGATCGGCTTGCCGGTGACGTGGCGCACCGACAGCGCGGCGCCGCCGCGCGAGTCGCCGTCCAGTTTCGTGAGCACGACGCCGGTGAGCGGCAGGCGCTCGCTGAACGCGCGCGCGACGTTGACCGCGTCCTGGCCCTGCATCGCGTCCACCACGAACAGCGTTTCCGCCGGATGCAGCTCCGCGTGCAACGCCGCGATCTCCTGCATCATCGGCTCGTCGATCGCAAGGCGCCCCGCGGTATCGACGATCACTACGTCGCAGTACTGAGTGCGGGCATGCTCGAGGGCTTTTCTTGCAATCGCATCCGGTTTTTCATTCGCATGAGATTCAAAAAATTCCACTCCCGCCTGCGCGGCCACGCTTTTCAGCTGCTCGATCGCGGCCGGACGATAGATGTCGCAGGAAACCACCAGCACTTTTTTCTTCTGCTCCCGGAGAAGCAATCCGAGCTTGCCGACGGTGGTGGTTTTACCGGAACCCTGAAGGCCCGCCATCAGGATCACGGCGGGCGGTGCCACCGCGAGCTCGAGCCCCGCATTCGCCTCGCCCATCAGCTGCGTGAGCTCGCGGTGCACGACGCCGATCAGCGCCTGCCCGGGGCTCAGGCTGCCGATCACTTCCTGGCCGAGCGCCTTCGCGCGCACCGCGTCGATGAAGTGCTTCACTACCGGCAGCGCGACGTCGGCCTCGAGCAGCGCGACGCGCACTTCGCGCAGCGCGTCCTGGACGTTGGCTTCGGTAAGGCGCGCTTCGCCGCGGATCGTCTTGACGATCTTCGCGAGGCGCGTGGTCAGGTTATCGAGCATGGGGTGTTAAACTCAAAGCGTGCCCGACATTGTAATTCACGTCGTCGCGTGCGCCCTGTACGCCGGTCTCGCGCTGCACTTCTGGCAAACGCGCTGGCGCGTTCAACCCTGGCGCTGGCGGGTGCGGCCGGCTCGCACCGCTCCCGCCGCATCCGGGCTTCAGGGCTGGGAACGCTCCGCGATTCTCGTGCCGCTAGCGCTGCACGGCCTGCTGCTCTACGGCATCCTGGTCGCGCCGGATTCGCCCCGCTTCGGATTTGCCTTTGCTCTTTCGGCGACGCTGTGGATGGTCGTATTCATCTACTGGTGGGAGAGTTTCTTCGTCAACCTCGAAGGGATTCTGCCCGTCGCGCTGGGACTGGCGGCGCCGTGCTCGCTGCTGACGATATGGTTTCCGGGCCTGGTGCGGTCCGCCACCCCGTTCGAATTCAGGCTGCACCTGCTGCTTTCCATCTTCGCCACCGGGGTACTCACCGTCGCGCTGCTGCACGCGCTCCTGATGGCCCTGGTGGACCGGTTGCTGCACAACGCGCGCAACCGGCCGGGATCGCCCGCAAGCGGCGGCCTGCTCGCCGGCCCCCTCGCAGGATTGCCGCCGCTGCTGACGCTGGAGCGGCTGCTGTTCAGGCTAATCGGGATCGCGTTCGCATTGCTGACGCTGACGCTGGCCACGGGCCTAGCGCTCTCGGACACGCTGTTCGGGCGCGCGCTCAGGTTCAATCACGAGACGGTTTTCGCGGTGGTCGCCTGGGTGGTGTTCGCCATCCTGCTCGCCGGACGGCATTTTTACGGCTGGCGGGGCCGCACCGCGCTGCGCTGGACGCTGGCCGGGTTCATGCTCGTGATACTCGCCAACATCGGCAGCACTTTCGTGCTCGAAGTCGTACTGCGCCGCGGCTGACCGCACTTGGAAGCCATTCCGCTCGGATGGGAAATCGCGGCGCTGGGCGTCGCGCTGGTGGCCTCGGCGTTCTTCTCGATATCCGAGACCGCCATGATGGCGATCAACCGCTACCGGCTCAGGCACCTGGTGACGCAGGGCCACGGCGGCGCGCGCCGCGCGGCGGACCTCCTCAAGCGCACCGACAGGCTGCTCGGCGGCATCCTGATCGGCAACACCCTGTCCATCACCGCGGCGACCACGGCGGCGGGCGTGATTGCGGTGCGCTTCCTGGGCGAGGACAAGATCACCTACGCCCTCAGCACCGTGGTCATCTCCTTCGTCATCATCGTCTTCTGCGAAATCACGCCCAAGGTGATCGGCGCCACCTATCCCGAACGCTGCGCGCTGCTGCTCGCCTATGCGCTCAAGCCGACCATGCGCCTGCTCGAGCCCGTGTCCTGGTTCGTCAACCTCTTCGTCGGGCCGCTGCTCTGGATGCTGCGCATCAGGTCGGAGGAAAACGCGCAGGTGCCGAAGCTCTCGCCGGAGGAAATCCGCACGCTGGTGTTCGAGTCTTCGAGCTTCATGCCGAAAAAGCACCTGTCGATCCTGATGAACCTGTTCGACGTCGGCGAGATCACGGTGCACGACGTGATGGTGCCGCGCGCCAAGATCGAGGCGATCCGGCTGGACGACGACATGGAAACCATCGCGCGCCAGCTCACCACCAGCTACCACCGGGAGGTGCCGGTGTTCCGCGGCAGCGCCGACGAGGTCGCGGGCGTGCTGAACCTGCGCAAGGTGCTCGGGCTGCTGTTCGCCGGCGCGCTGGACCGAAAGGCCATCGAAGACCTGCTGGACGAACCCTACTTCGTGCCCGCGGGCACCACGGCGATCGCGCAGTTGCAGTATTTCCAGGAAAAACGCGAACGCATCGGCCTCGTGGTGGACGAGTACGGCGAGCTGATGGGGCTGGTCACGCTCGAGGGCATCATGGAGGAAATCATCGGCAAATTCACCACCTCGCTGCCCTCGACGCGGCCGGCGCTTTCCTGGGACGAGGACGGCACTGCGGCCGCGGACGGAGCAACGCCGGTGCGCGAAGTGAACCGCGCCCTCGGCCTGGAGCTGCCCACCGACGGCCCGAAGACCCTGAATGGCCTGGTACTCGAGCAACTGCAGGACATCCCGGAGGCCAACGTCTCGCTCAAAATCGCCGGCGTGCCGGTCGAAATCGTCAGCGTCCTGGGCCGGGCGGTGAAAACGGTGCGTCTGTTCAAGCCCGCCGAGCCGCCCGGGGAGAATCGGGCGTGAAACCACCGCTGCTTAACGTGACTTTTCTCTCCAGTTGGTCAAGTCTTTGACTCGGCGCTAGAATCTTTCTTTACCCCGACTTTTGGCAGGGAGCAGGTTATGGCGACTGCAGCGGCGGCAAAGGCCGGACCCAAGGAAATCACCTTCGTCTGGGAGGGCAAGGACAAGACCGGCAAAAGCGCGCGCGGCGAAATACGCGCCGCGGGCGAGAACATGGCCAATGCCGCCCTGCGCCGCCAGGGCGTCACCGTATCCAAGATCAAGAAGCAAAAGCGCGGCGGCGGCGGATCCGTCACCGAAAAGGACGTCGCGCTGTTCACGCGCCAGATGGCGACCATGATGAAAGCCGGCGTACCCCTGCTGCAGGCCTTCGACATCGTCAGCAAGGGCTCGTCCAACCCCGCGGTCACGCGGCTGCTGATCGACATCAAGACCGAGGTTGAGACCGGCTCGTCCCTCGCACAGGCGTTCCGCAAGTACCCGCTGTATTTCGACGCGCTGTACTGCAACCTGGTGGGCGCGGGCGAGGCCGCCGGCATTCTGGAATCGCTGCTCGACCGGCTGGCGATCTACAAGGAAAAGACGCTCGCCATCAAATCGAAGATCAAGTCGGCGCTGTTCTACCCGGTGTCGATCATCGTGGTCGCGGTGGTGATCACCGCGGTGATCATGATTTTCGTGATCCCGGCTTTCAAAAGCGTGTTCTCGAGCTTCGGCGCCGACCTGCCGACGCCGACCCTCGTCGTCATGGGCATCTCGGACTGGGTCGTCGCCAACTGGTACATCCTGTTCCCCGCCATGGGCGGCGCCGTATATGGCTTCCTCGAAGCATGGAAACGCTCGCTCGCGGTGCAGATCTTCATGGACCGCATCAGCCTGAAAATGCCGATTTTCGGTTCGCTGCTTAGAAAAGCCGCGATCGCGCGCTGGACCCGGACACTCTCCACGATGTTCGCCGCCGGCGTGCCGCTGGTGGAAGCGCTCGATTCGGTGGGCGGCGCCTCGGGCAACTACGTGTACGCGCAAGCGACGCTGCAGATCAAGCAGGAGGTCTCGACCGGCACCGCGCTCACCGCCGCGATGCAGAACGCGAACGTGTTCCCGCCGATGGTGCTGCAGATGTGCATGATCGGCGAGGAAACCGGCGCTCTGGATGCGATGCTCGGCAAGGTCGCGGACTTCTTCGAAGCCGAGGTGGACGATGCGGTCGAAGCGCTGTCGTCCCTGATGGAGCCGATCATCATGGTCGTGCTGGGCACGCTCATCGGTGGCATGGTAGTGGCCATGTACCTGCCGATCTTCAAGCTCGGCGGCGCAGTCTAGGAACGGCTCATGGTTGATCTGGGCTGGTTTACCCAGCCTGCCGTTTTCCCCTGGGTCGCCCTGGGTGTCGGGCTTTGCGTCGGCTCGTTCCTCAACGTGGTGATCCATCGCCTGCCTCTCATGATGGAGCACGCCTGGCGCGCCGACTGCGCCGAGCTTATGGCAGGGGAAACGCAAGGCGTTGCGGCAGGAGAAACGCAAAGCGTTTCTGGGCAGGAGCCACCAAAGGAAGAACCCTACAACCTGGTCGTGCCGGGTTCGCGTTGCCCCGGCTGCGGCCGCGGCATCAAGGCGATCGAGAACGTGCCGGTCGCGAGCTGGCTCGCGCTGCGCGGCAAGTGCTCCGGTTGCGGCTGGAAGATCAGCGCGCGCTACCCGCTGGTCGAGCTGCTCGGCGGCCTGGGCGCCGCCTGGTCGGCCTGGCATTTCGGCTTTGGCGCCGCGGCGTTTGGAGGCATGCTCTTCATCTGGTGCACGATCGCGCTCGCCTTCATTGACCACGCCACCGGCTATCTTCCGGACGACATCACCCTGCCGCTGCTGTGGGCCGGTCTGCTGCTGAACGCATCCGGCACCTTCGTGCCCCTGTTCGACGCTGTAATCGGCGCCACGGCCGGCTATCTTGCGCTGTGGGCCGTTTACTGGGGATTCCGGCTGCTCACAGGCAGGGAGGGCATGGGCTACGGAGACTTCAAGATGAGCGCGGCGATCGGCGCTTTCTTCGGTTGGAAGATGCTGCCGCTCGTGATCCTCGTTTCTTCCATTGTCGGCCTGGCCTTCGGCGGCGCGCAGATGATCGCCGCGCGGCGCGGCTGGGACGGCGCTTTCCGTTTCCATTTCGGTCCCTACCTCGCCATAGCCGCTATCGTCGCCATGTTCTGGGGCGTGCCAATCATGCGCTGGTACCTGACGTGAGCCCGGCGCATTGAGCCTCGTCATCGGCCTCACCGGCGGCATCGGCAGCGGCAAGAGCGCTGCGGCCGACGAATTCGGCCGGCTGGGCGCCACGGTGGTGGACACCGACGCCATCGCCCATGAGCTGACCGGCCCCGGCGGCGCCGCGGTGCCCGAGGTGCGGCGGCTTTTCGGGCGCGCGTTCGTCGATGCGTCGGGGGCGATGGACCGCAAGCGCATGCGCGATCTGGTGTTCTCCGACGCCGAGGAAAAGGCCCGTCTGGAAGCGCTGCTGCATCCGCTGATCCGCGCCGAATCGGGCCGGCGCATTGCCGTCGCCACGGGTCCTTACGTAATACACATGGTGCCGCTTTTGATCGAATCCCCCGACTACCGCGCCCGGGTCGGGCGCGTGGTCGTCGTGGACTGTCCCGAGGCGCTCCAGGTAGCGCGGGTACGGCAACGCAGCGGCATGCCGGAGGGGGAAATCCGCCGCATCATAGCCACGCAGATACAGAGGGAAAAAAGGCTGGCGGCGGCAGACGATGTGATCGACAATTCGGGCTCTATTGCGGCACTGCAACAACGGGTGCGCCAGCTGCACGAAAACTACCTGGCACGCACCCAAGCTTAGAAGTCAATTTGTGTTGATCGCGTAAATCACTCAGAATTCGAGCAATTTCGCCCCTCGGCGAGGCGCGTCTGGCCGTGATTACGTATGAGTACCCGCTCAACGAGCGCATCCGGACCTTGCTGCGCCTGGAGGATCTGTTCGAGCGTTCGCGCCATTTCATCGCGCGCACCGACCCGCTCGATCATCACGTCGCGCTGCTGACACTGTTCGAGATTCTCGAAGTCGCCGGGCGCGCCGATCTCAAGTCCGACCTGCTGCAGGAACTCGAGCGTCAGAAGCAGGTGCTGCTTTCCTTCCGCAACAACCCAGACATTTCCGAAGACGCGCTCTCGGGCGTGCTGCGCGACATCGAGCAGGCGGCGGCGGCGCTGTTCTCCATGACCGGCAGGATCGGCCAGTACCTGCGCGAGAACGAATGGCTGATGTCGATCAAGCAGCGCACCGGGATCCCGGGCGGCGCCTGCGAGTTCGACCTGCCCTCCTACCACTACTGGCTGCACCGGCCTGCCGAGGAGCGCATCGGGCAGCTTGCCGCCTGGACCAGCCCGCTGTACCCCTTGCGCGACGGCACGGCGATCATCCTCCGGATTCTGCGCGAGTCGGGCAAGCCGCAGAGCCTGTCGGCGCCGCTCGGCACCTTCCAGCAGATGCTGGGCGGCAAGACGGCGCAGATGCTGCGCGTGCGCCTGGAGCCCGGATTGCCCTGCGTGCCCGAGATCAGCGCAAACAAGTACGTGCTCAACATCCGCTTCCTGGCCCAGAACGGCGAGGAAACGCGCGCCAAGACCGCCGACTGGGACGTCGGCTTCGAACTCACCTTCTGCAACCTGTGAAGCTCGTATCGTGCCCGCGCTGTGGCGCGCAGGCGCCGTATGCGCCCGAGAATCCCTGGCGCCCGTTCTGCAGCGAGCGCTGCAGGACCATCGACCTGGGCAATTGGGCTTCCGAGGCCTACCGCGTGCCCGTGGCGCCCGAATCGCCGGATTCGCCCGACCTTGCGCCAGACGCCGAGCCGGGCGAGAAATGACCGCCGCAGCCCACGGGACACCAGGATGAGCGGCAAGGAATTCGACCCGCAGCTGCAGAAGATGGACGAGGAGCTCGCCGGCTGGAACGAGCCGGCGGAGCGCTTGCGCGAGGCGCTGAAAAAGGACGAACTGGCGCTCTATTGCCAGCCGATTGCCGCGCTCACCGGAGCGGTGCGGTTCCCGATGGCCGAACTGCTGGTGCGGTTGCGGGAAGAAGAGAAGGCAATGCTGCCGCCGGGCGATTTCATCCCGGTCTTCGAACACTACGGCATGATGCCCGAACTGGATCGCTGGGTGGTGCATCAGGCCTTGCGCCACCTTGCGCGCGGTTCGATGGTCCCGCGCTTCGCGGTCAACCTCGCTACCCAAACGGTCGCAGACGCGGCGTTTCCCAAATCAGTAGCGATGGAGCTGGTGTCGGCGGGCATCTCGGGTACCGCGCTGCTGTTCGAGGTCAGCGAGGCGGATGTCCTCGCGCGCCTCGATGCGGTGATCAAATTTTCGACGGCGATCCGCGCCGTCGGTTGCGGCCTGGTGGTGTCCGGCTTCGGCCGCCGAACGGCGACCTTCATGCCGCTGAAAACCCTGCGGCCCGACTATGTGAAGGTCGACGGCGTCATCGTGCGCAAGCTGCTTACCGCGCCTTCGGCTGAAGCAAAGCTCAGGGCGATCCTGCGCGTAGGCGAAGTGATGGGCTACCAGGTCATCGCCGAGATGGTCGAAGAGCAGGACATCCTGCTGCGGCTGAAGGCGCTGGGCGTGGCCTACGCGCAGGGCTTCGGCATCACGCAGCCGCATCCGATCGAGCTGACCCAGCTAGCGCCCGGCTCCGTCCCAGGCGCCTGAAATCATTGCCAGGCCGTGCGCGCCGGCGCGCCTTGCGTCGTCCAGGTCCGACGCGCGCAGACCGCCGATCGCGTACACCGGGATCGAGGCGCCTTCGGCAATGCGCCTGAAACCGTTCCAGCCGAGCACGGGCACCCCGGGATGCGACGGCGTCGCCTTGACCGGCCCCAGCACGACAAAATCCAATCCGATCGCCATGGCGTGCCCCAACTCCTGCACGGAGTGGCAGGAAGCTGCCATCAACGTGCAATTCGGCCCGCCCTCCGGCCGGGCGCGCAGCGTCATCAGCTGCTCGGCGCTGAAATGGATGCCGTCGACCGCCGGGCCGCCGTTGACGAGGACCTTGGCACCGTATTGCCTTGCCATGCGGGTTACCACGTAGATCAGCCGCGTGCGCTCCCAGTTATCCTTGTCCCGCACTTGGATCAGGCGCAGCCCGTCCTTCATCCGCGCCTCGACGCGGGCGAGTTGTTCCGCCGCACCCAGAGATTGCGCATCGGTGATCGCGTATTCAAGCGGCAACGCAAGCGAGGCGAGCACCGGACCGTTGGCGGGCAGCATCGGTTCGGCGATCGGCGCGTCCAGCCGCTGCCAGACAAACGCCTGCCCTTCCCTCGACTTCGGCTGGCCCGACCATTCCACGACGCGGAAGAAATGGAGCATCACGGTCGCGTGCTCGTAGATGTGTGCGCGGGTGACCCAGGGGTAGGCACGCCGCACTTCGATGCCGAGCTCTTCACGGAGTTCCCTCGCGAGCGCGTTCGCCGCGGATTCGCCGACCTCGATTTTTCCTCCGGGAAATTCCCACCAGCCGGCGTAGACCTTGCCGGCGGGCCGCTGCGCGAGCAGAAAGCTGCCGTCGGGGCGCTCAATCACCGCCGCCGCGACTTCGACCGGCATGCTACTTCTTCTTGCTGTGTTTGCCCGCCCAGTCCCTGGCGAATTGGTAGGCGACGCGGCCGCTGCGCGAGCCGCGCTGCAGCGACCACTGCAGGGCTTCTTCCTTCGAGCCTTCGACCGCTTTTGCAGGACAGTCGAAGGACTTCAACCAGTGCGCGATGATCGCAAGGTATTCGTCCTGGTCGAACGGATAGAACGAAACCCACAGGCCGAAGCGCTCCGACAGCGAAATCTTCTCCTCCACCGTCTCGCCCGGGTGGATCTCGTCGCCGAGGTACCTGGTCTCGAGGTTCTCGGCCATGTACTCCGGCATCAGGTGGCGGCGGTTGGACGTGGCGTAGATCAGCATGTTCTCGGCGGTGGTCGAAATCGAGCCGTCGAGCGCGACCTTGAGCGCGATGTAGCCTTCCTCGGCACCATGGAAGGAGAGATCGTCGCAAAACACGAGAAAGCGCTCTGCGCGCCCAGCGACGCTGTCGACGATGGCCGGCAGGTCCGCGAGGTCGCTTTTCTCGACCTCGATCAGGCGCAGGCCCTGTTTGCTGTACTTGTTGAGCAGGCCTTTCACGATCGAACTCTTGCCGGTGCCGCGCGCCCCCGTGAGCAGCACGTTGTTCGCCGGCCGGCCCTCAAGGAACTGGCGCGTGTTCTGCTCCACCTTGCCGATCTGCGCCTGGATACCCTGCAGGTCCGACAGCTTCATGCGGTGCACGTAGCGCACCGGCTGCAGCCAGCCACCACGCGCGCCTCTGCGCCAGCGGAAAGCAATGCTCGCCTTCCAGTCGGTCGGCGGCGGTGGCGGCGGCAGCAGCTGCTCCAGCCGTTCCAGGATTTTCTGCAGGTCCTTGCTCACGACCGGTACTCCGCGTTGATCTTGACGTAGTCGTAGGAAAAATCGCAGGTCCATACCGTGGCCGAGGCCTTGCCGCGGTTTAGGACTGCGCGCACCGTAAATTCCGGCTTCTTCATGGCCCGCGCGCCCTGCTCTTCCGTGTACAGCGCATCCCTGCCCCCCGAGCGCGCCGCGCGCACTTCGTCGATGTAGAGGTCGACCTTGTCCGTATCGAGGTCACCGACGCCGCCATTGCCGATAGCGCAAAGTATGCGCCCGAGGTTGGGGTCGGAAGCGAAGAACGCGGTCTTCACCAGGGGCGAGTGCGCGATCGCGTAGGCCACCCCGCGGCACTCCGCCATGCTGCGCCCCTTTTCCACGATCACCGTGACGAACTTGGTCGCGCCTTCGCCGTCGCGAACGATGGCCTGGGCCAACTTTCGGGCAACGAGGGTGATGGCTTGTTCCAGAATGGAAAGATCTTTCCTTGAAGAAACCGAAGGGCCCTTTCCCGTCGAGATCAGCATGAACGAGTCGTTGGTGGAGGTATCCCCGTCCACCGTGACGCAATTGAACGATTTGTCGGCGACCGCCCTCACCATCCGGTTCAAGGCGCCGCCCGAAATCTTCGCATCGGTCGCGACGAAACCCAGCATGGTCGCCATATCCGGATGGATCATGCCGGAGCCCTTGGAAATCCCCGTAACCACCGCCTCGCCGCCGGAAAGCTTCACTTTTCTGGAGCAGGCTTTCGGCACCGTATCGGTGGTCATGATCGCTTCAGCCGCCGAGGCCCAGTTGTCGGCGCGCATGTCGGCGATGGCGGCCGGAATGCCGGCGACGATCCGGTCGACGGGCAACGGCTCCATGATCACGCCAGTTGAAAACGGCAGTATCCGGACCGCCTTGGTCCTCATTTTTTCCGCAACCGCCTGGCAAACCTTCAAGGCGCGCTGCAATCCGTCCTTGCCCGTTCCGGCATTTGCGTTGCCCGTATTTACGACCAATGCATTGACGGAATTCCTGAGATGCTTCTTCGCCAGGATCACGGGAGCCGCGCAAAAGCGGTTTTTCGTGAACACGCCCGCCACGACAGCGCCGGGCGCCAGGCGCATCACCAGCAGGTCCTTGCAGTCCGGCTTCTTGATGCCCGCCATCGCAACGCCCAGTTCGACGCCGGGAACGGGGTGGAGCGACTTCGGATCGGGAGGCGGCAGATTCACCGCCATCAGGCCAGTTTCCCGTGGCAATGCTTGTACTTCTTGCCCGAGCCGCAGGGGCAGGGATCATTGCGGCCGACTTTCTGCGCCGGGCGCGTCGCGGGCTGCGCGGCGGGCAGTCGCTTCTTGTCGCCATCGGTCCCGGCGAGCGCCTCTTCGTAGTCGGCGTGCTGCAGGCGCACGTTTTCCACATGCGGCTTGTCGTCGACCTGCGGCACTTCCTCAGCGGCGCGGATTTCCACCGTGGTCAGCGTCTTGATCACCTCGAGCTTGACGGCTTCGAGCATGGCGCCGAAAAGCTCGAAGGCTTCGCGCTTGTATTCCTGCTTCGGGTTCTTCTGTGCATAGCCGCGCAGGTGTATGCCCTGCCGCAGGTGATCCAGCGCCGCGAGGTGCTCGCGGTAGTGCGCGTCCAGGATCTGCAGCGTCACATAGCGTTCGTACTGGCGGAACGAGGCCCGCGCAGAGTCCGGGATCTTGGCTTTGTAGGCCTCGTCGGCACGTTGCGTGATGCGTTCCAGCATGACCTCGTCGGTCAGCTCGGGCTCCTTCTCGAGCCAGTCCTTGATCGGCAGTTGCAGCCTCAACTCCGCGTTCAGCGCAGTCTCGAGGCCGGCGATGTCCCACTGCTCTTCGACGCTCTCCTCCGGTACGTACTGGCGGAAAAGATCAGTGGCCACTCCCGCGCGCAGGTCGGTAATCCGCGGCGATACGTCGTCCGACTCCAGCAGCTCGTTGCGCAGCGCATAGATGGTTTTTCTTTGGTCGTTGGCGACGTCGTCGTACTCGAGCAGCTGCTTGCGCATGTCGAAGTTCCTCGCCTCGACCTTCCGCTGTGCGCTCTCGATCGAGCGCGTGACCATCGAATGCTCGATCGCCTCGCCCTCGGGCATCTTGAGCATCACCATGATGCGGTTGATGCGGTCGCCCGCGAAGATGCGCAGCAGCGGATCCTCCAGCGCCATGAAGAAGCGCGAACTGCCCGGGTCGCCCTGGCGCCCGGAGCGGCCGCGCAGCTGGTTGTCCACGCGGCGCGACTCGTGGCGCTCGGTGCCGACGATATGTAATCCCCCCGCGCCTATCACCTTGTCGTGCAGCGACTGCCATTCGCCGCGCAGCTTCTCGACGCGCGCGAGCCTGTCGGCGTCGCTCAGGCCTTCGGTCGCCTCGACCAGCTCGACCTGCTTTTCGACGTTGCCGCCAAGCACGATGTCCGTGCCGCGGCCGGCCATGTTGGTCGCGATGGTGACCATCTGGGGCCGTCCGGCCTGCGCCACGATCTCGGCCTCGCGCGCGTGCTGCTTGGCGTTCAGTACCTGGTGCGGCAGCTTTTCCTTCTCTAGCATCGCAGAGAGCAGCTCGGAATTCTCGATCGAGGTGGTACCCACCAGCACCGGCTGGCCGCGCTCGTAGCAGTCCTGGATCTCCTCGACGATCGCCTTGTTCTTTTCCTTGGAAGTGCGGTAGACCAGGTCCAGCCCGTCTTCGCGGATCATCTTCTTGTGCGTGGGCACGACAACCGTCTCCAGCCCGTAGATTTCCTGGAACTCGTAGGCCTCCGTATCCGCGGTGCCGGTCATGCCGGCGAGCTTGGTGTACATGCGGAAGTAGTTCTGGAACGTAATCGAGGCCAGCGTCTGGTTCTCGTTCTGGATCGCGACTTTCTCCTTCGCCTCGACAGCCTGGTGCAGGCCGTCGGACCAGCGCCGCCCCACCATCAGGCGCCCGGTGAATTCGTCGACGATGATCACCTCGCCATCCTGCACCACGTAGTGCTGGTCGCGGTGGAACAGGTAATGCGCGCGCAGCGCCGCATAGAGGTGGTGCACAAGATTGATGTACGCCGGCTCGTAGAGGCTCGCGCCCTGCGGCAGCAGGCCGACGCGCGCGAGGATTTCCTCGGCCTTCTGGTGCCCGGCTTCGGACAGCAGGACCTGGTGGTTCTTTTCGTCGACGAAGAAGTCGCCGGGCGGCTCGGGCTGGTCCTGCTTCTTCTCCTCTTTCTGCGGCGTGAGCAGCGGCGCCACGTCGTTCATCCGGTAGTAGACTTCGGTGCGGTCCTCCGCCTGCCCGGAAATGATGAGGGGCGTGCGCGCTTCATCGATCAGGATGGAATCCACCTCGTCGACGATGCCGTAGGTGAGCTTCCTCTGGTATCGCTCTTCGACGCGCATCGCCATGTTGTCGCGCAGGTAGTCGAAGCCGAATTCGTTGTTGGTGCCGTACGTGATGTCCGCCCGGTAGGCATTGCGCTTGTCCTCCGGTTCCATCTGCGGAATGTTGACGCCCACCGTGAAGCCGAGAAAGCCGTACAGCTTCCCCATCCACTCGGCGTCGCGCTTCGCCAGGTAGTCGTTCACGGTAACGATATGCACGCCGTTGCCGGGGAGCGCGTTCAGGTAGGCGGGCAGGGTCGCGACCAGCGTCTTGCCTTCGCCCGTGCGCATCTCGGCGATCTTGCCGTCGTGCAGGACCATGCCGCCTACCAGCTGGACATCGAAGTGGCGCATGCGCAGCGAGCGCTTGCCCGCTTCGCGCACCACTGCGAAGGCTTCGGGCAGGAGGTCGTCCAGCGTCGCGCCTTCGGCGAGGCGCCTCTTGAACTCGGCCGTCTTGCCCCGCAGCGCGCCGTCGGACAGCCTGGCGATCTCGGGCTCAAGCGTGTTGATGCGGGCGACGTTGCGCGAGTACTGCTTTAGCAGCCGGTCATTGCGGCTGCCGAAGATTTTTGTGAGGACGTTGATCATGAACGCGGGGGCGCGGGTGTTCTAACCCCCGGGAAAAATGCGATTTTAACATGCCGAGGCCGGCCCGGACTGGGTCTACTTGGCTTTCGCGAGCTGGCCGCCCAGCGTGCGGGTGTTTGGCATCTGCGGGTTCGCCGCGAGCAGGAATTTGATCGGGTTCTGCGCTGCGCCGTGGAAACGCACTTCGAAATGCAGGTGCGGCCCGGTGACGCGTCCCGTATTGCCGCTGTCGGCGATATGCCGGCCCCGCTGCACTATGTCGCCCTCTTTCACCAGTACCTTGGAAAGATGGGCGTAACGCGTTACCAGGTCGTTGCCGTGATCGATATCGATCATGTTGCCGTACTGCGGGTGGAAGCCGGCGAACTGCACCACGCCGCCGGCGGCCGCTACCACGGGCGTGCCGACATCGACAACGAAGTCGACGCCTTCATGCATCGCTTGCTGTCCGGTGAAGGGGTCGATGCGCATGCCGAAAGTCGACGCGTTGTACTGCGCGTTCACCGGCATCATGGTTGGCATCGCTTTTTTACGCACGGTCTGTTCAAACAATTGGGCATCGAGCACGCCCAGCATGTCGCTGCGGTTTTCCATCTGCCGCGACAGATTGGCAACCCTCTGGTTGAATTCGGTGAACGTCAAATTCTGCGGCGGCATGGTCGTCGACGGTGCACCGCCCATCCCGGGTTTCTCGGAAAAGCGCAGGTCCGCCGGTTTGATGCCCGCCATGGCCGACAACCTCTCCCCCAGCGCATCCAGGCGGCTCAACTGTGCCTGCATTTCACCGATCTTCACTGCCATCGCGTTTAGATTCTGCTGCATGAATTCGCGCGAGCGATCGGACTCGCCCTGCTGTGCGGCGAGCACCATTTCGCGTACCAACGGGATTTTCAGATCGACGGCAAAACGCAGGCTGATCCAGTAGAGCGCGCCGGTCAGGCCGACAAGCACGATCAGCGCTACGGCGGCCATGGCAAGCGCATGACGCGGCGAAAACGTCATCGAGCGCGCCTTTGCCAGCCGGCTGGAGATCAATATAACCTGCACGTTGCCTCCACTGAACCCCTCTTCCCGTGCAACCCATCAAAGTCGGCAGACTGCTTGCGTCGGACGCCGGCCTGCAGCCGGTCATCGCAAAAGCGCGCCAAATCGGTGCGCTCTCGAAGCTCTGTTTTGACTTTCTGCCATCCGGGCTGGCCCGCCTGGTTCGGGCCATCAGCTTCAACGACCGCCCCAAGGATCGCCAGCTGGTACTGCTTGCCGCATCGCCCGCTGCGGCCGCCAAGCTGAAACTGCTGTCCGAGGCTCTATTAGCTTACATAGTCCAACACGGGGGGCAGGTTAATTCAGTTTCCGTGAGGGTGCAACCCGGCACGGCAGAGCCACCGGCAGACCTTGATCGCCGCCACGCGCGCCTGTCGCAGGGGGCGGTGGCCGCCCTTCAGGCCTTGTATCAGAAGCTTCCCGAGTCAGTCGCCAGAAAATCCCTGAAAACACTGCTGGATCATCAGCTTGTGAAAACCGGGGCGGGGGAAGAAAAAAGCTAGGCGACGCCAGGGCGCAGCAGTCCGGCGACCCCGGCCGGTGCCTCCTCGGCGCGCTCGAAAGTAACCACCTCGGTCGCGGCAGGATCGGCAGCCAGTTCACGCAGCAACTGGTTGTTCAGGGCGTGCCCGGACTTGTGGGCGCTGAAGGCGGCAAGGAACGGTCGCCCGAGCAGGTACAGATCTCCGATGGCGTCGAGGATCTTATGGCGGATGAACTCGTCGCCATAACGCAGCCCCTCCGCGTTAAGCACGCGGTGCTCGTCCAGCACCACGGCGTTCTCGAGCCCGCCGCCGAGCGCAAGGCCGCTCTGGCGCAGACTCTCGACCTCGTGCACGAAGCCGTAGGTGCGCGCACGCGCGACTTCCTTCAGGTAGGAGGTCACGGCGAAATCCACGGTCAGCGAGGTATTCGATTTCTCGATCACGGGATGGTCGTAGACGATCGAGAACGACAGCTTGAATCCCTCGTAGGGCTCGAGCACGGCCCACTTGTCGCCGTCCTTCGCCTCGATGCGCTTTTTCACGCGCAGGAAGCGCTTGGGCGCGCCCTGTTCCTCGATTCCCGCCTGCTGGATCAGCAACGCGAAGGGGGCTGCGCTGCCGTCCATGATCGGAACCTCGGGCCCATCGAGGTCCACATAGACGTTGTCCACGCCGAGGCCGGCCAGCGCAGACATCAGGTGCTCGATGGTATAGATCTTGGTGCTACCGCTTACCAGGCAGGAGCACAGCCTGGTCTCGCCCACCAGGTCGGCGCGCGCCGGAACGTCCGCAGCCGAGGGCAGGTCGATGCGCCGGAATACGACCCCGGTATCCGGTTGCGCCGGCCGCAGGGACATGCGCACTTTCTGGCCCGTATGCAGGCCTACGCCGGTGGCACTGACCAGCGATTTCAAGGTTCTTTGACGCAGCATAGTTGCGATTCTACCAAGCCGACAGAGAAAAAATGGCTGCGCGCCCCCCCGGCAAGGGTGGAGGCGCGCAGCTTGTCCCGTCCTGCGCTAGTCCGCCTGCTTGCGCAGAAAGGCCGGGATGTCGTACTTCTCGACGCCGCTGTTGGCTAGCGCCTCGACCTGCGCGGCGCGATCGCGCTTGCGGAACACCGCCGGCGTATCAGACATCGCGTTGTAGTCCGGCGCCGCGCCCGGCATGGCCACCGCCTGATTGTCGGTTCCGGTCTTCTGCGACATCACCAGCTGCGGCTTCTGCTGGCGCGCGCCGAGCGGCTGGCCGAGACCGGTCGCGACCACCGTGACCCTGAGGTCATCGCCCAGCGCGTCGTCGTAGACGCCGCCGTAGATGATAGTCGCGTCGTCCGCAGCGAAGGCCCGGATGGTGTTCATCACTTCCTTGGTTTCGCGCAGCTTGAGGCTGGTGCGCGAAGCGGTGATGTTGACCAGGACCCCGCGCGCGCCTGCGAGGTTGACTCCTTCAAGCAAGGGACAGGCGATCGCCTGCTCGGCGGCAATGCGCGCCCGGTCGACGCCGCTGGAAGCGGCCGAACCCATCATCGCCATGCCTTGCTCGGTCATCACCGTGCGCACGTCCTGGAAATCCACGTTCACCAGGCCGGGCTGGTTGATGATTTCGGCGATGCCGGCGACGGCGTTGTTCAGCACGTCGTCTGCGGCCTCGAATGCGTCCTCCTGCGTGACGTCGTCGCCCAGCACCTCCTCCAGCTTGTCGTTCAGGATCACGATCAGCGAATCGACGTGCGGGGCGAGTTCCTCTATGCCCTGCTCGGCGATCTTCATGCGCTTGGAGCCTTCCCAGGTGAAAGGCTTGGTGACCACCGCTACCGTGAGGATCCCGAGCGAGCGCGCCACTTCCGCGATCACGGGCCCCGCGCCGGTGCCGGTGCCGCCGCCCATGCCCGCGGTGATGAACACCATGTGCGCGCCCGCGATGGTTTCTTCCAGCCGGTCGCGGTCGGCGAGCGCCACCGTGCGCGCCTCTTCGGGCTTGGCCCCCGCCCCCAGCCCGCTGGTGCCGAGCTGAATCTGATTGCGCGCCTTGCTGCGGGCGAGCACCTGGGCATCGGTGTTCACTGCGAAAAACTCGACGCCTTCCACGCCCTGCTCGATCATGTGATCGACGGCATTGCCGCCCGCGCCGCCGACGCCGATCACCTTGATCACTGGCCCTGCTGAACCTTCATTTACGATTTCGAACATTTTTTTCTCCTTGCCGGTTGGACCACGTCAAAAATTCCTCTGAAACCAATCGCGCATCCGTCCGAACACCGCTCCGACGGACCCGCTCTGTTTGGAAACACGACCCTGCTGCAGCTGCGATGCGCCCTCGAGCAGCAGGCCCATGGCCGTGGCGTAGCGCGGACTGCGCACCACGTCCGCGAGGCCGCCCGCGTAGCGCGGCATGCCGATGCGTACCGGCATGTGGAAGATCTCCTCGCCGAGCTCGACCATGCCCTGCATCATCGAGCTGCCGCCGGTGAGCACGATCCCGGAGGACAGCAGTTCTTCGTAGCCGGATTCGCGCAACACCTGCTGCACTAGGGAAAACAGTTCTTCGGCGCGCGGCTCGATCACTTCGGCGAGCGTCTGACGGGACATCACGCGCGGCGCGCGGTCGCCGATGCCGGGCACTTCGATCATTTCGTTCGCATCCGCGAGCTGGCGCAGCGCCACGCCGTGGCGCGTCTTGATCGCCTCGGCCTCGGCCGTCGGCGTGCGCAGCGCCATCGCGATGTCGTTGGTGATCTGGTCGCCCGCGATAGGGATCACCGCGGTGTGCCGGATCGCGCCGTGAGTGAAGATCGCGAGGTCGGTGGTGCCGCCGCCGATGTCCACCAGGCAGACGCCGAGGTCGCGCTCGTCGTCCGACAGCACCGCGCGCGCCGACGCGAGCGGCTGCAGGATCAGGTCGTTCACGTCCAGACCGCAGCGGCGCACGCACTTGACGATGTTCTGCGCCGCCGACACCGCGCCGGTGACGATGTGCACCTTCACTTCCAGGCGCACGCCGGACATGCCGACGGGCTCGCGCACGTCCTCCTGGCCGTCGATGATGAATTCCTGGCGCAACACGTGCAGGATTTGCTGGTCGGTCGGGATGTTCACCGCCTTCGCCGTCTCCACGGCGCGCTCGACGTCGATCGCGCTCACCTCGCGGTCCTTGACCGCCACCATGCCGGTGGAGTTGAAGCTGCGGATGTGGCTGCCGGCAATGCCGGTGAAGGCGGAGGCGATCTTGCAGTCGGCCATCAGTTCGGCCTCCTCGAGCGCGCGCTGGATGCCGGCTACCGTCGATTCGATGTTGACCACCACGCCCTTCTTCAGGCCCTTGGATTCGTGGTTGCCCATGCCGAGCACCTCGAGCGTGCCATCAGGGCCGAGCTCGGCGACCAGCGCCGCCACCTTGGAGGTGCCGATGTCCAGGCCGACGACGAGATTGCGGTTCTCTTTCGCCATCTCAGCCCTTCCAGCCCGCGACGCGCAGCGCGAAGCCGTTCGGGTAGCGAAGATCCACGAAGCGATCGTCGGCAACGGCGCGCGAAGGCAGGCGACCGAGCGATTCCGGATAAGCAGCGACAAAGCGCGCCAGCCGCTGCTCGACCAACTCGGGGCCGTCGCGGCCCAGCTCGAGGTTGAGACCGCTTTGCGAGTGAAGCTGCCACGCGAAGCGCGGCGTCAGCACCACGCGGTCGGGCACCTCGCCAAGCGGCGCGAGCAGCTCGACGAACAACCGGTAGCGCCGCGCCAGTTCGCCTTCCGTGCCCGCGGGCCCCGCGAACACCGGCAGACGCGTCTCGCTGCCCTCTGGCAGGGTGGCCGCAAACGGTTCTCCGAACGTGTTCACGAGACCCGTGTCGCCCCAGCGGGCCAGGGCGACGTGTTCTTCGAGTCTGACTTCGATGCGGTCAGGCCAGACGCGCCGCAGGTCGACGTGCCGCACCCAGGGCACCTGCTCGAGGCGGACGCGGATGCCGGCGAGATCAGCGGCGAAGAAATTGCCGCCGATGCCCTCCACCGCACTTTCGATGTCTGCCGCCGCGACGTTCTTCAACGCGCCCTGCAGCGCGATTTCCTTCAGCGGGAACAGCGGCGAGTGCACGAGGAGCTGCAGGCCCCCGAAAGCAAACAGCAGCGCCGCCAGCCCGATGAGGAAGTTGGCGGCCATATTCAGCAGCCTGGGGTTATCCCACATGGGCTCCCCCAAGGATCTGTACGCAAAGGTCCTCGTACGAAATTCCCACCGCGCGCGCCGCCATCGGCACCAGGCTGTGGCCGGTCATGCCGGGAGACGTATTCGCTTCCAGCAACCACGGATCGCCTTGCGCGTCCAGCATCAGGTCGACGCGGCCCCATCCGGCGCAACCCAGCGAGCCGAAGGAATCCAGCGCAAGCGCTTTCAAGGCCTCTTCCTTCGGCGCCGGCAGGCCGCAGGGGCAGATGTACTTCGTGTCGTCGGTGAAGTATTTGTTCCGGTAGTCGTAGTTGCCCTGCGGCGCTTCGATCCGGATCAACGGCAGCGCCGCGTCGCCGACGATGCTGGCCGTGTATTCCGGGCCTTCGATGCATTTCTCGGCGATCACTGCGCTGTCGTAGTTGACCGCAAGCGCGTACGCCTCCTCCATATCGCCCGCAACGCGCACTTTGGTAATGCCGATGGACGAACCTTCGTTCGCCGGCTTGACCACCAGGGGAAGCCCGAGCCTGCCCGCGACACCCTGGATGTCGCCGCTCCCATCGAGCAACTCGTAGGCAGGCGTCGGCAGGCCGCTCGCCCGCCACACCAACTTGGCGCGCGCCTTGTCCATGGCGAGGGCCGACCCGAGCACCCCGCTGCCGGTGTAGGGCACACCCAGCATCTCCAGCGCGCCTTGCAGCGTGCCGTCCTCGCCGCCGCGCCCGTGCAGCGCGATGAAACAGCGCGCGAAGCCCTCGCGCTTCAACTCGAACAGGTCGCGTTCGGCCGGATCGAAGGGGTGCGCGTCGATCCCTTTCGAGCGCAGCGCCTTCAGCACGCCGCCGCCGCTCATGAGCGAGATTTCGCGCTCGGCCGATTTCCCGCCCAGCAGCACGGCGACCTTGCCGAAATGCGCAGGAGCGTCAATAGGGCCGCCGCTCATGCCGCTTCCCCCACGATCTTCACTTCCGGAACCAGGTGGACGTGGGTTCTTTCCTCGACCACCGCCTGGACGTGCAGGATCAATTCCTCGATGTCGGCGGCGCTGGCCGCGCCGCCCGGATTGACGATGAAATTGGCGTGCTTTTCCGAAACGCGGGCGCCGCCGATCTGGTGCTTTCTCAGCCCGGCGAGCTGGATCAGCTTCGCCGCCGTCTTGCCCTCCGGCGGATTGCGGAACACGCTGCCCGCGTTGGGCAGCTGCAGCGGCTGCGTCGAGCGGCGCTTGGAGAGCAGCGCCTTCATGATCTCGCGCGATTCCTCGCGATCGCCCTCGGGCAGCTTGAAATGCGCCGACGCGAACCACTCGTCGCCGTCGCTGCTGGCGTCAGCCTTCAACTCGCAGTGCCGGTAGCTGTATTCGAACTCTTCCTTGCCCCGCCGCCGCAGCTGGCCGAGGCGGTTGATGGTCACGACGCGCTCGACGATGTCCCAGGTCTCGCCGCCGTAGCAGCCGGCGTTCATCGCCAGCGCGCCGCCGACGGTGCCGGGTATCCCGGTAAGGAATTCCGCGCTGCCGAGGTTGTTGTCGGCTGCGAAGCGGGCGACTTTCGGGCAGGCGGCGCCGGCTTCGGCGTACACCAGGCCCTCTTCGAGACGCAGCGGCCTGCCGGAGCCGTAGGTCAACACCACGGTGCCCCGCCAGCCGCCCTCGCGCACCAGCAGATTCGATCCAAGCCCGACGAACAGCAGCGGCTCCTCGGGCGGCTGCTGCCCGAGAAACACCGAAAGGTCTTCCAGGTCGGCGGGTGCGAAAAAGCGCTGCGCGGGTCCGCCCGCGCGCCAGCTGGAGTGGCGCGACATCGGCTCGTTCTCCCGCAGCTCGCCGCGCAGTCCCTGGAATTTGAGCGTCTCGGTCATGATCAGCTCAGCTGCGCCGCGACGTTGCCGATCGACCCGGCGCCCATGGTAAGCACCACGTCGCCGGCGCGCGCGGTGCTGCGGATCGCGTCGGCCATCCCGGCGATGTCCTCGATGAAAAGCGGCTTCGGTCTGCCCGTTCCCTGCACGGCGCTCGCCAGCGCGCAACTGTCCGCGGCCGCGATCGGCGCTTCGCCGGCCGGATAGACCTGGGCCAGCAGCAGCACGTCTGCGCTCGCCAGCACTTTCACGAAATCCTCGAACAGGTCGCGCGTGCGCGTATAGCGGTGCGGCTGGAACGCAAGTACCAGCCGCCGCCCCGGAAACGCCACGCGCGCGGCGTCCAGCGTCGCGGCGATTTCCGCCGGGTGATGGCCGTAGTCGTCCACCAGCGAAAAGCTTCCCGCCGCCCCGTTGATCTTGACGTCGCCGTATTGCTGGAAACGGCGGCCGACCCCGCGAAAACCAGCCAGCGCGCGCTGGATCGCGTCCGCGGGCATCTTCAACTCCGTGGCGACGCCAATCGCCGCGAGCGCGTTGAGCACGTTGTGGCGCCCGGGCAGGTTCAGCGAAACCTCGAGCGGCGCCTGGTCGCCGCGCAGCACGCGGAAGCGACTCTGCGCGCCGAGCTTGAGATCCGTGGCGCGGATCATCGCGTCCTCCCGCAGCCCGTAGGTGACGATCGGGCGCGAAACGAAGGGCATGATCTCGCGCACGTGCGCGTCGTCCGCGCACAGCACGGCGCTGCCGTAGAACGGCATGTTGTGCAGGAACTGGATGAACGCCTGCTGCAGCCGCGGGAAATCGTGCTGGTAGGTGTCCATGTGGTCGGCGTCGATGTTGGTCACCACCGCGATCACCGGCTGCAGGTGGAGGAAGCTCGCGTCCGATTCGTCGGCTTCGACCACGATGAATTCACCGGCACCGAGCTTGGCGTTCGAGCCGGCGGCGTTGAGCCTGCCGCCGATCACGAACGTCGGATCGAGGCCCCCCTCGGCGAGCACGCTCGCGACCAGGCTGGTCGTGGTGGTCTTGCCGTGCGTCCCCGCGATCGCCACGCCCTGCTTCAGGCGCATCAGTTCGGCCAGCATCAGCGCGCGCGGCACGACCGGAATGCGCTTCGCGCGCGCCGCCACGACTTCCGGGTTGTCCGGGCGCACCGCGGTGGATACGACCACCGCGTCAGCGCCGCGGACGTTTTCGCTCTTGTGCTCGAAAGCGATGCTCGAGCCCATGGCCGAGAGGCGCCTGGTGGCCGCGTTGGGCGCGAGGTCGGAGCCGCTCACCTGGTAGCCGAGATTCACCAGCACCTCGGCGATGCCGCTCATGCCGGCGCCGCCGATGCCGACGAAATGAATGCGGCGGATCTTGTGTTTCATTTCGCAAGCTCCACGCAGCGATCGGCCACGATGCGCGCCGCGTCGGGTTTGCCCAGGGTCCTCGCCTTTTCCGCCATCGCCAGCAGCGCCTTGCGGTCCAGGGAGCAGATCAGCACCGCCAGCTTCTCCGGCGTGAGATGCCGCTGCGGCAGCAGGATCGCCGCGCCCTTTTCCGACAGGAAGCGCGCGTTCGCCGTCTGGTGGTCGTCCACCGCATGCGGGAAAGGCACCAGCACGCTGGCCATGCCGGCCGCCGAAAGCTCGGCGATGGTCATCGCGCCGGCGCGGCAGATGACGAGGTCGGCTTCGGCATAGTGGCGCGCCATGTCGTCGATGAAAGCGACGAGTTCGCCATGGATGCCGGCGGACCTGTAGTTGCCTTTCAGGGCTTCGAGATTCTTCTCGCCCGACTGGTGCAGTACGGAAGGCCGGACGTCCTGAGGAATGAGCGCCAAAGCCTTCGGCACGGCATCGTTCAGCGCCTGCGCGCCCAGACTGCCGCCGACGACGAGGACGCGCAGAGGCCCATCCCTGCCCGCGTACCGCGCGGCGGGCCGGGCAATTGCGGCGATATCCGCGCGCACCGGATTTCCGGTCCATTCGGCGCCTTTCAGCGCGCCAGGGAAGGCTTCCATGGCCTTTTCCGAAATGCCTGCCAGCACTTTGTTGGTCAGGCCCGCGATCGCGTTCTGCTCATGAACCGCGAGCGGGCGCGCGAGCAGCGAGGCCATCATGCCGCCGGGGAAAGCGACGTAGCCGCCCATGCCGAGCACTACGTCGGGCCGGACGCGGGAGATCGCGCGCGCACTCTGCCAAAACCCCATCAGCAGATGGAGAGGCAGGAGCAGCTTTGCCGCCAATCCCTTGCCGCGCAGCGCCACGGCACGGATCCACTCCACCGGGTAGCCTTCCGCTGGAACCAGCCGCGCCTCCATGCCGCTGCGCGCGCCCATCCACACTACCTTCCAGCCGCGCCCGCGCATCTCGTCGGCGATCGCAAGACCCGGAAAGACGTGGCCACCCGTGCCGCCGGCCATGATGAGGATGGTCCCCGTCACGCGTTGAGTCCTCTGGCCAACTGCCGGTTTTCCCAGTCGATGCGGATCAGCACCGCGATCGCGACGCAATTGACGATCAGGCCCGAGCCGCCGAAGCTCATCAGGGGCAAAGTCAGGCCCTTGGTGGGCAGCAGGCCCATGTTGACGCCCATGTTGATGAGCGTCTGGAAGCCGATCCAGATGCCGATGCCCTGCGCGACGAGGGCGGTGAAATGCCGCTCGCGCATCGCCGCCTGCCGGCCGATGGCGAAGGCGCGCAGCACGATCCAGGCGAACAGCGCGATCACCACGAGAACGCCGACCAGGCCCAGTTCCTCGGCGATCACGGCGAGCAGGAAATCGGTATGCGCTTCCGGCAGGTATTGCAGCTTCTCGACGCTCGCGCCCAGGCCGACGCCCAGCCACTCGCCGCGGCCGAAGGCGATCAGCGCGTGCGACAGCTGGTAGCCCTTGCCGTAGGAATCCGACCAGGGGTCCATGAAGCCGAAAATGCGCTGCATGCGGTAGGGCGAAGACAGCACCAGCAGCACGAAGCCTACGCCGAGCATCGCCAGCAGCGCGCCGAAGTGCCGGCCGCTCATGCCGCCCAGGAACAGGATGCCGAACGCTGTCATCGCGACCACCACGAAAGCGCCGAAATCCGGCTCGCGCAGCAGCAGCCAGGCCACCACCATCATCACCGCCAGCATCGGCAGCAGCCCCCTGCGGAAATTCTTCAGCACCGCGTGCTTGCGCACGGTGTAGTCGGCGGCATAGAGCACCACCGCAAGCTTGATCAGCTCCGAGGGCTGCATGTTCGCCACCCCCAGGTTCAGCCAGCGTCGCGCGCCGTTTACCTCGCGCCCGACGCCCGGGATCAGCACCAGAACGAGCAGCACCACGCAGCCGGCGAAGAACCATGGCGCGGCCTTCTGCCAGTAGCGCGCCGGCATCAGGAACACCGCGGTCGCCGCGCTCAGCGCGAGCGCGAGGAACATGGCGTGGCGCAGGAGGAAGTAGGCGGGATTGTTTCCCGAATAGCGGCTCGCCTCCGCGGTCGCGATCGACGACGAATACACCATCACCAGTCCGAGCGAGACCAGCAGCAGCGCCGCCCAGGCGAGCGAGCGGTCGTACTCGGGCGCCGGCGCGCCCGCCGTCCGCACGTTGCGCGTGTTGCTCCGTCCAAAGACGACGCTCGCCATCAGTTCTTCAACCCTCTGACTGCGGCGGCAAACGCCTCGCCGCGATGCTTGTAGTCGCGGAACATGTCGAAGCTCGCGCAGGCGGGCGAAAGCAGCACGGCTTCACCCGGCGCCGCGATCTGCGCCGCACGCGCCACGGCTTTCCCCATCGACGCGACGCGCTCCACGGGCGCGGCGCTTGCGACGATCGCCTTTTCTATCAACGCCGCGTCCCGCCCGATGAGCAACACATGCTTGGCACGCTCCCGGATTGCGGGTACGAGCGGCGCGAAGTCCTGCCCCTTGCCCTCGCCTCCCAGGATCAGCACCGCTTTTTTCGACAATCCCTTGAGCGCCGCCACGGTGGCGCCTACATTGGTGCCCTTGGAATCGTCCAGCCATTCGACGCCGCCGCGCAGCGCGACCCGCTGCATGCGGTGCGGCAGGCCGCGGAAGCTGCGCAATCCGCCGGCGAGCGCCGCAAGCGGCGTACCGGCGAGGACAGCGAGCGCGCAGGCCGCGAGCGCATTGGAGGCGTTGTGCGCGCCCGGCAGCGGCAAATCGGCGACGGCGAGGATGCGCTCCTTGCCGCGCACCAGCCATTGCCCGTCGATGCCGAAGTCCTCCGGCATGTCCGGAGCGTCGAGACCGAAAGTCACCTGCGTGCGCCCCGGCAGCGCCAGCGCCATCGATGCGGAATCGCAGCGGTTCAGTACCTGCGCCCCCCCGCCCATGAAGATGCGCGCCTTGGCCTCGGCGTACTCTGCAAGCCCGGCGTAGCGGTCGAGATGATCCTCGGAGAGATTCAGCATGGCGGCCGCGTTGGGTTCGAGGGACCAGGTGGTCTCGAGTTGATAACTGGAAAGCTCGAGCACCCACGCGGCGGGAGGTTTCTTTCTTTTTAGAAGAGCATCGAGAGCCGGAGGAGATATGTTTCCGGCGACCTCGCAATCGATGCCGGCCGACCGGAGCAGGTGTCCGGTCAGGGCGGTCACGGTGCTCTTGCCGTTGGTGCCGGTCACCGCGATTCGTTTGCCGCGCGCGGACCAGGCAAACAGTTCGATATCGCCGACGACCGGGATGTTTTTTTCTTTTGCTGTTTGTACCAGTTGCTCCTGCAGCGAGATGCCCGGGCTGATGCAGAGCAAATCCACGTCCTTCAGCAGGGCAGCCTTGAATTTCCCGGCGTGCAGCTCGCCCGAAAAGTCCTTTTTCCGCGGCGGCGCCGCGCGCGTGTCGGCAACCCGGACCTCGCCGCCCTGATCCTTGACCCAGTTCGCGACCGAGAGGCCGGTATCGCCCAGCCCGAGAACGAGGACCCGCTTGCCCTGCAGCTTCGTTGCGGAAGGCTTCCTGAGCAGCGAGAAGGCCGGTTCGCGCATCATCTGAGCTTCAACGTCGAGAGGCCGAACAGCACCAGCATCATGGTGATGATCCAGAAGCGCACCACCACCTGCGATTCCTTCCAGCCTTCCAGTTCGTAGTGGTGGTGCAGCGGCGCCATGCGGAAGATGCGTTTGCCGCCGGTCACCTTGAAATAAATCACCTGGATCATCACCGAGAGCGTCTCGGCGACGAACACTCCGCCCATGATGAACAGCACGATCTCCTGGCGCACGATCACGGCGATGGTGCCGAGCGCGGCGCCCAGCGCCAGCGCGCCGACGTCGCCCATGAACACTTCCGCCGGGTAGGCGTTGAACCAGAGAAAGCCCAGGCCTGCGCCGACCATCGCGCCGCAGAACACCGCCAGCTCGCCGGCGCCGGCGACATAGGGCAGGCCGAGATACTTCGCAAACACCACGTTGCCCGCGACGTAGGCGAAGATGCCGAGCGCGCCGCCGACCATCACGGTGGGCATGATCGCGAGGCCGTCCAGCCCGTCGGTGAGGTTGACCGCGTTCGAGGTGCCGACGATGACGAAATACGTCAGCACGACGAAGCCCGCCGCGCCCAGAGGGTAGGCGATGAATTTGAAGAACGGCACGATCAGCTGGTTCAGCGCCGGCATGCTCTGCGCCATCCAGCCGAGGTAGATCGCGGCGCCCAGGCCGAACACCGATTGCCAGAACAGCTTCGCGCGCGCCGAGAGCCCTTTCGGGTTCTTGTGTACCACTTTGCGGTAGTCGTCGATCCAGCCGATGGCGCCGAAGGCGAGCGTAACCAGCAGCACCACCCAGACGAAGCGGTTGCCCAGGTCGCCCCAGAGCAGCGTCGTGATCGCGATCGAGAGCAGGATCAGCGCGCCGCCCATGGTCGGCGTGCCGGCCTTGGTGAGGTGCGACTTCGGCCCGTCGTCGCGCACGGCCTGGCCGATCTTGTAGGCAGTGAGCTTGCGGATGACGTAGGGCCCGAGGATCAGCGAGATCGCGAGCGCCGTCAGGCAGGCCAGCACCGAGCGCAGCGTGATGTAGTTGAAGACGTTGAATAGGCGCACGTCTTTCGCCAGCCACTGGGCGATTTCGAGCAGCATCAGTGGACCGTCGCTTTCTGGCCACTCAGGATGGCGACCACCCGCTCCATCTTCATGAAGCGCGAGCCCTTGACGAGGATCGTCGTTACCCCTTTTGTTTCATCCAGCAGTTTTTCGATGCCATCGAAATGGCGGCCGCCGTCACCGAAGGCCCGCACCGCCGCCGGCGTCGCGGCGCCGAGAGCGAGGAGCAGCGCGATGCCCCTTTCCTTCGCATAGCGCCCGATCTCGGCGTGGAATTCCGGGCCCTGCTCACCCACTTCTCCCATGTCGCCCAGCACCAGCGCGGTAGGGCCCGGGCAGGAAGCGAGCACGTCGATGGCGGCACGCACCGAATCCGGATTGGCGTTGTAGCTGTCGTCGATCAGCGTCGCACCGGACAAGGTCTTCTTCACCTGCAAGCGGCCCATGTAGGGCCGGAACGCCGTCAGGCCGGCGCCGATCGCATCCGGGGGAATGCCGACGGCATGCGCACAGGCCGCGGCGGCGAGCGCGTTTCGCACGTTGTGCTCGCCGGGAATCGCGAGCAGCGCCCCGGTCTCGCCCGCCGGCGTCTGCAGCACGATTTCGCTCTCCAGCGGTCGCAGCGAATAGCTCCCGGTAACATCGCCCGAGCGGAGGCCGAATTCGATCCGCCGCCGCTTGCCCGCCTTCTCCCTGAAGATATCGGCCATCGCGTCGTCGGCGTTGAGCACCGCGACGCCGTCGGCGGGCAGCGCATCGAACACGCTGGCGTTCTCGGCCGCCACTGCCTCGACCGTGCGCATGAATTCCAGGTGCTCGCGCTGGGCGTTGTTCACCAACGCGACCGTGGGGCAGGCGATCGCGGCCAGCGCCGCGATCTCGCCGGGATGGTTCATGCCGAGCTCGACGGCGCAGTAGCGGTGGCCCGCGCGCAGGCCGAGCAGCGTCAGCGGCACGCCGATGTCGGTGTTGAGGTTGCCGCGCGTCGCGAGCGCTCCCAGTTCGCCCGCGTGGCGGCGCAGGATGGACGCGAGCATCTCCTTGGTGGTGGTCTTGCCGTTCGACCCGGCGATGGCGATCAGCGCCGGCGCGAAGCGCAGGCGCCAGTGCCGGCCCAGGCGCCCGAGCGCGAGGCGCGTATTGTCGGCAACCAGCAGCGGCAATGCAGCCTGCCCCGAATATTTTTCGTCTACCAGCGCGGCCGCCGCGCCGCGCTCCTTTGCCGCGGCGAGGAATTGGTGGCCGTCAAAGTGCTCGCCGCGGATGGCAACGAACAGTTCGCCCCTGGCGACACTGCGCGTATCGGTCGAAACGCCGTCGAGGCGCGCTTCACCCCCCACCGTGCGGGCGCCCATCGCCGCCGCGGCTTCCGCGAGACTCATCATCCATTCCCCCGCCGGCCGAGCGCCGCACCGGCCACTTCGGCATCCGAGAACGGCAGCCGCCGTCCGGCGATCTCCTGGAATCCTTCGTGGCCCTTACCGGCGATCAGCACCACGTCGGCGGCATCCGCCGAAGCGATGGCAAAAGAGATGGCTTTGGCGCGGTCGAGTTCGACGGCGCAATCGCCCGACACACCTTCGCGTATCGCCGCGATGATTGCCTGCGGATCCTCGCCGCGCGGATTGTCGGAAGTAAGCACGATCCGGTCGGCACGCGCCGCGGCTACGCGTCCCATCACGGGCCTCTTGGCCCTGTCGCGCCCGCCGCCGGCGCCGAACACCGCGACCAGCCGCCCGCCGCGCGCCTGCGCGACCGGCTTCAGCGCCGAGAGCACCTGGTCCAGCGCGTCGGGAGTATGTGCATAGTCGACCACCACCAGCGGGCGGTCGCCGATCTGCTGCATGCGGCCCGCGACCTGCGGCAGCGACTCGAGCAGCTTCACGCCCTCCGCGAACGCAATGCCTTTCGCCACCAGACAACCCAGAACGCCGAGCGCGTTGGCTACATTGAAGCGCCCGAGCTGGGGAATCGACGCTGCCGCACTTCCCCAGGTTGATTCGATTTCCACTTTCTGGCCTTCGATCTTTGAAACGGAAATAGATTCGGCAGCCGGCTCCCCGCTCAGCGAATAGCCGATCGTGCGCACGCCCCGGGCCGCGAGGCGCTTCGCGAGTCGCGCGCCGAAAGGGTCGTCCAGGTTGAGCACCGCCGCGGCAAGGCCCGGCGCGTCGAACAGGCGCGCCTTTGCTTCCGCGTAAGCCTCCAGCGTGCCGTGGTAATCCAGGTGATCGTGCGTGAGGTTGGTGAACAGCGCGCAATCGAAGGCGACGCCGTTCAAGCGGCCCTGGTCCAGACCGTGCGAGGACACTTCCATCGCCACGGCCTGCGCGCCGCCCGATTTGAATTCGGCGAGCATGCGGTGCAGCTCGAGCGCGTCAGGCGTGGTGTTCGGAATCTCCGAAAGAGCGTTGGGTAATCCGCTGCCCAGCGTGCCGATGACGCCTGTCCTGATGTCGTTCAGGGACAGCAGGTGCGCAAGCCATTGCGAACAGGAGGTCTTGCCGTTGGTGCCGGTAACGCCGCAGATCCAAAGCGATTCGGACGGACGCCCGTAGAACTCGTGGGCGATGAAGCCCGCGCGCGACTTGAGATCCTTCACGCCCGCGTTGGGCACCCGCCGTGCTCGCTCAAATGCGCCGTCCCAGGCGAAGCCCTCGCTCTCCCACGCCACCGCCGCGCAGCCGCGCTCGATCGCCTGCGCGATGTAGCGACGGCCGTCGGCGGCCTCGCCCGGCCAGGCGAAAAAGGCCGCGCCTGGCGCGGCCCGCCGGCTGTCGGAGATCAGGTTTTCGATCGCGGCCTCCTTGAGCAGAGCGATAACGTCGTCAATCAGGTGCTCTCCTTCGCTTCCTCGGCCTCGCCCGGCATCTCGATCGGCGACAGCGGCGCGTCGTAAGGCGCCCCGAGCAGGCGCAGCGCGCCCTGCATTACCTGGGAGAACACCGGCGCGGCGACCTGCCCGCCGTAGTACTGGCCGTCCGAGGGCTCATCCAGCATCACCGCGATCACCAGCCGCGGGTCGGACATAGGCGCGAAACCGACGAACGAGGAAACATACTTGTTCGCTGCGTAGCCTCCGTTTTCCTCCTTGTGCGCGGTGCCGGTCTTGCCGCCCACGCGCCAGCCCACGATGCGCGCGCGCGGCGCGGTGCCGCCGGGCTGGACTGCGGCTTCCAGCATCTCGCGCACTTCGCGCGCAACCTCGGGCGAAAATACGCGCTTGCCCGTCGCCGGCGCGCCGGTCTTGAGCAGCGAAAGCGGCGCCAGTTCGCCATCGCGCGCGAACACGGTGTAGGCGCGCGCGAGCTGGATCAGGCTCACCGAGATGCCGTGGCCATAGGCCATGGTCGCCTGCTCGATCGGGCGCCAGGTCTTCGCCTCGCGCACCCGGCCAGTCGCCTCGCCGGGGAATCCCAGCTGCGGCGCGGCACCGAAACCGGCGCGCTTGAACATGTCGTGCATCTCCTCGCGCGGCATCAGGAGCGCGATCTTCGCCGCGCCGACGTTGGAGGATTTCTGGATCACCTGCGCCACGGTCATCGCGCCGCCCGCATGCGCGTCGTGGATGGTGTAGTTGGCGATGGTGAGCGTGCCGGGCGAGGTCTGGATCAGCGTCTGCGGCGTGATCTTCCCCATCTCCAGCGCCAGGCCGATAGTGAAGGGCTTGAGCGTCGAGCCCGGTTCGAAGGTGTCGGTCATCACGCGGTTGCGCAGCTGCGCGCCGCTGAGGTGCGCCCGGTTGTTCGGGTTGTAGGTGGGCATGTTGGCGAGCGCGAGCACTTCGCCCGTGCGCACATCGAGCACCACGATGGCGCCCGCCTTCGCCTTGTGCGCTTCGACCGCGGCCTTGAGCGCGCTGAAGGCGATGTTCTGGATCTTGCTGTCCAGGGCAAGCGTGAGATCGTGCCCGTCCTGCGCGGCGCGGATCGACTCCACGTCCTCGACGATGCGGCCGAGCCGGTCCTTGATCACGCGCCGGCTGCCGGCGGCGCCGGCGAGAACCGCCTGCTGCGCGAGTTCGATGCCTTCCTGGCCGGCGTCGTCCACGCCGGTGAAACCGATCACGTGCGCCATGGTTTCGCCGCCCGGGTAGTAGCGCCGGTATTCGTTCTGCAGGCGGATGCCGGGGATGCCAAGCTCCGCGACCCGCGCCGCTGCCTCCGGCGGAATCTGGCGCTTCAGGTAGACGAACCCGCGTTCCGCGTCCGAGAGCTTGCGCCCGAGTTCGCGCGGATCCATCGACAGCAGCGCCGCCAGATTTTTCAGCTGCGCGGACGTCGCGCTGACATCGTCCGGGATGGCCCACACCGATTTCACCGGCGTCGAGATGGCGAGCGCCTCGCCGTTACGGTCCACGACGCGGCCGCGCGTCGCCGGTATTTCCAGCACCCGGGAATAGCGCGCCTCGCCTTTTCCCTGCAAGAAACCGGTCTTCATCGATTGCAGGAACAGCGACCGGCCAGCGAGCACCGCGAAGGCCGCCAGCAGCGCGAACAGCGCGAAGCGGGCCCGCCACGCCGGTAGCCGCACCAGCGTCGGTACGCTCGCGGCGGTCACGGTTGCGGCTCCCCGGCCAGGTGCGCGGAACGCAGTTCAACCATCCGCACGCGGCGCGGATCGGGCACGCGCATGCCCAGCCTGCCGGCGGCGATTTTCTCGACGCGCGAATGCAAGCCCCAGGTGCTGGATTCCAGCTGCAACTGGCCGAACTCGACGTCGAGCGCGCGGCTGTACTCCTGCTCGCGCTCGAGCTCGGTGAACAGCTTGCGCGACTTGCTCTGCGAAGTGACGAGCCCGAGCGCGCAGACGATGAGAACCAGGAGGAGGAGGAGGTTCAGCTTCGCCACGCGTCGGGCCCGTGTTCGGTGAGTGCGCGATTCAGTACGGCAGGATCAAGGACCGCGTTCGTGCGCTCGGCGGCGCGCAGCGTCGCACTGCGCGCGCGCGGGTTGGCCGCCGTTTCTGCCTCCGAGGCGCGCACCGCCTTGCCGATGATTCTGAGCGGCGGTTGTGGCAAATCGCGGGCGCGGATCGGCAAATCCCGGGGCAGGTCGGACTGCGAGCAGGCGCGCAGGAAGCGCTTCACCAGCCGGTCCTCCAGCGAGTGGAAGCTGATGACGGCGAGCCGTGCCCCTGGGGCCAGGCGCCGGGCGGCCTGCGGCAGCATCAGCGCGATCTCCTCAAGCTCCCGATTGACGAGAATCCGTAGAGCCTGAAAGGTGCGCGTCGCCGGATTCTTCCCGGCCTCGCGTGTGCCGACCGCCGCAGCCACGACAGCGGCAAGTTGCTCGGTGCGGCGGATCGGCTCGCGTGCCCGAGCAGCAACAATCGCCTTTGCAACCTGTTTAGCAAACCGTTCTTCGCCATAGCCCCCGATTGCCTCCCGGATTTGTTGTTCTGTTGCCGTGGCCAGCCAGTCCGCGGCCGAAACGCCGCGGGTCGGATCCATGCGCATGTCGAGCGGACCGTCGGCGCGGAACGAGAAGCCGCGCGCCGGGTCTTCGAGTTGTGGCGACGAGACGCCGAGGTCCGCGAGCACGCCCTGCACCTGCCCGGCGCGCGCGCGATCGAGTACCTGCACGAGCTCGCTGAACGGTGCGTGGGCGATACTGAAGCGCGGGTCGGCGATTTCGCGCGCGGCGACAACCGCCTGTGGATCGCGATCCAGCGCGATCAGCCGGCCCGCCGGACCAAGGCGAGCGAGGATCGCGCGGCTGTGGCCGCCGCGGCCGAAGGTGGCGTCCACGTAGACACCGTCCGCGCGGATAGCCAGGGCCGATACCGCCTCTTCGAGAAGGACTGCGCGATGAGCGGGGTTCTGTGTGCTCATCGTCCGCGCCCGCTGTCACAGCGAGAAGTTCTCCACGCCCGGCGGCAGGGAGCCGGAACCGGACAGCGCGGCGGCGTACTTCGCGTTCCAGACGCCCGAATCCCAGAGCTCGAAATAGTGGCTCTGCCCGACCAGCATCGCGTCGCGCTCGAGCTTGGCGTGCATGCGCAGCGCGCTCGAGATCAGCACGCGCCCCGAGGCGTCCGGGGTGATGTGCTCCTCGAAGCCGAGAAGCAGGCGTTTCCACCAGCTCGCCTGCGGATGGAAGCTGGGAAATTTCTCCACCTGCGCGCGCACGCGCTCCCAGGCGGATTCCGGGTAGATGAGCGCGCAGCCCTCCGGATGCGCGCTGAGCACGAGCGTCTTGCTCATGGCGACCAGCGCGTCGCGGTGCCGAGTGGGGATGGCGAGTCGGCCCTTGGCGTCCAGCGTCAGGACCGTTGCGCCGTGAAACGTGCCGCTCATCTCCTCTTGTCTCCTCCACTTGGATCGCTAGAGAGCCAGACTGCGGCATTTATAAGCCACTTTTTTCTACGTTTTCCCACTTTAATCTGAAAAGCCGAAGAAGGTCAAGCTGAACAACCTGATTTCTTCTGCCGAGACAACCACTTAGCTGAACAATTGGAGACTGTTTCTTGATTTTTATTGTTTATGTAAATCAAATAGATATAAAAGCCATTGAATGTGGATTCTCAATTGTCAGTGGATACTTACAGAAAAAGGCCAAAAACCCGTTGAGGCGATAATTCGCGGCCCATGATCAACAAATTCTTCGCTTCCGCGGAAAGCGCGCTGGCCGACGTACCCGACGGCGCGACGGTGATGATCGGCGGCTTCGGCAATGCCGGCATGCCCGCGGCCCTGATCGATTGCCTGATCGCGCAGGGCGCGACGGACCTCACGGTGGTCAACAACAATGCGGGCAACGCCGACACCGGGCTGGCGGCGCTGATCGGCGCCGGGCGCGTGCGCAAGATCATCTGCTCATTCCCGCGCCAGACGGACTCCTGGCACTTCGACAAGTTCTACCGCGCCGGAAAGCTCGAACTGGAGTTGGTGCCGCAAGGCACGCTCGCCGAACGCATCCGCGCCGCGGGCGCCGGCATCGGCGGTTTTTTCACGCCGACTGCCTTCGGCACCCGGCTCGCCGAGGGCAAAGAGACGCGCAAGCTCGGCGGCCGCGACTACGTGCTCGAGTACCCGATCCACGCCGACTATGCCCTGATCAAGGCCGACCGCGCGGACCGCTGGGGCAACCTCACCTACCGCAAGACCTCGCGCAATTTCGGGCCGATCATGGCTGCCGCCGCGAAATGCACCGTGGTGCAGGTGCGGGAAACCGTGGAACTCGGCGAACTCGATCCCGAGAGCGTCGTCACGCCGGGAATATTCGTCAAGCGGGTCGTAAAATTGCACTGATGAAAAAAGCCGACCGCAAGCAGATGGCCGCGCGCGTCGCGCAGGACA
Source organism: Burkholderiales bacterium (assembly GCA_035308765.1). Classification (GTDB taxonomy): domain Bacteria; phylum Pseudomonadota; class Gammaproteobacteria; order Burkholderiales; family SG8-39; genus RBG-16-66-20. Next base: position 78,124 of record DATGGA010000021.1, read on the forward strand.
TTCCCGAGGGCGCCTACGTGAACCTCGGCATCGGCCTGCCGACGCTGGTCGCCGACTTCCTGCCGCAGGGCCGCGAGATCATCCTGCACAGCGAGAATGGCGTTCTCGGCGTCGGCCCGCGTCCTGCCAAGGGCGAAGAGGACGAAGACCTGATCAACGCCGGCAAAGAGCCGGTAACGCTGCTCACCGGCGGCTCCTATTTCCACCACGCCGATTCCTTTGGCATGATCCGCGGCCGCCACCTCGACTTCTGCGTGCTGGGCGCGTTCCAGGTCTCGGCTGCCGGCGACATCGCCAACTGGCACACGGGCGCACCGGACGCGATCCCTGCAGTGGGCGGCGCGATGGACCTCGCGGTGGGCGCCAAGCAGGTGCTGGTGATGATGGAGCACCTGAGCAAGGATGGCAAAAGCAAGATCGTGGAGCACTGCAGCTATCCGCTCACGGGCGCTCGCTGCGTCAACCGCGTCTACACCGACCTCGCGGTGATCGACGTCAAGCCAGACGGCCTGCACCTCGTGGAAATCCTCGCCGACATCTCCTTCGACGAACTGCAGCGCCTGAACGGAGTCGCCTTGAAGTACCGCGCGGCCGCTTAGGCGGACGCGCCCCTTCACGTACCGGGCCGCCGCCTAGTCCTTCCTGGCCACCAGCGCGATGCGGCGCCGGATCTGTTCCAGCGCCGCGCCGTCTCCGGCTGCTTCAGCGCGTTTCTCCTGCACTCCCAGCCAGGCCAGCAGCGGCCGGCGCCAGCCCTGCGCGGACGCGATATCGACTGCGGCGGTGATTTCCGGCGGAGTGATTTTGCCGCTTTTCAGTTTTACCCCGAGGGAAACCAGCTTCGACAGCGGGTCGTCTCCGGCGGCTCTTTCGGCTCGCCCGGCCAGATATTCGGCGTAAGCGACTTCCTCCGCGCCCGCGTCGGCACGCAGGGCCAAGAATCCAGGGCAATCGTCGAATTCGAGGCTGGCGGTGCGCGCCGCGCAACGCACCAGTTCGGCCTGCGCCACCAGGGAGGGATCGCCGGTGCTGGCCAGCTCCTTCCCGGCGATATCGAACTCGAGGTCTGCGGCGCGCCTATCGCCGAGCAGGTAGCTCTGCTCGAAAGAATCGAGCGCGGATTTCGCGTTCGATTGCCAGATCGGCGGCACCGCGCCGCCGCAGGCAGCAAGCAACAGCAGCAAGAACGCGTTAGCACGTTTCACGGCAGCTTGATCCTGGTATCGCGCGCGAACGGCCACTTGCGGTTGATCTCGTCGATCAGCGAATTGACCTTGCGCAGGCTCGCATCGACCTCGGCGCGTAGCGCGACCAGGTCTGTGGTGGCCGCCTTCGCGTTCGCGCCCACCGCCTGCGCGTCGGCCAGGATGCCGTCCACTTTCTTCAGGCTCGCACGCACTTCGTCGAGGATGAGGTTGGATTGCGCCACAGCCTTCTGCGTCTCATCCATGACGCCGCCCTGACCGAAGACGCGCTGGTCGGTTTTGGAGAGCACGGTATCGAGCTTCAGCGACACGCTGCCCAGCGAGGCGAGCAAGGCATTGGCGCGATCGATCGACGCCATCACTTTCTTCGCGTTGTCTTCGCCGCCCGTCAGCCCACCCAGCACGCCGTACTTGCCGGCCATGCGTTCGGTCACCGTGCGCGCGTTCTTGAGGCTTTCCTGCAGGCTGGATCCCTGGTCGGTCATCTGGTCCAGGTTGTCCAGCACCGAGCGCATGGACGCCACCATGCGCGGGATCTCCTCGGTGGTGTCGCCGCGCAGCACTGGCCGCTCGGCGCGGTCGGCAAGCGGCGCATCCTGGAGGTTCGCGGTGAATGCGCGCAGCTTCGCGGCGCCCACCAGCGGCACATCGATCACGAAGACGCTCGATTCGCGCAGCCATTTCCATTCGCTCACGGGCACCCGGACGCTGATACGCACCTTGCCGTCGTCGCGCAGCGCGATGCGGCGCACGCGGCCGATCGGGAACCCGGCGAACGTGAGGTCCGTACCGACGCTTATGCCCTCGGCATTATCCGCAATCAGGTAAAAGCGCTGCGTCTGGTCGAACACGCCGCGCGCGTCGAGCACGTACACGATGAAGCCGACCGCGACGGCGATCGAGAACGCGAGGAGGATTCCAACCTTGACGTCGATGTTGCGCGGCAGCAGCCCGCCGGCAATGTCAGCCGGCGAGGCGGAGGCAGGAGGCTTGTCCGGCTGTTCGGCCATGGTCAGACGTATTTCACCACCAAAGATGCGATCTCGACGACCATGATCGCGAAGAACAGCTTCAGCAGCCCGCCAAGCACCACCCCCGGCAGCGATTCGATCACACCGCGCTCGGCTTCCAGCGCGGTCGCCGTGGGAACGATGGCGACGGCGAGGCCGAACAGCAGGCATTTGAGGCAGAAGCTGGCCAGGATGATGCCGTCGAAGACGTTGCTGACGATATGCGAGAACTCCGGCAGGCCGGCGGAGGTGAAGCCGTAGAACTCGACGTACGACAGCCAGACCGCGATCAGGCAACCGAGGGTGGTGAGCGAGCCCACCGACAGCGCGGCCCCGGCGATGCGCGGCACCAGTTCGGCATGCAGCGGGCTCGCTTCCGCTTCCTTCCGGTCCTCGAGTTCGCCGCGCACGCACATCAGCGCGATCTCCGCCCCGATCGCGGCTCCGGAGCGCAGGGCGACGAACAGCGCCGTGGTAAGCGGCACCACTTCCAGCACCAGGACGCGCAGCACGAGTTCCAGCGAATACTGCGTGACGCCGTACTGGCGCGCCGCGGCCACCACCACCTCGATCAGGATCAGGCTGAGCAACGCCGCAAGGGCCGCGTAGCCAGGAAGGATCTGCCAGGCGGTGAAATAGATCTGCTGTACCGCGACTTCGCGCGCCCGCTGGCGGTAGGTGGAAGGCGAAAGCGCAGCCACCGTGGCGAAGCCCGCGAAGCGCAGCACGCGGCGCCAGCTGCGGGCGCGGAACAGGTACGCGCCGGCAGATGTAGTCTGGCTCATCGGCAGAGTTTACAATTTCCCCTCATCCTGAGGAGCCATCGTGAAGAAAAAGAAGCCCGAGGAACTGCGCTCCCACCGCTGGTTCGGCGTCAAGGACCTGCGCTCCTTCGGCCACCGCTCGCGCGCCGCGCAGATGGGCTACGACCGCACGGATTACGCGGGCAAGCCGGTAATCGCGATCATCAACACCTGGTCGGACATCAACCACTGCCACACGCACTTCCGGCAGCGCGCCGAGGAAGTGAAGCGAGGCATCTGGCAGGCGGGCGGCTTTCCGCTGGAGATGCCGGCGATGGCGCTGGCCGAAACCATGCAGAAGCCCACCACCATGATGTACCGCAACTTCCTCGCCATGGAGACGGAGGAACTGCTGCGCTCCTACCCTGCGGACGGCTGCGTGCTGATGGGCGGCTGCGACAAGACGACGCCGGCGCTCATCATGGGCGCGACCAGCATGAACCTGCCGGCGATCTATCTGCCGGCGGGACCGATGCTGAACAGCCACTGGCGCGACCAGACTCTGGGCTCCGGCTCCGACACCTGGAAATACTGGGATGAGCTGCGCGCGGGGCGCATCACCGAGCGCGAATGGCAGGACATCGAGGACACCATCGCGCGCTCGCCGGGCACCTGCATGACCATGGGCACGGCGGCGACCATGATGTCGCTCGCCGAAGCGCTCGGCTTCACCCTGCCCGGCTATTCCTCGATTCCCGCGCCCGACTCGAACCACGCACGCATGGCCACGCTTACTGGCAAGCGCATCGTCGAGATGGTGTGGGAGGACTACAAGCCGCGGGATTTCCTGTCCAAGGGCTCCTTCGACAACGCCATCACCACGCTGATGGCGATGGGCGGCTCGACCAACGCGGTCGTGCACTTGGTCGCGATGGCCGGCCGCGCCGGGCTGCCGTTTTCGCTCGATCGCTACAACGAGATCTCGGCGAAGGTGCCGGTGATCGCCAACGTGCGGCCGTCAGGCAGCAAATACCTGATGGAAGATTTTTTCTACGCCGGCGGCCTGCGCGCCCTGCTCTTTTCATTGAAAGATCTTCTCGACCTGAAGGCCAAGACCGTCAACGGCAAAACCCTGGGAGAGAACATCGAGGGCGCGAAAGTCTGGAACCCGGACGTGATCCTGACTCGCGACAGGCCGCTGAAGAAATCCGGCGGCCTCGTGATGCTGCGCGGCAGCCTCGCCCCCGACGGCGCGGTGCTGAAGACCAGCGCGGCGGACCCTAAGCTCCTGCAGCACACAGGCCGCGCGGTGGTGTTCGAGGACTACAACGACATGTCGGCACGCATCGATACCGATGAGCTGGACGTGGACGCGAACTGCGTGCTGGTGCTAAAGAACGCCGGCCCGCTGGGCGGCCCTGGCTTTCCCGAGTGGGGCATGCTGCCAATGCCGAAAAAACTCATCAAGCAGGGCGTCAAGGACATGGTGCGGATCTCGGACGGCCGCATGAGCGGCACCAGTTACGGGACGTGCGTGCTCCATGTCGCCCCCGAGGCCTTCATCGGGGGCCCACTGGCGCTCGTCAGGAACGGGGACCTCATAGAACTTGACGTCGAGAAAAAAGCGCTCAATCTCAAGATTTCAGATGCGGAGATGGCAAAACGCAAGGCCGCCTGGAAGCGCCCGCCGATCAAATACGAACGCAGCTACGGCGCCATCTTCTCGCGTCACGTGAAGCAGGCGAACGAAGGCTGCGACTTCGACTTCCTCGAGGGCACCGCGCCTACCGCGGATCCTGAGATCCACTAACGTGGTGGAAGCTCCGCCGATCACGCACCTGCGCGCGGATCAACGCGGTGCGTTCATCATGGAACGCGACGGCCGGCGGCTGGGGGAACTGACGTACACGATGGCCGGCGCCCGCATAACCATCCATCACACCGAGGTCGATACCGCATTGCGCGGCACCGGCGCGGCGAGGAAGCTGGTGGACGCCGCCGTGCAATGGGTCCGTACGGAAAACATGGGGATCGAGTCGCGTTGCGACTATGCAAGCGCGGTGTTTGCGAAGACGCCCGCGGCCTACGCTGACGTGCTGGCGGGCTAGGGCCCGTCTCAGAGAACTACTGGCGCATCCGGCAGTTCGTTGGGGTTGTCGCCCGCCCGCGCGGGGAAATGCTGCGTGAGCAGGTCGCTCACCGCCGCAAGCCCCGTAAATACGCCCGCCTCGAAACGTCCAGTGGCAAACTCCTGCTGCATGGCGCCGCAGATCGTCTCCCATGCCGTATCGCCTACCCTGGCGTGGATGCCGCGGTCGGCGACGATCTCTACGCGCCGGTCGGCGAGCAGCAGGTAAATCAGCACGCCCGCATTGTCCTCGGTATCCCAGACGCGCAGCCGCGTAAAAATGTCCAGCGCACGCTCGCGGGCCGTGCGCCCCGCGAGCAGCGCCTGCAGCGACAGCCCGCCCTCGACGGCGACGCGCAGTTGGCCGCGATGGCGCTTTTCCTGCGCGGTGACGCTGCGCCCGATGGATTGCAGCGTCGCGCGCGGAAAAGCGCGCTTGAGCGCTGCGTGGTCGAGAAAGAGGTGATGGATCCAGCGCATCGCGTCCGCCTACCAGCGTCCCGAGGCGCCACCGCCGCCGAAGCCGCCGCCACCGCCCCAGCTCGGAGAGGAGCCGCCCGAAAAGCCGCCGCCTCCGCTCGACCAGCCGCTGCCGCCGCCTATCGAACCCGTGTTGGTAAAGACCAGGACAAAGCCGATCAGCGCTGCGAGCGCTGCGATGCCCATGCCGAACATCAGCCACGCGATCAGGCCGAGGCCGGCGCCGGCGGCGAGGGATCCCGGGAAGCGCCCGAGCATCGCCTTGAGAATTCCACCCACCACGGCCATGAAAATGATCGCGGGAACGATGTATTGGACTGCGTCGCTCTCGGAGCGCGCCTGAGGCGCCGATGCCCGCGGCGGCGGCAGCTTCTCGCCCTCCGCCAGCTTGATCAGCTGGTCCACCCCGTCGCGCACGCCGCCGTAGAAATCGCCGTCGCGGAAGTGCGGCGTGATGCGCTCGTCGATCACGCGCCGCGCCACCGAATCGGGGATCGCGCCCTCCAGCCCGTATCCGATCTCGATGCGCACGCGCCGGTCGTCCTTGGCGACGATCAGGATCAGGCCGTCGTCCGCGCCTTTGCGGCCGATCTTCCAGGCATCGGCGACGCGGATCGAGTACTGCTCGATCTCTTCGGGTTTGGTCGTCGGCAGCAACAGCACCGCGATCTGGCTGCCGCGCCGTGCCTCGTAGGCCGCGATGCGCGATTCGATATCGCTCTTCTGCTGCGCCTTCAGCGTCCCGGTGAGATCCGTAACGCGCGCCTTGAGATCGGGCACCGGCACATCCGCGCGCGCCGCGCCGAGCAGCGCCGCAAAGGTCAGCAGCGCGGCAAAGAAATGCCGCATTTGAGCCCCGCCCTTACTTCGCCGCTGGCTTGCTGAAATCGACCTTCGGCGGTGCCGCGATCGCCTTCTCGTTCTCGACCGAGAAATTGGCCTTCGGCTTGTAGCCGAACATCATCGCGGTGAGGTTGGTTGGGAACTGGCGCGCGAGAATGTTGTAACCCTCCACCGTCTTGATATAGCGGCCGCGCGCCACCGCGATGCGGTTCTCCGCGCCCGCCAATTCCACGCGCAGTTCGCCAAACTGCTTGGTCGCGGTGAGCTGCGGATAGTTTTCCGCCACTGCCAGCAGCCGCGACAGCGCGCCGGTCATCTGCGACTGCGCTGCCTGGAACTTCGCGAACGCTTCGGGATCGTTGATCAGTTCCGGCGTCGCCTTGATCGAAGACACCGAGGCCCGGGCATTGGTGATCTCCGCCAGCGTGCTTTTCTCGAAGTCCGCCGCCCCCTGCACCGTGGCGACCAGGTTCGGAATCAGGTCGGCGCGCCGCTGGTAGTTATTGAGCACCTCAGACCAAGCGGCCTTGACGCCCTCGTCCTGGCGCTGGAAGTCGTTGTATCCGCAGCCCGAAAGCGACAGAGCAGCGATCAGGGCAAGCAGCAATTTGCGCATGGGTCAATCCTCCGGAATTCGAGAGCTATGTCCTCAATCTGAGGGCTGGTCGCTCCGATTGCAAGGAGCCGTCAACGCCCCGGCGAAGTCCGCAGCCATCGAAGTTGCAATGCGAGTCCGATCAGGTACGCCAGCGTCAGCCCGCTGATGATGTCCTTGAATATGAAGGCGTTCGCAGCCGTCACCAGCGGCGCGCCCGGCGGCAGGCGGGTCAGTGTCTCCGCCGACCCGGTGATCATGTGGATCAGCATGGTGGACGAATAGAAGATCGCCTGCACGTAGCGCGACGCGCGGCCGAACAGCGGCGTTGTCGCCGCAAGCGTGCCGATGGCAATGACGATCAGGGTGGCGACGGCGAACTTGTGCCCGATGCGAAAGTCGCCGTGCCGGAAGATCATGAGCGCGGTCACTGCCGTAAGCGCGGTTGCCAGCAGGTAGAGCTGCCCGAGCCGGTTCGAGAACAGGATCTGCCGGTCGCGGACGAACGCCCAGAACCCGGCGACGATGGCGACCAGGCTGATGGCGGTGTGAATGGTCCCGAGTACCGTAAGACCGAACATGCCGGTTTCTCAGCCCCCGGCCGCGAGCTTGTCGAGGGTTGCACGCGCGACTTTGAGTTTCGCGCCGGCGGCCGCAATTTCCGCCCAGGTATTGTCGTCCACCGAGATGCCGTCGCGCTCGCGTTTCGCGCGCGTCTCCCGTTCAGGCTCGCCCGCGATGCGCACCTTGTCGACGCCGGGCGCGGTGGGCGACTTGCGCAGCGATTCGAGAAACGCCGTGGTTTCGCTCGCGAACGCATCCGCAGTGCCGAGGCGCTTCGGATCGATGAGGATCGTCAGCATGCCGTTCCAGACGCGCTTCTTGGAGCGGTCTTCCGAATGCCAAGTGCCGCCGCCGGTAAGCGCGCCGCCGAGCAGCTCGCACACGACCGCCAGTCCATAGCCCTTGTGCAGGCCGAAGGTGCGCAGCGCGCCGAAAGGTTCGATAACCCCGAACTTCGGATCGGACGTCGGCCTGCCCTGGTCGTCGATCAGCCACTCCGGCGAAACCTTCTCGCGCTTGTTGTGCGCGACGCGGATCTTGCCCTGGGCCACGGCGCTGGTAGCCATGTCGAGGATGAACGGCGGCTCGTTCGGGACCGGGATGCCCACGGTCATCGGATTGGTGCCGAAGCGCGCGTCCGCGCCGCCGTAGGGCGCGACGATGGAGCGCGAAATCACGTTGGTAAAGTGCAGCGACACCAGGCCCGCCGCCACCGCCTGCTCGGCCCATTGGCCGATGCGGCACAGGTGGTGCGAATGCCCGAGGCCCATCACGCACATGCCGTGCTGTTTCGCGCGCGCGATGCCGATTTCCATCGCTTCCAGGCCGATCACCTGGCCGTAACCCGCCTGGCCGTCGAGCGAAATCATGGCGCCGCCGTCGAACACCATCTTCGGGTGCTGGTTGACCTTGAGTCCGCCCTCGAGCAGCGACTCGATGTAGCGCGGGATCATGCCGACACCGTGCGAGTCGTGCCCGGTCAGGTTCGCGGCGACGAGGTTCGCGGCGACGATCCCCGCCTCGCGCGCATCGCTGCCGCCGGCAAGAACGATTGCCTGGATTGCCTTTGCCAGAGAGTCTTTTTTATATAGGGGCATGTCCTGAGGGGTTTCTGGGGATCAGGGTCGAGTTTACAATGTCCCGCCATGAAAACACGTCTACGCACGATCTTCGCCGCCGCCTGCATGCTCACCGCATTCGCTGCGCCGGCGCAGAACTATCCCGCCAAGCCGATCCGCATCGTCGTCCCCTTCACCGCCGGCGGCACCTCCGACATTCTCGCGCGCGCCACCGGGCCGAAAATCACCGAGGCCTGGGGCCAGCCGGTGATCGTCGAGAACAGGACCGGTGCCAACGGCAACGTCGGCGCCGAATTCGTCGCCCGATCGGCGCCGGACGGCTACACCATGCTGCTGTCCGACGTCGGCGCGCTGTCGATCAACCCGAGCGTCTATCCCGACATGACTTTCGATCCGGCGAAGGACTTCTCGCCCATCATCATGGTGTCCTACTCGCCGCACGTGCTGGCGGTGCATCCGTCGCTGCCGGTGACGAACGTCAAGGAACTCATCGCCTACGCCAAGGCCAATCCGGGCAAGCTCAACTTCGCCAACTCGGGCACCGGCGGCGCGCCGCACCTGGCAGGCGTCGAATTCGCGGCGCGCACCGGAGTGCAATGGGTCTACATCCCGTACAAAGGCGGCTCCGCTGCGGTGACCGACGTGATCGCCGGCAACGCCAACGTGCTCTTCAACGGCATGCTCGCCACTTACCCGTCGGTGAAAAGCGGCCGTCTGCGGGGGCTGGCGGTTTCCAGCGCGCAGCGCGTCGCCTCTGCGCCCGAGCTGCCTACCGTGGCTGAGTCCGGGGTGCCCGGCTTCGAAACCGGCTCCTACCAGGGCTTGCTGGCCGCAGCCGGCACGCCGCACGACATCGTGCTGAAGCTCAACGCCGAACTGTCGCGGATCCTCAACACGCCGGAGATGAAGGAATTCCTTGCCAAGCAGGGCACCGAAGTGCGCACCGGACCACCCGAGGCGCTTGGTACTTTCATCGTCAAGGAAAAAGCGCGCTGGGCAAAGGTCGTAAAAGAAGCCGGCATCAAGGCCGACTGACAACAACAAGGAACACGAGGATACGCATGGAACTCCCGCAGAACGCGTTCAAGCGCGCCATCAAGGCCGGCAAAACACAGATAGGCCTCTGGTCCAGCCTGTCGTCCAACTACTCGGTGGAAGTGATCGCCGGCGCCGGCTACGACTGGCTCCTGCTCGACAGCGAGCACTCGCCGAACGATCTCGAGTCGCTGCTCAGCCAACTGCAGGCGGCGGCGGCCTATCCGACCTCGTCGGTCGTGCGCGTGCCCTGGAACGACATGGTGAACATCAAGCGCGTGCTGGACGCGGGCGCGCAGTCGCTGCTGATCCCTTACGTCTGCAGTCCCGAGGAAGCCAGGGCCGCGGTTGCGGCGACGCGCTATCCGCCGGCAGGAGTGCGCGGCGTCGCGGGCACCACGCGGGCGTCGCGCTTCGGCCGCGTCAAGGACTACGCCAAGCGCGCGCACGAGGAAATCTGCGTGCTGGTGCAGGTGGAAACCAAGCCAGCGCTCGACCAGCTGGAGGCGATCTGCGCGGTGGATGGCGTCGATGGCGTATTCATCGGCCCGGCCGACCTGCATGCCTCGATGGGCTACCCCGGCGAGACCGCGAACCCGGCAGTGCTGCCGCTGATCGAGGAAGCGATGCGGCGCATCCGCAAGGCGGGCAAGGCACCCGGCTACCTGTCCCCCGTCGAAGCCGATTGCAAGCGCATGCTGGCCGCCGGTTGCCTGTTCTGCGCCGTCGGCGCGGATATCGGTCTGCTGGCGCGAGGCGCGGAAGCGCTACGCGCGAAGTTCTGAGCGCGTCCTTCGCGGCAAAATTCAACAGCTAGGACATCGATGAAACACGAAATCATCATCACCGCCCAAGGCCACAAGGGCACCCTGGAGCGGCTGCAGAACGAGTTTTCCGCCGTGAATCTCTGGGAGGCCGCCGATCGCGATGCCGCGCTCAAGTCGGCGGCAGGCCGGCGCGGACTGGCGCATTTCGGCCATTCGAAAGTGGACGGCAGGCTGATGGATGCGCTGCCCAAGCTGGAGATCATTTCCAACTTCGGCGTCGGCGTGGACCAGATCGATCTCGACGCGGCGAAGAAGCGGAACATCATCGTCACCAACACCCCGGATGTGCTGAACGATTGCGTAGCCGATTGCGCGATGGCGCTGGTGCTGAACACGCTGCGCAAATTCCCGCAATCCGAGGGCTATCTGCGCTCGGGTTACTGGCCGACGCGCGGGCCATATCCGCTTACCACCTCGATCGGCGGCAAGACCATGGGCATCCTGGGCCTCGGGCGCATCGGCGAAGCGATCGCCAGGCGCGCACTGGGCTTCGGCATGAAGATCCGCTACCACAATCGCAACCAGAAGACCGTCCCCTATCCCTACGATGCCGACCTGGTGACGCTGGCGAAGAATTCCGACGTGCTGATGATCGTGACGCCGGGCGGCGCGGAAACCGCGAAGCTGGTCAACGCCAAGGTGCTGGACGCGCTCGGGCCGCAGGGCTTCCTGGTCAACGTCGCGCGCGGCTCGGTGGTGGATGAGCCGGTGCTGCTGCGTTACCTGCAGGAGAGGAGAATCGCCGGCGCCGGGCTGGACGTGTTCGAGCACGAGCCGAAAGTGCCGCCGGAGTTTTTCTCGCTGGACAACGCCGTGCTGTTCCCGCACGTGGCTAGCGCCACGGCGGAGACGCGCAAGGCGATGGGCGACCTGCAGGTCGAGAACCTGCACCTGCACTTCGCCGGCAAGCCGGTGAAAACGCGGGTGGTTTAGGAAGAGCTAGCGCCGTTCCATGTCTGCAGCCAGTTCTGCAGGCCGACCTTCTGCATCAGCTCCAGCTGGGTTTCGAGGAAGTCGATGTGTTCTTCCTCCGACTCGAGGATGTCCTCGAGCAATTCCCGCGAGATGTAGTCGCCGACCGCTTCGCAGTGGGCGATGCCGTCCTTCAGCGCCGGGTGCGCCGCCAGTTCCATTTTCAGGTCGCACTTCAGCGCCTCTGGCGCGTCCTCGCCGATCATCAGCCTGCCCAGGTCCTGCAGGTTCGGCAGCCCTTCAAGGAACAGGATGCGCTCGATGAGCCGGTCAGCGTGCTTCATCTCGTCGATCGACTCCTTCTTCTCGTAGTCCTCGAGTTTCTTCAGGCCCCAGTTACCGAACATGCGGGCGTGGAGGAAGTACTGGTTGATCGCGGTGAGCTCGTTGTAGAGCACCTTGTTCAGGTGCTGGATGACTTTCTTGTCGCCTTTCATGGCGCCTCCCGCGTCAGCAGATGAGGCGAGTCTAGCGACGGAATTGTTCTCGTTGAGAGAAGCTCAGGCAGCCGCGGCGAGCGGCAGCGTGGAAGATTGAGACTCGTTCAGGATTTCCTTCGCAACCACGCGGCAACGGCCGCAGCCGGAGCCGACGCCGAGTTCCACCGACAACTCGTCGAGCGAGCAGCAGCCGCGTTGCGCGCATTCGCGCACGTCCCGCTCGGTGATCGCATTGCAGATGCAGATATACATATGGGAATGATTATCATACTATTTGAGAACTGCTAGCAACCACTCATACATATGTGAGCATAAACTTACATATAACTATATGGTTTAATTATTTTAGTCTGTAATTCTATTCTTGACATCAATAATGAGAACGATTATCGTTAATATAGATGAACGATAGCGGAGCCAGCCGCATGCAGCCGGACAAGAGCAATGATCGCCTCGCCCATGTGCCCAGGAAGGTACTGAGCGAAGCGCCGCTCGGTGACGCCAAGGAATTGCTGATCGTCCACAACGGACGCGAATACCGGCTGCGCCTGACGCAGAGCGGAAAACTGATTCTCACTGCTTAGCAATGCGCCCGGACCGGATCGGACTGGGCGTCACCATCGCGATGCACGCGCTCGCGTTGGCGTTCCTGCTCAGCTACGAGCCGGCCCGCAAGGCGCTGCTCGCCGCGGCACCGATCATGGTGGAAATAATCCTGCCGCCCAAGGTCGAACAGCCCAAGCCGCAGCCGCCCACCGAGTTGCCGAAACCCAAGCCGATCGCGAAACAAGTCGAGCGCCCGTTCGAGTCCCCGCTCATCACCGCGCCGGTGGAAGCGCCCTCGCCGGTAGTGGCGCCACCCCCTCCCCCGGTCGTGGTCGCTGCACCACCGGCACCGCCAGCTCCGATCACACCGCCGATCTTCCATGCCGACTACCTCGACAACCCTTCACCAATCTACCCTGCGCTGTCGAAAAGGATAGGCGAACAGGGCCGCGGAATTCTCCGCGTGTTCGTCGGCATCGCCGGCCGCGCGGAAGACGTGCAGGTCTTCAAAACGAGCGGCTCCCCGCGTCTCGACGAGGCCGCGCGTGATGCCGTTCGGCAATGGAAATTCACGCCCGGCAAGCGCGGGACAGAGCCGATCGCCACCTGGGTGCAAATCCCATTCTCTTTTCAATTAAAAGACTGAACTTCATGGATCCACAACAATCTGCCGGCTTCGCTAGCTTCCTCGCCCAGACCGATGCCATCGGCAAGACGATCCTCGCGATGATGCTGGTGATGTCGATCGCCACCTGGTACCTCATCGCCACCAAGACGATCACCATGGTGCTGGAGCGCCGCAAGAGCGCGCGCTTCCTCGCCGCATTCTGGGACGCACCCTCGCTCGCCGCGGTGGAAAAACACATCGAGGGCGCGCACCCCGACGACCCGTTCTCGCACCTCACCTGGCATGCGATCAGCGCCTCGCGGCATCACCAGCGCTCGGGCGCGGCCAGGCTGGCCGAAGCCGGCTCGGGATCCGACTTCCTCACGCGCGCGATGCGCCGCGTGATCGACGAGGACACTGCGCGCCTGGAATCCGGACTCACCGTGCTCGCCTCGGTCGGTTCGACGGCGCCCTTCGTCGGCCTGTTCGGCACCGTGTGGGGGGTCTACCACGCACTGGTGGCTATCGGCCTCTCCGGACAGGGAACGCTGGACAAGGTGGCGGGCCCTGTGGGCGAAGCGCTGATCATGACCGCGCTCGGCCTTGCGGTCGCGATCCCCGCAGTGCTCGCCTACAACGGTTTCGTGCGCGCCAACCGTCTGGTGCTGGCGCAACTGGACGCATTCGCGCACGACCTGTACGCGGTGCTCACCACCGGCGCGCACGTGGGCGATCCCGCCGCGGTGGTGCCGCTGAAGCCGGCCATCGCGGTCAAGGGCGCCTGAGATGGCCTTCGGCGGCTTCAACCGCGGCGGCGAAGGCGCGCCGATGGCGGAGATCAACATGATCCCGCTGATCGACGTCATGCTGGTGCTGCTGGTGATCTTCATCATCACCGCGCCGCTGCTGACGCACGCCGTGAAGGTGGATCTGCCAAAAGCCTCCAGCCAGCCCAATCTCACCAGGCCGGACAACGTGCAGCTCGCCATCGACGCGCAGGGCCTGGTTTATTGGAACGGCCAGGTTCTCGAGCGTGCGGATTGGCGCGCGCATATGGATGCCGCGGGCCGGCTCAAGCCCCAAACCGAGGTGCATATCCGCGCCGATGCGGCGGTCGCCTACGGCAAGGTAGCCGAGGTGATGTCGGACGCGGCAAAGGCCGGCCTGACGCGCATCGGCTTCGTCACCGACCCGCGGGAATAGCTCCATGACGGACATGCTGGTCATCACGCTGCGCGAAGGCATCGAGTCCTTCCTCATCGTCGCCATCGCCGCGGCCTACCTGCGCAAGACCGGGCGCGAGGCGCTGCTGCCGGCCGTGTGGTCCGGAACCGCGGTGGCGCTGGCGATCTCCGTCGTCGTGGGCGGCTGGCTGCTGGACGTCGCGCCGCTGCCGGTCTACGAGGGCGTGCTCGCGGCGGTGGCCGCCGTGCTGGTGATTTCCATGGCGATCTACATGAACAGCGCCGGCAAGCGCATGGGCGCGGAAATCGGCGCGCGCATCGATGCCGCAGCGCTCAAGCCCGGCGCCGGCGCATGGCTGGGCGTGTTCCTGTTCGTGGTGCTGATGGTCTCGCGCGAAGGCGTGGAAACGGCCTTCATGACCATCGCGATAGCGAGGAACGAGGATTCGGGCGGCCTCGTGGCGGGCGCCCTTATCGGGGTCGCGCTCGCGGCCACGGTCGCCTGGGCCTGGCTGCGCTGGGGCCGGCGGGTCAATCTCACCCTGTTCTTCCAGGCCACCGCGATTTTCCTGGTCCTGTTCTCGCTGCAGCTGCTGCTCTACGCCTTCCACGAATTTACCGAAGCCCAGGCGCTGCCGCTCGACAACACGTACTGGCACATGGCGACGGAAGAATGGGCCGAAGGACGCTACGCCCGTATCTACAGCGCGCTGATGGTGCTGCTGCCGCTCGCCTGGGCCGCCTACGCCACTCTGCGCAAAAGAATGTCCTGACCCCCCCGATTTTCAACCGCGATAGCCACCCAGCCTCTCTGCCAGGTCGCCAGCCGCAATCCAAACGACGACCCCAGGGAGAAATGCAATACCGCCTCAACCGAACGCCGATTGCTGCAGCCGTCGCCGCGCTGTTCAGTTCGTTCACGCCCGGCCTCGCATTCGCCCAGGCAACGGGCAGCGAGGCCACGCTGCCCGAAGTCAAGGTTCAGGAAACCGCGCCCACGGACGATTTCGCGCCCGGCCTGTCCAACGTCGGCGGCAAGGTGCCGACCCCGGTGCGCGATATCCCGCAGACCGTCAACATCATCAATCGCGCGGTAATGGAGTCGCAAGGCGCGACCAGCCTCTCCGACGCGCTGCGCGGCGTTCCCGGAATCACCATGGGTGCCGCCGAGGGCGGCACTATCGGCAACAACATCAACCTGCGCGGCTTCTCGGCACGCACCGACATCTACCTGGACGGCATGCGCGACCGCGGCCAGTACTACCGCGACGTGTACTCGCTGGATCAGATCGAAGTGCTGAAGGGACCCTCCTCGATGCTGTTCGGGCGCGGCTCGACGGGGGGCGTCGTCAACCAGGTGAGCAAGGTGCCCTCGCTGACGCCGCTCAACCAGGCCACGATCTCCGTGGGCACCCAGCCGTCGATGCGCACCACGGCGGACCTGAACCAGCCGCTGTCCGACACCTCGGCGTTCCACATCTCGGCCATGGCGCAGGACGTGAACTCCACGCGCGACGTGATGGACTACAAGGATTACGGCATCGCCCCCTCGCTGCGCTTCGGCATCAACACGCCGACCACGGTGACGCTGTCGGCGATGATCAACCACAACAGGGACATGCCGGACTACGGCCTGCCGCCCGTCAACGGCGCTCCGGCGAACGTCAACCACAAGACCTTATACGGGCTCACCGATGACCGCACGATCCAGGATGTCGACGAGTTCACCGCCAAGGTGGTTCACAAAATAACGCCCGAAACGACCATCCAGAACCAGTCGCGCTATGCCAATTACAAGATCGACGCGCGCGAATCCGGGCCGAACAGCATCGGTACCGTCACCGGCGGCGTCTATACGGCCTTCGCCGCCACCAATCTGGGAAACACCACCAGCCTGCCGCTGTCGCAGCTGTTTTTCGCGCTCGGCAGCCACGACCGCGTGATCACCGACAATTCTTTTTACAACCAGACCGACTTGATCACCAATTACCAGACCGGCGGCGTGCGCCACGACCTGATCTTCGGCCTGGAACTGGGCGACGAGCGCAACAATCAGGCCAACAGTTCGCGCAACGTCGGAACCAACAACTATTTTTACGTGCTGCCGCTCGTCAACCCGCCCTACCTGACGGGCGCCGGCCTGCCCTCCACGCCGGGCAACATCGTGCAGGCCAGCGCCACCACGCTTGCGCCCTACTTCAACGACACGATGACGCTGAGCAAGCAATGGAAGCTGATTGCGGGACTGCGCCACGACGTCTACAAGGCGAACCTGAGCAATTCGATCAACCTCCCGCCGTCGGCGAGCCAGACCGTGAACTTCAATAGCGTTCGCACCGGCCTGCTCTACCAGCCGACCGACGTGCAGACCTACTATGCCTCCTACGGCACCTCGTTCAACCCCTCGCTGGAAGCGCTCACCCTCACCAGCGGGCAGCAGTCGCTCGATCCGGAGACCAACAAGTCCTACGAGGCAGGCTCGAAATGGGACCTGCTGAACGGCAACCTGTCGGTGACCTCCGCGCTGTTCCAGGTTACAAAAAACAACGCCCGCGCGCAGATCTCGGCCGGCGTCTACGAGGACATCGGCGAAGTGCGCGTGCGCGGCTTCGAGGCCGGCGTAGCCGGGCGCATCCGGTCCGACTGGCAGGTGCTCGCGGGCTACACCTACCTCGATGCCAGGATCGTCAATGCCGGGCCGTTCGACGCTGCGTCAGGCAGCGCGCCCGGCAACACGCTCGCCAATACGCCGAAAAACAGCGCCTCGGTCTGGACGACCTGTAACGTGACGCACGAGTGGGAGGCCGGCACTGGCCTGGTCTACATGTCGGACCGGTATGTCTCCAACAACAATGCCGTCCTGGCTCCCGACTACCTGCGCTGGGATGCCACGGTGGCCTTTCACCAGCCGAAGTACGACATCCGCCTCAATCTGTTCAACATCGCCAACCGGCTGAACTACGACGCGCTGATCCCCTCCGACAAGGGGCGCTCGGTGCCGGGCATCGCCCGCACCGCCCTGCTCACCTACACGCAGAGGTTCTGACCGTATGCTGGTGCACGTAGCCAAGGTTCTGGACCAGGCGCAGCTGGGCGCGATCCGCGCCAGGCTTGCCGCTGCCGGCGGGGCCTGGGTGGATGGACGCGCCACCGCGGGCCACCAGGGAACCCAGGTCAAGAACAACCTTCAGCTCGCCGAGGATTCGCCGGTCGCGCGCGAGCTGGGCGACATCGTGCTCGCGGCGCTGGAGAGGAATCCGCTCTTCATCAGCGCCGCGCTGCCGAGCCGCGTCTATCCGCCGATGTTCAACCGCTACGAGGGGGGCATGCGCTTCGGCAGCCACGTCGACGGCGCGGTGCGCCTGGTGCCCGGAAGCGGGGCGAAGATCCGCACCGATGTTTCAGCGACGCTGTTTCTCGCGCCGCCGGAGGATTACGACGGCGGCGAGCTGCTGATCGAGGACAGCTACGGCGTGCAGCGCGTCAAGCTGCCCGCGGGCGACATGGTGCTCTATCCGGCCGGCAGCCTGCACCGCGTCGAGCCGGTGACGCGCGGCTCGCGGCTTGCGTGCTTTCTCTGGGTGCAGAGCATGGTCCGGGACGACGTGCAGCGGGCGCTGCTCTACGATCTCGACATGGCGATCGTGCGCCTGACGCGCGACTCGTCCAACGCTGCGGGCAACCCGGCGCTGGTGTCGCTCACAGGGTGCTATCACAACCTGCTGCGCATGTGGGCCGAACCCTGAGATGAAGCCGCGCGTCGGCGCGGGGGTAAAATTTCCCCCGTATAAGAGGAGGGGTGAAAATGAGAATGCTTTTTACTGCGCTGGCGCTTGCCTGCGCTGCGATTGTGCATGCTCAGAACTTCCCGTCCCGCCCGGTCACTATCGTGGTGCCCTACCCGCCTGGCGGCCTGATCGATCTCGTAGCACGCGCGCTGCAGCCTTTCCTCCAGACCGAACTTGGCGTGCCGGTGCTGGTCGAGAACCACAGCGGCGCGGGTGGCAACGTAGGCGCTGAAATGGTGGCGCGCTCGGCGCCCGACGGCTACACGCTGTTGCTCGCCAATCCCTCGCTTGCCATCAGCCCGACCCTCTACCGCAAGCTCAACTACAAGCCGATCGAGGATTTTGCCTATATCGGGCGTTACGGATCGGTGCCGAACGTGCTGGTGGTGAACCCGTCGCTGCCGGTGAAGACCGCCCAGGAACTGATCGCCTACGCGAAAAAGAACCCAGGGAAGCTGAATTACGGATCGCCCGGCTACGGCACCTCGCCGCAGCTCTCCAGCGAACTGTTCAAGAGCATGACCGGTACATACATCGTGCACATCCCGTTCCGCGGCGCGGGCCCCGCGACTGCGGCGCTGTTCGGCGGCGAGATCGAGATGATGATCGACAACATCCCGCCGCAGGTGGGGAACATCAGAGCCGGCAAGGTGCGCGCGCTCGCGGTTACCAGCCTGCAGCGCGTGAGCGCGCTGCCCGACGTGCCGACCATGGACGAGGTCGGCCTCAAGGGTTACGAGGTAGTGTCCTGGTTCGGGCTCGCCGCGCGCGCCGGCACGCCGCGCGAGAGCGTGCTGCGCCTGAACGCCGCGCTGAACAACGCCACACGCGACCCCAGGCTGCGCGAAATACTGGAATCGCGCGGCTCCACCGTGGTGCAAGGCACGCCCGAGGAGTTCCTCAACTTCGTGAAAGCCGAAACCGCCAAGTTCGCGCCGGTGATCAAACGCGCCGGCGTGACCGTCGAGTAGCCGGCGGGCGCCGGGCTCAGACCGGGGCCGGCTCGGACTTGTCGAAGTCGATCTCGATCTTGGCGTTGTTCGGATCGGAGAAGAACAGCTGCCAGGTGCCGTATTCCGGCAACCGGCGCAGTTCGTACGGGACGTTCCTGCTTTTCAGTTTCGCCACCGCCGCAGCGAGCCCCTTGCCGCTGTAGGCCATGTGGTCGAGCACGCCCTTCACCAGCCGATCCTTGTTGACGCCCGCGACGATGTGCAGGATCGGGTCGGGTCCCTTGCCGCCGTCGGAGTAGAGCCAGGCGCCGGGGAATTTGAACGGCGGCCGCGCCCCGGGCTTGAGGTTCAAGTGCTCCTCGTAGAACGCCAGCGTCGCCGGCAAATCGTCCGTGAGGATGGTGAAGTGGTTTACGGCGGTCACGCTCATGTCAGGCTCCTTTGGCGGCGGCTTGCGCCTGCTTGGTCTTGTCCAGCACCGTCATCGCGGTAGTCACGAACGAGGCGATGTCGGAGGCGTTCGAAGGAATGATCAGGGTGTTTGAGCTCTTGGCGAGATGGCCGAAGGCGTCGATGTACTGCTGCGCGACCTTGAGGTTGGCCGCTTCCATACCGCCCTTGTCGGTGATCGCCTCGGCCACCGCGCGCACGCCTGCCGCGTTCGCCTCCGCGATCACGCGGATCGCGGTGCCCTCGCCCTGCGCGCGGTTGATCGCGCCCTGTTTCTCGCCCTCGGACTCGAGGATCGCCGCCTGGCGCTTGCCGTCGGCGATGTTGATCTGCTGCTGGCGCTCGCCCTCCGACTTGGCGATCAGCGCGCGCTTTTCCCGTTCCGCGGTGATCTGCGCCTGCATCGCGCGCAGGATGGACTCGGGCGGCGTGATGCTCTTGATCTCGTAGCGCAGCACCTTGATGCCCCAGTTGCGCCCCGCCTCGTCCAGCTCGGCCACGATGTGGCGGTTGATGTCCTCGCGCGACTCGAAGCTCTTGTCCAGCTCCATCTTGCCGATCACGCTGCGCAGCGTGGTCTGCGCGAGCTGGCTGATGGCGGCGACGTAATTGGCCGATCCGTACGAAGCCAGGCGGGGGTCGGTCACCTGGTAGTACAGGATCCCGTCCACCGCGAGCTGGGTGTTGTCCTTGGTGATGCAGACCTGCTCGGGCACGTCGAGCGGCACTTCCTTCAGCGAATGCGTGTAGGCAACGCGGTCGAGGAACGGGATGATGAGGTTCAGGCCAGGCTCGAGGATCGAATGGAAGCGCCCCAGCCGCTCGACCACGTAGGCGGACTGCTGCGGCACGATGCGCACGCCTTCGACCACGAAGGCCGCCACCACCGCGATGAAGAACACCCAGACCGCGTAGCCCCGGGTCTCGGGGATGGACGCCGTGATCATGGTGAGGACGATGGCGATGATCAGCTTGGTGAGCATGGGGATTCCCTTCCTCTGTTGGCTTGCCGCCGCCACCGGCGCGTCGCCCGTGGCGGGGCTATGCGGGACGGCGATGGGCGACTTTAAGCGTGTTGCCATTGGTCGAAACCACATATAGCGGCGCGCCGGCTTCGACGGCTGCCTCTCCTTCCACCAGCGCGTCCCAGGATGAGCCGCGGTAACGCACGCGCGCCAGGCGCGCGCCCTGGTCCAGCCAGTTCTCGAAGCTCGCCGGCTGGCCGGCGTCCACCTGCGGCATCTGCCGGGTCGAATTCTTCGCGCGGTAAACGTGGACTCCGTAGCAGCCGAGCGCCGCGATCACCGACGCGACGACGGCCTGCACCCCGAAGGGCTGGCCGAGCCAGGCGGCGAGCGCCGCGCCGAATGCAGCGATGCCGAGCACCAGCAGATAGAAGGTGCCGGACATCAGTTCCACGATGACCAGCGCCAGGCCCAGGATCGCCCAGATGAGATCTTCCTGCATGGTCCTAATTTAGAATCACTTGACCATGGACGCAACCAAACTGGCAAATGAGCTTGTAAGCCTGCACCAGCACACGCGGCAGGTAACCCCATTCAGCACGCGATATCCGGGGCTTACGGCCGAAACGGGTTATGCCGCAGCGCGCCAACTGCACGCCCATCGCCTCGCGCTGGGCTGGAAACTGCTGGGGCGCAAGAACGGCTTTACCAACCGCGGCATCTGGAAACGCTACGGCGTGAACGGGCCGATGTGGGGCGCGGTGTACGACCGCACCGTCATCTTCGCGAAAGACAACCGCGCCACGGTCCCACTCGCCGGCCTGGAGCAACCGCGCATCGAGCCCGAGATCTGCTTCAAGCTGAAAGCCGCGCCGCCGCGGACGAAGAACCCGGCCGCCCTGCTCGAATCCATCGAGTGGGTCGCGCATTCCATCGAAATCGTCCAGTGCCATCATCCCGAGTGGAAGATGACCCTGGCGGACTGTACCGCCGACAACGCGCTCCACGGCAGGCTGATCGTAGGCACGCCGGTCGAAGTCCATCGCATATCCGGTCTGGCTGCCGCGCTGCCCTTTCTGAAAGTGACGCTGCGCAGGGGCGACGAGATCGTCGACCAGGGTATTGGCGCCAACGTGCTGGACAGTCCGCTCCTTTCGCTCGCTTTTCTCGTGGAAATCCTCGCGCAGCAAAAGGAATCGCCGCCGCTGGCCGCCGGCGAAATCGTCAGCACCGGCACGCTCACAGATGCGCACCCCGTGAAGCCGGGCGAGCGCTGGAGCACCAACCTGCACGGTTTCGCGACGCGAGGCCTGGGGATCGACTTCACGTGAAGCGGCCGCTCGAAGGAATCACGGTCGTGGGTCTCGAACAGGTGATCGCGGGGCCGTTCTGCACGCGCCAGCTCGCCGATATGGGCGCGCGCGTGATCAAGATCGAACGCCGCGGCGGCGGCGACGCCGCGCGCGGCTACGATCAGACGGTGCAGGGGATGTCCTCGCATTTTGTCTGGGTAAACCGGTCGAAGGAAAGTCTTTCGCTGGACGTAAAGCATCCGGGTGCGAAACCCGTGCTCGAGAAACTCCTTCGGCAAGCGGACGTCTTCGTCCAGAATCTCGCCCCCGGCGCTGCCGAGCGGCTCGGCCTGGGCGCGACAGAACTACGGGCGAAATATCCACGGCTCGTCTGGTGCGGCATCTCCGGCTATGGTCCAGCGGGCCCCTATGCCGACAAGAAAGCCTACGACCTGCTGGTGCAATGCGAAGCCGGGCTGCTCTCGGTGACCGGCACGCCGGAACAGCCGGCGAAGGCGGGCATCCCCGTGGCCGATATCGCCGCCGGCATGTATGCGTTCTCCGCGATCCTCGCCGCGCTGTTCCGGCGGCAGCGCGACGGCGCCGGCGCCACGCTCGACATCACCATGTTCGAGTCGCTCGGCGAATGGATGGGCTTCCCCGCCTATTTCACCGCCTATGGCGGCCAGGCGCCGGCCCGGAGCGGCGCGCACCACGCCACCATCGTGCCCTACGGCCCCTTCAGGGCGGGCGACGGCGGCACGGTGTTCCTGTCGATCCAGAACGAGCGCGAATTCGAGCGCTTCTGCGACGTCGTTCTTCTGAACCCGGCCCTGAAGACCGATGCGAGATTTTCCAGCGGCCCGGCAAGAGCGGCCAATCGCGACGCCACGCAGGCCGAAGTGGAAAAAATCTTCCTGAAGCTGAATTCCGGAGAGATACTCGACAGGCTCGAGACGGCGGGAATCGCCAATGCAAAACTGAATTCCATGCAGGAGTTCTGGGACCATCCTCAGCTGGAGGCGCGCGACCGCTGGCGCGAGGTGGGCTCGCCCGCGGGTCCGATCGAGGCCACGAAGCCGCCGTTCAACCTGGACGGCTTCGAGCCGCGCATGGACGCGATACCGGCGCTGGGCGCACACAGCCGCGCGATACTTTCCGAATTGGGCTTTGCCGCGGGAGAAATTCAGCAAATGGAGCAGTCAGGAGTCATCCGACAGGGAGAAAAGCCGTGAACCTCGAACTCTACTTCGCCCCCGGCGCCTGCTCGTTCGTGCCGCATGTGGCGCTCGAAGCGATCAAATCGGCCGCCGGCCAGGCCTTCGAGCCGAAACTCGTCAAGCTGCACCGGGGCGAACACCGGACGCCCGAATATCTGGCGATGAACCCGAACGGCCAGGTGCCGGTGCTGGTGGTGGACGGCAAGCCGCTCACGCAGATCGTCGCCATCTGCGATTTCCTGGACCGCAGCTTCCCCAAGGCGGGCCTGCTGCCCGCCGAACCCTGGGCGCGGACGCAGGCGCTGTCGCAACTGGCGTGGATGAACAACACCGTGCACCCGACTTTCACGCGCGTGTTCCGCACCGCCGAGTTCGCCGAAGGCGAGGCGGCGCAAGCGGAGGTGAAGAAAATGGCCCAGGCGCGCTTCCGCAAGCATCTGGAACGGATCCAGGACTGGGCTGCCGGCGCGAGGCCGTATTGGCACGGCGAGCGCATCGCTTTCCATGACGCCTACGCCTTCACCTTGCTGCGCTGGGGCGGCTACGCGGACATCGACCCCAAGTCGCTTCCGGGATACCTCGCCTACATCGAGCGCGTGATGCAGGCCCCGCCCGCTGCCGCCGCGATCGAGCGCGAGCGGGTCAAGCTGGACACCTACAAGGCCGCGTGAGCAAAAGGGAGACGCACCATGATCGACCAACAACTTTCCGCGCTGCTGGGTGACCTTGGCGTCGACCCGGCGACGGTCGAGGCCGTCGCCACCGGCGCGATCTATCTCACGATTGTCAGCGTGGTCGCCGCCATCCCGACCGGCATCGTCGCCAGGCGCAAGGGCAGATCCGTAAGCGGCTGGGTCATTTTCGCGCTGTGCGTCCCGCTGCTGCCATGGTTGATCGTCTGGCTGCTGCCCAGCAGGAAAGGCAAATAGACGGGGTCTGGGGAAAACCCCTCAGGACTTCTTGCTGACCTCGATGCCGGCCGCGCGGGCCAGGTCCTTGTGCACCCGGGCCACCCGCTCCACCTCGCCCTTGGCGGGGAAACGCTCGTAGAAGCCATCGTCGCGAAACTGCTTGCCGAGATCGCCCCAGGGCTTGAGGCGGTCTTCCCAGCGGGCGAGACGCCCCGCCTCCGGGCCGTCATCGGCGCGCGTAAGGTCGGCGCACACCCGGATCATCGCCTTGATGGTGACGGGGCGCGTGACCATGTAGCCTTCCTTGCCCCACACCGAGTCGCCGAAGCTGCTCTTCGCCGCCTTGAAGAAGTCGCGCACCATGCCGTAATAGCGTGGCACTTCCTTGGAGCTGCCGCCGGCGAGCTGGATCGAGCGCCACTTGCCGCGCACCCAGCGGTGCAGTTCGTTGAACAGTTCCGCCTGCAGCACCCACTTGTCGCGCTGGCTGCGCCCGCCCAGCCGGTTGATGCGGTAGCGCAGCGGGCTGTCGCCCTCGCTGTAGAGCTTTTCCACCAGGCGCGCGGCGAATTTGCGGTCCGGCGCCGCCCAGGACACCTGCTCGTAGAGATCGATCAGGTGGCTCTTGTTGATCCGCGTCGGCGTCGAGTTGATGATGACGAACATCTCCGCGGCGAAATCCTCGCTGCGGCCGTCGAACACGACGCAGGGCACGCTGATGGTGGCCGCGTCCTGCGGCCGCTCCTGCATGTAGAAGTGCAGCGCGGCGAGCCGGTGCTGGCCGTCGATGATCAGGAACTTGGCGTTCGGATCGGACAGGTGGCCGTGTCCCGAGCCGTCGCCGTCGGCGCGGAAATTCAGCTTCTCGCTGGTATAGAGCAGCACGGTGCCGGGGATCGCCGGCTGCGATACCGCGGTTTCATAGAAATTGGTGAGCTGGCGCACCTTGGAGCGCGACAGCGCGCGCTGGAAAGCGGCGTCGTTGCGCTCGATCTTGGAGATGAACTGGGCGACATCGTCGTCCTGCGAGATGCGCGCGGCGGTAATCTCCTCGCCCTCGCCATAAAAGCGGCTGATGAAGCGCACTTTCGCGAGCAGGTCCTTCGCCTTGTAGCCGACGAAGTAGAAGATCCCGTCCTTCTGGCGAATCTGTGTCGCGTGCATCGCCTCTCCCTGGGCCGGGCGCCCACCCTCCAGCAGGCGCTGCCGGGCGGAAATATACCCGGGAATAGGCCCCTTCGCAGCCGGCGCGAAGGGGTTCAGCCCGGACAGGCCGGGAGCATCAGGGCCTGCAGGACCTCGGAATTGGCGCGGTTTTGCACGAAAGCGGCCACTCCGGAGTGCTCCGGGACCGCCTTGGGCAGCAGGGGCAGCGCATGGCGCTCGGCGACCCTGCCACCCTTGAATTCGAAGGGCCCGAGCCACTGCAGCACCACATAGTCGTGCGGCAGCGTCTTGCCCCGGTTTTCACCTGCTTTGACCTCTGAAACGAGCTTGTTTTCATAGGCGCCGAGGAACAGCGCGATATCGCCCTGTTGCGTTGCATCCACCAGCTCGGCGGCGGCCTGCACCTCGAAGGCACCCTTCTGCCCCGTGTCCAGCGTGAGCGAAATCCGCGCCTTTGCCGGACGGGTATTGATTTTCGCTACCGCCTGCTCGAACGTGCCAGACGAGCTCCAATCGCGGAAATCCTGCCCCTGCAGCAGCACCTGGGGGGTGTAGATCGCCGCAGCGCGCGCCAATTGGGCCATGCGGCGCTGGCGGGCCGAATACGCCTGGCGCGCGTACGGATCCTTCCAGCCGATGTAGTCCCAATAGTCCACGTGCAGGGCCATCGGCACCACGCGGTCCGGTGCGAAGCCCCGGGGCCCGAGCGAAGACAGCCAGCGGTCCGCCGGCGGGCAGCTGTCGCAGCCCTCGGAGGTATAGAGCTCGACCAGGGCGATGGTCTTTTCCGGGGATTTGGCGCTGCATTGCACGGCTTGGGCCGTACCAAGGGACAGGGCCAAAACGGCAAATAGGAAGGGTCTCATGGACGTAGGTCGAAACGACCCCTAATAGCTTACGCGCCCGGACTGATAATGGCGCCCCCGCATGGTCAGCCACTTTCCCTACTTTCTCGCCTCTTTCACCTGGAATTACGGCCTGGGCATGACATGGCTGGTGGTGCCGCTGTACGCCTATTCCAAGGGCCTCTCGGGAGCCGAAATAGGGGTGCTGTTCTCCCTTCCCTCGATCGCCCAGCTCGTCATCAACCTGGTCGGAGGCGCCTACGTGGACCGCTTCGGTGGCCGGCGCATCATGCAGGCTTCTTCGGTGCTGCTGGCGGCTGGCGCCGCGGCCATGCCCTTCGCCACGGGCTTCGGCACGCTGTTCGCCGCGCAGCTGGTCCTGGTGCTCGCGCGCGCCACGTTCTGGCCGGCCAACTGGTCGATCGCCGCCGAGCTCCCCGGCGCGCGTGGCGTCCAGGCCGGGAGGCTGAACGCGGTCAGCAGCCTGGGGCAGATCCTCGGCAACAGTTCCTGCGGTTTCATCCTGGCGCTGGGCGGCTTCGGCGCCACGTTCGCGGTGCTCTCCTCGTTTGCGGTTGCGGCACTTCTCATCGGCCTGAATTCCCCGCAAAAGCCGCACGCCGCGCCGGCCGGGCAAAGCCTGTTCGGCAACTACAGGGTGCTGATCCGCATGCCGGTACTGTTCTACGGCGTTCTGTGCGCCTACCTGTCCGCATTGCCGTTTTCGCTGTCGATGTCGTTTTACCCGCTGCTCCTGCAGCAGCTGGGTTTTGGCGAGGAAGCCTCGGGCGTGCTGCTTGCCCTGCGCGCAGTCGGCGGCGTCGGCGCCGGATTGATCGTGGCGCGCTTCGTCCACACCGGGCCGGGCAGCCCCTGGCCGGTGATCGCCGGCGCCTTCGTTTCGGTCGGGGTCGGCCTGCAGCCCCTGTTCGGCCACTGGGCCGCGGTCGGCGCGTTCATGTTCGCCCTTGGCGTAGGCTCGGGCCTGATGACCATCTATTTCCAGGTCACCATGGCCGAGATCGTCGAGCCGCGGATGCGCGGCTCGGCCATGGCGCTGGGCGGCGTGGGCTGGGGCACCTCGCACCTCAGCACGCCCCTTATCATGGGCTTCCTCGCTGATCGTTACAGCCTCGCCGCCGGCTTCTATGTACTCGGCGCCCTGTCGCTGGTCGTGGTCGGCCTGGTCGCGCTGCTGCGCGGCTGGGCGTTCGCGCAAACCAAGCTCGCCGCATGAAGCTCTCGATCCTCGACCAGTCCCCCATCATCTCGGGACACAGCGCCGCGCAGGCGATCGAAGAGACACTCAAGCTGGCGCGGCGCGCCGACGAGCTGGGCTTCTACCGCTACTGGCTGGCCGAGCACCACGCCATCGCCGCGCTCGCCGATCCCTGTCCGGAAATCCTGCTCGCGCGCCTGGGCTCGGAAACCAGGCGGATCCGCGTGGGCACGGGCGGCGTGCTGCTGCCCTACTACAGCGCCTTCAAGGTTGCCGAAATTTTCCGCATGCTGGAAGCGCTTTATCCGGGCCGGATCGATCTCGGCATCGGCCGCGCGCCGGGCGGCGACCAGCGCACCGCGCGCGCGGTCGGCGGTGGCGGGATGCCCACCGCCGAGGACTTCCCGGAGCAGGTCTGGGAACTGATCCACCACCTCGACGGCACGCTGCCCGACGGCCACCCGTTCAAGAAAGTTCGCGTGCAGCCGGAAGGCAAAACCGCCCCGGAACTCTGGCTGCTCGGCTCCTCGGAATACAGCGGCCTTCTGGCCGCGCAGCTGGGGGTGCGCTTCTCGTTCGCGCATTTCATCAACGCGCAGGGTGGCGACGTTGTCATGCGCGCCTACAAGGCCCGCTACCAGAGCTCGGGACGCGAGCCCCGGCCTCATACCTCGCTTTGCTGTTTTGTCATTTGCGCGGCATCGGACGACGAGGCCGAGCGCCTCGCCCGCGTCGTGGATCTCCGGCGCCTGCACATGGCGCTCAACCAGGACCTGCCGGTGCCGACGCTGGACGAGGCGGAAAAACGCAGCTTTTCCGGGGAAGAACTGCAGTACATCCGCGGCCAGCGGCCGCGCGCCGTGATCGGCTCGCCGCAGGCCTGCAGGGAAAAACTGCTGGAATTCGCCGCGAAATTCTCCGCCGACGAACTGATGGTGCTGACGATAACGGGCGACTACGCCACGCGCCTGGCGTCCTACGAACTGCTGGCGCAGGCCTTCGAACTGTCTACAGCAGGATGACGGCGAGGTCCTGGACTAGGAGCCAGGCGGCGAGCAACCCGACACTAATCATCAACAGGCGGCGGTGCTTTTCGCAGGCCCGCTTCGCCTCGGCCGACATGCCATCGCCGGCCAGACTCGGCGCCTTCGACAAATACAAGAAGATCAGCAGGGCACCAACCGTAGTGGCGAAAAGGCTAACGGAATTGAGTATCCAGGCAGCAGACATTTCGCACCTCCTTCCAAGTAACCGGAGACTATCGCAACCGGGTCGCCCGCGCCATGCCGAAGTTCATTCCTTCTCGAACCTTTCGAGACGCTTAACGATTTCCGCATAGCCGCGCTCGCGCGCCACGTCGATGGGCCGCTGCCCCGCGCGGTTTCTTGCCCGGGGGTCCACTCCCAGCGCGAGGAACGCTTCCACCATTCCCAAGGAACCGCCGTCCGCAGCCGCGTGCAGCACCGTGTTGCCTTTCAAGTCCCTCACCCGGGGATCGGCGCCGTTCTCGAGCAGGATCTGCGTCACCTTGGCGTTGCCGGTCATCACAGCCCACTGCAGGACGGATTCACCGTCGTCGTTGCGCGCCTTGGCATCGGCCTTCGCGCCGAGCAGCAGCTGGACGAAGTACGGGTCCTCGTGCAGCGCCGCCTGGTGCAGCGGCGTATCGCTGTTCGCGTCCCGAGCACCCACCTTCGCGCCGGCCTTGACCAGCATCTCGGCCAGTTCCCTCATCCCCTTCTCGATCGCCTTGTGCAGCGGCGTCTCCTGCTCCTTGTTGCGCGCGTTCAAATCGACCTTGCCGCCCGCAACGATTCCTTCGGCGACCAGTGGTTTCCCCACCTCAATCGCCTCGAATAGCCGCTCCTCCTGCGTCTGGGCGACCGCGCCCGCCGATACCGTGAGCAGCATTGCAGCGAGTATGGTTCTCACGCCGATGCCACTGTCGATTTACACGAGCGTCCGCGCCAGCACATCGGCAAGATGCAACGTCTCGCGCCCGGCAAGGCCCTCGATCTGCTCCCGGCAGGAAAACCCGTTCGCGACCACGAAAGTCTCCGCCACCGTGCCCTTCACTTTTGGCAGCAGCGCAAGATTCGCGATCTTCACCGAGGCTTCGTAGGTCTCGGGCCGAAAGCCGAAGGAGCCGGCCATGCCGCAGCAGCCCATGTCGGGCGCGTCGGTCTCGATGCCGGCCGCTCTTAGCAGCTTGACGTCGGCGCCGGTACCGTCGAAGGCTTTCTGGTGGCAGTGGCCGTGCAGCAGTGCGCTGCCGCCGATGTTCTTCGGCTTCCAGCCGCGCGCAACCAGCAGGTCGCCCAGCGACATGGCCTGCTTCGAGAGTTTCTGCGCGCAGGCGTTGCCGGGTAGCAGCTTGTTCATCTCGTCCTTGAACACCGAGAGGCAGCCAGGTTCGAGGATCACGACCGGCACGCCCGCCTCGATTTCCTGCGCGAGCGAAGCGACGATTTTCTCGAGCGATGCCTTCGCCTTGTCGAGCATGCCGAAGTCGTAGTACGGCCGGCCGCAGCAAAGCGGGTCGCGCGGCAGCGAAACGCGCGCGCCGGAATCTTCCAGCACGCGCACTGCGGCGAGCGCGCTCTGCGGGCGAAAATGGTTGCTGAAGGTGTCCGGGAGCAACAGCACCGGGTCGCCGCGCCGCATGCCGCCCGCACGCGCGGGATCTCGCCGACCGCGGTGGACGGCGTCGAATTCAGCGCGGAAGGTACGTTTCGCGAACCGGGGCAGCGAGCGTTGCGGCGCAATGCCGGCGAGCCTCTTCGCCAGGCTCGATACCGAGGGCGACTGGGCCAGCGCATTCGCAAGCCCCGGCAGCCTGGCGGCCAGCGGCGCCCACTCGCCGATGCGGCCCATCGAGTGCGCCTGGGCCGGCCGGCGGTGCTGCTCGTAGTAGTGCGACAGGAATTCGGACTTGTAGCTCGCCATGTCGGTATGCGTCGGGCAGTCGCTGCGGCAGCCCTTGCAGGCAAGACACCACTCGAGCGCCTCCTTCACCTCTTCGTTCTGCCAGCCGTCGGTGATCACCTCGCCGCGCAGCATCTCCGCGAGCATGCGCGCGCGGCCGCGCGTGGAATAGCGCTCCTCCTTCGTGGCGCGATAGCTCGGGCACATGGTCGTGCCTTCGGCCGAGCGGCATTTGCCCATGCCGATGCAGCGTTCGCTGGCGCGCGTGAAGCCGGCGCCGATGTCGCTGGCGAAGGTGAGACGCGTGGCAAGCGTCACCGGCTTGTAGTCGGGGCCCTGGCGCAGGTTCTGGTCGACTCGGTAGACCTCGCCCAGTGCATCCACGAGCTTGCCCGGATTCATGCGCCCGAGCGGGTCCCAGACTCGTTTGAATTCGCGGAACGCTACCATCAGCTCCGGCCCGTACATCAGCGGCAGGAACTCGGCGCGCCCCTGGCCGTCGCCGTGCTCGCCCGAGAGCGAGCCGCCGTAGGCGATGACAAGCTGCGAGGCCGAGCGCAGGAACTCGCGCCAGTGCGCGAGGCCTTTCGGCGTGCGCAGTTCGAAGTTGATGCGCGCGTGGATGCAGCCGTCGCCAAAATGCCCATAGAGCGACGTGCGGTAGCCGAAGGCGTCCACCAGTTTCTGGAATTCGCGCAGGTAGTCGCCCAGGCGCAGCGGATCCACCGCCGCATCTTCCCAGCCGACTACAGGGTCGGGGCCGCGGGTCTCGCGTCCGGCGGTCTTGAGGTTGTGCGCGGTGGCCGAGGCGCCGGTTTCGCGGATGGTCCAGATGCGATTCATCAGCGACCGGTCGACGATGACGGTGCCTCCCAGCACCTCCTTGAGTGCGTCGGCCCTTGCGAGCGCCTCTTCCCTCACGTCCGCCCCGAACTCCACCATCAGCCAGGCGTTGCCCCTGGGCAGCAGGGCGATGTCCTCCAGTCTGAGGCCGCGCTCGCGCAAGCCGCCGATGATCCCGGTATCCAGGCCCTCGCAGGCGATCGGGCGCGCGGCCAGAACCTGGGGCACCGCGTCGCCCGCGCGGTAGATGTCCTCGAAGCCGACCACCAGCAGCACGCGCTCGCGCGGACTGCGCACCAGGCGGGTCAGCGCCTGCAAAGTGAGCGCGCAGGTGCCCTCAGACCCGACCAGCGCGCGCGCGACATTGAAACCGTTCTCCGGCAGCAATTGGTCCAGGTTGTAGCCCGACACGCGGCGCTTTATCTTCGGGAAGCGGCCGCGGATAAGGTCGGCGTAGCGCTCGCGCAGCGAGCGCAGCTTGCCGTAGATCTCGCCCTGGCGGCCGCCGCGGCGCATGATCGCCTCCAGTTCTGGTTCGGAGGTCGGCCCGCACCAGAAGCGTGCGCCGTCGTAGGTCAGCACCTCCAGCGCCTCGATGTTTTCCACCGTCTTGCCAGCCATCACCGAGTGCGGGCCGCAGGAATTGTTTCCTATCATGCCGCCCAGCGTGCAGCGCGAATGCGTCGCGGGGTCGGGCGCGAATGTCAGGCCGTAGCGCTCGGCCGAGGCGCGCAGGAAGTCGCAGACCACGCCTGGCTCGACCCTCGCGGTGCGTGACGCGGCATCCAGTTCCAGCACACGGTCGAGATATTTCGAAGAATCGATCACCACCGCGACGTTGACGCTCTGGCCGCAGAGCGAAGTGCCGCCGCCGCGCGCCAGGATGGGCGCGTCGTGCTCGCGGCAGGCCGCAACCGCGGCGACGATGTCATCGGCCGTGCGCGGCAGCACCACGCCGATCGGCACCTGCCGGTAGTTGGAGGCGTCCGAGGCGTAGGCGGCGCGCGCGCCGGCGTCGAAGCGCACCTCGCCTTTCAGCGCTGCTCGCAGCGTCGACTCGAGGGAGACCTGGGTCACGAGAGCAATTCTATGGCATGCTTGAGAGACGATCCGGAGCGAATCCATGAACCATAAAAGACGCGCCATCCTCGCCGCCGCGGGCGCCATGCTGCTGGCGGGCACGAATCCCGCTTCGGCCCAGAACCGCATGAAGATCGGCGTCATCGGATCGGGCCGCGTTGGCGGCACCATCGGCGAGCTCTGGGTCAAGGCGGGGCATGAAGTGATGTTCTCCGCGAGGGCCATCGAGGAAGTCACCGCGCTGCTCGCGAAACTCAACCTCGGCCCGCTTGCGCACGCCGGAACGCCGAAGGAGGCCGCGGCGTTCGGCGAAGCGGTGCTGATCTCGGTGCCCTACGCCGCGCTGCCGCAGATCGGCCGCGACAACGCCGCGGAACTCAAAGGCAAGGTCGTGCTCGACACCAGCAACCCGATCGAGAACCGCGACGGCACCATGGCGGTAGAAATGCGCAACAAGGGCACGGGCGTCGCCTCGGCCGAGCTGCTGCCGGGCGTGCGCCTGGTGCGCGCATTCAACTGCGTCGGCTGGAACTCGATGCGCACCGAGGCGCACCGCGCGGGCGAGAAGCTCGCCATCCCGCTTGCCGCGGACGACCAGGGCGCGCTCAAGGTCGCGATCGGACTGGTGCAGGACGCGGGCTTCGAGCCGGTGGTGGTCGGAGGGCTCGCGCGCGCGAAGGAATTCGACGTCGGCACGCCGGTGTTCGGCAAAGCACTGACGGCGACTGAACTGCGAAAGATTCTCGGGCTCAGTTGATCGGAGGCCGGGCGCGCTTCTCCTGCGCCCGCCCAAGCGCGAGCGACAGCACTAGGCTAGCCGCCGCGAGCAGAATCGCGAGCAGCGAGATCGCGCGCAATTCCATCCCCAGCGAGCGCAGCGCCGCGAACAGCCAGCCACCCGAAGCATCCGCGCCGCGGACCACCACGATGTCGATCACGTTCTTCGCCTTGTACTTCTCCTCGCGCGCGAGCACCGTGAACAGCACCTCGCGCGCGGGGTTCGAGATCGCGAAGTTCGCCGTGCGCTGCAGCGCCTGGAAAGCGATCACCACTGCGAGCATCGGCGCGGCGGCGAGCGCCGCGAACCCCGCCGCAAAGACGATAGGCAGGAACGCGAGCGCCGCGCCGACGCCAAAGCGGGCGATCAGTTTCCCGGTGGCGAAGAACTGGACGAAAATCGTCAGCAGCCCGACGGCGAGGTCGATGCCGGCGAACATCCGGGTGCGCACGGCCGGATCGTCCGACGCCGCGGCGATGATGCCTGCCTGTTCGAAGTAGAGGAAAGTCGCCGCAATCGACAGCAGCGCCACCCAGAGCGCGATGCCGGCGAGGTAGGGCGAACGCAGCAGCAGCGTGACTCCCGCGAGCCAACTGCCTCCGACCGGTTCCGGTGCGGCATTTTCCGCGGTAACTTTCCCTTCCTTGCCCAGCGACGCGGCTTCCAGCCGCCGCACGCACAGCACCGCGACCTCGAGAAACATCGCCGCCACGAGCAGCAGGTTCGCCGGACCGAGCGGCACCGCCAGCATGACGGTCAGCGCCGGTCCCGCGAGCGCGCCGGCGCTGCCCCCCGCGGCGATGAACGCGAACAGACGCTTTCCCTGTTCGGAGGTAAACAGGTCCGCCATGAACGACCAGAACACCGAAACGGCGAACAGGTTGAAGACGCTGACCCAGACGAAGAGCACTCTTGCGACAGCGGGCCGCTCGACGTCGAAAGTCAGCAGCAGCCAGAAAACCAGGAGATTGGCGGCGAAGAAGTGGTAGACGGACGGGATCAGGCGCCGGCGCGGCAGGCGCGCCACCAGCGCGCCGTAGAGCGGCACCGCCACGAGCATGACGAGGAAGGTGGCGGTAAACAGCCACTGCAGGTTGCGCACGCCTCCCGCAACGCCCATTTCGTCGCGCAACGGCCGCAGCACGTAGTAGCCCGAGAGCAGGCAGAAGAAATAGGCGAACGACCACGCGAGCGCTCTTCCCTCTCCCGGCCGCACGGATCGGATCGTCAGTTTCATCGCGCTTCGGTTCCTCCGTGCCGGACTTTACTAGAATGCGGCATGGATGAAGCGCGGCGCGGCCTGTTGCGCCTGCTGGCAGGCATGGGGGCCGCTCTCGCGCTGGGTCCCGCATCCGGCCAGGCGACGAAAATCATGACTCGGAAAATTCCCTCCACCGGAGAAGAAATCGCCGCTGTCGGCCTCGGCACCTGGCAGGTGTTCGACGCCGGCGCCGATCCCGCCGCGCGCGCGCCGTTGCGCGAGGTGATCGCCGAATTCGCCAAGGCCGGCGGCAGAGTGATCGACTCGTCGCCGATGTACGGCAGCGCCGAGTCGGTGGCCGGCGATCTCGTCGCCGAACTCGGCCTGCGGGAAAAACTCTTCGTCGCGACGAAGGTGTGGACCAGGGGACGCGACGACGGCATCGCGCAAATGGAGACCTCGTTCCGGCGCCTGAAGGTGAGGCAGATGGATCTGATGCAGATCCACAACCTGCTGGATGCCGATGTTCATACCAAAACGCTGCTGGACTGGAAATCAAAAAATAGAATCCGATATCTCGGCATTACCCACTACACCGCTTCGGCCCATGCCGAGGTGGAGCGGCAACTGAAGAAGGAGAAATACGATTTCCTGCAGATCAATTACTCGCTCGCGGAGCGGGAGTCGGAGCGGCGCCTGCTGCCCTACTGCGCGCAAAACAGGATCGCAGTGATCGCCAACCGCCCCTTCGCGGAAGGTGCGATGTTCAGGCGCGTGCGCGGCAAGCCGCTGCCGCCCTGGGCAGCGGAGATGGGCATGGCGAGCTGGGCGCAGTATTTCCTGAAGTGGATCGTCGGCCATCCCGCAGTCACATGTGTCATTCCAGGGACCGGCAGGCCCGAGCACGTCGCCGACAACGTCGCCGCGGGCTTCGGTAAGCTGCCGGACGAGGGCATGCGCAGGAAGATGGCGGATTACTACGACTCGCTATGACGGATAGTGCGGACAGCGCGAACTTCTACGCCGGCCTGCCGGTCCTCGCCAGCTTCGATGGCGTCACCGACGCCGCCAATTTTTCGCCACTGCCGCTGGACTGGCATGTCGCCACCTGCGACGTGCGCAATTCCACCCTCGCGGTGGAGGCGGGCAACTACAAGCACGTCAATACGGTCGGCGCCTCCGCGGTCACCGCCATTCTGAACGCCGCCGGCGCGCTCGAGATCCCGTTCATCTTCGAAGGCGACGGCAGCGCCTTCTGCGTGCCGCCCGGGCTGTTCGAAGACGCCAAGGGCGCGCTCGTGAAAACCCAGGAGATGGCGCGCAACTCCTTCGGTCTGGAACTGCGCGTGGCCACGATTCCGGTGGCAACCATCCGCAAGGCCGGCCTGGACATCCTGGTGTCGCGCGTGCGCGTGTCCGAAAACTACATCCAGGCCGTGTTCGCGGGCGGCGGCATGGCCTTCGCCGACAAGTACATGAAGGACCCCGCCACCGCGCCGCTGTGCGAAGTAAAGCCCGGCAGCGTCGCGGCCAAGGGCAGCCTGGA
>DATGGA010000022.1:0-1867 GCA_035308765.1 Burkholderiales bacterium
ACAGCGACGAAAAGGCCATCGGCTTCTTCAACGTGGGCGATCGGGTCAAGTTCTGGGGCAAGCGTGGCGCGTTCTGGGGTGGCCTATGGGGCTGGTTCTTCGGCGGGGTGTTCCTGACCATCCCTGTTGTCGGACACGTTGTGGTGCTGGGATACCTTGCCGCGATAGTGATTTCAGCAATCGAGGGCGCCGTCGTGGTCGGAGGCCTGAGCGCCCTGGGCGCGGCCCTCTATTCCAGCGGCATTCCGAAGGACAGCGTGGTCGAATACGAAACCGCCGTCATAGCGGACGGCTTTCTGGTGACGGCGCACGGCCCGGCCGAGGAGATGGCGCGTGCCAAGGCGATTCTCGGAACGCTCAAACCCTCTCGCGTTGACCTGCATGAAAGCGCGGTCGCGGCGGCATAGCATCGTTCTGGCGTCCCGACGGGGATTCGAACCCCGGTTACCGCCGTGAAAGGGCGATGTCCTAGGCCTCTAGACGATCGGGACTTGAGGCGAATCGCGAAACTTGGGTGGTGGAGGTAAGCGGGATCGAACCGCTGACCTCTTGCATGCCATGCAAGCGCTCTCCCAGCTGAGCTATACCCCCACGCAAGGGCGCGGATTATATCACCGGCATGGGCCGACCCGCTTCGCTTTCACGGCCGTGCGCACCTCCAGCGTCTGCTCGCCCTGCTTCACCCGCATCACGATATCGCCGTCGATCGCGTCGCGCGTGTAGCGCAGCTCGCCGCTGCCGCTCAGCGCGGAGCCTTCGCGCTCGCAGGTGATTTCGAAGTGGAATACCGAGCCGCTGTCGCTGCGGTTGCCGAATGCGCAGCCCTGGCCGGGATTGCCGAGGAGCTTGGCGGGATCCTTGGCGTCGGCGGCGCTCAGGCACTGGGACTGCCTGATGGCGTTCGGGGGCACGCCCGGAATCACGGTGGTGATTTGCAGGTCCCAGTTGCCTTCGCCGATGTCGGCGCGCACGGGAAGGAACGCCAGCGCAAGCGCCAGCAGCAGGATGGATCTCATGGGGTCACTCCTCCAGGTGTTGCGCCAGGCGCGCGAGCACGGCTTCGCGGCCGATCAGTTCCAGCGTGGCATCCAGCGACGGCGTCTGGGTGCGCCCGGTCACCAGCAGCCGCGCCGGCATCGCGAGTTCGGGCATTTTCAGGCCGCTGGCCTCGAGCACGGCGCCGACGGCGGCGGCGAGCGACTCGCGGTCCCAGGGCGTGCCGGCGAGCCGCGCCTGCAGCATTTTCAGCGCCGGGCGCGTCCTCGCGGTCAGGTGCTGCGCCAGGTCCTTCGCCGAAGGATCTTCGTAGCGGTAGAACATGCGCGCGTTCTCGGCCAGGTGCACGACCGTGTTGGCGCGCTCCTTCAGCAGCGACACGACCTTGTCGATCGGCGGCCCGGGCCGGGTTTCTATCCCCATGTCCTCGAGGACCATTTCGGTGAGCCCCGAAAGGCGCAGATCGTCGGCATGCTTCAGGTGCTGCTGGTTGGTCCACTGCGCTTTCTTCGGGTCGAACTGCGCCGCCGAGCGGCTGACATGGCCGAGATCGAACCATTCGACCAGCTGCCCGACGCTGAAGATCTCGTCGTTGCCGTGCGACCAACCCAGGCGCGCCAGGTAATTCACCAGCGCCTCCGCGAGGAAACCCTCCTGCCGGTACTGCGTGACGCTGACCGCGCCATGGCGCTTGGAGAGGCGCTCGCCGTCGGCGCCCAGGATCATGGGCAAGTGGGCGAACTCGGGCAGGAAAGCGCCCATCGCCCGGAAAATATGGATCTGCCGCGGCGTGTTGTTCACATGGTCGTCGCCGCGGATCACGTGCGTGATCTGCATGTCGAGGTCGTCCACCACGACGCCGAAATTGTAG
>DATGGA010000023.1:0-43953 GCA_035308765.1 Burkholderiales bacterium
GAAATGGCGCAGTCGCTCGCGTCCGGCCCGACCTTTGCCCACGCCATGACCAAGAAAATGCTGCACCAGGAGTGGGACGCGGGCGTCGACGAAGCCATCGAAATGGAAGCCCAGGCGCAAGCGATCTGCATGCAGACGAAGGATTTCCATCGCGCCTACGAGGCCTTCGCGGCGAAGAAGAAGCCGGTGTTTGAAGGCAACTGATGGACCGCTTCGCGCACTATGACTGGCCTTTCTTCGACGAACGTCATCGGCTGTTGGCCGTCGAGGTGGAAAGTTGGATTAAGAGAAAATCAATAGATGAAAAGGACGCGGATTCATCCTGCAGATATTTCGTCAGGGAACTTGGTGCTGCCGGATTCCTGAAGCACTGCGTCTCGGCCGAACCCGACGTGCGCTCCATCGCGCTGTCGCGCGAGATATTCGCCTACCACCACGGTCTCGCCGATTTCGCCTTCGTGATGCAAGGCCTGGGCAGCGGGCCGATCATGCTCGCGGGTACCGAGGCGCAGAAAAAGGCCTGGCTGCCGCGCGTGGCGCAGGGCGAGGCGATCGCGGCATTCGCGCTGTCGGAGCCGGATGCGGGTTCGGATGTCGCGGCTTTGCAGACTGCTGCTGTGCGCGACGGTTCCGGCTGGAAATTGAATGGAACGAAAACCTGGATCTCGAACGGAGGCATAGCCGACTTCTATGTCACTTTTGCCAGGGCCGAAGGGGGGATCTCCGCTTTCATCGTGGACGCCGGGGAAGTCGATGCCTCGGAACGCATCGACATCATCGCGCCGCATCCGATGGCGACCGTCAAGTACAGGAATTCCAGGGCGGAGCTGATCGGCGAGGCGGGGCAGGGCTTTAAGCTCGCGATGCGCACCCTGGACATCTTCCGCACCACGGTCGCGGGCGCGGCGCTCGGCTTCGCGCGGCGCGCGCTGGCCGAGGCGCTGGCGCGCGCGAAGGACCGCCCGATGTTCGGCAGGAAGCTCGCCGACCTGCAGATGACGCAGGCGAAGCTCGCCGACATGGCGACCGGGATTGAGGCCGCTGCGCTGCTCGCCTATAGATCCGGATGGTTAAGAGATGCAAAGCGGCAAGAAGTGACCAAAGAGGCCGCGATGGCGAAGATGTACGCGACCGAAACCGCGCAGTCGGTGGTGGACGCGGCAGTGCAGATTTTCGGCGGCCTCGGCGTGAAGAGCGGCCACCCGGTGGAGCGCCTGTACCGGGAGGTGCGCGCGCTTCGCATCTACGAAGGTGCCACCGAGGTGCAGAAGGTGATCATCGCGCGGGAATTGCTGAAATGAAGGTCAAATCCGCACACTCCGACACTTTCGCGCGCGACAACCTGCCGCCGCGCGACCAGTGGCCGGAGTTCCGCTTCGACCTGCCCGAACTGAACTATCCGGAACGCATGAACTGCGCCACCGTGCTGCTGGACGACATGGTCCAGGCGGGCCACGGCGGCCGGATTGCGATCCGCGCGCCCGACGGCGAGTGCAGCTATGCGCAGCTGCTTGCGCAGGCGAACCGCATCGCCAACGTTCTGGTGCGCGACATGGGCGTGAAGCCCGGCAACCGCGTGCTGCTGCGCGGCCCGAACAATCCGATGATGGCGGCCTGCTGGTTGGCGGTATTCAAGGCGGGCGGCATTTGCGTAGGCACCATGCCGCTGCTGCGGGCGAAGGAGCTCACCGAGATCGTCAACAAGGCCCGGGTCACGCACGCGCTCTGCGACAAGCGGCTGGAAGCGGAGCTGAAACTCGCGCTGCCGGATTGTCCGACGCTGGAGGAGATCCGCTACTGGTACGAGGACGGCGACGAGTCGCTGGATACGCTGGCCGCCGAGCGCTCGCCCAGTTTCAGGAACGTGGATACCGCCGCCGAAGACGTGGCGCTGATCGCCTTCACCTCCGGCACCACCGGCAAGCCCAAGGGCACGATGCACTTCCACCGCGACGTGATCGCGATGTGCGATTGCTTCCCGCGCTCCTGCCTGAAGCCGGACCAGGACGACATTTTCATCGGCTCGCCGCCGCTCGCCTTCACTTTCGGACTCGGCGGATTGCTCTGTTTCCCGTTGCGCGTCGGCGCGAGCACCGCGCTGGTGGAGAAGTTCACGCCCGAGACATTGCTGGAATCCATCCGGAAATTCAGGGCGACCATCCTCTTCACCGCGCCGACCATGTACCGCGCGCTGGCCGGCATCTGGAAAAACTACGATCTGTCCTCGCTGAAGAAGTGCGTCTCGGCGGGCGAGGCGCTGCCCGACGCCACGCGGCGCCTGTTTCGCGAGGCGAGCGGCATCGAAATCATCGACGGCATCGGCTCGACCGAAATGATCCATATCTTCATTTCGCACGCGCCCGGGCACGTGAAGTACGGCGCTACCGGCCACGCCATCCCGGGCTATGCCGCGACGGTGCTGGACGACAACGGCGAGCGCTGCGCGCCGGGACAGATCGGGCGCCTGGCGGTGAAAGGGCCGACCGGCTGCAGGTACCTGGCCGACGAGCGGCAGAAGAACTACGTCGTCGACGGCTGGAACGTGACGGGGGACGCCTATGTCATGGACATGGACGGTTACTTCCATTACCAGGCGCGTACCGACGACATGATCATTTCCGCGGGCTACAACATCGCCGGTCCCGAAGTCGAAGGCGCGCTGCTGTCGCATCCCGCGGTGGCCGAATGCGGCGTGGTCGGCAGGCCCGATGCGGAGCGCGGCATGATTGTTTTTGCTTTTGTCGTTTTGAAACAAGATTTTTCCGCGGACGACGCGATGAAAAAAGAACTGCAGGAACACGTCAAGCGGAACATCGCGCCCTACAAGTATCCGCGCGAGATCGAGTTCGTGGCCGCGCTGCCGCGCACCGAAACCGGAAAACTGCAGCGCTTCAAGCTGAGGACGGCGCCATGATGAAAATTCTGCAACCACCCGGTTGGGCGAAGCCCAGGGGCTTCTCGAACGGGATTGCCGCCAGCGGAAAGCAGGTATTTGTTGCGGGCCAGATCGGCTGGACGGGCGAAAACAAATGGGAAGCAAAAGACTTCGCCGGGCAGTTCCGCCAGACCTTGAAGAATACGCTGGCGGTGCTCGCCGAGGCCGGTGCAGGGCCCGAGCACATCGTGCGCATGACCTGGTACATCATCGACAAGAAGGAGTACCTCGGCGCCATCGGGGAAGTCGGCGCCGCCTACCGCGAACTGATCGGGCGGCACTACCCGGCGATGGCGGTGGTGCAGGTCGGCGCGCTGATGGAAGACGCGGCGAAAATAGAAATCGAGACCACGGCGGTGATCCCGTGAAGGTATCCATCGTCGGTGGCGGTCCGGGCGGGCTGTACTTCGCGCTGCTGGCGCAGAAGGCCTGGCCGCGCTGGGACATCACCGTCTACGAGCGCAACCGGCCCGACGACACTTTCGGTTTCGGCGTGGTGTTCTCGGACCAGACGCTGGACGCCTTCAAGGCCTACGACGGGCCCTCCTACGAGATGATCCGCCGCCGCTTCGCCTACTGGGGCGACGTCGACGTGGTCTACAAGGGCCGCACCATGCGCTCGGGCGGCAACGGCTTCTGCGGCTGCTCGCGCGTGGCGCTGCTGCACATCCTGCACGACCGTTGCCGCGAACTGGGCGTGAAACTGCGGTTCCAGACCGAAGTCGAAGATCTGGACCAATTCGCGGACTCGGATCTCGTCGTCATTGCGGACGGCATTAATTCCAAACTCCGGGAGAAACACAAGGAACACTTTCAGCCCAGCGTGGATTTACGGCCGAACAAGTTCACCTGGCTCGGTTCCACCAGGCCGCTGGACGCGTTCAAGTACTTTTTCCGCGAGACGCCGGAAGGCATCATCCTCGCGCACTGCTACCAGTACGAGCAGGACCGCAGCACCTGGATCATCGAGACCGACGAAGCGACCTGGAAGAACTTCGGCTTCGATACGAAGGACGAGGCCGCGATGCTGGCAACGGTGGAGCGCGTGTTCGCCGACGAGCTCGACGGCCACAAGCTGATCCCCAACCGCTCCGTCTGGCGCAATTTCCCGACCATCACCAACAAGACCTGGGTGATGGGCAATGCCGTGCTGATCGGCGATGCGAAGGCGACGGCGCATTTCTCGATCGGTTCGGGAACGAAACTGGCAATGGAAGACGCCATCGCCTTGTATGAATGCCTCAAAACAGAAAAAGAAACAAAAAAATCCCTGCAAAAGTACGACACCGCGCGCCGCGAAGAAGTGGAAAAGACGCAACACGCCGCCAACGTCTCGCTCGCGTGGTTCGAGCACATGCGGCGCTACTGGGACATGGATCCGCTGCAGTTCGCTTTCGGCGTCATGTCGCGCTCCAAGCAGATCACCTGGGAGAACCTGGAGTTGCGCGACCCGGCGTTCGTGAAGGAGGTGCGGGCCTGGTTTGCGAAGCAGGCCCGGGACCGGGGCCTCGACGTCGATCTCGCAGATCCGCCCGTGCCGATGTTCACGCCGTTCCGGCTGCGCGGCATGGTGCTGGAGAACCGCGTCGTGGTGTCGCCGATGGACCAGTATTCGGCGGTGGACGGCGTGCCCGGCGACTGGCACCTGGTGCATCTCGGCTCGCGCGCGGTCGGCGGCGCGGGCATGGTGTACGTCGAGATGACCTGCGTCTCCTCGGAGGGCCGCATCACGCCCGGCTGCACCGGCCTCTGGAACGAGGCGCAGCGCGACGCCTTCCGGCGCATCACCGGCTTCTGCCACGCCAACTCGAGGGCGAAACTCTGCCTGCAGATCGGCCACTCGGGCCGCAAGGGCTCGACGCAGCTCGGCTGGGAAAAGATGGATCACCCGCTGGAGACCGGCAACTGGCCGCTGGTTTCGGCTTCGCCGATCCCGTACTACGAAGGCATTTCGGAAATTCCTCGCGAAATTTCCGCTTCCGAAATGCAAAAGATCATTTTGCAATTCGAACATTCAACGCAGCTCGCAGACGAAGCCGGTTTCGACATGCTCGAAATCCACATGGCGCACGGCTACCTGCTGGCGAGCTTCATATCGCCGCTCACCAACAAGCGCACGGACGAGTACGGCGGCCCGATCGGGAACAGGATGCGTTTCCCGCTGGCCGTCTGGAAGGCCTGCAGGAAAAAATGGCCCGAAAAGAAACCCATGTCCGTGCGCGTTTCCGCCACCGACTGGGCGCCGGGCGGCCTGTCGGGCGAAGACCTGATGGCGCTGACGCGCATGCTGAAGGAAGCGGGCTGCGACATGATCGACTGCTCGACCGGCCAGACGGTGCCGCAGCAGCGCCCGGTGTACGGGCGCATGTTCCAGGCGCCGTTTTCCGACTGGGTGCGCAACGAGACCGGCATCGCGACCATGACCGTGGGCGCGGTCACCAGCGCCGACCAGGTCAACACGCTGCTCGCCTCGGGCAAGGCGGACCTCGTCGCGCTGGGGCGGCCGCACCTCGCCAATCCCTATTTCGGGCTGCAGGCTTCCGCCTGGTACCAGCACGCGGCCCAGTTCTGGCCGCCGCAATACCTGTCGGGCAAGGATCAGGCGTTCCGCAATTCGCTGCGCGAGCGCGCCGAGGCGACCGAGTTGCGCATCAAGGCGCGGCCGGCCAGCCACGAGGTGAAGGAAACGCCCGCGGGGGCCTACTTGCTGGCGGGCACCAGGACGTAGCCCTTGGCGCGCATGCAGGCGCCGGTCATCTGGCTTTCCTTCATGACCACATCGGCCTGACTGGGGCCGGTCGGGCCCAGGCGGGGATCGATCCCGGTGGGCGGGAGGATGGCGGCGGAGCCGCCGGACCTGTCCCGCGTGCCCCTCTCGCAGGCCGCCCTGTCCTGCGCGAGGGTGGATTGGTCGCCGTCAGCTTTCTGCCAGGCCATCTCGCCGCAGGAAACCAGCGCAAGTGTAAAAAGAAGCAATCCCGCGTTCTGCATTGCCATGGACGGATTCTAGCTCTCCGGCTTGGGTTAGCATCGCTGCCTCATGCATCCCCACATCGGCAAGTACGAGATTCACGATCTGCTGGGCAAGGGCGCGACCGGGTCGGTCTACCTCGCCACCGACCCCTTCGAGCGCCGCCAGATCGCGATCAAGGTGCTCGATGCCATGCCGAACGATCCCGAGGAGGCGCGA
Organism: Burkholderiales bacterium; assembly: GCA_035308765.1. Taxonomy (GTDB): domain Bacteria; phylum Pseudomonadota; class Gammaproteobacteria; order Burkholderiales; family SG8-39; genus RBG-16-66-20. The sequence continues at coordinate 6,126 of DATGGA010000023.1, forward strand.
CGGGCGCTCAAATTCTTCCAGAACGAGGCTTCGCTCGCGGGCAAGCTTCGCCACCCGCACATCGTCAGCATTTTCGATGCGGGCGTGGAGAAGAAGGAGGGCAAGGACCTGCGCTACCTCGTGATGGAGCTGGTCGAGGGCACTTCGCTGCAGCCGCATTGCGATCCCTCTGGACTGCTGCCGGTGTCGCGTTCGGCGCAGATCGCCTACAAGTGCTGCAAGGCGCTGGAGTACGCCAATTCCGTCGGCGTCGTGCACCGCGACATCAAGCCCGCCAACATCATGCTGCGGCCGGATTTCGACATCAAGGTCTCGGACTTCGGCGCCGCGCAGCTGTCGCGCTCGGATACGACGCAGGTTTCCGGGGTCGGCTCGCCTTTCTACATGTCCCCCGAACAGATCCGCGGCGGCGAGGAAATCGATTTCCGCTCCGACATGTTTTCGCTGGGCGGCGTCATGTACCACATGCTCACCGGCGCGCGGCCCTTTTCCGGCTCGACCGCCTATGAGCTGATGGACGAGATCCTGGCGAAAGAACCGCCGCCGCCCTCCGAGGTGCGCCGGGGCATTTCACCGGCGCTCGACGGCGTGGTGCTGCGCGCACTCGGCAAGACGCGCGCCGACCGATACGACAGCTGGGACGAATTCGCCGCCGCACTCGAGCCGCTGCTGGCCGAAGAGGACGCCACCATGTCGAGCCTCTCCGACGTCGAGGAATTCAGCGCCATGCGCAGGCTCGCGTTCTTCAAGCGGTTTTCGGACGCCGAGTTGTGGGAAGTGGTGCGCACCTGCCGCTGCCGCAAGTTTTCGGCCGGTGCCGAACTGATCCGCGAGGGCGTGGAGGACGACCATATCTACGTGCTCGCCGCCGGCCTGCTCAAGGTGACGCAGCGCGGCAAGCTGCTGAACGCGGTCAGTCCCGGCGATTGCGTTGGCGAAATGGTCTACGCGCGCCGCAGTTCGGCCAAGCGCAGCGCCACCGTCACCGCGGTGGAGATCAGCTGGGTGCTAGGCCTGCGCATCCAGGACATCGACGGTTTCTCCGAAGGCTGTCGCGCGCGCTTCAGCGAGGCCTTCCTCTCGGTGATGGCAGAGCGCCTGTCGATGCTGGGCGGGCGGCTGCTGTCGCTGATGCACGAGCAGAACGTCGGCCTGGTTTGAAAAAACTCCGGCGCTGCCGTTGGGCGAAGAACCCGCTTTCGATCCGCTACCACGACCGCGAGTGGGGCGTGCCGGTGCGCAGCGACCGCAAGCTGTTCGAGTTCCTGATCCTGGAGGGCGCCCAGGCAGGCCTCTCCTGGGACACCATCCTCGCCAAGCGGGAGAACTACCGCAAAGCCTTCGATGGTTTCGATCCGGAAAAAATCTCGAGATACACGGCAAAGAAGAAAAGCGCTCTCATGAAGAACGCGGGCATCGTGCGCAACCGGCTGAAGATCGAGGCGGCCGTGGTCAACGCGAGGCTGTTTCTCGCGTTGCAGAAGGAATGCGGCAGTTTTTCGGCCTATGTGTGGAAATTCGTCGGCGGCAGGCCGCTGGACAACAGGCGCCGGTCCGTGGCCGCGCTGCCGGCGCGAACCGAAATCTCGGATGCGCTGTCCAAGGACCTCAAGGGCCGCGGCTTCAAATTCGTCGGCTCGACCATCATGTACGCTTTCATGCAGGCCACGGGCATGGTAAATGACCATACGGCGGATTGTTTCCGCTACAAGAAGCTGAAATGAAGCGGACCCTGTTCGCCTGCATCCTCGTCCTGTCGCCGCCCGCGTTCGGCTACGAAGTCAATGGCGTCGACCTCGGCGGCAAGGAGGTCGACGTCAAGAAGGCCTTCCCGAGCGCGCACTGCAAGGCGCTCGAATGGAAGTCGGACGCCGCCGACCGGCGCTGCGACGACGCCCTGATCTCGCTCGGCGGCGTCGAAGCCAAGATCACGGTTTTCCTCAAGGCGGACGTGATCCAGGCCTACGACCTGCGCTTCGACATGAAGGATCTGGATCGGGTCACGGCGCATCTCAAGACGCGCTGGGGCGCGCCGCTGGCAGAGTCGACGGACGTCATCGCGCAGAAGGGCAAGCCGGACCGCAAGGTATTCAAGGCGCGCTGGGAGAAGGGTACGGACCGCGCGCTGCTCGCGGCGCAGCTGGAGCAGAAGCGCGGCACCATCGAGGTGTCGCGCGGCAACTTCCCCGAAGAAATCTACCGAGTAAGGTAGGCCCCCGGCGTCCCGCTACAGGATGCGGCTCGCCTTGTTTCCCCAGTAGCGGTCGCGCAGGATGCGCTTGTAGAGCTTGCCGGTGGGCAGCCGCGGCAGCTCGGCCTCGAAATCGACCGAGCGCGGACACTTGAAGCGCGCGAGGTGCTGGCCGCAGAAGTCGATCAGTTCGCGCTCCAGCCCCGTTCCCGGCTCCACGCCGGGCATCGCCTGCACCACCGCCTTCACTTCCTCGCCCAGGTCGGCGTTCGGCACGCCGAACACGGCTGCATCCGCCACCTTGGGATGGGTGATGAGCAGGTTCTCGCATTCCTGCGGGTAGATGTTGACGCCGCCCGAGATGATCATGAAGGTGGCGCGATCGGTCAGGTAGAGGAAGCGGTCGTCGTCCATGTAGCCGACATCGCCCACGGTGCTCATGCTGCCGTCCGCCGAGCGCGCCGCGGCGGTTTTTTCCGGGTCGTTGAAGTATTCGAAAGGCGTCGCGGTCTTGAACCAGATGGTGCCCGGCACGCCCTTCGCGCAGGGCTTCATTTCCGCATCCAGAATGTGCAGGTCGCCGAGCAGCACCCTGCCTACCGAGCCGCGGTGCGCGAGCCACTCGGCGCTGTTGCAGGCGGTGAAGCCGAGGCCTTCGGTGGCGCCGTAGTACTCGTCGATGATCGGGCCCCACCACCGGATCATTTCCTCCTTCACCTGCACCGGGCAGGGCGCCGCCGCGTGGATCGCGACTTCGAGCGACGACAGGTCGTGGCGCCGGCGCGCGGCTTCGGGCAGCTTCAACATGCGCGAGAACATGGTCGGCACCAGCTGGCTGTGCGTGACGCGGTATTTCCCGATCAGCGCCAGGTAGGCTTCGGGATCGAATTTCTCCATGATGATCACCGTGCCGCCGTGGCGGATCGCGAGGTTGACCGCGGCCTGTGGCGCCGAGTGGTACAGCGGCGCGGGCGACAGGTAGATCATGCCCTCGCGGTAGTGCCAGAGTTTCTGCAGGAAATCGAACAGAGGCAGCTGCTTTTCGGGCGGATTTTCCGGCAGCGGGCGCAGGATGCCCTTCGGCCTTCCAGTGGTTCCCGAGGAGTACAGCATCGGCGTGCCGAGCTGCTCGTCGCCGATCGGCGTAGCCGGAAACCTCGCCGCCGCGGCGTCCATGGCAACGAACGGGCCTGCGCTGCTTTCGCCGTCGGCCAGCAGCAACAACGTCACCTTCGGGCACTGCTTTGCCGCCGCCGCCGCGGCTTCGAGCCGGGCGCGCGAGGTGATCAACACGCGCGACTCGCTGTTGTTCACGAGGTAGGCCAGTTCCTCCGCGGTCAGGTAGGAATTGATGCAGGTGTAGTAGAGTCCTGCGCGCTCGCCCGCTCCGCAGCACTCGAGGTAGCGGTCGTTGTTCTCCATGAATATCGAGTAGTGGTCCAGCCGCTTCAGGCCGTGCGCGCGCAGCAGGCGGGCGAGGCGGTTGCAGCGCGCTTCGTACTCGGCATAGCTCACGGTTTCGCCCGTCCCGGCCATGATGAAGGCCGGCTGGCTGGCGCGTTCCTTCGTGCGCTTGCCGGGATACATGTTTTTCTCCGTCCTCAGTAGTCCGCGGCAGCGGCGCTGGCGCGCTCCAGCGCGCCGAAGGCGTCGGCGCGGTCCGAGGTGGTCGCGCGCTGCAGGTCGCGCGGCCAGCGCGTGTCCTCGTATTCCGTGCCGCGGTGCATGGTGCACCGGTTGTCCCACATCACGAGGTCTCCCACGCGCCAGCGGTGCGTGTAGACGAACTGGCGCTGCGTGGCATGCGCGATGAGTTCCGCGACCAGCGCTTCGGCCTCCACGTCGGGCAAGCCGCCGAGCGGTCCGCTGATTTTTCCGATATGCGAGGCGACGTAGAGGGACTCGCGGCCGGACTCCGGGATGCGACGCACCAGCGGCCGGTGCACCGGCGCGAAGGCGGTCATTTCCTCTGGGGTGAAGGTGGTGAAGCCCAGCTTGCGGCGCGAGTGGATGAGCGAATGTTCCGCGATCAGCCCCTGCAGGCGCGATTTCATCGCCCCGGGCAGCGCGTCGTAGGCGGCGCGCATGTCGGCGTATTCGGTATGGCCGCCGATCGGCGCCACCGAGCGCGCGTAGAGCATCGAGGCGTAGCCGCTGGGCGCTTTGAAGGAGCTGTCGGTATGCCACAGCCGGTTGCCCATCTGGAACAGCCGAATTCGCGCGTCCTTCTTCCACACCTTGCCGTCGGCATCCATGTTGGCGATATCGGCAATCTCCTCGCGCACGCGGAGCTTCTCGCCGCGCAATGCCTTTTGCACCGTGCGTTCGAGCGGACCGAAGTTCGCCGCGAAGGCGAGGTGCTGGTCGGTCGTCAGGTTCTGCGCCGGAAAGACGAGTACCCCGTAGGTGGCGAAGGCCTCGCGAACCGCCTGCAGCGTCTCCGGAGCCAGCGGCGCGCTCAAGTCTATGTCGCCGATCTCGGCGGCAAAGCGCGGCGTGACGGGAAAGACCGAGATCCCCATGGTGGCCTCCTGCTATGACGGATAGATCCAGGGCCGCTTGCGGCGGTCGTCGGCCTGGAAAGAGGCGATTTTCGGCTCGAGCTCGAGCGTGAGGCCGATTTCGTCCTGCCCTTCGAGCAGCATTTTTTTGCGGCGCGGCGCGACTTCAAAACGGATCTTGCCGTTGATGACCTGCTTCGCAAGGTCTACGGTAAACGGCCTTGCGCCGGGTGCGGCGGCCTCCGCCGCGAGCGTTTCGACCGTCGCCGCGGGCAGGACGATCGGCAGCACGCCGTTCTGGAAGCAGTTGCCGAAGAAAATCTGGCCGAAGGAGGGCGCGATCAGGCAGCGCAGGCCCATGCCGGCGAGCGCCCAGACCGCCATTTCGCGCGAACTGCCGGTGCCGAAGAATTCGCCGCAGACCAGGATCTGCGCGCCGCGGTAGCGCGGCTCGTTCAGCACGAAGGCCGGGTTGTCCTTGCCGTCGGGCAGGTAGCGCGCCATTTCGAAGGCATAGCGGCCGATCTCGTTGCGCGGCGTGCCGGTGCAGCGCTCGATACGGATGATGAAATGGGTGTCGACGTTGCTCTTCATCAACGGCGCGGCGATGGCGGTGAGCATGACGAATTTTTCCATCACAGGGTCCTCACGTCCGTGATTTCGCCGGCGATCGCCGCCGCCGCTGCCATCGCGGGGCTGGCGAGATGGGTGCGCGCCTGCGGACCCTGGCGGCCGACGAAATTGCGGTTGGAGGTGGAAACGCAGCGCGCGAGCGGCTCGACGTAGTCGCCGTTCGCGGCCACGCACATCGAGCAGCCGGCCTCGCGCCACTCGAAGCCGGCGTCGAGGAACACCCGGTGCAGGCCCTCCGCCTCGGCGTCCTGCTTGATGCGCCAGGAGCCGGGCACCACCCAGGCTTTCACGTGTTTCGCCGCCTTGCGGCCCTTCGCGATCGCCGCGGCCGCGCGCAGGTCCGGCAGGCGCGAGTTGGTGCAGGATCCGATGAAGACGCGGTCCACCCGGGTGCCGGCGATCCGATCGCCGGCAGTGAGTCCCATGTAGGCAAGCGCTTCGGGTTTCCTGTCGGGCACGACGCCATCGACGCCGATCACGTCCTCCGGGCTGGTGCCCCAGGTGATCTGCGGCGCGAGCGCGCCACAGTCGATGGATCGCTCGGCGTCGAATTTCGCGCCGGCATCCGAGGGCAGCGTCTTCCAGTGCGCGAGCGCCTGATCCCAGCGCGCGCCGGAGGGCGCGTGGCGCCGGCCTTTCAGGTAGGCGTAGGTTTTTTCGTCCGGCGCCACCATGCCGACCTTGGCGCCCAGTTCTATCGACAGGTTGCACACGGTCATGCGGCCTTCCATGTCCAGGCCGCGGATCGCCTCACCCGCGTATTCGACCGCGTAGCCCATGCCGCCCGCGGTGCCGAGCTTGCCGATCAGGGCGAGGATCAGGTCCTTGCCGGTGATGCCGCGCGGCGGCGTGCCGCGAAAATCGACGCGCATGGTCTTCGGCCGCTGCTGCACGATGGTCTGCGTCGCGAGCACGTGCACCAGCTCGGTGGTGCCGATGCCCCAGGCGAGGGCGCCGAGCGCGCCGTGCGTGCAGGTGTGGCTGTCGCCGCAGACCAGCAGCGTGCCGGGAAGGGTGAATCCCGTTTCCGGACCGATCACGTGCACGATCCCCTGGCCGTCCTCGCCGATGTCGTAGATGCGCACGCCGGCTTTTTTCCCCTCGGCGCGAAAGTACTCGATCATCTTGTCGGCCCAGGGCGCGGCTCCGCCCTTCGCGCCCGGCGCCGTGGAGACGACGTGGTCGAAGGAACCGACGGTGAGTTCGGGACTGCGCATTTTCAGGCCGCGCCTGGCCAGTTCGGCCTGGCCGCGCTGGCCTGAGAGCTCGTGCATCACGTGCCGGGAAACGAACATCAGGTTCACGCCGTCGTCCAGGTCCTCGACCACGTGCTGGTCCCAGATCTTGTCGAACATGGTGCGACCGGCGCTCATGAGGGGCTCACGTATAGGTTTTCACCACTCATGGGTCTTCACTCTATCCGGATGCCGGCCTGCTTGACCACGGGGCCCCAGCGCTCCAGGTCGGCCCGGATCTGCGCCGCGAACTCTTCGGGACTGTTGCCCACGGGCTCGATGCCCAGCACGCCGAGCCGCTCGCGCACCTCGGGCTCCTTCAGCACGGCGGCGATTTCCCGCTGCAGCCGGTCCACGATGGCCTGCGGCGTCTTCGCCGGCGCGAGGATGCCGACCCAGGAATCGACGACGAAGCCCGGCAGCCCGCTTTCGATGAATGTCGGCACATCCGGCGCTCCGGCGGCGCGCCTGGCGCTCGACAGGCCCAGACCCCTGAGCCGCCCGGATTTCAGGAACTGGTTCGCGCCCGCCAGGGCGGTGCAGGCTAGCGGGATCTGGCCACCGACCGTGTCGGCGATCGCCTGGCCGCCGCCCTTGTAGGGCACGTGCACCAGGCCCGCTCCCGTGCGCTGACTCAGCATTTCGCAGGCGAGGTGCGCGCTCGAGCCGGTGCCGGCCGTGCCGTAGGAAAGCGTGCCGGGCTTGGATTTTCCCAGTGCGATCAGCTCGCGCAGGTCCTTCACTGGCAGCGAGGGATGCGACACGACGAGCACGCCCGCGTCGCCGATCTTGGTGACGGGCGCGAAGTCGCGCAGCACGTCGAAACCGGTCTTCGCGTATATGTGCGGGTTGACGACGATCGTGCCGTCGTAGCCGAGCAGCAGCACGTAGCCGTCGGGCGCGCTCCTCGCCACCATTTCCGAGCCGATGTTGCCGGCGGCGCCGGGCCTGTTCTCGATCACCACCGGCTGGCCGAGCCGCGCGCCCAGCCGGTCGGCGATGGTGCGGGCGCTGGTGTCGGCGATGCCGCCGGGCGAAAACGGCACGACGATGCGCAAAGGCTTCGACGGCCAGTCCTGTGCGGCTGCCGGTGCCGAGAACAGAATCAGAAGGCTGTATAGAAAAATCTTTTTCATGAAAGGAAAACCCTATCGGGGATAGGAGCCGTCGTTCACGTCCAGCGTAGTCCCGTTTACGTAGGCGGGGCAAGAGGTTCCCAGCCAAAGGATCGCAGCCGCGACTTCCTCGGGCCGGCAGACGCGCCCGGAGTGGACCGACCGCATGACGCCGTCCTTGCGCGATTGCGGCAGCTGGTCGTACATGGCCGTCTGCGTCGGGCCGGGGGCCACCGCGTTGACCAGCACGCCGTGCGGTCCGAGCTCCTTCGCCCAGGCCTTGGTCAGGTTCAGGATCCCGGCCTTGGTGATGCCGTACCAGAGGTCCGGGTGACCCGTGAAAGCCGCCACCGAGCCCACGTTGACAATGCGGCCGGCTATCCCGCGGGCGGGATCCTTCCCGCGTTTTTTCATCTGAATCGAGATTACTTCAATCAATTTTGCCGGCGCTTCTAGATTCACCGTCAGCACTTCGCGCTTGTGCTTGTCTGGAATCGCGTCGTAGGGATCGCAAAAGAGAACGCCAGCGTTATTTACCAGGGTATGAATTTCATGCTTCGCGAGCTGCTTGATCGCTGGAAGATTTTGCAGATCGAATTCGATCTTCTCTGCGCCCTTCAAATCAAATCGTGAAAAATCCTTGTCCAGCGCCAGGACTTTCCACCCCGCGCCGAGAAAAGCGCGGGCGGTCGCAAGACCGATGCCGCGGCCCGCGCCGGTGACGAGAACGGTGTTCACGGGCTGCGCCGCCGCATGCGGATGTTGAGAAGTTCGACGGCGACGGCGAACGCCATCGCGAAGTATACGTAGCCCTTGGGCACCTCGTGGCCGAAGCCGGCGGCGATCAGCACCACGCCGACCACCACCAGGAAGGCGAGGGCGAGCATCTTGATCGTGGGATGGGCGGAAACGAAGCGCCCGATGGCGCCGGCGAAGACCATCATCAGCGCCACCGAAGCGATTACCGCGGCGATCATCACGTCGATCCGCTGCACCATGCCGACCGCGGTGATGATGGAGTCGAGGGAGAAGATGATGTCGATCAGCATGATCTGCACGAGGGTCGCGCCAAACGACGCGCTGCCGCCGGAAGCGCGCTTTTCCGCGCTGCCCTCCAGCAGCTCGTGAATCTCGGTCACGCTCTTCCATAGCAGGAACAGACCGCCGCCCAGGAGTATCACGTCGCGCCCGGAAAATTCCTGCCCCAGCAGCGAGAACAGGGGCGCGGTCAGCCCGACGATCCACGCCAGCACCAGAAGCAGGCCGACGCGCATGAACATCGCGCCGAACAGCCCGAGGCTGCGCGCCCGGCCGCGCTGCGCTTCCGGCAGCCGGTCGACCAGGATCGAGATGAAGATGATGTTGTCGATGCCGAGGACGAGCTCCAGCGCGGTCAGCGTGGCAAATGCGATCCACGCCTGCGGGTCGGAGAGGAGTTCAAGCATGGCCCTATCTTACAATCCGCGCATCGTCCGTCGTCCCCGCGGCTTCAAGCGGGGATCCAGTTTTTCTTTTCCGATTTCCGCCTCGGCGAAGGGGCCGCTGGCGAAACTACGGACCCATGCCCGCAGCTTGGGAGCGAACTCGGCACCAAAACGCTTCCTTCCCGCTCTCGCCGGATACGCTGCTTTCGTCCCGGTTTGCCAACAAACTCTAGCCCAGAAGCTGGATCGACAAGAGCCTGCAGCCTAGCGCCGGCTTGGAGATTTGAAACCCGCTCCAGTATCAGTATGCGGTCGCCGGCAGTCGCGGGAGACGCTTTTCATGATCCGTTCGGACCAGCGGCCCGCACACTGCCATCGCAATCGACTCATACAGTCCTGTTACGTTTTTACTACTGTCCTGGCGACTTTCGCCCGGAGGGCAGCGGTCGCATCGTGGTCGGACTTGGCGTTTTCTGGATCTGGAGCCGCTTTGGAAAAAGCTGATGGACGATTCGTGGCGTTGGACAGCTGGCGCGGGATCGCCGCATGCATGGTGGCGCTGGGGCATACCAAGATGCTGTTTTTCGATTCCGGCGCGTACGGATCCAGCCATCTGAGCAGTGCGCCTTTGCTGGACAATTCCTATCTTTTCGTCGATTTCTTTTTTGTGCTGAGCGGTTTTGTCATCGCGGCCAACTACCAGCAGCGATTGCTCGACGGCTTTGGCACAGGGCGGTTTCTCCTGCTGCGGCTGGGGCGCCTCTATCCGCTCCATTTTGTGATGCTGGCGGCGGGCGTCGCTCTCAAGCTGCTTTTGCTGCTGATCCCGGCATTCTCGTCGGTTACCCCGGGAGCGCCGGCCCCATTCAGCATCCCCAGAGAAGCGCCGGGCACGATCCTCGCCAATCTGCTGCTCATCCACAGCTTGCACCTTTACGATTTTTCAACCTGGAACACGCAAAGCTGGAGTATCAGCACGGAGTTCTATACCTACGTCCTCTTCGCCGCGTGCCTGACCGGACTTCGGAAGCGCGCTTGGATCGTTCTGCTCGCCGCCATGATCGGGGGCCCGGTCCTGATCGCGGCGCTGAATAAGACCAACATGGATACGACTTACGACTGGGGCATGATCCGGTGCGTGTACGGATTTTCCGCCGGCGTGATCTGCTGGAACCTCTATGAACGGTGCCATGGCGCGCTAGAAAAGTGGCTGTCCGGGACCATTGCCGAGTGGTGCGCGATCGGACTGGCGGTCGTCTTCGTCAGTGCGGCCGGCCTGACGCTCCTGTCCGTCGCGGCACCCTACATTTTTGCGCTGGTGGTGCTGGTCTTCGCGTTCGAAGCGGGAACCGTCAGCGCGATCCTGCGGCTGCGGCCGCTTGTCTTCCTGGGAACAGTCTCATATTCCATCTACATGACGCACAATTTCGTCGTGCGAAGGATGCTGGACGCGGGCAAGGCGTTCGGCAGGCTGTGGCATTTCGACTTTTCGGGTGCCGGGCAATGGCACGCCGATGCCGCATATCTGGCCTGTCTGGCAACGATCATCGCCACGTCGTATTTCACCTACCGCTGGATCGAGAAGCCCGGGCGGAAATGGGTCCGGGATCGGGTTCAGAAGCGGCAACGAGCGGCCGCGCCGCACAGCATAGCCAGCGCCTGAGGAACGTTTGAAGCCGCCGAATCTACTGGTTGATTTCTTCGGTTAACAAGTCCTGCGGAGGGACCGAAAAATGACCATGTCGCGCACCGCGGATCCGTCCCCGCTCGTTACGGCGAATGATCGACACCGCGCGCGTATCAGGTATGCGGTTCAACCGGCGGCAGAAGCGGCGCCGTTCGGGGACACGCCTCCCGTGTGGACCGTTGAACCCGTCACGAATTACATGGCATTTCTGAATCTGGAGCCGCTCTGGAACAGGCTGGTCGACGAGGCCGGGGCCGGCCATCCCTTTGTGCGCCACGAATGGATTCGCGCCTGGTGGGAGTGTTTCGGGGCGGGCCAGGAGCTCCATATCCTCCTCGTCAAGGCAGATCACGAACCCATTGCCATCGTTCCCCTGATGTCGTGCGAGCGGCGTCTGTGCGGCGTGCTGGTGCGCCAACTCCAGTTCATCTGGAACGTCTACACGGAGCGCTTCGATTTCATCATCGGGCGCTGGCCGCAAGCAGCCCATCGGGCGGCATTGGACTATCTCCTGAGCCGGAAGAAGGACTGGGATCTGCTGCTGCTGCACCAGCTGCCGGCCGGCTCGCCGACCCTCACGGAAATGCGGCGACTGGCTCTGCAACGCGGGCTCAGCGTCGAGGTCTTCCCGTCGGCGGATTCGCCGTATGTGCCGATCGCGGGATCGTGGGACAGCTACTGCGAGCGCCTCGGCGCCAAGCACCGCTCGAACCTGCGCAACCGGGAGAAACGCCTGGGCCGGCTCGGGTCGGTGTCGCTTGAGACCGTTTCTTCGCCGAAAGACTTGGCGCAGGCGCTCAAGGACGGGTTCAATCTGGAGGCAGCAGGCTGGAAAGGTCAAGCCGGCACCGCCATTCGGAATTGCCCCGAGGTACGGCACTTCTATACGCAACTGGCGCAACTGGCTGCCGAGCGCGGATCGCTGCGCCTGTACTTCCTGACATTGAACGGCGAGCGGATCGCGTTCGGCTATTTCCTCGAGTGCGACTGCAAACTCTACTTCCTCAAGCCAGGGTACGACCCCCGTTACGCCCGCTATTCGCCATCGAACCTGTTGTGCCACCGGGTCCTGCAAGATGCGTTCAACCGCGGTTTGAGTCAACTGGATTTCCTCGGCCTCGCCGATCCCTGGAAGTCCGATTGGACCAAGAACCTGCGAACGCACTATTGGCTGTACCTCTTCCCGGACCGCCTCAAGCCCCGGCTTCTGCACTGGATCAGGTTTCGCCTGCGGCACGCCCTCGGGCAGGTGTGGATGGTCAGGTTGGTTCGCGACGCCGCGCTCGCGGCGCTGCAAAGTTCTTGGTGGCGCGCTATGGCAAAAAAAGCATCAACCGGGAGCAGATGGCAATGACAGCGCCTCTGGCGACCGCGTGGCTCGAATCGGAGTCGGATCTTTATCTGGCCAACCGCTGGTGCCTCAACCCGTTTCCCACCATTTCCGAGTTGCTTGGCCGGCTCCATCAGGAGCTTCGCCAGGCCACGGCCGCGGAGGAAGCCTGGCATCGGGCCGAAGCCGCGGCAAACATCCTCCTGATGTCGTGCGCGATCGCGGACACGATCGACGACTATCTTCTGGGCGTGCGTTACGACTTCGCCAGGGTGACGGCGGTCGTGCCGATCGTCCGGCCGGTCGCCAGGGCGGTTGATGGCCTGCTGGATCTGTGCCGAAGGGCGCGCACGTGGCGCCGACGGAGTCTGGTCCGATGGCAGCGGGACTTGAGCACCGCGATCGAGGCGTTCGCGGCAGCGACCATCGTAACTCCGCAACCGCGGCGCGACATGGTCGAACGCGCCTGCGAGCGGCTGCAAATTCTGCTGCGCACGCCGCTTCCCGCCGATCTGCGAGCGCGCCGCCCGCGCATTCCGGGCGCATTCCGGCGCCACGACCTCACCCACCAAGATGTGGTGGCCATGGCGAGAAAATTCGCCGCGGCGGACACCGGCCGGCAGCGACCGCTCATGGTGCTCGCAATACGTACCGCCGGTTCCTACTTCGCCCCGGTGATCGCGGCATGCCTCAAGGCCGGCGGCTATGAGGATGTCGATTTCGCCGCGATCCATCCGAAGAAAGGCATGCTGCCGCGTGAAGCCGCGCGAATCGCGTGCTGCGCCAATCGCGGCGGGCAGGTCGTGATCGTCGACGAACCCCTTGATACGGGGGAGACTCTCGCCGCAGTCGTCGGCATTCTTCGCCGCACCGGCATTGCGGCGGGAAGCATCACTGCGCTGCTTCCTGTCCATCCGCAGCGGCGCGACTGGTCGGCGCAATTTTCGCGCCTCGGGATACGCGACATCCGTGTCGTGCGTTTCGAACCGGAGGAATGGCACAAACACCGACTGCTCGCTCCAGATGCGATGAAGCGGCGTCTGCGCCGATACTTCTTGCTGAGAGGATATGGCGAGGTTGAAGTGGTCGAGAGCGCGGCTGCTTCCGCCTTCAACGGCGCTCTCGCGCGCGCTTCCGGGGCCTATTTCGGCAGTCGCTTGAAGCGCGTCCACGAGGTCCGCCTCACGCGTGCCGACGGACGCCGCGAAACCCGCTACGTCCTTGCAAAAAGCGTGGGTTGGGGTTGGCTCGGGTACCACGCCTTCATCGCGGCCGTGGCGCTTGCCCCGTTCATCGCGCCGGTTCTGGGGCTGCGCGACGGAATCCTGTACATGGAATGGCTCCCGCAGTCTCCCGGCGATGCCGCTGGCGTCGACCGGGAGAAGGTCGTGCGCACGGTTGCGTCGTACGCGGCGGCCCGCGTCCGCTTGCTGAAGCTCCATGACGATCCCTGCCCCGACTTGAGCCGGCGCCGCTATCACGATGGGATCGAACTGCTCGGCGGCGTCCTCAGTCGCGCTTGCGGCTCGAGAGTCGCCGCGGCCCTGCACGGCCCCCGCATCCGGGATGCGTTGTCGCGCTTCAGCAGTCCGGTTGCAGCCCTGATCGACGGACGGATGCACCCGCGAGAATGGATAGCATCCCGCGGCGCGCTCCTCAAGACGGACTTCGAGCACCATGGCCTGGGGAAGTCGGCGCTCAACATGACGGATCCCGCCTATGATCTTGCCGACGCCATCCTCGGCTTCGGCTTGTCCCGCAGCGAAGAGCGCACGCTCCTCGCGCTCTACGCCGAGGAGTCCGGGGACCGGGGGATCGAGGAACGGCTTCTCCTGAACAAGATTCTTGCGGGTAGCGCCGCAATGGCAGCGGCTTTGACGTGCCTCCGCGATCCACTCCTCGCCAGCCGTCACACCGAGGCCAATCGCAGCTATGTCACGGCATGGCATTTTCTTGCGGCCCACGCCGCGCGCTACTGCGGAAGCGTCCTGCCGGCGGCGGAGCGGATCCGCTGGAACTCGCCGCTCATGGTGCTCGATGTCGACGGAGTAGTGGACAGCCGGCGATTCGGTTTTCCGTGCACGACCGCAGCCGGCATCCTGGCCCTGTCCCTGCTTCACACGCACGACATGGCCGTCGCAATGAATACCGCGCGCGCCATAGGCGAGGTCAAGGAATATTGCCGGGCTTACAGGTGCGTCGGGGCAGTGGCCGAGTACGGAAGCGTCGCCTGGGACGCGGTCAGCGGACGCGAGCGCGTACTGGCAAGTCCGGGTTCGCTTCGGCAACTCGAACAGCTGCGCGGCGCGCTGCGGGAAATCCGGCACGTGTACCTTGACGATGCCTACCAGTACTCGATCCGCGCTTACCGCTTCGAGGGCGATTCCATGGCGCCGCTGCCCGCTGCAATGGTCGGGAATCTCGTCAGCCGCCTCGGGGCGGACGAGGTGGTCGTCCGGCACACCACGATCGACACGGCGATTCATGCGCGGGACGTCGACAAGGGCAAAGGTTTGCGCGCGCTGCTCGAGCTCTCCGGATCGCCCGACGCCGACACCGTGGCGGTCGGCGATTCCGAACCGGACCTGCCGATGTTTCGGGCGGCGCGGCGTTGTTTCGCTCCCGCAAACGTCCTGTGCCGGCCAGCCGCCGTCAAGCTCGGATGCCACATCGCCGATGAGCCCTACCAGAAAGGTCTGCTGGAAGTGGTTCGTCGCGTGCTCCACTCCGACGGCAAGCGATGCGCGCTGTGCGAGTCGGCGGCAAAGGCGTCGCCGCCGGACGGCAGCCTTTTCCTGAAACTCCTCGGATTCGCGGATCACGCGCGTAGCGATTTGCTGCTGCGGGCCCTCGCGGATCCGATGGCGATGCGCGCATTCGTCGGCGGCGAATGACCGCCCGCGGGCATCGGGGGGAGCCTGCCGCCGTGGTGATGTGCGGAGGAGGATTTGGCGCCTACGACATCGTCCGCACGCTTGGCCTCGCGGAGATCGGGTCGGCGGTGTTCGCGTCCCATGCCGAGGACGTCGCCTTTCGCTCGCGGTACGTGCGGCATGCGCTTTTACTGCCGGAGTTCAGGGAACGGAACTTCGCGGAGATCCTCGATCGCGTCGGCGCCTACGGGGCGGCCTGCCCGGAGCGGCCGGTGCTCTTCTATGCCGGCGATTCGGAGATCCTGTTCGTCTCGCGGCACCGAGAAGCACTGAACCGGTGGTACCGGTTCACGTTGCCTCCCCAGCCGATCCTGAGCAGCGTGACGAGCAAAGCGCGGTTCGTCGACCTGGCCCGGCAGGCCGCTCTTCCCGTGCCACCGACCAGGGTGTTCGCGGACGCAGCGGAGCTGGAGTCGGCGATAGCGACCCTCAAGCTGCCGTGCATCGTGAAACCGGCCTACAACCAGGACTGGTTCTGGGAAACGGAGGCGCTCCGGGCTCGCTTCGGAGAATACAAGGATGCGCTGCGCAGGTTCGACCGGTTCGGCGAGCTTCGCGAATTTTGCGCAGGGCTTCCGCACCGGCGCAGCGGGTTCGTCGTCCAGTCGTACATCGAAGGCAGGGACGAGCGGCTCGCGAGCTTTCACGCCTATCTCGACGAGCGCTCGCGTTGCCTCGGTTATTTCCTGACCCGGGTGATCCGGACGAATCCCCCGCACACCGGGGATGCCACTTGCTGCGAAACATTCCACGACGAGGCGCTGACGCGCCTGAGCCTGGAGTGCCTAGCACGTATCGGGTATCGCGGAATCGTCAAGATCGACTACAAATGGGACGCCAGCGCCCAGGCATACAGGATGCTCGAGATCGAACCGCACTATCAGACCGCTCACCTGCTCGGCGCTTGCGCGGGCGTCAACCTTGCGTCGATTGCTTTTCGCCACGCACGGGGGAAACCCGCCGAAGGGCCGGTCCGATACGCCGCCGGCGTGCGGCTGCTCGAATTGCGCGAGGATCTTAAAGCCTACTGGCGCGGGTACCGCAAGACGAGGGAGTGGACAGGGCTGAGGTACCTGGGATCGCTGCTGGGACGGAATCATCACCGCCTGTACGACCCGCGTGACCCAGGTCCGTTCCTCTATTTCTGCCTCAGGCACCTGCTGCGCAAGCTGCAGGGTGCGCTTCGCGCCTCGCAGCGGATCCTGCCGCACGGGCGGGCGAGTTGAGCGATCGCCCGATGAGCGAGGGAATCGAGACGGGAGCGGTGCTGCCGACGGCGCGGCAGCTCGGGCGGCGCGCGCTGTCGCTGGGGGCCGCGAATGCGTTCGACTATGCAATCCAATTCCTGGTGCCGGTCGTGCTGGTGCGCTATCTCGATGCCGCGGACTTCGGAGAGTACCGGCTTCTGTGGCTGGCCGTGGGAACCGTCATGGCCGTGGCGCCCCTGGCGATGCCAGGGAGCCTCTACTACTTCCTGCCCCGGTCAGAAGGCGCGACCAGGCGGCTCTACATCAACCAGGCGCTCCTGTTCCTGGCGGCGAGCGGCCTGGTCTCGGCATGGGCGGTCAGTGCCTGGAATCCGTGGTTGCCGGAAAAGATGCGCGTACTCACCGGGCACGAGGCGCTCGTGCCAGCATTCGTGGCGCTGTGGGTGATCGCAGCGCTTCTCGATTCCCTGCCGACGGTCGAGGAGCAGGTGACCTGGCAGGCCAGGACGACCATTCGCCTGTCGGCGATTCGTGGCATCGCGCTTTCCGCGGCCGCCTTCCTGACGCACGACCTTCGGAGCGTGCTGCTGGCGCTGCTTGCTTTCGTCATGCTCAAGCTCGCGGTGCTGCTGCGCTACGTGGCGCTGCATCACGGCTTGCGTGCGCCGCTTTTTCGGTGGCACGCGTTCGCCGGTCAGTTGTGGTACGCGGCGCCGCTCGGGATCGCGGGGGCGCTCTACGGCCTGCGCACGCAGGCGGACCAGTGGGTGGCGGCAGCGCTTTTCCCCCTCGGCATGTTCGCGGCATTCTCGATTGCCGCAGTACTCGGGCCGCTGATGAACCTGTTCCGTCTCTCGGTCAATTTTTCCTTTCTGCCGAGCATGAGCCGTCTAGAGGCCGCCGGCGACGTCGCCGGCATGCTCAAGCTCAACAGCCAGGCCAACGTAATGGTTGCGACGCTCGTGTGTCCATTGTTCGCGTTTGTGTTCGTCTTCGCCGAGGAACTCGTCACGATGATCTATACGGGGACCTATGTCGGCGCGGCGCCGGTGATGCGCGTCTATATCGTTGGCCTCGCGGCTCTTTTGGTCGAGCTCGCCACCATAACGATGCTGCTCCGGCAGGCCTCGTTCGTAATGGGCGTGAACCTCGTCGCGCTGGTTCTCGCGGCCGGCCTCAACTGGCTGTTCGCGCAACAGGTGGGCCTGGCGGGGGCGGCGATGGGCAGCGTGGCGACGATCTATTTCGACCGCATCGCCCTGCTGTGGCGGATTTCACGGCGCACGGGAGTACCGATAAGGCAGCTGCAGGACTGGCGCGCGCTCGGCCGGCCGGTGCTTTTTTCGGTGCTGGCCGCAGCGTTTGCCTGGGCGCTGGTCAACCGGTGTTTCGCCGCGAGCGGGCCGCAGATCACCGCAACCGCCGGTGGCATGCTACTGATTGCTGCATATGGAACTATGCGGTGGTTATTTCGCGTGGAACACGGCGGCGCTTGATTGTGTCCGTGCACCGGGACGAAAGCAGCGTATCCGGCGAGAGCGGGAAGGAAGCGTTTTGGTACCGAGCTAGTTCCCAAGCTGCGGGCATGGGTTTGTGGTTTCGCGAGCGACTCCTTCGCCGAGGCGGAAATCGGAAAAGCAAAACTAGATCCCCGCTTAAAGCCGCGGGGACGACGATATTGGTCGCTTACTTCCCGGTCGGCTGGGGATGGGCGCGGCGTATGGACGGAGACAGGACCTTGTCCGAGACGTGAAAGTCCCAGACCGCACCGCCGCCGCTGGCGGCGAACCCGGCCACGAGCTTCGGCAGATCATCCAGGTTCCTGAAGGTCTTTCCCGCGAGCCCGAATCCGCGCGCGATGCCCGCGAAATCGCAGTAGCCGAACACCGATCCGTCCTCGGGCATCCCCTCGGAGCGCAGCTTGTGCACCTCCGACCCATACGCGCCATCGTTCATCACGACGATCAGGATGTTCAGCCGGTGGCGCTTGATGGTTTCCAGCTCCTGCACGTGCATCATCAGGCTGCCGTCGCCGTCGAACAGCACGACGGTCCGGTCGGGGCGCGCCGCCGCCACTCCCATGGCGAACGAGATGCCGTTGCCGATCGCGCCGAACTCGCGGATGGTGAGGAACTTCTCCTGCGGGCGGGAGGGCATCTGCGCGAAGAACCATGAGCAGTGGCCGCCCGAGTTCACCATCTCCCAATCCAGCGGCAAGGCCTTCTCCAGTGCTTCGACGACGTCGCGCGGGTCGAGCAGTCCCGGCTCGATCTCGAATACATGGCTGTCGGGCTTCGAGTCGCGCAGGCGCGCCGCCATCGCATCGCTGCGCCAGCTGCGGGTGGGCGCCGGCAACGCTGCTGTCAACGCCTCGACCCCCAGGCGCGCGTCCGCGCGCAAGTGATGGCGCGCCACTTCCTGGCCCTGGCTGACGGCCACAGGATCGATGTCGACCTGCAGCATCTTCGCCTTCGGCCAGAGCTGGCCGCCGCCGCCCGCGTGGTAGGCGAGCGAGCAGCCGACCGCGATCACTAGATCGGCCTCCTTAAGCAACTCAAGGCCGACTTCCGGCGTGTAGCTGCCCGAGATGCCGATGCAGAAGGGATCGTCGTGGAACAGCCCGCGCGCCGGCAATGTCGTCGACAACAGTCCACCCGTTTTTGCCGCCAGCGCGCGGCAAGCGGGCCCCGCTCCGGCTGCGACCGCGCCCAGGCCGGCAAACACGACAACCCGTTCGGCGCCGGCAAGCAGTTGCGCGGCGCTTGCCACGTCGCCGGGATGCGGCGGAATCGGCGAGGGGCGCGGCAGCAGTTTGTGCGAGGGCGTGGGGAGATCCGCCGGCCCGTTCCAGGGCCGATCCTGCAGATCGAAAGGAACGCCGACCAGTACTGGCCGGCGTTCGCGGCGCGCCTGCAGGAAGGCGTCGCGGACCGCGACAGGCATGCGTTCCGGCATGTGCAGGCGATGATAGGCGGCACCCGTTGCGGCGATGAGCGGCGCCTGGTCGATCTCCTGGTTGTACCAGCCGTTTTTCAGCGGCGCTTCCCCGGCGAACACCACCATGGGCAGGTGGGCGCGCACGGCTGCGGGGAGGGCGGTGATCAATTGCGTCACGCCGGGCCCGCAGGTCACGGTCGCTACGCCCATGTCGCCGCTCTTGCGCGCGTACGCCATGGCGGCGGCGAGCGCGCAATGCTCGTGCCTGACATAGACCATGCGGCATCCCTGCTGGGCCATTCGCGCGGCCCAGTTCATGTTCGCATCCCCGAGGAGCGCGAAGCAGTCCCGCACGCCCTCCTGCAGAAACGACTTCGCGAGAACGTCGTAAACGCGGGGTTTCGCGCCGTTCACGTGCAAGGCTTAGAGCCCGGGCATCGAAAAGCCGCTGGCCTTGAGCTCCGTAATCACCTGTTTCTCCTGCTCGGACGTTAGCTCGGTGAGCGGCGGGCGCACGGTGCGCCACTCAGGGTCGTTGCCGAAATGCGCGGTGACGGCCTTGAGCGCGGGGATCATCGGTACTTTCTGCATGATCGCGCGCGTCGCGGTGATGCCGGCCTGCAGCTTGTCGGCGTCCGTGGAGCGCCAGTTCCTGAACACTTCGGAAATCGGGCCGGGATTCACGTTGCCGGTGGCGGTGATGCAGCCCTTGCCGCCCGCGCGCAGGCCGTCCAGCAGGAACACTTCGCTGCCCGGGAAGACGTCGAAGCCGCGGTCCTTGAAGCGGTCCAGCATCGCCTTGGTGTTGTTCCAGTCGCCGGAAGAATCCTTGGCGCCGGCGACGATGCCCGGATAGCGACCGAGCAGGCGGTCGATCAGGTCGAGCGTGATCGCCACGTTGGACACGGGAGGGATGTGGTACAGGTAGAGGCGCAGCCGCTCGTCGCCGACGCGCTCGATCACCTCGGAGAAATTGCGGAACAGGCCTTCGTCGGAGACGCCCTTGTAATAGAAGGGCGGCAGCATCAGCACGCCGCCGCAGCCCATGCGCACCGCCTCGCGCGTCATCTTCACCGAATCGCTGAGTGCGCAGTGCCCGGTGCCGGGCATCAGCGCGGACGCAGGCACGCCGCCCTTCACCAGGGCGTCGAGCAATTCCAGCTTTTCCTCCACCGACATCGAGTTCGCCTCGCTGTTGGTGCCGAACACGGCGAGACCCGCGCAGCCGCTCTTCATGAGCCAGCGGCAGTGGCTGACGAAGCGTCCGGCGTCGGGCGAGAGGTCGCGCTTGAACGGCGTGACTACGGGCGAGAGCACGCCCTCGATACGTTTCAATCCTGCAGCCGGCTTCATCGCGGTTCCTCCGGGATCAGTGAGCGGTGCCGATGGCGGCGCCGCCGCCGGACAGCTTGATGCGGTGCCAGGTGTCGCGCAGCTGGTCGAGCTCGATCTTGAACACCTGCACGTCCTTCTCCACCATGTTCTGCACCAGCAGCGTGTTCGAGTCCGCCGAGAACGCCGCGCCTTGCGACCAGCGGCCGACGCGCTCCTCCGACAGCTTCACCAGGCGCCCGCCGCTGATGCCGAGCAGCACCACCTTGCCGAAGGCGTTGTAGAAAGGCGACGAGGGCGGATAGGCGGAGCCGTTGTGCACCACGAGCGCGGCATATTTGCCGTTGGGCGAAATCTTGATGCCCTCCGGCGTCGGCCCGACGGTGACCGTGTCCACGGTGCGCGGCGGATTCATGGAGAGATCGATCAGGCTCGCGGTATCGGCGTCGCCCTGCCCGCGGCCGACGTTCGCCACCACCGCGTAGCGGCCGTCGGGCGTCACATCGGCGCCGTAAGGCCGGATGCCGGCGTAGAAGTTGCGGCCGGTGGCGGTCACTTTCTGGCCGTCCACCGCGAGGATCGTGAGCGTGCTGTCGCCATCGCGCGTGACGAGCGCGCGCTTGCCGTCGCCGATGAATTTCACCGCACTCGGTCCGGAATCCTTGCCGCCGAGCGCGATCTTGCCGGCCGGCGTCAGGGCCATGCCCTTGACGGCGAACACGGATACGGTGCCCTCGTTGCGGTTCGCCACCAGCGCGAGGGTGGCCGAAGCATTGATGGCGACGCCCGCGGCGCCGGCGCCGGCCTCCAGCGTCTGCACCACCTTCAGCGCCCTCAGGTCGATCACCGAGAGGCGGTCGTCATCGACGATCTTTGCCGGGTTGGCGGGATCCTTCTTCGTCGCCGAGCTCACCAGGGCGAAGGATTCGTCCGGCGCGACCGCCACCGAGGTCGGCGGGCCGACCACGCTGGTCGGCGCCTGCACTTCGCCGATAAGGCGCGGTGGAAACACACCCATGTCGATGACCGACACGGTGTCGGGTGCGGGATTCGCCACCACGCTGCCGACACCGGCGATGTTGACCTGCTTGTTGTCGTTCGCGGATACCGCGAGCTGCGCCGCGGCGGGCGCGGCCGCAAGGGCCAGCAGGGCGGTAATGACGGCTTTCTTCATGGTTTCTTCCTCGGCAGAAGGCGCGAATTATAGAGGCCCGCTGCTAGTCCAGCGAAATCTTGCGCTCCTTGGCAAGCGCGCTCCAGCGCGCGATGTCGGCCTGGATGAATTTGCCGAACTGCTCCGGGGTCATCGGCATCGGCTCGATCGCTTCGCCCGCCAGGCGCTCCCGCAGCGCCGGGGCGGCGAGCGCCCGGTTGATCTCGGCGTTCAGGCGCTGCGTGATTTCCGCGGGCAGCTTCGCCGGGCCGACGATGCCGTACCACTGCACGCCGTCGAAGCCCTTGAAGCCGGACTCCTCGAAGGTGGGCACGTCGGGCAGCAGCGGGTGGCGCTTCAGGCCGGTGATGGCGATCGGCCGCATTTTCTGCGACTTGATGTGCGGCAGCGCCGCGGCCAGGCCCGGCATCATCATCATGGCCTGCCCGGCGAGCACGTCGGTGATCGCGGGGCCGATGCCGCGGTAGTGCGCCGCCACCGCGTCGAAGCCTGCCGCGGCCCTGAACTGCTCCATCGCGAGATGGTTCAGCGTGCCGATGCCGCCCGAGGCGTAGTTCATTTTGCCGGCATTTTTCTTCGCAAAGTCGATAAGGCCTTTCAGGTCGTAAGCGGGGATCGAGGGATGCACCACCAGCACGTTGGGTGTGCCGCCGACCATCGCGATCGCGGTGAAATCGCGCACGGCGTCGTAGGGGACCTTGCGCACCGCCGGGTTTGTGCCGTGCGTGCCCACGTAGCCGACCATCAGCGTATAGCCGTCCGGCGCGGCGCGCGCCGTCGCTTGCGACGCGATCTGGCCGCCGCCGCCCGACACGTTCTCGACGATGAAGGACTGCTCCATGGCGCGGCCCAGCTGATCCGCGACGGTGCGGCCGATCAGGTCCAGGCCGCCGCCCGGCTGCGCCGGGACGATGATTTTCACCGGCTTGGACGGATAGGCCTGCGCCAGCACGCAGGACGGCGCGAGCGCCGTGACAAGCGAAAAACTAGCGGCGAAAAGGAGCAAGATCCGGCGTGCCATCGAAAACCTCCCTGGCGAAAGCGAGAAACTGGTCCGCGAGCGGCGCCGGCCAGCCGCCATGGGCCGCGTTGCCGTGGAACTTGCGCTCGATGTCCCCGCGCGACAGCGGCTCGTGCACGCCGCCGCGGATGTGCGGCTGGCGCTCCTCGAACACCCGTCCGTCCCTGAGCGTCATCTTGACGTGGCCGGTGTAGCGCTTCGGATAGGGATTCTCCGGGTCCACCTTGTAGCGCACCTTGCCGGCGAGCCCGAGGATGCGCTCGTCGCGCACCGTTCGCTCGCTGAAGGCATCAAGGCCCGCGCCGCCGGTGACGAAGGCGACGGCGACGTTGAACGGCGTGCTGAACTTCGCGGCGTAATCGTTCGCCGGGCGCTGCTTGGCGGCGAGCGGCTCCCACAGGCGGTGCACGTAGCCCTCGGCCGTCTCGCACAGCACCTCGGCCACGTCCTCGGCGCGAAATCCGCGCTCGCCGAGCTGCAGCGAGCAGTCGCGCAACCGAAGGGCGCAGTCAATATAGGGCTGGTTCATGGTGCCGGTGGCGTAGGGCTTGAAGGTGAGGCCGCCCATGCGCCATTCGTCGCCGAAGCCGTGCGTAAGTTCTTCGAATCGGACTTTATTTTCTCTTGCAAAGGCAAAAAACAGTCCGTGCGCGCCCTCGAACACCGTGCGCGGGCCGGTGAAGCCCTCGCGCGCGGCGCGCACCGCGTGCAGCCCGGCGTGCGCCGCCCAACCCGCGTGCAGGCGCTTGGTCGAGGCGCCCTCGGCGAGGTATTCGATGATGCCTCCGGCCATGCTTCCCGAAATCCCGAGTGCATTTACGGTTTGTTTTTGGTCCAGATTCAAAGCAACGGAAACGGCCAGCGTCGAAGCCATCGCACCGAGTACGGCCGTCGGATGGAAGCCCGCTTTGTGTATCAGCTTGGGCGCGACCAGACTGAGCCGGCACATCGTCTCCACGCCGGCGGCGATGCCGAGCAGCGCGCTCTCGCCGTCGCGGCCGAAGCGCTCGCAGGCTGCGAGCACCGCCGGCACGATCACCGCGCCCGAGTGCACCGGGCCGCCCTCGAAGGTATCGTCGAAATCCTCGCCGTGGGCGGCGGTGCCGTTCAGCAGCGCCGCGTCCCCGGGCGCGTAGCCCCCGGCATGCCCCAGCGCCGTGCACGCGCCTCCGGCATCCAGGCTCTTTTTCAATGAAACGGCATAGTCGGTATTGCGCGCGGCAACGCACAGGCCCGCGATGTCGACCAGCAGGTCCTCGCAAACGCCCCGGATGGCCGGGGGAATGTCCGCGGCGCGCAGCGCGCCGGCGCGCCCGGCCAGGACTTCCGCCACCGCGGGCGTTTTCATGCCATGTATCCGCCGCCGTTGACGTGCAGCGACTGGCCGGTGATGTAGCGCGCGCCGGGGCCGCACAGGAAGCGCACCGCCGCGGCGACTTCCTCGGGTTCGCCGCGGCGTCCGGCGGGCGGCAGCGATTGCCGGTGCGCGGGCCGCTCGGGCGCGCCGGGCAGGCCGCGCAGCGTCTCGATGGTTCCCGGCACCACGCAATTGACGGTGATGCCGTGCGGCGCAAGCTCGAGCGCGAGCGCGCGTGTCATACCCGCCAGCCCGGCTTTTGCCGCGACCACGTGTACCCGGCCGGCCGCGCCCTTGTGCGCAGTCATGCCGCCGATGTTGACGATCGCCCCGCCGCCGGCGCGCGCCAGGTGCGGCAGGCAGCTCTGGGCGCAGAGGAAAGCGCCGTCCAGGATGACCGAGAGCACGCGCCGCCAATCTTCGAGCTTCATCTCGGCGAGCGGGGTCTCGGCACGGATCGCCGCATTGTTCACCAGCAGGTCGAGGCGGCCGAATTCCCGCACCGCGGCCGCCACCATCGCGCCCACCGCGCCGGCGTCGGTGACGTCGGCGAGATGGAGCGCCGCACGGCCCCCGGCGGACTTGATCAGCGCCACGGTTTGTTCCGCGGCCTCGCGGGAGCCATGCGCGTTCACCATGACCGCGGCGCCGCCCGCCGCCAGCGCGCGCGAGATTGCGCGGCCGATGTTGCGCGCGCCGCCCGTCACGAGGGCGACTTTGCCTGTCAACTCGCTTACGTCCGGCATGGTGCTATCGTATAAGAATTGGCATTGCACGGAGGGGTTCATGCTTGCGACTGCGGGAAAAGTCAGGGTGTTCTGGCAGCCCGGCTGCACCAGCTGCCTCAGAACCAAGGAATTCCTCACCCGGAACGGCGTCGACTACGAGTCGATCAACGTGCACGGCAACGCCGCCGCCATGGAGGAGCTGCGCAAGCTCGGCGCGCGCAGCGTGCCGATCGTCGCGCGCGGCGGCGAGTTCGTCTTCGCCCAGACCATCGGCGATGTCGTCAAGTTCCTCGGCCTGAAGGTTCGCCCGCAGGAGCGCCTGAGCCCCGAGGCGCTGATGCAGAAGATGGAGCTGGTCCTGACTTCGGCGGCGCGCTTCATCCGCCAGATCCCGGCGCCGGAGCTGGACAAGCCCTTCCGCAACCGCAACCGCCCGATCCGCGTGCTCGCGCACCACGTGTACCGCATCGTCGAGGGGTTCCTGGAATCGATGGATGACGGCGGCCTGCTGACCTACGAGCGCATCATGAAAGACGCGACAATCTCGATACGGACGGGGGAGGACATCGCGCGCTACGGCGAAGGCGTGCTTGCGCGCGCCAAGCAGTGGTGGCAAGCCTATCCGGACCACTCGTGCCAGCGCGCGATGGACACTTATTTCGGCCAGCATCCGGTGCACGTGGTGCTGGAGCGCACCGTCTGGCATCCCGCGCAGCACACGCGCCAGCTGATGCTCATCCTCGAGACGCTCGGCATTCCGCCTGACCGCCCGTTGAGCGCCGTGGACCTTGCCGGGTTGCCGCTGCCGGAGAAGGCCTGGGATGAAGACTAAGGTCACCGACCTTCGCAAAGCCTACCCGGAGCTTTCCCCGGACAAGGACTATCCGCCGCTCAGGTTCAGGTCGCTCAAGGGCAAAGTGAGCGCCGCGGAATGGGAGGCGCGGGTGGACTGCGCCTGCGCCTACCGCCTGGTGCGCCATTTCGGCATGGATGACCTCGTCTACAACCACATCTCGGCGCGCATTCCGGGCACGGAAGAGTTCCTGCTCAACCCCTTCGGCCTGATGTACGACGAGGTCTGCGCCTCGGCGCTCATCAAGGTGGACCTCGCCGGCAAGGTGCTGTTCGAACCGGAATTTCCCAAGGGACTCGGCTACAGGTTCAATCCCGCCGGCTACGTGATCCACAGCGCCATCCACGAGGCCAAGCCCGAGCTGCTTTGCGTGATCCACACGCACTCGCTCGCCGGCATGGCGGTGGCGTCGCTGAAGAAAGGCCTGCTGCCGATGACGCAGACGGCGATGCGCTTCGACAAGGTGGCCTATCACGACTACGAGGGCGTGGTGCTGGAAGAGGGCGAGAAGGCGCGCCTGATCGCCAACCTCGGCGATTGCGAAGTGATGCTGCTGCGCAACCACGGCGTGCTCGCCGCGGGCAGGAACGTGGCGGCGGCGTTCAACAACATCTATCGCATCGAGCGCGCCTGCCGCTCGCAGCTCATGGCGCAGAACGGTGGCGATGAGATCCTGCTGCCGCCGCGGGACGTGATCGAGAAAACCAACCACATGTACAAGCCCGGCACGCGCCGCGCCTACGGCCTGCTCGAATGGCCGGCGATGCGGCGTCTGGCCGACCGGCTCGATCCGTCCTACAAGAATTGAAATGAGACGGAAGTAATGCTGGGATTCATCGGCCTTGGAGTGATGGGCTCGCCCATGTGCCGCAACCTCGCGGCCAAGTCGGGGCAGGAGGTGCGCGCCTTCGACATCGACCTGGAAGCGCTCGCGCAGATGGACGAGCCTGGAGTGACTCCGGCGGAATCGATCCGCGACGTCGCCGAGCGCACCGACATCGTTTTTCTATCCCTGCCGGGCGGCCCGCACGTGAACGCGGTCTGCCTGGGCGCCGGCAGCCTGCTCACGCATCTCAAGCCCGGCGGCCTGGTGGTGGATCTCAGCACCACGCCCACGAACCTCGCGCGCGACCTGAGCGCCCGCTTTCTGGCGCGCGGCATCCAGTTCGCCGACGCGCCGGTGGCGCGCACGCGGCAGGCGGCGATTGACGGCACGCTGTCGGTGATGGTGGGCGCCTCGGAGGGAGTGTTCACGCGCATCAAGCCGCTGTTGGAATGCATCGCGACCGACATCACGCATTGCGGCAGCCCGGGCGCCGGCCAGGCGATGAAGATCGTCAACAACATGGTGCTGTTTCAGAACGTGGTCGCGCTGGCCGAGGCGCTGGCGCTGATCCGCCACGCCGGCATCGACCCGGAGCTTGCTTTCGAGACGCTGTCCAAAGGCTCCGCCGACAGCTTTGCGCTGCGCAACCACGGCATGAAGGCGATGCTGAAGGGAGAATATCCGGAGCGCGCGTTCTCGTCCGAGTACGCGCTGAAGGACATCCGCTACGCGCTGCGGCTCGCCGAAGAGGCTGGGTTTTTCCTGCACGGCGCCGACAACGCCAAGGAAACCATCAAGAAAGCGGTCCGCGCCGGCTACGGCAAGGAGTACTTTCCGGCGCTCGCCAAGGTCGTTTCCGGCAGGAAGAAGTAAGTAGAATCATTGTTTTTGAAGGAGAGCCATCATGACTATCCGCATTGGCGACGAAGCGCCGGATTTCACGGCAGAAACCACCGAAGGAAAAATAAAATTCCACGACTGGATCGGCGACAAGTGGGCGATCCTGTTCTCGCACCCGAAGGATTTCACCCCGGTGTGCACCACGGAACTGGGCTACATGGCCGGGCTCAAGCCCGAGTTCGACAAGCGCAACACCAAGATCATCGGCCTGTCGAACGACCCGGTGAGCGACCACAGCAAGTGGGCGGGCGACATCAAGGAAACCCAGGGCCACGCGGTCAACTACCCGGTGATCGGCGGCGAAGACCTGATGGTGGCGAAGCTCTACGACATGATTCACCCGAACGCCAGCGGCGGCAAGCGCACCGCGGCGGACAACGCCACCATCCGCTCGGTGTTCATCATCGGCCCCGACAAGAAGATCAAGGCGATGCTGATCTATCCGATGAGCGCCGGCCGCAATTTCGACGAGGTGCTGCGCCTGCTAGACGCCCTGCAGATGAACGCCAAGCACGGCGTGGCCACGCCGGTGAACTGGAAGCCGGGCCAGGACGTCATCATCCCGACCTCGGTGTCGGACGAGGACGCGAAAAAGAAATATCCGCAGGGGTTCAAGACGCTGAAGCCTTACCTGAGGACGGTGAAGCAGCCGAAATAGTTCAGCCCTTCGCAAAACGGTACAGGCGCGCCGCGCGGAAACCGGAAGCATCGAGCATCCGGGGGAAGACCCTCATTCAATGCTGATGTTCCCTTCCCGGGCGATCTGGCGCCATTTTTCGAAATCCGCGCGGACGTAGGCGGCGAACTCCGGTTGGCTCATGTCCATCAGGTCGACGCCCATCGAGCGGAACCTGTCGCGCACGATTTCGACGGCCATCGCCTTGCGAAGCGCGGCATGCAGCCGTTCGACGACCGCGGGCGGCGTGCCCGCGGGCGCAAAGATGCCGGTGAACGTGCTGGCTTCGTAGCCCTTGACGCCGAGCTCGTCCAGCGTCGGCACGTTGGGCAGCAGCGACGATCGCGCGAGCGAGGTCACGGCGAGCGCCCTCAGGCGCCCGCCGCGGATGTGGTCGATCGAGGCGGTAAGCTGGTCCATCATGGATTCGACCTGGCTGCCGAGCAGGTCGGTGAGCGCGGGCCCGCTTCCCTTGTAGGGGATGTGCAGCAGCTCCAGGTTGGCCTGGCGCATCAGCAGCACGATCGCGAGATGATTGGAGGAACCGCTGCCCGCCGAGGCCACGCTTACCTGCCCGGGGCGCGCGCGTGCCAGCGCTGCGTACTCGGCGAAGTTCTTCACTGGCGTTTTCGGCGCGGCGGTCAGCACGATGGCGACGGACTGGATCGGGCCGATCGGCGTGAAATCGGCGATCGGGTCGTATGAGAGGTTCTTGAACACCGCCGGACCAGTGGTAATGGTGCCGCTCGAGCCGAGCAGCAGGGTGTAGCCGTCCGCAGGGGATTTCGCTACCGCGGTGGTGCCGATCCTGCCTCCGGCGCCCGCGCGGTTATCCACAATCACCTGCTGGCCGAGAGCGTCGCCGAACGCCGACGCGATCGTGCGCGCCGTGATGTCGACGTTGCCGCTGGGCGGCCAGGGCACCACGATGTGTACCGGGCGATTCGGGAAATCCTGCGCGAAAGCGGGGACGGTTCCCACTGTCCCGGCCAGTAAGGCGAGCGTCAGAAAGGAAATTATTCCAGGCGTTCTTGTCATGTCATATATCGGAATCCCGATTGCTGCACTGCAGAGGTTAAATTTCTTCAGGAGGCGGATAATAAGGCAGTCATTCGACTCTGGGAGGAATTCATGGCTAGTCTCGATATCAACGGCAAGGCCCGCGAGGTCAATGCCGATCCGAATACGCCGCTGCTCTGGGTGATCCGCGATTCTCTCGGCATGACCGGGACCAAGTTCGGCTGCGGCGCGCAACTGTGCGGCGCCTGCACCGTGCACCTGGACGGCAAGCCGGTGCGCTCCTGCGGCACGCCGCTCTCCGCCGCGATCGGCAAGAAGGTCACCACCATCGAAGGCATCGGGGCGACGGAAGCCGGCAAGAAAGTACAGGCCGCCTGGGCCTCGCTCGACGTACCGCAGTGCGGCTACTGTCAATCGGGCCAGATCATGTCCGCGACGGCTCTGCTTGCGGAGAAACCCAAGCCGACCGACGCCGACATCGACAACGCCATGGCGGGCAACATCTGCCGCTGCGGCACCTATCCACGCATCCGCGCGGCCATCCATCAGGCCGCCGGCGGGAAGGGAGCCTGATCATGACCCAGCTCAAGAATCCCGCACGCCGCAATTTCATGAAGTCCAGCGCCGCCGTGGGCGGCAGCCTGGTAATCGGCGTCACTCTGCCGGACGCGTTCCGCGGCATGGCTTAC
Source organism: Burkholderiales bacterium (assembly GCA_035308765.1). Classification (GTDB taxonomy): domain Bacteria; phylum Pseudomonadota; class Gammaproteobacteria; order Burkholderiales; family SG8-39; genus RBG-16-66-20. The sequence continues at coordinate 35,896 of DATGGA010000023.1, forward strand.
GCCGCCAGCGAATCGGCGGTCAACGCCTGGATCCGCGTCGGCAGCGACAACAGCATCACCATCCTTTGCGCACGTTCCGAAATGGGCCAGGGCGTGGTCATGGCCCTGCCGACCCTGGTCGCGGAAGAACTTGAAGTTGATCTGAGCAAGATCAAGGTCGATTTCGCCCCGCCGGGAGAGGTGTACATCAACGGCATGCTGGGTGGCCAGATCACCGGCGGCTCGACTTCGGTGCGCGACGGCTGGGAGAAGCTGCGCATCGCCGGAGCCCAGGCGCGCATGATGCTCGTATCCGCCGCGGCGCAGAAGTGGGGCGTGGATGCTTCCACCCTAAAAGCCGGCAACGGCTGGGTTACGGGCCCCGGCGGCAAGAAGGCGAGCTACGGCTCGCTCGCTGAGGCGGCCTCCAAGCTCACGCCGCCGAAGGATGTGGCTCTCAAGGATCCGTCCAAGTTCCGCTACGTCGGCAAGCCGCTGCATCGCATGGACACTGCCGACAAGATCCGCGGCAAGACGATCTATGGTATCGACGTCAAACTTCCCGGCATGCTGTACGCCTCGCTCGCGCAGTGCCCGGTGATCGGTGGCAAGGTGGTGAGCGTGGACGACGCCAAGGCGAAGTCGATGCCCGGCGTGAAACACGTGGTGAAGATCACCGACGGCGTCGCCGTGGTGGCCGACACCTGGTGGCAAGCCAGGACGGCGCGCGACACGCTCAGCATCACCTGGGACGAGGGTCCGGGGAAGGCACTCAACTCGGAATCGATCTCGGCGGGCCTCGCCGCGGCGATGTCCAGTCCGGGCGCGACGATCAAGGCGCAGGGCAGTGTCGCCGACGGCATGAAGGCCGCCGCCAAGACGGTGGAGGCGACCTACGAAATGCCATTCCTGTCGCACTCGCCGCTGGAGCCGATGAATTTCACCGCCGACGTGCGCAAGGATTCGGCGCTGCTGATCGGCTCGATCCAGTTCCAGCAGCTTGCGCTGGGCATGGCGGCGGCGATCACCGGCCTCAAGCCCGAGCAGATCACGGTCAAGACCACGTTCCTCGGCGGCGGCTTCGGCCGGCGCATCGACTGCGACTACATGGCGCAGGCGGTCGAGATCTCGAAAATCACCGGCGTGCCGGTGAAGCTGGTCTGGACGCGCGAAGACGACATGACGCACGACTTCTACCGTCCGATCAGCCATACGCAGATGTCGGCCGGACTGGACGCGAGCGGCAAACCGACCGCGCTCAGCTTCAAGATGAGTTCGCCGTCGGTGACTTCGCGGCTGTTCCCGCCGCTGGTGAAGGACGGGGTCGATCCGCTGATGACCGAAGCCATCCTGGTGCCGTACGACATTCCCAACCAGTCGGTCGCCACGGTGATCCACGACACGGGCCTCAGGGTCGGCTACCTGCGGTCGGTGTCGCATGCGCTGAACGTGTTCGCCAATGAATCCTTCATCGACGAGATGGCCGCCGCCGCGGGCAAGGACCCGTACGAGTACCGGCTGTCGCTGCTGGAAAAGCAGCCGCGCTTCGCCAACGTGCTCAAGCTGGCGGCCAAGGAGGCGGGCTGGGGCAAGCCGCTGCCCAAGGGCCACGCGCGCGGCATCGGGCTCATGGAGGGCTACGATACCTACATGTCGCAGGTAACGGAGGTATCGGTTGTGGACGGGCAGATCAAGGTGCACCGGGTCGTGGTAGCAGTGGACCTGGGCCGCATGGTCAACCCGAACATCGTCCGGCAGCAGCTCGAGTCGAACATCGTGTTCGGCCTGACGGCGGCGCTCTACGGCAACATCACCCTGAAGGATGGTCGCGTCGAGCAGACCAATTTCCACCAGTACAAGCTGCTGCGCATGCCGGAGACGCCGAAGATCGAGATGCACATCGTGAACAGCACCGAGAAACCGGGTGGCATCGGCGAGCCCGGGATGGCGCTCCTCTCGCCAACGGTTGCGAACGCGGTCTATGCGCTGACCGGCAAGCGGCTGCGCAAGATGCCTCTCAGCCTTGCGTAAGCGCCTTTCGCTCCGACAAAAAGCCCGCCTTGGCGGGCTTTTTGTTTTTCTTTTCCTGTCGTCCGGCTGCTTTGCCCAGGACTACGCGAAGGAAAAGCGCTGGGCGGACGACATCCTGCCGACCCTCATGGTCGGCGACGCGGTCTGGCTGGAGCAGAAGAACGGCCACCGCTTCCTCAGCCTGTTCATCGACAACAAGAGCCCCAAAGGCGCCATCATCATCGCGCACGGGCGCGGCTGGAGCCCGGACTTCGAGCTGTACGGCACGCTGCGTACGCGCCTGGCCGACGAGGGCTACGCCACGCTGTCGATCCAGCTGCCAGTGCTGCCCAGCACCGCGATCCTCGGCCTGTACGTGCCGCTCTACCCGGACGCGCGCGAGCGCTTCCAGCTCGCGGTGGACTTCCTCAAGGGCAAGGGCTACAAGAACATCGCTATCGTCTCGCACAGCCTGGGCGCGACCATGGCCAACCAGTACCTGATCCGCACCGACGACACGACCGTGAAGGCCTGGGTGTTCATCGGCATCCTGCAGGGGCTGGAGGAGATGTATCGCATCAAGATTCCGACGCTGGACATCTACGGCAGCAACGACTGGACGGTGACCATGTGGGGCGCGCCGGAGCGCGAGAAGCAGCTGAAGCAGCATCCCGGCTCGGGCCAGGTCATGGTGCCCGGCGCCAAGCACTTCTTCGAGGGCAAGGAGGACCAGCTGGTGAAGATCATCACCGGCTTCCTCGACAAGACCCTGAAATAGGCTTCAGTCCGCCTTCGCGCCCGAGGCCGGCACCACCTCGGCCCATTTCGCGACCTCTTCGCGCAGCAGCCTTGCGAATTCCTCGGGCGTGCTGCCGACCGGCTCCGCGCCTTGTTCCGCGAGCCGCTTGCGCATGTCCGGATCGTGCGCAACGTGCGCAACGCCCGACGCCAGTATGGCGATCGCTTCGCGCGGAGTTGCGGCCGGCGCAAGCATGCCGAACCACAGCGGTACTTCCACGCCCTCGACGCCGGCTTCCTTCATCGTCGGCACCTCCGGCATGAGCGCCGCGCGCCTGGGGCCCGCGACCGCGAGCGCACGCAGGCGCCCGGATTTCACGTGAGACCCGATGGCGAGCGGGTTGACGAAACTCAGCTGCACCTCCCCGGAGAGGAGCGCCGTGATCGAGGGCGCGCTTCCCCGGTAGGGGACGTGGACGATATTGATGCCGGTGCGCAGCTTGAACAGTTCGCCCGCGAGATGCTGCGTGGTGCCCGAGCCGGCCGATGAAAAGTTGAGCGCGCCGGGCTTGTCGCGCGCCAGCGCGATCAGCTCCTGCACGGATTTCGCGGGCAGCGACGCCGGCACCACCAGGAGGTTGGTGCTGTCGGAGAACACCGATACGCCGGTGAAGTCGCGCAGCAGATCGTAGGGCGGGTGCCGGTACAGCGACATGTTGATCGCGATCGCCGGGCTGGTGAACAGGAGGGTGTAGCCGTCGGGCGCGGATTTCGCGACATATTCGTTGGCGATGTTGGTGCCGGCGCCGGGCTTGTTCTCGACGATCACCGGCTGGCCGACCAGTTCCGAGAGCCTGGACGAGAGCAGGCGCGCGTTGATATCCACCCCGCCGCCGGGCGTGAAGCCGACGACGAGGTGGATGGGCCTGGCGGGGAATTGCTGTGCATGTGCATTTGCACAGAGAAAAAACATGAGAACGAGAATCCGCATCATTCGCTTCTTATCCCGGCTTTCGCCACGATTTTTGCGTTCGCGTCGTATTCCCGCCTGATTACCTGCGCGAACTGCCCGGCCGTGGAGGCCGCCACCACGTTGTCCAGCTTCACCAGCCGGTCTGCGACCTCGGCCATGGCCAGCGCGGCGTTGATTTCGTCGTGCAGACGCTTGAGCACTGCTTCAGGTGTTTTCGCCGGCGCGAACAGGCCGAAGTGCGAGGTGTAGTTCGAATCCGGGTAGCCGAGCTCGGTCATGGTCGGTACCGACGGCAGGGCCGCCAGGCGCCTGGGCGCCGCCACCGCGAGAACGCGGAATTTGCCCTGCTGCAGCATGGCGTTGACACCGGGACTGGGGTTGGCGGTGAAGAGCTCGAACTGGCCACCCGCCGCGTCTGTGATCACCTGGCCGCCACCACGGTAGGGCACATGGGTCAGATCCAGTCCCGCGATCCTGAGTTGCTCCACCATCAGGTGGCCGAGCGTTGCGATGCCCGAGGTGCCGACGCGCAGCGCGCCGGGCTTGGCCTTTGCCTGCGAGACGACGTCAGCGAAGTCCTTGCCGGTGAATGCGGGCGTGCCAAGCAGGTAGACCGGCGAATACATTACGCTCGCGACGGCCGCAACGTCCTTGATCGGGTCGTAGGGTACCTTGCCGACGTGCGGCAACAGCGTGAGCGGGCTGATCGCCGAGAACGCGAGCGTGTAGCCGTCGGGCGCGGACTTCGCCATCGCGTCCATGCCGAGCGCGCCTCCGGCGCCGCCGCGGTTCTCCACCAGCACCGGCTGGCCGAGCGCGGACGAGATCTTGTCGGCCAGCAATCTCGTTACCGCATCGCTGGTGCCGCCAGGCGGGTAGACGACGATGATGTGTATCGGCCTGGAGGGAAACGTCTGCGCGGCCGCAGACAGCGAAAGCGCGGCCGCCAGGATCGCGCACGTGATTCTGAAAATCATCCGGAAAGCATATCATCCGTCGGAATCCGATCCGACACGGTGAATCAATGACCGGTGCGTACGTGCATGGCTACGACGCGAAAGAAAACCAGCGGCTGCAGGATCAGGCATCCACGCTCGTGGACCTGCTGCATTCGGATACGAGCTATCCGGAAGGCAACAGCGTCCTGGAGGTCGGATGCGGCGTCGGCGCGCAGACGGTCACCCTGGCGGCCAACAGTCCGAAGGCGCTGATTACTTCCATAGACGTATCTGCAGCATCTATCGCCGAAGCGAGCACGGCCGTTCAGGCCGCGGGCATCCGCAACGTGACGCTGCGGCGGGCGGACATCTTCCGACTGCCGTTTCCGCGGGCATCGTTCGACCACGCCTTCGTGTGCTTCGTCCTCGAGCATCTGGCCCAACCGGTAGAGGCGCTGAGAGCGCTGAAAGGCGTCGTGAAGCCCGGCGGCACCGTTACGGTTATTGAAGGCGATCACGGCTCCACGTACTTCCATCCGCAAAGCGAATATGCGAGCCGGGCTATTGGCTGCCTGGTGGAATTGCAGGCGAGGGCGAGCGGAAACGCCTTGATAGGGCGCGCATTATACCCGTTGCTTACGGAGGCCGGATTTGGCGCGATCCATGTCTCACCGCGCATGGTCTACGCCGACGCCAGCAAGCCCGGGCTGGTCGAGGGATTCACGAAAAAGACGTTTACCGCGATGATCGAGGGCGTGCGTAAATCGGCCATCGAAGCGGAGCTCATGAGCGAAGCCGACTTCGACCGGGGCATCGCCGACCTGTACCGGACCGCGGAAGCGGACGGTGTGTTCTGCTACACCTTCTTCAAGGCACGCGCAGTCAACCGTCGTTAGACCCAGACCTGCAGCACGTAGTCGTAGGCGGCTTGCGCGTTGGTCATGTCGACGCGCTGCAGTTTGATTCTGTAACCTTGCCTGGATTTTTTTAAAACATGAAAGTAAGAACCGGCGAAGTGCCTGACGTCGTCGCGCCGCAGTTCCATCATGTGGAAACGGGAGTGGACTTCCACGTCCCCGTTTTTAGAGATTTTTTTCAAAGAAACATTTGAAACAATATGGTTAGTCTCCCACAACGGCCGCTGCGACCAGGCGTCCGGGTGCAGCACGCGCAGCATGCGCACCGTCATAAGGTTCTTGTCCTCGGCGAAGATCGAGGGCTGGCCGTCCCAGGTCTGGTAGCTCGCGTCCGGCGGCATCCAGTAGATGCCCTCGGGCGCGAACAGGTCGACCCATTTCTGCCACTGCTTGCTGTCGAGAAATTCCGCCTGCCGGTAGAGGAACTGCTCGACCCCGTGCTGGATTTCAAGCTGCTTCACCGCGCCCCCATGTACTGTGCCCAGGCCTTCATCTGATTGCGCATCGGCGCTTCCGAAGTGCCCATCTTCGGGCCGGACTCGACGCCGCCGTTCCTCTCGATGTCGCGGCCGTGGTGTCGCGCGAGGCTCACCCAGTCGCCGCCGTCCGAGGCGAGGCCCTGGTGGCATTTCCAGAAGTTCTCCAGGTCGTCGGCGTTGATCAGCGTCGCCGGGGAATTCACCAAGTTGTAGTAGGCGAGCGAGCGGCGGTAGATTGCCTCCGGCGCTCCCTTGAGGCGGAAGTGCCAGATCTCGGTCAGCGTGCGGTCCACGCCCAGCGGCCGAACCGCGCGCAGCTGCTGCAGCGGCGACTGCACCGAGAGGCCCGGGTATACGAGAACATGGTGGATGTTGACGCCGACGATCTCCTCGAAGCGCTTCCTGCCGTAGGCCTTGATCATCACCTTGTCGTAGGCAAGCGTGTCCGGGTCCTGCGGCCGCAGGCCCATGTAGCCGGTGAGGATGCAGTGGCCGTAGGGGTAGTTGATGGTCTGGAAGTCGTCCCATTTGTCGATGGTCACGGTCGCGAACGCCGACAGCATGTGGTACGACAGCGGCGCGGCGCCGCCCTTGGCCTTTTTCGCGAGCACCTTCTCGACTTCGTGCGCGGCGCGGCCGGTGGACTGGTGCACGACCGACGGATGCAGTGCGTCCAGCTGGTTCTCGAGGAACAGCTTCCAGTTTGAATGCTGGATCACGCGGAAGCAGTTCGGCACCACCTCGACCTCGCCTTCGGGCGCGCGGTCGCACATGTCGTCGAAGGCGACGATGGACTTGCCGAGGAATTCCTTGAGCGTCGGCCCGTCCGCGGCGAGGCTGGCGAAGACGAAGCCGCGGTAGTTCTGCACGCGCGCCGCCTTCTTCACGCTGCAGTCCGGATTGTCCTTGCCGTAACGCGTGCCCTCGTAGGCCGCCTTCATCGGGATGTTCTTGAGCTTGCCGTCGAGCTGGAAGGTCCAGGCGTGGTAGGAGCAGCGGAACTGCCCGCCGGTGTTGCCCTTCCTGTCGCCGCACAGCATGTTGCCGCGGTGCGGGCAGCGGTTGTAGAGAACGTTCACCTTGCCGTTCTTGCCGCGCACCATGATCATGGGCTGGCGGCCGATCTGCACCGTGTAGTAGTCGCCCGTCTTCGGCACCTGCGACTCGTGGCCGCAATAGATCCACGCCGTCTCGTGGATGCGCTCCATCTCGCGCTCGAATATCTCGGCGTCGGTGTAGACCTCCTTGCGGACGCGGTCGGGTTCGACGAATTTGGACAGGTCGGGATGGCGCATGGAAATCTCCTTTGCCGCCATCTTAAATCAGCTTGGCGGCCCTTTCCTTGAAGGCTTTCGCTGCGAGAAACAGGCCGCCGTCGGCGCCGTCGATGAAGTGCAGGTGCTTGCCCGAGTAGTTGAATACGAGGCAGGTCATGTGCGCGCGGTCGGTGACGTGCAGGCCGTAGACCAGTTCGCGCCTCGCGTAGCGCTCCGCCAGCCAGGCGTCCAGCGCTTCGCGCTGCCGGGTGTTGCCAGCCAGGATCTGGCGATAGATGTCGTTGAATTTGCGCACGTCGGAGTTCTTCAGCAACGTGTCCTTGTATCGGCTCCAGTCGGTGAATTCGGTCTTCAGGCCGAACTTCATCAGGAACCAGCCCAGCACCACGAACCAGCGCACCCGCATCAGGTACAGCCACTTGCCGAACGGACCGCGATCGGCAGCGCGTACCCCGACCTCGTTGCCGAGCTGGCGGGCGCCGAGCGCGGGCGTCAGCGTGATGATGGGCGGGGTGAGCGGATGGCTCGCCTCGTCGCTGCCGTAGATCTCGCGCACCTTGGCGATCACCTCGCGATAGAGCAGGGAAGCCTTGCCGGAATCAGGATCCAGAGCGCGCACCATCAGGCTCACGGTCTCGCCGTGGCGGCTCGGGATGTCCTGCCAGCGGCATTCGAGGCCTTCCAGGCTGCCGCGCGCCGCGACGCTGCCGGGCTTCACTTCGCACAGCGGCGCGGTGGCCGCGTCCT
>DATGGA010000024.1:0-13070 GCA_035308765.1 Burkholderiales bacterium
GGTGAGGATACGCGCGCCGGTTGCGCCGATGGGATGTCCGTAGGCCACCGCCCCGCCGTTCACGTTCACCTTGCTCAGGTCGAGGCCGAGCTCGCGCGTGACCGCGATCGCCGCCACGGCAAACGCCTCGTTGATCTCGTAGAGGTCGACCTCTTCATTCTTCCAGCCGGTCTTCTTCCACAGCTGGCGCACGGTTTCGACCGGCGTCATCATCACCCACTCGGGCGCCAGGCCGCTGGTGGCCTGCGCCACGATGCGCGCCATTGGCTTCAGTCCGAGCTCTTTGGCTTTGCGCGCCGGCATTGCCACCAGCGCAGCGGCGCCGTCATTCACGCCGGGCGCGTTGCCGGCGGTGACTGTGCCGTCTTTCTTGAAGGCCGGCTTCAGCGCGCTCAGCGCCTCGGCGGTGGTGTCCTCGCGCGGCGACTCGTCGATGCTGAACATGACCGGCGGCGCGCCCTTCTTCTTCGCGGGTAGCTCGACCGGCACGATCTGGTCCTTGATGCGGCACTCCTTGATCGCCGAGATCGCCTTGCGATGCGAGTTGAGCGCGTACTGGTCCTGCTCCTCGCGCGTGATGTGATACTTGTCGGCGACATTCTCGCCGGTGGTGCCCATGTGGTAGTCGTTGTAGACGTCCCACAGGCCGTCGTGCACCATCGAGTCGACCACCTTCTGGTCGCCCAGCCGAAAGCCCTTGCGCGCATTCATCAGCATGTAAGGCGCGTTGGTCATGCTCTCCATGCCGCCGGCGACGACGATCTCCGAGTTGCCGGTGGCGATTGCCTGCTGCGCCAGCGCGACTGATTTCAATCCCGAACCGCAAACCTTGTTGATGGTCATGGCGGCCACGCGATCGCTGAGCCCGCCTTTGAGGGCCGCCTGGCGCGCGGGATTCTGTCCCAGCCCGGCTTGCACCACGTTGCCCATGATGCACTCGTCGACGGTGTTGGGATCGATGCCGGCGCGGCGTACGGCCTCGCGTACGGCGATGGCACCCAACTGCGGCGCGGTGAGGTCCGACAGCGAGCCCTGAAATTTTCCGATGGGCGTGCGCACAGCGGATACGATGACGACATCTTCGGATGGCATGAGTAACTCCTTCTGAGGCCGCTGGCCGCGAGCTACGGGCCGCAAGTGCATCATGAGCGAGATAACGATGGGCTATGCGAGAACGGTGAAAACTCACCATCCGCATCCCAGTCCAACTTCATGGCTCGCGGCCCAGGGCTCAAGGCTTAATCGACCGAACATTATAAGATGAGCTTGCCTTGTCCTCCGACGCGCAAATCCCCATCGAGCCGCAGATCGTTCCACAACGGAAACGCCTGCTGGCGCCGTGGTGGCACACGCTGATCCTGATTGTGCTGCTATTGCTGGCTTCGCTGGGCGGCATGGTGGGCGGGCATCCGCTGGCCGAGTCCCGCGGCAGCAAGCTGCCCGAGTACATCGCGACCATGGTGTGGGAGTGGTTCCTGGTGGGCATCATCTGGCTGGGCACGCGTAAGCGCATCGGGCTGCGCGAACTGATCGGCGGGCGCTGGTCGAACCTGGAAGAGGTGCTTCTCGACTTCGTCTACGCCGCCGCGTTCTGGGGCTGCGCGCTGGTAGTGCTGGGTGCGGCGGCGAAGCTGATGCACCTCGACCAGGGCGGGAAGTTCGAAGCCATGCGCAAGTCGCTCGGCTTTCTCGCGCCCGGCAGCCGGCTGGAGCTGGCGGTGTGGTTCTGCACCAGCGCGACCGCCGGCTTCTGCGAAGAGATCATCTTTCGCGGATACCTGCAGCGGCAGTTTGCGGCCATCGCGAATTCGATGCTGGCCGGCGTGGTGCTCTCCGCCATCGTCTTCGGCGCTTCGCACGGTTATGAGGGTGCGGCGCGCATGGTGCTGATCGCGCTTTACGGATTGATGTTCGGACTGCTGGCGTGGTGGCGAAAGAGCCTGCGTCCGGGGATGATTGCGCACGCCTGGCACGACGGATTGAGCGGCGCGGTGCTGCGCATGTTGCGTTGAGGGGAACAGAAAATTGAGTTTTGCGCCGCAGCTCGCAAAATTTTTTTTTACTACCCTCCGGCGATGCAATCGATGCATTCTGTTCTCGCGCGAAACATTTTTCCCGACCTCTTTTCTCTCATCGATTTTGCGGCGATGCAATTTCGCCAGTATTCATGCGGGTGCGAAGGCATGCGTGCGCAGCGCCGAAGCGCGACGAGCAACGCTCTCACGCTGCCGGGAGTGAGACGATTGCGATGGGCGCGCCGCGTCGTTGCCCAATCGCGCACGCTCATGCGCGTTTTTTTGCTTGACTATTTTTTTCGTTGACTCTATACAAAGATCAAATTGCGATGTTTTAACGTCGCAATGCTTCCATGAAAATGGAAAAGGGAGAATAGAAACAATGGCAACCAAGAAAAAGGCAACGAAGAAGGCTGCGAAGAAGTCCAAGAAGCACTAACCTGGACCTTCGATCCGTATCCAAAGGGGACGCGCAAGCGTCCCCTTTGGTTTTTGGTAGCGCGGACCCTCAGGCCTGCATCGTTGGTGCTGGCTACAAAAATGGGGGCGCTGTGGTCTTCGATCTCAGCGCCCCCTGCATTTCTATTCTTTCTGCTGACGCGGGCCTGACGGCCCGCTCTACCGGAGGCACGTTCCTATCAATTCACGCTGACCGCATGTCGCGCTGGACGCGGCAGCGGCTCCTCCTTCGCCGGGCAAATGCTGTGATACGAGCAGCGCCAGCACGCGCCGCTCGGCTTCGGCTCGAACTCTCCGGCGGCAATCTTCGCCGCAATCTCCTGCACCAGCGCCTCAGCCTCTTGCAGCTGCTTTTCGGAACGCTGCGACTCGAGGGCGGTGTTGTTGGACAGATTCACGAACACCAGCGCCGAAGGAGTGTGCCCCAGTTGGCGAGCCGCCAGCGCATAGATCGAGAGCTGCAGGCTATCGTCGGCGTCCTCCTGAGTTTTTGCGCGTCCCGTCTTGTAGTCCACCACCGCAACCGTGCGGTCGTCGAGCGCGTCAACCCGATCGAATCGCCCGCGCACGCGCGCGCCGCCGATCTCGACGGAAAAGCGCTTCTCGGTTTCCACAATTTCCCCCGCCGGCCGTGCCAGCTCCGACTGAAGAAATGCGAGCAACTGCTCGCGCCCGTTGCATTCATACATCTGGCGCTGCAGCGGCTCGGGGATACTGGCCTTGGCGAACTCGTCGCGGAAGCAGGCGACCACCGTCTCCGCATCCGGCGGCCGGCGGGCGCGCACGCCATCGAAGTAAGCCTTCAGCGCGAGATGCATGGCGTTGCCGTATTGCAGTGCTGCAGTCGCTTCCTCTGGCAGCCGCCAGTCGTAACGTAGCTTGTACTGCAGCGGACAGCTTTGGTACGTGTCCATCGCGCTGGCGCTCAGATCGAGCAGGCGGGCATCGTCGCGTGGAGGCAACTGCGTCCAGTGCGAGACGGTGAGTGGCGAAGCGGCAGCGGCGGCGTGCAGTTGCGCGATCGGCGGCGCCGGCAGCAGACGGCAGAGAACTGCGCCGCGCAACGGCGCCGCGGCGTACACCAGCTCGCGCATATATTTTGTCGGCGGCGCGGGCTGGCCCTTGTCGCGTCCCGCCTTGCCGCACAGGTAGAGCTCGTCCATGGCGCGCGTCATCGCGACGTAGAACAGACGGCGCTCTTCCTGCTCATGCCGCGTTTTGGGATCGGCGTCGAGGGCGTCACCTCGACTGCGCAGTTGCGGCGGAAACTCGACGAGCGACTCCTTGTACGACGCGGGAAATTTGGTCGTCGACGCGACGCAGATGACGAAGACGCGACGGAACTCCAGCCCCTTGGCGGCGTGCACCGTCATTAACTGCACGGCGTCGGGTGCGGGAGTATCGCTGAGGTCGGCGGGTTCGAGCGCGGCGACGGGATCGTCCTCATCACCTTCTTCGACCAGCGCGCCGCCCGCCTCCGTGCAGTACGTGCAGACGTATTCCAAAAACTCGTGCAGCGTGCCGTCGCCGCGGATCTGCTTCGGCTTCTCGCACCAGCGTTCGGCGAAGTCGCGCAGGCGGCGCAGCGGCATCGAGTCGGGCAGCGCGAAGTCGCGTTGCGCAACGTCGAGCGCCGGCAGCAGCGCGTTGCCGGCCTCGAGGACCTCATCGCGCGCGCTGCGGATCGCCGCGACCACCTCGTCACCGCCGGGAACGTTCGCGAGCGCCGCCTCGGCGTTCATACCCTCTCCGCAAAGCGCGAGCTCGGCGCGGAAGCGCTCGCCATCGACATGAAATTTCTCCAGCGCGGCGACACGAAAGAGCGCGACGGGATGAGACGAATCGAGGATGCGCAGCGCTGCCATGGCATCGCGCAGCTCGGGGGTGTGAAACAGGTCGGCGCCCTTGACCCGCACCGGAATGCCGCGACGGGTCAGCTCGGCGACGACTTCCTCGCGCTGGTAGTGGCTGCGATAGAGCACCGCAATCTGCTTCAGCTCGAGCCCCGCGATCTCGCGCTGCATGGTCTGGATGGAGTCGGCGATGAAAACGGCTTCGTGCTCGGGGCTGGTGTGGACGATGGCCTGTACGGGCAGCGCTTCGGCGAGCGCGGGCTCGCGTTGCAGACGGTCGCAGCTCAGCGGCTCGCGCTTCCAGCCGCGATCGGCACGCACGATCTCGGGATTCGCCTGGATGGCTTGCGCGGCGCAGCGCAGGATGGGCGGCGTGGAGCGGCGGTTCGCCGACATGGTGACGCGCGCAACGCGCTCGCCTCCAAAGGTCTCGAGGAAGTGGTCGAAGGCGCCGCTGGTGGCGCCGCGAAACTGGTAGATGGCCTGGTCGGGATCCCCGACGGCGAAGACGTTGGCGTCAGCGCCGGCCAACAGGCTGGCCAGTTTGATCTGCGCGACGTTCGAGTCCTGGAACTCGTCGATGAGGATGAAGCGGGCGCGGCGCTGCTCGCGCTCCAGCACCGACTTGCGGCGCGCCAGCAGATCGACGGCGCGCGTCATGATGTGACCGAAGGTCCCGAGGCCTTCGGTCTGCAGCCGGTCTTCGGCATAACGGAAGGCGCGCGCCACTTCGCGGCAGCGCGCCAGCACCTCGTCGTCGGGCATGACGTCGGCGTCCTTGCGACGGGCCATGCGCGGCAGCGGCAGCTCGCGGCGTTCCAGTCGCGCGACGTAGGCCTCGTAGTCGGCGGGCGTGCGCAGCTCGTCGTGGCAGCTGCTGAAAAACTTCAGCAGGTCTTCAAGAAATTTTCCCGGCGCGGCGGCCTTGATGTAGTGCTCCAGCTTCATCTCGCCGATGCGGCGGCGCAGGAAGATGAACAGGTCTTTGTCGTCGAGCAACTGGAAGGTAGCGCCTGCATCGCGCAGCAGCTTGTAGCAGTAGCCGTGAAAGGTGTGCGCGCGCAGGCCGCTCTTCATCAGGCGGCGCGCGGCGCTGGGGCCGTCCATCTCCGGATAGAGCGACGGCTGCCGCTTCGGGTAGAGGATGGCGGCGACGCGCTGTATGAGGTCGGCGGCGGAGTTGCGGGTGTAGGTGACGGCCAGGATTTCGTCGGGGCGCGCGGCCTCGGTCTGTATGAGGTGCGCGATGCGGCGCGCCAGCACCGTCGTCTTGCCCGTGCCCGCGCCGGCGACGACCAGCATGGGGCCTTGAATGTGCTCGATGGCGCGGCGCTGGTCGTCGGTGGGGATGAAGTCGTGATGGCCGTTGAGGGGCATGGGTTGGCGCTGCACGAATAAAAGGCGAAACCTAGTAATTATATGGGATGAGGCAAGCCGCGGGATGTGGAAAAACCAGACAATTGGCGGGTAACAGAGGACGGGTGCCCCGGGTCTCACGGGATTCGGGACCCGGGTGACAGGCACCCAGGTCTTGAAAATCGCCAGACCTGGGGCACCCGGAGAATGTAATTGCCCTACAGCTCCGCCCGCGCGATCGCTAGGGCGGCTATAGCGGCGGTTTCGGCGCGGAGGATGGTTTCGCCCAGCGAACAGGAGAGGAATTGCGCGTCGGTGAAGAGTTGGAGTTCGTCCGGGGTCCAGCCGCCTTCGGGGCCGATGGCGAGGGTGAACGAGTGCGGCTGGTTCGAGCGCAAGATGTCGGTGAGCATGAGGGTGCGTTCGTTTTCGGCGAGGACGATGCGGAGTGCCGGTCGGCCGGGGATGAAATCCTCGGCGCCGGCTTGTGCCCTCCCTACGGGACTCAACCGGTTGGAGGGGGCGTCTACCCGGGGCTTGCGCCCTGGGCTACCATCGCAGCCGCCGCTGCGCGGCTCGGTTGAGCTTGTCAGCACGGGCGATCCGCTCTGGATGAATTCCTCGCGAGAGCCGTGTCGTTCTGGTGCATCAACGCCGCTGCGCGCATCCGTTGGGCTTGCAAAGTCGTGCGATGTGCCACGAGAGTTTTCTTCAAGAGAGCTACTTGTTATGTGTGCATCCACGCTGCGGATATTGGCAACAGCTTCGCTCAGCTTCAGCGGCGCGGCGATGTCGGGCGGGGCGAGGCGGCGGGATTGTTCCGACGCTTCGCGGGCGATGCGGCGCCAGCGCTCAGCGCGGCTCGCTGCGGCTTGCGCCAAGTGCTTCTCGGTGCGGCGCGCGACGACCGGCACGATCGTCGTCACGTTCAGCTCGGTACACTTCTCGATCGCCCACTCCATGCGATCGAACTTGAAGACAGCGAGCAGCAGCGTGATGGGAACCGTCTGGCCGGCCGGAAGTTCCTCGCCTAACGCAAACTCTACGCAATCGTCGGTCACAGACGTTATGGTGCCCTGCCGTAGCGCGTCGCCGCAGGCGACCTCGAACTGCTGTCCGACGCGCGCCCGCAGGGTACGCGACAAGTGCGCGGCGTGCTCTCCAACCAGGGCGGCGCGATCGCGCGAGTATTCGTCGGCAATCCAGCGGCGGCGGGTCATCGGGTGAAGATTAGCAGAATGGTTGCGATGGCGAGTGCGGTGTAGGCGCCGCCGAACATGCGGTTCTGGCGCGCCAGGGTTTCTTCCTCGAGGGCGCGGCTGTTGAGCACGAACTCCAGCGACGAAACCATGCCCACCAGCACCGCCATGATGAGCCAACGCTCGTGCCGCATGTGTTCGTGCAAGATGAAGACGATGGCAATCGCCGAAAGCGCGAGATAGATGCTGCCGCCGAGGAAGGCGCGCTTGCGGCGCTTGGGATTTTCGTAACGCGCGAGCACGATGCGCGCCAGCTCGCGCGGCCTCACCAGTCGCGCGATCGCGGGTAGCGCGGTCACGATCAGCAGGAACCAGGCGTAGATGCGGAGTGCGTTGTCCAAGGGCAGTGGCCGGCGGCCAGTGTTCAGTGGCCAGTAGTCAGTTGTCAGCTGTGGGGACGCGTTTCAAGGCTCGCCCTGTCAGGACATAGCTGCAGCCGTGCCCGGATAAGAAGCTATTATTGCGCAGTCTCGAAACGCGCTTACCCTCTGCCGCTGTCCGGCGTCCCCCAATGCCGCTACAGCATTGTGACCACGCCGCTGGCCAGGTCGTAGTATCCGGCGACCACCTTGATTTTGCCGCTGTCCACCATCTCGGAGATGACGGTCGAGGCCTTGCTCAGCAGCATGGCCTGGTTTTTCGCGTTGGCCTTCGTGGCCGCTTCCAGGTCCTTGCCGGCCTGATCGACGGCGGGCTGAATGTGCGGGAAGAGCGAGCTGATCTGACCGGGAACGGCCTTGCCCTGGATGGTGGCTTTGACGGCGCCGCAACCGGCGTGACCCATCACCAGAATGACCTTCGTCCCCAACACGGCCGCGCCGTATTCCAGGCTGCCGATGATCTCGGGAGTGACGATGTTGCCGGCGACGCGGGTGACAAAGATGTGGCCGATGCTCTGATCGAAGACCAGCTCGACCGGCACGCGCGAGTCGGCGCACGACAAGACGGCGGCGAAGGGCTCCTGCTTCTCGGCGGTGTGCTGCTTGAGGATGTCGAGGTCATGCTGCTGCGAAGTGAGATTGTTCTGGGTGTAGCGCTTGTTGCCGGCGACCAGTTCGGCGAGCGCGGCGTCGGCAGTGGTCGGGATGTCCTGAGCCACGGCGGCGGGCGGAACGGCGAGCTCCAGTCCGCCGGCAGTGAGCGCGGCGGCTCCGGCGACTCCCAGCTGCAATATGCGACGGCGGGACAGCTCGTTGGCGGGCGAATCCTTCATGAAGCCTCCTGCATGGCGGGAATGAAGTGGATGCTTGGCAGTTGTATCAGGCCAGGGGCGGTGAAACAAGGGAATGCGAGTGGGGCAAGGGGGAAATCGCTTTTTCGCCTTTCGCTGTTCGCTATTCGCTATTAGCCAGAACCTGCCCGGAAACGGTGTGGCGATGGGCGAGGAGCGGCAAGCGATGTCGGGGCGCAATAAGCTGGGCCCGCGCTAGCACAAAAGATGGGCGAACGTGGGTCAGCGTGTATGGGCACCGTGTATGGGTGAACGTGGCGCACCGTGCACCGTGCCGTCCAGGGGACCTTCTGGCGAATGGCGAATAGCGAATGGCGAAACGGGCGCCCAATTCTAGTGCAGAACGCCGCGCCGGCGACAATCATCCCGCCGCAATGTGAAATAATGGCGGCGATATGCGCGACAGAATTCCTGTTATTTTCATCATCCTGGCGATGTTGATGTGGGCCACGTTTGCGCCGGCGCAGAACGCTGCTCCGCAGAATCCTGGGCCGCAGAATCCTGCGCCGGAGGCTGCGAAAGCGAAGTCCGAACAGGCGGCGGAGCTGGTGAAGCAGGGACAGAAGCTGGGCGCCGAAGGGCACGGCGACGAGGCCATGGCGCAGTTCGAGCGCGCTGTCGAGATCGATCCCGACTCGTACGACGCGCAGCTTTACCTGGGAGTGGCGCTGGACCTGAAGGGCAACTACGAGGACGCACGCAAGCACTTGGCGCGCGCCATCGAGCTCGTCTCCGATCAGCAGGCGGTGCAGCCGCTGCGGGTGATGGCCGTGTCGTACGCCTTCCAGTGCAACACCGATAAGGCCGCCGAGTACGAGCGCCGCGCCTTTGACCTGCAATTCAAGTGGAACAAGCTGGCCGACGCGGCGAACACGGCCGACGAGCTGGCGCGCATTTATCTGGAATGCGGCGATCTCGATAACGCCTTCCAGTGGTATCAGACGGGACACCTGACCGCGCTGAAGAATCCCAACATCACGCCGGGGGAGAAAAACTTGTGGGAGTTTCGCTGGGAGGCGGCGCTGGCGCGCATTGCGGCGCGCAAGGGGCAGATCGAGAAAGCGCAGCAGCACTTGGCGACGGCGAAGGCGATCCTCGCCAAGAATGAAAATCCCGACCAGATGCGCTTCTATCCATATCTGTCAGGATATGTCGCGCTGTATGCCGGCAACTATAAGGGCGCGATCGCCGATCTGCAGAGCTCCGACCAGAAGGACGTGTTTGTGATGAGCCTGTTGGCGCAGGCCTACGAGAAGGCGGGCGACAAGGCGCAGGCGCTGGAGTACTACAAGAAGATCCTGACGGTGAACATGCACAATCCGACCAACGCGTTCGCGCGTCCGCTGGCGCAGAAGAAGGTGGCGGAGCTCGGACAGTAGGGCCGGGCTTGCTGCGCTGGAACTGGAGATTCAACTGAATGGGGCGCCCGGCTTGGACGAGGCGTCCGGCTTTACTCCCAACATCGGTAAGAAGCGCATAGGCCGGGCTGCGGGAATTGAAAGCCATCTCACGAATGCTTTTGTATGTTGAGCCATTTCACGAACGCTTTGTAAAAGGGCACGAGTTTAGTCGTGCCGAAAAATGCCCAAATCTTAGGGCACGGCTTCAGCCGTGCCGAATAGGTAAGTAATCATTGGGCTTCAGCCCCTGCCGCCGCTGAAGCGGACTGCTCGTCCGGTTAGCTACTCCAACTCCTCCGCCAGGCGCTGCGCGGTGTGCTCTACCTTGATCGGCGCGCCGTCTTTGTCCAACCCGCCGCGAATTTGCATCACGCAGCCGGGACAATCCATGACCACCAGCGGTGCGCCTGTGTCCTTGATGTTCTTCAGCTTGCGCTGGAGGATGGGCGCCGAGATCTCGGGCAGCTTCATCGAGTAAGAGCCGCCCATGCCGCAACACATATCGGCCTCGTACATCTCCGCGATCTGGTAGCCGGCTTTGGTCAGCAACTCGCGTGGCTGTTCGGAGACGTCGAGGGTGCGCTTCAGGTGGCAGGAATCGTGATAGGTCACCTGGCCGAGCTGCCGACCCTGCTTGAAGGTCAGCCGGCCCTCGTCGACCAGCTTTTTCACGAGCGTGGAGAAGTCGATGACCTTCGTCGCCAGCTCTCGCGCGCGTGGCAGCCCGCCGGTGTCGCCGAGGTTTTCGAAGGTCGCGATGAAATCGTGCTTCAGCGCGACCGTGCAGGTGGGGCAGGCCGAGACGACGTACTGGACATCTTCGGACAGCAGCGCATCGATGTTGTCTTTCGCGTTCTGCGCGGCGACCTCGTAGGCGCCGCTAAAGCGTGCAGGCGCGCCGCAACAGGTCTGGCCTTGGGGGAAGGTGACCTCGATGCCGGCCTTGTTCAGGATCTTGACGACCGACTCGCCCATCTCGGGGTAAGCGAAGTCGATGAGGCAGCCGGAGTAGAAGGCGGCCTTCTCGGTGGGGGCGGCGCACTTAGACGAGGCGTTCGCGCCGATGGCGGTCGTGGGTATCTCCGTCGGCTGCGTAGAGCGGGTCTTCAGGCCCGCGTCGCAGCGTTCTGCCGGGGGTTGGAGTTCCGTCGACTGCGAAGCAGTCGACGGAACTCCAGAAATTGCAGCCTTGACGCGAAGCTTCGCTCTGCCCGGAGCAATCTGCTGGTCGATTCTCGCGAATTTGTCGCGCAGGGGCACGTCAGCGATGGCGGGCAGGCTGCGGAACTCCGTCATGTCGGAGAGGAAGAATGGCAGGTGGCGGATGAAGCCGTCCTTCTTCAGCGGCTTCTGCGCCAGCGACGCGTTGCGCAACATCGAGTGGAACAGGCGGCGGTTGTTCACCACCGAGAAGATGGCCTTCTGCGCCAGCGGCTGGCCTTTCTCGACCGCGAGGCGGCGGCGCAGTTCCAGAATCAGACCGGGAATATCGATCTTGCCGGGGCAGACCTGCGTGCAGTTGCCGCACTGGATGCACAGACTCTGGATTTCGTCGGAAGCCTTCAGCGCGTCGAACCACGCGGTGAGGATCGTTCCGATACCGCCGGTGTAGACCTTGCCGAAGACGTGGCCGCCGACCAGTCGAAAGACGGGGCAGACGTTCAGACAAGACGCGCAGCGGATGCATTGCAGCGCCTGCTTGAATTTCGGATCGCGCGACATCTCGGTGCGGCGGCTGTCCATCAGGATGACGTGCAGCTGCTTGGGCGTGCCGTCGGTGTTGGGCACCGGGCCGCTGATCATCGTGACGTAGCTGGTGAGCAGTTGCGCGGTGGCGCTGCGCGGCAGCGCGGTAAGCACAGGCACGACGTCGGCGAAGTCGGACATCAGCTTCTCGATGCCGACGATAGCGACATGAATTTTGGGCAGCGTGGTCACCAGGCGCGCGTTGCCCTCGTTGGTGATGATGACCAGCGTCCCGGTTTCGGCGACCGCGATGTTTGCGCCGGTGATGCCCATCCCGGCGCTGAGGAATTTATCGCGCAGCTTGCCGCGCGCGAACTTCACCAGCTTCGGAATGTCGGGCGCCTGACCCTGCTCAACTTTATCGCTGAAGACGTCGGCGACCTCTTCCTTGGTCATGTGAATGGCGGGCATGACCATGTGCGAGGGCGTCTGGCCCGCGAGCTGGATGATCCACTCGCCGAGATCGGTTTCGCGCACCTCGATGCCGGCGCCTTCCAGATGCTGGTTGAGGTGAATTTCCTCCGACGCCATCGACTTCGACTTCACGATGGTCTTCACGCCGTTCTGCCGCGCGAGGTTGAGGATGTATTCGCGGACTTTGGCCGGATCGTCGGTGCGGAAGACCTTGGCGCCGCGCGCTTCGATCTTCGCGGTGAAGCGCTCGGCGAGCTCGTCGAGATGCGAAGCGGCGTAGCCCTTGCGCTCGGCGATCTGCGTGCGCACGGCCTCGAAGTCGATGCCTTCGTACGCCTTTTCGCGGCTCACGCGATAGGCCTCGGAGAAGCGGCCCAGCGCGCCGGTGAGGTTCGGGTTGTTGAGCGCGGTGTTAATGGAGTCGCGAAATTGCTTGCGCATCAGTTCACCCCCGCGATGTCGTCGACGAAGACGATGATGAGTTTTTCGGGGCCATGCACGCCGATGGTGAGCACGCGCTCGATGTCGGCGGTGCGGCTGGGCCCGGTGATGAACGAAATGTAGTTGCTCTGCTCGGGGCGGATCTCGCTGAAGACCGCAGGCATGTCGGGGAGCAGGCGGCTGGTCTCGACGATGGCGATATGGATGTTGGGCAGCGTGGAGGCCAGGCGGCGCTCGACGGGCGCGGCATCCTGCACCAGCGAGCCGGTCGAGGCCATCGCCCAGTCGAGCTGGCTGATGCCGACTTTAGCGGCGGCAGCGCTTTCGCGCGTGACCTCGAAGCTGAGCCCGGGCAGGCGTTGCGCGAGCTGCGCTTTATTGAGCACGCGAAGAAAAGGGCAGTCGGCCCAGACGGCGCCCGAGCCGGGTTCGTTGCTGATGCCAGCCGCGAGCAGGTAGTCGAGGATGAACTGCAGCGCGGCCGCAGTGTGCGGGAAGCGGTGGACTTCGGCGCTGACCGCCTCGGCGCGGAGCTTGAATTGGTCGAAGATGGCCGGCATGCGTGGACCTCGGGTTTTCGCTGTTCGCTGTTCACTATTCGCCAGAGCGCCCAGAGAACATTCTGGCGAAAGGCGAATAGCGAACGGCGACCCCTCAGCATGACAGGCGGGCCGAACAGGACGCTGTGATGGGTGTCGCCGGGGGTTGTGAGCGGATCACAGGAAAGAAAGTTTCGAGTTTCGAGTTTCGAGTTTCGAGTTTCAAGGGTCGAGTTTCCAGTTTTCACATTTTTCGCATTTCGAGAGGGCGACCGAGAAAACTCGCCGTTTGTGCGGCCGCCGAGGATTGCCGCGATTGGAAGATTGTCATCACGAGCGAAGCGAGGGATCTGCTTT
>DATGGA010000025.1:0-70774 GCA_035308765.1 Burkholderiales bacterium
CGATCACCGCCGTGTAGTTCTCGATCCCGTGCGAACCCGGCCACAGCTGCATCGGCACCGCCATTATCTGGTCGAGCGAGAGCGTCGATGCCACCAGCGCCACGTAAACCGGCAGCATCACGAGCGCGATGCCCGCGATCAGCACCACGTGGCGTACGACATCAAGGACGGGGCGCCGCTCGACCATGGCCGGTCAGTACTGCACCTTGCGCTCGACCCAGCGGAACTGGACCACCGTGAGCGCAACGACGACGACCATCAGCACCACCGACTGGGCCGCCGAGCCTCCCAGATCAAGAGCCTTGAAGCCGTCCTCGTACACCTTGAACACCAGGATTTGCGTCGCGCCCGCCGGGCCGCCTTGCGTGGTCGCATCGACGATCGCGAAGGTGTCGAAGAATGCATATACGATGTTCACCACGAGCAGGAAGAAGGCGGTCGGCGACAGCAGCGGAAAAACGATGGTCCAGAACCGCCGCACAGGCCCGGCGCCGTCGATCGCCGCCGCCTCGACCAGGGAATACGGGATCGACTGCAGGCCGGCGAGGAAGAACAGGAAGTTGTAGCTGATCTGCTTCCAGATCGCCGCGATCACGATGAGCAGGAGCGCCTGATCAGCGTTGACGTAGTAATTCCAGTCGACGCCGAATCGGCGCAAGGCGTAGGTGCCGACGCCGATCGCCGGCGAGAGGAGAAACAGCCACAGGATGCCGGCGACTGCGGGCGCCACCGCGTAGGGCCAGATCAGCAATGTCTTGTACAGCGTCGCGCCGCGCACCACGCGGTCGGCGAGCACGGCGAGCAGCAGGGAAACGGACAACCCGATCGCCGCCACCAGCACGGAAAACATCGCGGTGACCTTGAACGACGCGAAATAAGTGTCGTCGCTGAACAGCGCGGTGAAATTGTCGAACCAGACGAACTGGGTCTTGGCCGCGAACGCATCCTGCAGCAGCACCGACCAGTAGAGCGCCTGGATCGCCGGCCAGAAGAAGAACACCAGGGAAATCAGAATCTGGGGCAGCACCAGCGCGTACGGCAGCCAGCGCGAGCGGAAAAGCGCGCGTTTTTCCATCGTTGGAGAACGCCCCCTTTAAGGGCGCCGGCGCACCCTCGCGCCGGCGCCGGTTTCCAGCCCTATTTGTTCGCCTTCTGGAATTTCTCCAGCAGTTCGTTGCCGCGTTTCACGGCGGTGTCGAGCGCTTCCTTGGCGGATTTCTTGCCGCCCCAGACCGCCTCGAGCTCTTCGTCGATGACGTTGCGGATCTGCACGAAGTTGCCCAGCCGCAAGCCCTTCGAGTTCGGCGTCGGCACCTTGTTCGTGAGTTCGTTGATGGCAACGTCGAATCCCGGGTTCTTTTCATAGAATCCGGACTTCTTCGTCTCCTCGTAGGCCGCCAGCGTGATCGGAACGTAGCCGGTGGACTCATGCCAGTCGACCTGGATCGCCGGGCTCGAGAGGAACGTGAAGAACTTGGCGATGCCCGCGTAGATCTTCGGATCCTTCTGCGTCATGACCCACAGCGTCGCGCCGCCGATGATCGTATTTTGCGGCGCGCCTTTGACATCCGGGTAATAGGGCAGGGTGGAAACGCCGAATTCGAACTTCGCGTTCGCCTTGATGTTGGCGTAGGAGCCGCTCGACGTCGTGATCATGGCGCACTCCCCGGTCATGAACTTGCCGAGCGGTTCGTCCTTGCGCCCGGCGTAAATGAACAGCCCCTTCTTCGCCCAATCGCCGAGATTCTGGATGTGCCTGACCTGCAGCGGACCGTTGAATTCGAGCCGGGTGTCGGGACCGCCGAAGCCGTTCTGTTTGGTCGCGAAGGGCACGTTGTGCCAAGCGCTGAAACTTTCGAGCTGCACCCAGGACTGCCAGCCGGTCGTATACGCGCAGGCCGAGCCCGAGTCCTTCAGCTTGACCGCGGCCTTTTCCATGTCAGGCCAGGTCTTGGGCGGATTGCTCGGGTCCAGCCCCGCCTTCTTGAACGCATCCTTGTTGACGTAGAGCACCTGCGTCGAACTGTTGAACGGCATCGACAGCATGTTGCCCTTGGTATCCGAGTAGTAGCCGCTGACCGCCGAGAGATAGGCCTTGGGGTCGAACTTCTCATGCTGCTCCGCCATCATCTGGTACACCGGTTTGATCGGGCCCTTGGCAGCCATCATCTGCGCGGTGCCGACCTCATAGACCTGCAGGATGCCCGGGGGATTCCCGGACCGGTAGGCCGCGATCGCCGCGGTCATCGACTCGTCGTACTGGCCCTTGAACACCGGCACGACCTTGTATTCGCTCTGGCTGGCGTTGAATTTCTGGGCGATCTCGCCGACCTTGTCGCCGAGCTTGCCCGCCATCGAGTGCCACCACTGGATTTCGGTCTGCGCTTGCGCGTTCCCGGAAAGCAGGCCGGCGCTCGCCAGCATCGCCACTAAATACTTGAATCGCATGGGGTCTCCTGAGATTTGTTGCCCGGTCTTGACGCCGGGCGAAGCGCGAGTATAGCCAAACAAGATGAATGATTTGCGACTTATTTCTTCGCCGGCGCGTCCTGCGGGCCACGGCGCGTATCGGCTGGACCGCGCGGAACGCGGTGCGGCACCCCAGGCTCGGCGCCGTCCCGGTGCTCGCTTTCGAACTTGCGCAAGAGTGCGTCGCCGCGCTCGGCCGCCCGGTCCAGCGCGAGCTTGGGCGGCACCTTCCCGTCCCATACGCCTTCGAGTTCCTCCTCGAGGATCGCCCGGATCTCCGGGAAGGGGCCGAGGCGGATGCCGCGCGACTCGCGTGTCGGGTGGACCAGGAGCAACTGGCGGATCGCGATTTCGTAGCCCGGGTTGGCCTTGTAGAAGCCGCTCCGCTGCGTCTGCTCGTAAGCGGCCTGGGTGACCGGTACGTAGCCGGTGCGCTGGTGCCATTCGGCCTGCACCTCGGGCCGCGTAAGCCAGGCGAGGAAGCGCGCGACGCCGCGGTACTCGGCCGGTTTTTTCCCCGCCATAGTCCACAGCGCGGCGCCGCCGATCAGCGTGTGGCGCGGCGCGCCGCGGATGTCGTCGTAATACGGCAGCCGCGCGGCGCCGAAATCGAATTTCGCTTCGCTGCGCAGGTCGGCATAGCTGGAGGATGCGGCCGTGACCATCGCGCACTCGCCGCGCGCGAAACGGCGCTCGCCTTCGAGGCGCCGCCCGCTGTAGGTGAAGTAGCCGGCGACCGCCCAGGAGGCCAGGAACGACACGTGGCGCATCATCAGGTGAGAGTTGAAAACGAGCTTCGTGTCCAGGCCGAGCATCCCGTTCTCGCGGGTCGCGAACTCCTGGTCGTGCCAGACGCTCATGTTCTCGACCTGAATCCAGGCGGGCCAGTCCGTGGTGAAGGCGCAGCTCATGCCGGAATTGAGCAGCGCGCCCATCGCCTTGGGCATCTGGTACCAGGTGTCCGGCGCTTTTTCCGGATCGAGCCCTGCCTTGCGGAACGCGTCCTTGTTGTAGAACAGGATCGGCGTCGAGATGTTGAACGGCAGCGCGAGCAGCTTGCCCGTGCCATCGCTGAAATAGCCCGCCACCGCCGGCAGGAAGCCCGGATCCGCCTTTTCGCCGTACTCGGCCAGCACCTGCCAGACCGGGCGCACCGCGCTCTTCGCCGCCATCATGTGCCCGGTTCCGACTTCGTAGATCTGCACGATGTCCGGGCCGTTGCCGGCGCGCTGCGCCGCCAGCGCGCCGATCATCACGTCCTCGTAGCTGCCCTTCAACTCCGGCACGACCCGGAAATCCTTCTGCGAATCGTTGAAGCGCTGCACCAGCGCGTCGAGTTCCTTGCCGAGCGCACCGCCCATCGAATGCCAGAAACTGATTTCCTGCTGCGCGGCGGCGGCGCCGCAGAACAACGCCAGGACCATCGAAACTAGGGTGCGCCGCATAGGTCGCGGATTGTATGATGCGATCCATGGCCGCGATGCACGAATTGAATGCGATTCAAGTTGCAGCGCAATATCAGGACGGCGCGCTGTCGCCGGTCGACGTCGCGCGGGCCTGCCTGGAGCACATCGCAGCCTGGGAGCCGAAGCTGAATGCGATGTACCGCCTCAGCGCGGAGGCCATGGCCGAGGCCAGGGCCTCGGAAAACCGCTGGCGCGCGAAAAAACCACTGTCGCCGCTGGACGGCGTGCCGGTGACCATCAAGGAAAACCTCTATACCAGAGGCGATCCAGCGCCGATCGGCACGATGGCAAACGCCGAGGCACCGCCGCAAGCGGCAGATTCACCTCCGGCTTCAAGACTGCGCGAAGCCGGCTGCGTGATCCTCGGCAAAAGCACCATGCCCGATTTCGGCATGCTTTCTTCGGGCCTCTCTAGCATCCACGGCATCACGCGCAATCCCTGGCGGCTGGACAGGAACACTTCGGGATCCAGCTCTGGCGCCGGCGCCGCGGCCGCGGCCGGCTACGCGCCGCTGCACCTCGGCACCGACATCGGCGGCTCGGTGCGCCTGCCGGCGACGCATTGCGGCATCTTCGCGCTGAAGCCCAGCCTCGGCCGCGTGCCCACCTACCCGCCCTACATCGGCCGCGTCGCGGGCCCGATGACGCGCAGCGTGACCGACAGCGCCGCACTCATGAACCTGCTGTCGAAGCCCGACGCACGGGATTTCATGAGCCTGCCGTACCAACCGGAAAATTACACCGACCTCGACGGTCTCGATCTGAAGAAACTGCGCATCGGCTTCCTGCCCGACATGAAAGCCGGCCTGCCCGTAAACGCGGAAGTGGCCGCGGCCGCGGCAGCAGCGGCAAAATCCCTCGCCGCCGCGGGCGCGAAGGTGGAGGAAATGAAGTCCTTCCTCAGCGCGGAACTGCTCGACGGCATGTCGCGCTTCTTCGAGGCGCGCTCGTACAACGATTACATGCAGCTCCCGCCGGCGAAGCAGGCCAAGGTACTGCCCTTCATCGTCGAATGGTGTACGTGGCGCGCGAAAAATTTCACCGGCCGCGACGTCATGGCTGCCTACAACAGCTATGTCGCCTTGCGCGAAGTGACGACACGGGCCTGCGAGCCCTACGATTTCGTGATCTCGCCCACCTCGCCGATCCTGCCTTACGAAGCTGAGCTGCCCGCTCCAGGCAACGACCCGCACAACGCGCTGCCGCACATCGCCTTCACCGTGCCCTACAACATGTCCGAGCAGCCTGCTGCTTCGCTCAACTGGACTTTCAGCAAGGATGGATTGCCGATCGGCATACAGATCATCGGCAGGCGATTCGATGACCTCGGCGTGCTGCGATTGTCGCGGGCGCTAGAACAGATGCGCCCCGCGCGACTTCCCTGGCCGAGCATCTAGCATTGTCGTCCCCGCGAAGGCGGGGGCCCGGGTTTTGGTCCTAACGCTTCAGGCCGCGACCTGCTCGTAGTCCAGCGCGGGAAGATCGGCCCTGCGGTTGGCGTGCTCGACCGTGATGGCGCAAATGTGCCCGGCTTCGTCGAGGTCCACCTGCGTGTCCTCGTCAAGATCCTTCGTTTCCGCAACCGAAATCGGGCGGAACTCAATGTGGAGTGTGTCGGTGCCGAGGAAATATCTGATCTTCATCGCTGCAACACTATGCCGTCGCTACGCGTAAAGGTAGCACCTTGCGCGGCATTTCGTTGTAATAGGCCCCATTCAGCTTGCGTCCAGTCATATCTTTCCTGACACCGCCCCACTGTTTGAAAAAGAACGCTACCCCCGCGGCCCGGCACTGCTTCAGAATCGAAGTAACCCATTCACGCTTCATTGGCCGCGCACGCGGGCCAGACTCGCCACCGACGATCGCCCAATCGATTCCCTGCAGGGAAAGATCGTCCAAAGGCCCGATCAGCGGCTCAAGCGACAGGAAACGAACAGCGGCGGGCACGGAGCGAAGTCCATCGATCCGTGAAATCACCCGCGTGTCCTCAACGCTCACACCCATCCAGACGTTCTTCGGCCATACAAGCTGTTGCCCTAGGGCCGCAAGCCGGTCTGCACGCTTCGTTAGCACTTGAAACGTATGCTGCGGACAATCGCGCATCGTGTCGAACACACGAGCGATGTATTCATCCGGAATATCCTCATGAAACAGATCGCTCATCGAATTCACGAAGACAACGCGAGGCTGCCGCCATTTGCGCGGAACATCGAGCAGATCTGGATGTAACGTCACCTTGAATCCGTTCCGATAGCGCTCGCTCCCCATGGCGGTGAGCCGCTTCGCCATCCGCTCTGCGTAGCAATGCTTGCACCCTTGGCTGATCTTCGTGCAACCCGTGACCGGGTTCCACGTCATCTCAGTCCATTCAATATTCGATTTTGTCGACATGTTGTTTACCTCGCCCGTGCACGATAGCGCAGGCGCGCGCGATCCTCAACCGAACAGCCGCCCCTGGGGCGTAACGTTCGCAATATCCGACCAGAGTTTGTGCGCAAGTTCGTGGCGAGCCACGAACACCAGCCAGTACAAGCCGGAACTCTTGCTGTTTTCAACCACCTCCACCTTGTCGTTCGGCGAAGTGCCGAGCCCTTGAATGAGAGATTTCCAGTGCTCGAAGATCGCCAATCGGATAAGTTCCGGCCGCTCCTTCGTGTCAACCTTGTCGCGCCAGCCCGGCGCAAACAAGTCGAGCTGCTTCGGACCATCCGTCCTCAAGTAGTTGTGGAGATCACGTTTGAGATCCATGGCACTGACATGGATCAGAAGATCCATGCGCTTCACGCGCGCGAGCTTTTCAATCACGGCAAACGGCAGGTCTCCGAGGTTGTAGGGATCGAGGAGCGCTAGGTGCAAGCCACTCGGATCGAGCGTCCGGATCACTTGGTCCGCGGTTTCACTAGCGTCGCCGGGAAAGACCCTCACATTGGCCCCTAGCTTTGCTAGCCTGGTACGTACGGCCTCCGCATAGCCTGAATTAGCATCACCAAGCAGGAACTCCGTGAATTGATCACCGTGACGCCCGCCTGCCTCCCACGCAACTAAGGGACTACCATCAACGACTTGGGCGGTCTCCCGGATTCGCGTCCGGCCAGCGCCGCAGTACAGGTCAATGTAAGTCCGGTGAGCAAACTTCCTGCGCGCGCCGTGCGCACTATCAACGTACTTGCGCAGACGCTCATGTTTGTCGAGTGTCCAAGCTCCCGCCTCGCCCATCGGCAGTCCGTCTGCATCGACTAAATCCATTCGGCCTCCGTGGATGTGTTTATATACAGTATAGCGCCTTAACGCGCCAGCCTGTGTCTAGCTGACATACAGTCGCGCTGTTGCGCACCGGACCAATCGTCGGCACATTGACGACCTGTGAGCCAGCTTCTTATCCAGCAGTACCTCAACCAGCTCTCGACGCTGAAGAAAGTCTCGGGCTCGACGCGCGAAAGCGTAGTGCGCGAGGCGTTCAAGGACCTCCTTAAGGGCTGGGGCCGTTCGCATGACCTGACCTTTGTTCCCGAGTACGAGATCGAAACCAGGACTAGGGAGCGGCGCTACGTTGACGGCGCCCTGCTCTACGAATTGCGTGTCCCGTTTGGCTACTGGGAGGCAAAGGACGAGAAGGACGATCTTGAAGCCGAAATCGCATACAAATTCAAGCGCGGCTACCGATTAGCGGATTACAAGAAGAAGGTGATCGCTCTGCTCGCACGCGTAACGACGGTATCGGTCGAAACGCAGCGGATTGTGGAGGCAATGAAGAAGGCGCCGTGCTGATTCTCGGGGGCCAATTCCGCAGCGATTTTATTGGCAGGAATGGCCGCTATTCATGCCAATAGAATTAGATTCTCCTTTAAATTCAAAAGACTATTCGTGCCAAAAGATTGGCGCGATTCCCGAAACACCCTCAAATCTCGATCTGTTCCGGCGGCACGACAACGAGATTGGGTATTTGGGGAAAACCCGGATTCCCGCCTGCGCGGAAACGACAATCTAATTCCGGGGGAACGGCAAAGTACCACCTACGCAACCGGCTTCTCCCCGGCGAATTTCCGCACGCTCTCCATGTGCGCCTCGTGCACGTGCTTCAGGATCGCGGGCCATTCTCCGTCCGGCACCTGCACTTCATTGGGGTCGGTGCCGGGCGAGGTCTGGGCGACGTTGCCGTAGAGCGCGGGCCATCGCTGATCGTATCCGCGCGAATTGCCGGCGTCCCAGTCGATCGCTTTCGTCGCGATGGGGACGAGCCGCTCGCGCCTGAAGTACTGGGACTCGACCAACGTCTTGGACATGAGCTGCCGGAGCGCAAGCATCGCCGCCGTCTGCGCCGTCTTGTCGCGGCAACGCAGCGCGTCGTAGACGGCGCGAAGGCGGCCGACGTGGTACCAGAAGATCGCCTGCTCGGCATGATCCTCGACGAGCGTATTCGCCAGCGCGTACAGCACCGGTGGCAGCACCGCCGTGGGCCGGCCCAGCACTTCGCTGATGGCGAGCCGCCGGTCGCTGCCGTAGGCGGGAGCGAGCCGGCTCATTTTCTCGTTCGCCGGGCCCAGGTCGATCGTGGCGTAGACGCCGCGGAATTTGACCGAGGCGTCTTTTCCGGGCGCCAGCTGCGCGAACGCGCGCGGCATGAAGGCCAGCGTGGCGCAAAAAGTGACGAAGCGGCGGCGGAGAATGGGCTAGCCCCGGTACGCGGGCCCGAGCGGCCGCATGCGGACACCCTTGCGCAGCCGGGTCCACTTGAATTCGGTCGGATCGGCGAGCGCCGGGCCGGGCGACTTCACCACCAGAACCTCTTTCGAAATCGGCTCGAAGTCGGCGCGGAAATGGACCGAGCTCTTGAGCGCGAGGATGCGGCTGCGGCGCGGCTCGACGCCGAGGTGGCGGAACATTTCCTGGTCGCCGGCCTGGCACTTGCGCGTGGCGAGCGCGACGCGCACGCCGGGGGCGGCCTTGCTTCGGAGCAGCGCCATGTTGCCCAACTGCATGCGGAAGCCCTTGAACATCGGCCCGGTGCAGGTGAACTTGCCGTCGCCGAGCTGTTCGACCGTGAATTCGCCTTCGAGAGGGGAATCGCCGGGGATGTTCGAGCGTCCCCCCAATTTGAATATTGAAGTAAAACCCAAACCAATTTCGTGCGCCTTCCTGGCCGCCTCGCCGTCGATCAGCAGGCCGAGCACCGCGTCCTGCGCTTTCTGCTGGATCAGCGATTTCAGCAGCCCCGTGGTGTCGCCGTTGCCGCCTGCGCCGGGATTGTCCTGGGTGTCGGCCAGCACCACCGGCTTGCCGGGCTCGCCGCTGCTGCGCGCGCGCGCCACCGCCTCGTCTGGCAGGTGCAGGTCCATCGCGAAGTCTTTCTCGGCATCGGACACCAGGCCCCACAACCGATCCACCGCGGCAACGGTGTTTTTCTCGTCAGAACCGTAGCCGAACACCGCCATGCCGCATTCCGGGAAATCGGCCATCGGAAATCCCGGCGTGAAGGAAAGGGTGACGTCCTGGTCGCGTCCCAGGTCTTCGTAGATCGTCCTGCAGGGATCGATGAAGGAGCACTGCGAAGGCAGGCCCGTCAGGTAGTCCAGGGCGCGCCAGTGCTTCGCCGGCGGCCTGCCGGCGCGGATCATGCGGTCGAGCAGAACGGCGGCGCGCGCGCCGGTGTCGGCCATGTCAATGTGCGGATAGGTGCGGTAGGCGACCAGCGCGTCGCAGCGCTCGAACATCGCGTGCGTGAAATTGCAGTGCAGGTCGAGGCTGGCGGCGACCGGCACGCGCGGCCCCACCAGCGCGCGCACGCGGCGCAGGATCTCGCCTTCGCCGTCGTCGTGCGCCTCGGTGACCATCGCCCCGTGCAGGTCCAGGTACACGCCGTCGACCGGCAGCGCTTTTTTCAACCGGGCAACGAGTTCCCCGACGATGCGCTCGAAAGCGTCGGTGGTGACCTGCGCCGAGGGGCTCGCCGCGCCCCAGGCGGTAGCCACGAGTTGGTGCCCCTGGGCGCGCAGCGCCTGGATCGCACCGGCAGCGGGAATGTTGGCGCCCTCCACCGCACCGAAAACGGGCTCGCCGTACTGCACGCCGGGCCAGCCGCCGCCCGCCTCGAAGGCCGCGTAATCGGCCCTGGACGGCGCAAAAGTATTGGTCTCGTGCTGCATGCCTCCGATTGCTATACGCGCCATTTCTCAGGGCCTCAAATTTTTCAATTCGGAAAAAAACAAGGATACGCCCTATGCGCGGCGCAGAACGCGCCCGGCCCGCTGTCCCGTCGCGCGGCCGGCATCGACCGCCTTCACGCCATTCACGAACACGGCGCGGATGCCCTCCGGCGCCCGCTTCGGATCCTCGAAGGTGCCGCGGTCGATGACCGTCGCCGGGTCGAACAGCACTAGATCCGCGCAGGCGCCCTCCCGGATCAGGCCGCGGTCATGCAGGCCGAAGGTTGCCGCGGCGAAGCCGGTCATGCGGTAGACGGCTTCCTCCATCGAAAAAAGTTTCTCGTCGCGCGCGTAGCGCCCAAGCACGCGCGTGAAAGTGCCGTAAAGCCTCGGATGGGGTTTGCCCTCGATCGTGGGGATGCCGTCCGAGCCGATCATGGTGCTCGGGTGGCGCATCACCGTGCGCACGTCTTCCTCGCTCATCGCGTGCAGGATCACCGTGACGCCCGAATCGGCCGCAAGCACGCGCTCGGCGGCCTGTTCGGCCGTGCAGCCCATATCCGCGCCGAGCTGCGCCAGCGAACGGCCCTCCCATTGCGGATGCGACGCAGTCGAGGCGATGACCACGTCCCCGGGCGCCAAGTCGCCGATCGCCCCGCGCAGCTTGCCGTCGCGGTAAACGGCCGAGAGGATGGTGCTGCCCGCGGTATACGGATACTGGTCCGCTTGCACCGGCTGGCCGCGCTGCTGCGCCGCCTCGATGAGTTTCAACGACTCGCGGACCAGGCCCCACGCGGTCCTGCCGGAAGCTTTGTGGTGCGAGATCTGCACCGGTACCCCGGCGCCAGCGCCGATCGCGAGCGCCTCGCGCACCGAATCGAGCAGGCCGGTGCTCTCGTCGCGCATGTGCGTCGCGTACAACGCGCCCGTGCCGCGCATCAGCGAAGCCAGCTCCACCAACTCGTCGGTCGCAGCGAAGCGGCCGGGGTCGTAGATGAGGCCCGACGAAAGACCGAGCGCGCCCGCCTCCAGACCCTCGGCGAGGATCGCCTTCATCGCCGCCATTTCCGCCGGCGCGGGTGCGCGATTCTCCAGCCGCATCGCCGCGAGCCGCGCCGTGCCGTGACCCACCAGCACGCCGATGTTCACGCCCGGCGCATGCGCTTCCAGGCGCTGCATGTAACCCGCGTAGCCCTGCCATTCGGGCAGGCTCAGGTTCGGATGCAGTGTTTTCGCCATCACCGCGGCTGCGGCGTGCGGCGCGGCGCCAAAGCCGCAGTTGCCGACCACGCAGCTGGTGACGCCGCCCGCGAGCTTGAACGCCATGTCCGGGTACATGAGCGCGGCGAAATCGTCGTGCGTATGCACGTCGATGAAGCCCGGCGCGAGCGCGAGGCCGCGGCCATCGAGCGTGGTGCGGGCCGAAATCGGCGCAGCGCCGCCGCCGGCGCGCACTACGGCGATGCGCCCTTCCTCGATCGCCACGTCGGCCGTCACCGGCGGCGCGCCGCTGCCGTCGTAAAGCGTGGCCTCGCGGATCACCAGTTCGTGCATGTTGATTTTCCTTTGCTTGCCGTATTCCGGCGCTTTGCGCTATCTTGCACCGGTTCACCATCCAGAGGGGAAGCCATGCTGACCAGACGCGCAATTGCCGGGGGCGTTGCCGGAGCCTTGACCGTGGCGGTGCTCGGGAGCGGGGGCGCCGCGCTGGCGCAGGACGACGCGAAGACTTTGCGCATCGTGCCGCACTCGAACCTCGCGATCCTGGACCCGATCTGGACCACCGCCTACATGAGCCGCAACCATGGCTACATGATCTACGACACGCTGTTCGGCACCGACGAGAAAAACCAGATCAAGCCGCAGATGGTGGAATCATGGACCGAAAGCCCCGATCACCGGCTTTGGACTTTCAAGCTCCGCAAGGGCCTGGAATTCCACGACGGCAAGCCCGTCACCGGCGAAGACGTGGTCGCCTCGCTGCAGCGCTGGGGCAAGCGCGACGCGATGGGCTCCGCCCTCATGACCTTCGTCGAGCGCATGGATACGCCGACGCCCGACACTTTCCGCATCTTCCTGCGCGAGGCCTGCGGCTTCGTGCTGGAAGCGCTCGGCAAGCCTTCCTCCAATGTGCCGTTCATCATGCCCAAGCGCGTCGCGGAGACGGACCCCTTCAAGCAGATCGAGGATTACACGGGCTCGGGTCCCTACATCTTCAAGAAGGACGAGTTCAAGCCCGGCGACAAGGCGGTGTACGTCAAGAACACCAGGTACGTGCCGCGCAAGGAGGCGCCCTCGGGCACCACCGGCGGCAAGAACGTCTATATCGACCGCGTCGAATGGAACCTCGCGCTGCGCGACGGACAGGCGCAGTTCAACGCACTGCAGAAGGGCGAAGTCGACATCATCGAGGCGCTCGACTTCAATTTCTACGAGGCCGCCAAGAAGGACCCGAATGTCCAGCTGCCGAAGTACGCCACCGTCAACCTGCAGTACATGGCTCGCTTCAACCACCTGAACAAGCCCTTCGACAACGTCAAGGTGCGCCGGGCGGTTTTGGCGGCATTCAGCCAGCTGCCGTTCCTGCAGGCGCAGGTCGGCGTGAAGGAGCTCTATAACACCTGCCCGTCGATGTTCACCTGCGGCACGCCCTACGGCAGCGCCTACGGCAGCGATATCCAGTCCAAGTCGAACATGAAAAAGGCGCAGGAGCTGCTCAAGGAGTCGGGCTACGACGGCACGCCGATCGTGCTGATGAAGCCCACCGACCTCGCGGCGATCCAGAAGCTGCCTGACGTCGGGGCGCAGCTGCTGCGCCAGGCCGGCTTCAAGGTCGACCTGCAGGCGATGGACTGGCAGACGCTGGTCAGCCGGCGCGCGAAGAAGGACCCGATCGACAAGGGCGGCTGGCACATGTTCATGACCGCCTGGCAGGGCCACGACATCTGGAACCCGATCGCCAACCCCACCTTCGATACGCGCGGCGTGGACTCGGGCTGGTTCGGCTGGGCCAAGGACGACAAGCTGCTCGAGCTGCGCGCGCGGTTCATGCGCGCCACCGACGACGCCACCAAGAAGAAGCTCGCCAACGAGATCCAGGCGCGCGCCTTCGAGATCGGCACCCACGTGCCGCTCGGCGAGTATTCGCAGCCGATGGCGGCGCGCAGGAACATCAGCGGCTTCTTCATCACCAACGGCAACATCTACTGGAACCTGAAAAAGAACTGATCCGGTCGATCTGAGCCTGCCTTTCGTTTGTTTTCCTTCGTAGCGCGCAGGATCCTCGCCACCGTACCGGTCCTGCTGATCGTCGCGGTGCTGGTGTTCCTGCTGCTGCGGCTCACGCCGGGCGACCCGGCGGCGATCCTGGCGGGAGATGCCGCCAACACCGAGCAGATCGCGCGCATCCGCGCCAGCCTCGGCCTCGACCGGCCGATCCTCGCGCAATTCGGCATCTGGTTCGGCAACCTGCTGCAGGGCGATCTCGGCGAGTCGTTCTACTACAAGACCAAAGTCGCGACGCTGATCGCCCAGCGGCTGGAACCCACGCTGTCGCTCGCCGCGCTCACCATCAGCATCGCGGTGCTGGTCGCGGTGCCGCTCGGCATCCTCGCCGCCTGGCGCTTCGGCGGCTGGCTCGACCGCGCCCTAATGGGCTTCTCGGTGCTCGGCTTCTCGGTGCCGGTGTTCGTGCTGGCCTACATCCTGATCTGGCTGGTGTCGTTGAAGCTCGGCTGGCTCCCCGTGCAGGGCTACCAGCGGCTCGCGGACGGTCCGGGGCCCTGGCTCTACCATCTCGCGCTGCCCTCGATCACGCTGTCGGTGCTCTACATCGCGCTGATCGCACGCGTGACGCGCGCTTCGGTCATGGACGCGCTCGGCGAAGACTACATCCGCACCGCGCGGGCCAAAGGTCTGCCGGAGGTCCGGGTGCTGGTGCGCCATGCGCTCGCGAATGCCGCGGTGCCGATCGTCACGGTGATCGGCATCGGGCTTGCGCTGCTGATTGGCGGCGTGGTGGTGACCGAATCGGTCTACGCCATTCCCGGCCTGGGGCGCCTGACGGTGGACGCTGTGCTGGCGCGCGATTTCCCCACCGTGCAGGGGCTGATCCTGTTCTTTTCCTTCATCTACGTGCTGGTCAACCTGCTGGTGGACCTGTCCTACGTGTTCCTCGATCCGAGAATCCGCTATTAAAAAAATCCTCGGCAACTGGTCGGTGCGCATCGGCGCCGGCGTCATCGCCGCCATGGTGCTGGTGGCGATCGCCGCGCCCTGGCTGGGGACCGTGGACCCGTCGCTGTTCGACGCCGGCAGCCGCGACCTGCTGCCCGGAAAATCCGGTCAGATCACCACGCTGGAGGGCGAGACGCTCCAGCACACCTTCCTGATGGGCTCGGATTCCTACGGCCGCGACATCTACAGCCGGGTGATCTACGGCACGCGGGTATCACTGGTGGTCGGCATCGCCACTGCACTGCTCGCGCTGGCCGTGGGCATCGTCTGCGGCCTGAGCGCCGGCTACCTGCGCTGGCTGGACGGCATCCTGATGCGCTTCATGGACGGCATCATGGCGATCCCGGCGATCCTGGTCGCCATTGCGCTGGTGGCGCTCTGGCGCGGCAGCATCGTCACGGTGGTGGCCGCCATCGCCATTCCGGAAATTCCGCGCGTCACGCGCCTGGTCCGTTCGCTGGTGCTGACGATCCGCGAGGAGCCCTACGTCGAGGCGGCGATCGCGCTGGGCACGCCGACCTGGAAAATCCTGTTCGGCCATATCCTGCCCAACTGCGTCGCGCCGCTCCTCGTGCAGGGCACCTTCACCTGCGCCTTCGCGATCCTGGTCGAAGCGGTGCTGTCCTTCCTCGGCGTCGGGCTGCCGCCCGACATCCCGACCTGGGGCAACATCATGGCCGAGGGCCGCGCGCAATTCGTTTCCTTCCCGCACAACGTGTTCTTCCCCGGGATTTTCCTCGCGGTCACGGTGCTGGCGGTCAATATGCTGGGCGACGGGCTGCGCGATACGCTCGACCCGAAGATGGCGAAGCGCATATGAACGTTCTTGAAGTGAAGGAATTGAGCATCGCCCTTCCCCCGGGGGCGGACCGTCCGCACGCCGTCTCGAAGGTTTCGTTCACGGTCGGGCGCGGCGAGATCGTCTGCCTGGTCGGCGAATCGGGCTCGGGCAAATCGGTGATCGCGCAAAGCGTGATGGGCCTGCTGGCGAAGACGCTGCCGGTCGCCTCCGGCTCGATCCGGCTGAACGGCGACGAGCTGGTGGGCATGTCCGAATCGGGGCTGCGCGAGCGCCGCGCCACGCGCATGTCGATGATCTTCCAGGAGCCGATGACCGCGCTGAACCCGGTCATGACCTGCGGCGACCAGATCGACGAGGTCTTGAAGTTCCATTCCGGCCATTCGCGGGAAGAGCGGCGCAAACGCACCCTCAACATCGTCCGCGAGGTCGCGTTGCCGGAACCCGGGCGCATTGTCGCTTCCTACCCGCACCAGCTTTCCGGCGGACAGCGCCAGCGCATCATGATCGCGATGGCGCTGGTGCTCGAGCCCGCGCTGCTGATCGCCGACGAG
This sequence comes from Burkholderiales bacterium, assembly GCA_035308765.1. Classification (GTDB taxonomy): domain Bacteria; phylum Pseudomonadota; class Gammaproteobacteria; order Burkholderiales; family SG8-39; genus RBG-16-66-20. The sequence continues at coordinate 15,668 of DATGGA010000025.1, forward strand.
CCCACCACCGCACTCGATGTCACGACGCAGGCCCAGACCCTGCGCCTGATCGCGGAATTGCAGGCGAAGCACGGCACCGGCGTGCTGTTCATTACCCATGACTTCGGCGTAGTGGCGGAAATCGCGCACCGGGTGGCGGTGCTCCGGTTGGGCGAGCTGGTCGAACTCGGTACGCGCGACGAGGTGCTGAAGCACCCGCGGCACGAGTACACGAAAATGCTGATCCGCTCGGTGCCTACCCTGAAGCCGCACGGCCGCCCCGTAAACCAGGATACGCCCGTGGTGCTGGAAACCAGGCGGCTGTCGAAGATCTACGGCGCCCGCGGCTGGTTCGGGCGCGGGCGCGAAGTGCGCGCTGCCGAGGACGTGACGCTGGAAGTGCGCCGCGGCCAGACGCTGGGCATCGTCGGCGAATCGGGGTCCGGGAAATCCACCGTCGCGCGCTGCATCGTGCGCCTGGTCGACCCGAGTTCGGGCGGGATCCGCATCGGCGGCACGGAAATCGCAACCATGGGCGCGACCGCGCTGCGGCCGCTGCGGCGCAAGGTGCAGATCGTGTTCCAGGACCCCTACCGCTCGCTCAATCCGCGCCGCACGGTGGGCGAAGCGATCATCGAGGGCCCGCTCAACTACGGCGTCACCCGGGCCGCTGCGCTCGAACGCGCGACCAAGCTGATGGAGCTGGTGCGCATGGACAGCGCGGCGCTGTCGCGCTACCCGCACCAGTTCTCCGGCGGCCAGCGCCAGAGGATCTGCATAGCGCGGGCACTGGCGATGGAGCCTGAATTGCTGGTCGCGGATGAAGCGGTCTCCGCTCTCGATGTCTCGGTCCAGGCCCAGGTCCTGCAGCTGCTGGAGGAAATCCGGACCCGGCTGGATCTCGCGATGCTGTTCATCACCCATGACCTGCGCGTCGCCGCGCAGGTCTGCGACCAGGTCGCGGTGATGTCCGGAGGGCGTGTAGTTGAATACGGCCCGGCGGAGGAAATCTTTCAGCGGCCGAAGCACGCCTACACCCGCGCCCTGTTCGACGCCGCGCCGGGACGGGATTTTGCGTTTGGCACGACGTAAAATCAGGCGCATGGATCGTCTCGACGGGTCGAAAATCGTCGTCCCCGGGCTTGAAATACGGGTCGCCGGGCGTTGTACGTCCACCAACGCGGTCCTGTTGTCCGAACGGCCCGGCCATCCCGTCCTGCTCGCGGCCGAAGAGCAGACCGCAGGCCGCGGCAGGCGCGGCCGCAAATGGCGCTCGGCGCCCGGCGCGGGCGCGACTTTCTCCATCCTGCGGCGCATGCGCTGCGCGCCGCGCACGCTGGCCGGACTCTCCCTTGCGGTCGGCGTTGCCGCGGTGCGCGTGCTGCGCGCCCTCGGCGCCGGCGAAGCGGCGCTGAAATGGCCCAACGACCTGCTCGCGGGCGGCAGGCACGCGGGCGCGAAGCTGGGCGGGATCCTGATCCAGACGCGCCTGCACGAAGCGGAAGTGGTGGCGGTGGTCGGGATCGGCATCAATTGCCGCAGCGTGCGCGCGCTGGGAGCGCAATTGCGCCGCAGCGTCGTTTCGCTCGACGATCTGGTGAAGCCCGCGCTGGAGCGCAACGCGGTCATCGCCGCGGTCGCGCGCGAAGTGCTGGCGGCGCTGCAGGCCTACGAGCGATCCGGCCTTCCTGCGTTCGCAGCCGAATGGCGCGCGTTGCATGCGCACGAGGGCCGGCGGCTGCGCGTGCGCCTGGACGACGGCCGCACCGTGAGCGGGATCGCCGCCGGCCTCGCGCCCAGCGGCGCGCTGCGCCTGCGGACGCGCAGCGGCATGCGGGACGTGGCGAGCGGCCGGATCGTTTCCGCGAGCGCGCCGTGATCCTCGCCATCGACGCCGGCAATTCGCGCGTGAAGTGGGGCTGGTATGAACGCGGTGATCGCGGCGGCGGCTGGTCGGGCATCGCCAACGTCTCGCTGATCGAGTTCGCCGCCTCCAGCGACCACATCAACCCTTTCTCGGCCACCCACGACAATCCGGCGCGCATCGTCATTTCCAACGTCGCCGGCGAAGGCGCGCACCAGCTGCTGGTGAACTGGACCAGCATTTTCGATGCCGACCCGGAGTGGGTGCGCGGCGAGCGGGAACTGTGCGGCGTCAGGAACCGCTACGACCAGCCCGGGCTGCTGGGCCCCGACCGCTGGGCCGCCCTGATCGCGGCCAGGGCCATGGAACCCGGCCGCGCCTGCCTGGTGGTGAACGCCGGCACCTGCACCACGGTCGACATGCTCACCGCCGGCGGCGAATTCACCGGCGGCCTGATCCTGCCCGGCATCGACCTGATGCGTTTCGTGCTGCACGAGCATACCGGCCGCCTGCCGTTGCAGCAGGGGCGCTACGTGCAGGCGCCGCGCAACACGGTGGATGCGATCGAAAGCGGTTGCCGCCATGCCCAGGCCGGCGCGGTCGAGCGCATGTACCGCGCGGCGGGCGACGACTGCGCCTGCCTCGTTTCGGGCGGCGGCGGGCCCGCGCTCATCGAGCGGCTCGAGATGCCCTGCCGCTTCGTCGAAAACCTGGTGCTGGAGGGCCTTGCGCGCATCGGGGGCGAAAGTGCTGCCGGCAAGCGCCCCTCCTGAAGCGATGAGAACGATTTTCCTGCTGCTGGTCGCCCTCAACCTGGCGCTGTTCGCCTGGGTGCGGTATTACGCGGCCGGCGACAGCACGACGGACCCGGAGCCGCTGCGCAGGCAGATCAAGCCCGAAAGCATCCGCATCCTGGCCGGCCCTGAACTCGCCGGGCTGCCGGTGCTGAAGCCCAAACCCCCGGCGGAAGCTGTGGCGCAGGCGGCCTGCATCGAGTGGGGCGGATTCGCGGTCGCCGAGGCGCCGCGCGCCGAGAAAGCGCTGGAGCCGCTGGCGCTCGGCGCGCGCCTGTCGCAACGGCGCAGCGAGGAGACCGCCGGCTGGTGGGTCTTCATCCCGCCGCAGGCCAACCGCGCGGCGGCGCTAAAGAAAACCGCAGAGTTGAAGGCGCTCGGCATCGACGATTTTTTCGTCACCCAGGAAGAAGGAAAGATGAACTGGGCCGTATCGCTGGGCGTATTCAGCAGCGAGGACGCGGCCAAGAGCCGGCTCGACGCGCTGCGCGCGAAGGGCGTGCGCAGCGCGCAGTCGGGCGAGCGCGAGACCAAAGTGATGAAGGTCTGGTTCCAGGCGCGCGGCGCGGATGCGCCGTTGCAGGCGAAACTGCGCGAAACCGCGCAAGGCTTCCCCGGCACCGAGGTGCGGGACTGCCCCTAGCCGATGGGGATGGCGCCGCCGGCCACGTGCTGGGCGACCAGTTCGAGCAGGCGGTCGGCGCGCACCGGCTTGGTCAGGTAGCCGACCGCGCCCAGTTCCTTGCCGCGGTGATCGCCGTCCTCCACGGAAGTGAGGAAGATGACCGGGATGTAGGGCAGAGTCTTGTCCGATTTCAGCGCCGCGACGAACTCGAAGCCGTCCATGTGCGGCATGTTGACGTCGGACAGGATCAGGTCGGGCGGATTCTTCAGCACCTGGTAGCCGGCGTTGATCGCGTCGGGCGCGGTGCTGACCTCGTAGCCCGCCGAGGAGAGGTGCATGCGCAGCAGGTCGCACAGGCTCTCGTCGTCGTCCACCACCAGGATTTTCGCCGCCATCTTTCTTCAGTTCAGCGCTGCGGTAAGTGGATGCTCAGTTGGCGCAGGTCTGCTGCGTCGTCTGCTTCGTTTTTTCGACTTCTTGTGCCGTCTGACTTTCGTCCATGTAGTACCTTTGGCCGGCAGCGTCCGTGCGGGCGATACGTTGCCCAGACTGCAGAGTGCGCAGATATTCCTTCGCTCTGGCGCAGTCGTCTGCTTTCGCTGCCTTGGCCTGGCGATCCTTCTCAGCTTTCTCGCTCTCCTTCTTGGCCTCCTCCTGGCGCTTGCGGTATTCCTGCTCCTGCTCCGCCGGTGTCAGCGGACCCTTTTTTGCGTCCTTGGAGGCCGCTCCGGCCGAATCGGCCGGCCCGGGCGGCGGCGCCTTGATGGATGTCGCGTTGACGCCCGGCGGCGGAACATCGCTGTACCGCACCTTGCCATCCTTGTCGACCCACTTGTACAACTGCGCCTGCGTCGCGGCGGCGAAGCCGACGATCGCAATGAAAAACAATATCTTTCTCATTTCATTCTCCCGATGCAAATGCCGCGCGGCTGTGCGCCCGGCCCGAGCAACTCAGGATGATACGGCCTATCGCACACTACTTTCTACCGAGGTCGTGGATGGCATCCGCAATCATGCCGGTCCCTGCCGCGATCAGCAGGATGTCGCCCGCCACGCGCACGTAGCGGTATCCGGCGGGCGGCGCGCCCAGTTGCACGACCAGCGCGGGCGGCACGTCGTACCGGACCACCTCGGGCGGCAGAGGCCGGCCGACGGCCCATTTTTTTGCCTGGCCGGGCGGCATGCAACCGTCGTGCTTCTTGGCGAGGCCAGGCGGGCACCTGCCGGCTTGAAATTCCCCCTGGTAGTAATCCCGTACGGCTGTCCGGTGGCGATCGGCGAAATGGTGTCCGCCTTTTTCGTCCCGCCGGTCGTCATGGCCGCGGTCCTGCTCACCCTTCGCTTCCCGCTCCTCGCCCTTGCCGGCCCAGGGCGGTTTGTCCGCGAGCACCGGGACCGCAACCACCGCCGCCGAGGCCGCCACAGCAAGGATACGAATCGTTCCCAGAATCGCATGTCGCACGAATCATTCCTCCATATTTGCCAAACGCCCAGCATACGCTTCGCGTTTACGAGGATTTGCTCCCGCATTCGGCGGGATGTGACATTCGTCACTCTTGCGCGCGCGGCGAGCGGTCGAGAAATTGGTGCTGATGCCCCGGATCGAACGGGGGACCTACTGATTACGAATCAGTTGCTCTACCAGCTGAGCTACATCAGCATACCTGCCGCATCGACGCGCCGGCCGCCGCCCACGGCGAGCGGCGGATTATACGCCCGCTGCCGCCGCCTCAGGCGCGTGAACCAGTTCCGCTATACTCGGCCGCGCCGCGCCGTCCGGTCCGCGATTCCTGCCGTTGGTCGCCCGACTTTGCGGCATGGACGGCGCCTAACTAATATCCACCATCGAGAAAGGATCGCTCCATGCGCCGCCCAAGGGAGAGGGGATTCACCCTCATCGAAGTTATGATCACCGTCGTCATCGTCGGCATTCTTGCCGCGATCGCGTTGCCGTCGTACAACCAGTACCTCACCAAGTCGCGCCGCTCCGAGGCGCAGCAGTTGATGACGCAGATCTCCTCGCAGCAGGCGCAGTATCTCTTCGACGCGAGGAGCTACACCGCGACGCTCGGTCCGAGCGGCCTGAACATGGCCCGCTCCAACTGGACGTGCACCACCAACTGCGTCGGCCAGTACTACACGGTCTCGATTTCTACCCTCACCAACACCGCGACCCCTCCGTATTACCAGATAACGGCGACGCCGAGCGGCTCCCAGATTCCGGACGGCAACCTCACGCTCGACAGCGTCGGCGCGAAGACCGGCACCTGGTAGGCGACATGGAGCGCGGATTCACCCTCATCGAAGTGATGGTCACCGTGGCGATAGTCGCGGTGCTCGCAAGTTTCGCGCTGCCGGGAGTGCGCGACTACCTCGCCACCGGCGCGATCCGCGCGGCCAGTTCTGACTACTACGCGGCACTGCTCGCGGCGCGCTCGGAAGCGATCAAGCGGCGCACCAATGCGGTTGTCGCGCCCATTGGAACCACCTGGAACACCGGCTGGACGGTCACGGTGGGCGGCAACCTGTTCCAGCAGGCCGACGCGCTGCGGCCCGACATCTCAGTGCAGGTGAACGTCCCGGCATCCGCCACCACGACGCCGGTGACCTACGGGTCGAACGGCCGCGTGAGTTCAGGCGCGCAGATGGTCATTTTTTATTCGCCCACGCAAACCAGGATATTCGCGCGCTGCGTGAGCGTCGACACCAACGGCCTGCCGCGCGTGCGGATCGCCAACACCAATGTAGCGACCAATGGCTGCACCTGAGAGAACAACACGCGGGCGCTCCTCGCAAGCGGGCTTCTCGCTGATCGAGATCCTGGTCGCGCTGCTGATCCTGACGGTCGGCCTGCTCGGGCTCGCCGGGATGCAGGCGGTGGCCCAGCGCTCCGAGGTCGAGTCCTACCAGCGCGCCCAGGCAATGGTGCTCATGAACGACATCCTCGACCGCATTAACGCCAATCGCAAGGCAGCCGCCTGCTACGCGATCACGACGGACTTTACCAATGGCGTGCCGTATGTCGGCACCAGCGGCTCCGGCCAATACAGCACCGGCGGCTACTCCTGCCCTTCGCTCGCCAGCAATCCGAACGCGGCTTCGCGCGCCGGCATTGACCTGCAGCTCATCGAGCAGGCGATGCTCGGCGCGAGCGAAACCCTGGGCAGCGCCAGCGTCGGTGCGCTGCTCGGCGCGCGCGCCTGCATCGGTTTCGACAGCGCGGCGCAGGCCTACACCGTCGCGATTGCCTGGCAGGGCCAGTCGCAAACGTTTTCGCCGGCCTCCTGGGCGGCGGGCAACAACCCGGCGGTTGCGCGCAACTGCGCGCTCAACCTGTACGGCACCGACACCCAGCGCCGCGTAATCTGGACCACGCTGATGGTCGCCTCCCTGAGCAGCTGACGCTATGGTATCGACGATGGGCACCCGCAGCGCCCAGGCCGGCCTCTCGATCGTCGAGTTGATGGTTGCCATCACCATCGGCCTGCTGCTTCTGGCGGGGCTCGCCTCGATGTTCGGAAGCTCCAGCCGATCGCAGAACGAACTGCGGCGGGCGGCGGAGCAGATAGAGAACGGCCGCTACGCCATGGACACGATGACGCAGGACTTGCAGCTCGCCGGCTACTTCGGTCAGAACCGCGTCACCAGCACGCCGCCGACGTCGATGCCCGATCCCTGTACGCTGACGATAGCGAACATGACCACGGCGGTCGCGATCGGAGTGCAGGGATACAGCTCGGGCGGACTGAGCAGCAGGCCCGCGCTTCCGGCAAGTTGCGCCACCTGGTTGCCCAACGCAAACCTCTCCAAGGGCAGCGACGTCGTCATCGTGTACCGCACGAACACCAGTTATCTGCCGATCGGGACGGCCACGACCGCAGGCCAGTTGTACGTCCAGACCAACCCGGCGACATTCACAGTGCAGAACGGCGGCGGCACCACCAGCTGCACCAGCGGCGCGGACGGCAGCGCCTCGTCCATCACCCGCCGCTGCCTCACCCCCAACACCCTGCCCGACGAAATCTGCTCCTCGCTCTGTCCCGGCGGCTCGCCGGTTGGGTACATCCGCCAGCTCGTGGTGCACATATATTTTGTCGCGCCCTGCAACGTGCCCACCGGCGGCGGCAGCATCTGCACTGGCACGACTGATGACGGCGGCACGCGCATTCCGACCCTGAAGCGCCTGGAGCTGACCGCATCCGGCGGCGCGGCCACATTCCAGATCACATCGATCGCGGAAGGCGTGGAATTCATGAAAGTCGAATATGGCATCGACGACACGCCTTCGGCTGTGAACACGCAGACCGGTCTGGTCGGCGACGGCGCCACCGACCGGTATGTGCTGGCGCCGGCATTGTCAGACCTGACGAACGCGGTGACCGTGCGGGTCGACTTGCTCGTACGTAACCCCGAGCCCTCGATCGGTTACACCGACTCGAAGACCTACAACCTGGGCGTCAACCCGGCCCTCCCCACGAGCCCGGCCGTCACCGTCACTTCAGTGAACTACGCCCCCACCTATCGGCGTCATGTCTACAGCTCGGAAATCCGGCTGGTCAACCTGAGCAGCCGCAAGGAGAATCCGTGAGTCGCGGGCTTCGCGCGCAGCGCGGGATGACGCTGCTGATCGCGCTCATCATGCTGATCGTGATGACGATGTTCGTGGTGTCGATGGTGAAGATCGGCAACACCAACACCACCATCGTCAGCAATATGCGCGCCCAGAAATCGGTCGATACCGAAGCGCAGCAGCAGATCGAGATCGCGATCAACAGGTACCAGTTCTTCAGCGACGTCATCGGCGGCGCCGGGGGCTGGGCGAGCGCCCCGACGTACCTGACCGCAGCCCAGCTGTGGGCGACCTACGCGCCGCCTGGCGCGAGCACCGAGACCGCGACGCAGTCCAACGACCTCAGGCTCTACCGCCCGCAATGCAACTATGCCGCGCCGGCCAGCGGCTACAGCGCCCTCTCCGGCGTCGCGCCGCAGGACACGTACTGGGACATCGAGGCGACGGCGAGCGACTCGACAACCGGCGCCTCGACCGAAATCCACCAGGGCATCTGGATGCGGCTGCCCGCCGGCAATTGCAATTAGGAACAAATGAATCTGGAGCAATCATGAAAGTATTCCAACAAAACCTGATGACAGCGCTGCTCGCCTTCCTGTTGACGGCCGCGACCGTGCCGGCCTTGGCGGCGGGCGTCGACCTCGTGGGAGACGACACGGACCTGTTCACGACGAATCCAAGCATCCCGGCGGAGGTTCCGAACGTCCTGGTCGTCCTGGACAATACCTCTAACTGGTCGCAGCAGGCGCAGCAATGGCCTGCGACTCTCGATCCAGCCTGCGTGAGCGCGGGGATGACCGGCACCGCCCAAGGTGATGCCGAGATCTGCGCAATTTTCCTTACCATCCAGAATCTGACGTCGTCGGTGAACGTGGGCCTGATGATGTTCGACGATCAAAACAAGGGCGCATACGTCCGTTTTCCGATGGGTTCCATGACGCCGGCCAATATCGCGACGTTCAAGTCGATCTTGGTCAACATCAGTACCAACAATCCGGGCGACAAGACCAGCTCGAACACGGCGTACGAGAACCCGATGAACGACGTGTTCCGTTACTTCAACAGCCTGGCGACCTTAACGCAAAACGCAGCGCCCACGCCGCAGGCGAACGTCGGCGGCTACACCGATTCGACGATGAATAACTTCAGCTTTCTCCCCGGACAGAGCGGCGATACCTGCGGTTTCGACTACATCATCTTCATCGGCAACGGCTTTCCAAACGCCGGCAGCCTCACGCCCGACATGGCCACTGCCTCCGGGTTGCTAAACGACTCGGCGAATATCGTCCTGAACACGACGCCGATCCAGAACACCGGCAGCAACGCCGACGTATGGTCGCGTTTTCTCTTTCAGTACGGGGTCAAAGTGGGTGCCGGCGCCTACCGCCATGTCACGACCTACACGATCAACGTCTGCAACGCCAAATGCACGGCAAACCAGACGGCCTTGAACCAGATCACGCTGCTGCAAAGCATGGCCACCGTGAGCCAGGGCAAGTATTTTCTCGCCACGAGTATCGGCGCGATCGAATCCGCTCTAGCCAGTATTTTTGCGGAAGTGCAAGCGGTCAACAGCGTGTTCGCAGCAACGACGCTGCCGGTTTCGATCAACGTGCGCGGCACCAACCTGAACCAGGTGTACATCGGCGTGTTCCGGCCGGATCCGACCTCCAGCCCGCGCTGGTTCGGCAACCTGAAGCAGTATCAACTTGGCCTCAATGCCTCGACGAACTCCCTGCAGCTCGTCGACGCGACCGGCGCGCAAGCGGTGAACCTCAACACGGGATTCATCACGAACACGGCAACGAGCTTTTGGACGACCACCTATAACGCCCAGGGCACCACGCCGGCGCTGGGATTCTGGTCATTCCGCGGGCCAAGTTACGCCACCACGGATGTCGGCAAGGATCAGGACTCGCCGGATGGCGACCTCGTCGAGAAAGGCGGCGGCGCGGAAATGATCCGCATGACCTATCCCATGCCAGACTCGACCGCCGCGCAGACGCGCAACCTGTACACCTGCACCGGCTCCTGCGCCGCGGGAAGCACGCTGTCAAGCTATCTTTTCAATACCTCTAACTCCGATATCACCGCGGCGCTGCTGGGCACATTCCAAGCAATCAGCGTATCGTCGCTTAGCGCTTCGGGGACGACGGCCACCGCCGTAACGTCCGCGGCCCATGGATTTTCTGTCGGGAATGTCGTCACAATCGCCGGCGCCGTGCCCAATCTGTTCAACGGCAATTACACTATTGTCACCGTCCCGAACGCGACCAGCTTTACCTACACGCTTTCGTCTGCGCCGGATACGACGCACGCATACGTGACGCTGCCGGGATACACGCTCGTACCGGCCACGGATCTCGTCACGGTCTCTGGAGCGACGCCAACCGCCTACAACGTCGCCAGCACGGCAATTTCGGCGGTTGTCGGCAACGCGAACCAGTTCTCATACGTATTGGGTTCATCGCCGACAACGGCGGCCAGCGGATATTCAGTTACGGGGATACGTCAAGTCCAGGTGTCAAGCGGGACGAGCAAGGTCACGTGGTCAAATGGCTCGGCGTTGAACAATGTAACGGTCTCTCTGGCCAACCACGGCTATAGCAGCGCCGATACGGTCGCCATCACAGGAGCAACGGACGCGGCCTTCAATACGGCCGGGTCGACAATCGTCAAGGTCGACAACAACACATTCACCTACACGACCGCGTCGACTCCCGCTGGCGGCACGACCACGACCGGAGTAGTGACTCTCACGGGCTCGCTGCCAAGCGGTTGGGGTAGCGGGACTGTAGTCAAGATTTCCGGCGTAACGAATCAGACGAACTACAACACTGCATCCACCGGCACCAGTATCTCGCATGTTTCCGGCAATACGTTCCAGTACACCACCTCCGGAACCGTCGCCAGCGCTGCAAGCGGCACCATGGTCGCCAACCAGGTGGTCGCGAGCGATACCAGCACGTGGACGGTCAGCTCTGCCGCAGCGCAGAGCGTCACGGCGACGGCGAACCTCGACAGCACCTGGAACATAAGCAACGTCGTTGCGAGCGGCAGCGGCAGCAACCAAAACCTGAGTATTACGCTAAACAAGGCGCAATTTACCGATGTCGTATCCGGCAAACCGAACGTTTTGAGGCAGCTACAGGTAGGCGACGCTATCAGCATCGCGGGAACCTGCACTTACAAAGTGGGGAGCGCTACCAATCAATGCAATGGGCTCAGCATCCTCTCGGTCAGCGGCAATACTGCAAACGCAACCAACCCCAATTCCACTTCCTTTACGAATCTCAACACCTCCGTCACGGTGGTCCTCTCCGTGGGCGCAAACATCGGCACGATAAGTTTCAGTGGCGCGACAATGTTGTACGCCGGCACGAGCAGCGCGACAGGCAATTTCGGCATCCGGTTCACGCTCAGCCGCGGCCAGTACTCCGGGCAGCTCCTGCACCAGCTCGCGCCGGGGGATTCGCTTGCCTTCGCGAACTGCTCGTATACGGCGGGCGGCGTGAGTAATATTTGTAGCGGCACCGTCGCGGCGGTGTCTGGAAATTCCAGTATCACGAACGCCCCTCCGGTCGCTGCCAACACCTACGCAGATATTACGGGCACGGTTACCGTCGATGTGGTTCAAAGCTCGCCCGGTGCGATCAGCGCGGTCACAACGACCAACACGGCAGCAGGCGTAGCGCCGCTCGGCACCGCAACTACACTGGCCTGGACCGGTCAAACCATCGGTGCAAATGTGGCGATCACATCCATTGTTCCCGGCCCATTGACGGTGCAAGCCGCCGGAACGATCTATGCGTCGAAGTCGGGCGATCTGACGAGCAAGGTGACCTCGATCGCCAACCAGTCGGTGGCGACCGGAACCATTACCGCCGGCCTCGCCAGCAACCCCGATCCGAACGAGCGGGCAGAGCTTATCAACTGGGTGCGCGGCCAGGACAACAAGGACGACGAGAACATAAACGGGATCTCCACGGACGTGCGCTCTTCCGTGCACGGCGACGTGCTGCATTCGCGGCCGGCGGTGGTCAACTACAACCGGTTCGGCGACAACAACGACGTCTACATCTTCTACGGCTCCAACGATGGCCTGCTGCGCGCGATCAAGGGGGGCCAGGCGACCGACGGCACCGCGGGCCAGGAGCAATGGGCGTTCATCGCGCCGGAATTCTTCGGCAAGGTGAAGCGCCTGCGCAACCAGACGCCGGCGATCTCTTCCACCAGTCCCAAGGACTATTTCTTCGACGGGCCGATCGGGGTCTATACGCTCGATGCGAACAACGACGGCAAGCTCAATGCCGCGGACGGCGACAAGGTGTACCTGTTCCTGGCGATGCGCCGCGGCGGACGCATGGTCTACGCGCTCGACGTGACCAATCCGACCAGTCCCAAGCTGCTGTGGAAGCATGGCTGCACGAATCCCACCGGCACGGGAAGCACCGGCGGCTGCGACACCGGATGGGACCAGCTTGGGCAAACCTGGTCCCAGCCGCAGTTGGCCTACCTGAACGCCTTTCCCACTACGCTCGCGCTCATTTTCGGGGCGGGCTACGACTCGCCGGCCGAGGATTTCCAGCCCTGCGTTGTTACCGCGTTCAATTCCGGCTCGGTCACCGGCTTGACGAATGTCGTCTTCCCGATCCCGATGACGACCGCCAACTGTCCGCCGACGGGCGGCACCAGCACGACGAACAACCGGACCATGGGCCGCGGCATATTCATCGTCAACGCCGCGACCGGGGCGATACTGCAGCGGATCGGCCCAGATTCGAGCGCCAACCTGCAAGTCACCGGGATGACTTACGCCATTCCGGCGGACCTGGCGATCCTCAAGAACCGCGCCAACACCAGCGCGCGCGCATCGTCGATCGGCACGGAAAGCGTCACGGCCGGCTACATCGACAGGATCTACGCACCGGACACCGGCGGCAACGTGTGGCGGATCGACGTATCGGATTCCAACACCGCCAACTGGGTGGCGACGCAATTCGCCTCGATCGCGCCCGCGAGCGGCTCCTCGACGACGACCGGATCGCCGGCGGCGGCGAACATGCGCAAGCTCGAATTCCAGTCCGACGTGGTCTACTCGAGCGACGCGAACGGCAGCTTCGACGCGGTGCTCGTGGGCAGCGGAGACCGCGAGCATCCCTTCGACCAGGTCGTTGCCAACCGCTTCTACATGTTGAAGGACCGCAATGTCGCCACCATCACGCCCGCGATGGTGACGCCGACGCCGCCGGCGACGATCACGGAGAGCGGCCTTTTCGACATCACCAACGGCTGCCTGCAAAGCGCGACTAACTGCACGGGATCGCAAACGCAAGCCACCGCGGCGGCTTCATTGCTGGGCGCTTCAGGATGGCTGATGCAGCTCGCCAACACCGGCGAGAAAACGATCGCGCCGGCCACGACGGCGAACGGCACGGTCATATTCAACACCAACCAGCCGAAACAGGACACGGTCACCGGTACCGCGAACAACACGACGTCGGGCGCGGGCAATTCCTGCGTTTCCGATCTCGGCACCGCCCGGCAGTACGGGGTGAGCTTCCTGAACGGCAACCCCTCGTATATCTACAACCAGCTGCCCTCGCAATACGTTCCCACGTCGGGCCTCGGCCGCTACGCCACCTTCGCCGGCGGCGGGTTCCTGCCGCAGCCGGTGCCTGCGGTCGTGCAGATCGGCGGCAAGTACTACCAGACGATAATTTCGGGCGTGACCACCACCAACCCGGGAGGCTTGTCGCTCCAGAATCGCGTGCGGACTTACTGGTACAAGAAGGTGGATTGACCGCCCGGAACTTCAACGGGCGGGACCGTTTCCGCGCGGATTACTTGTTTTCCCCGGGAACGCCGTAGGGACCTGGTTTCGGCGGAGCGCCCTGCAGGCCGCTGGAATCGTAGGGTCCGGGCTTTGCCGCCGGCCCGCTCGGGGCCACGGGCTCGGCGACAGGAGGCGGCTGGAAGCCTTCGGGCGGGGCGGGCGCAGCCTGCGAGCGCGCCGGGAACGCGCCTGCCGGCGGATAGCCGGCGGAATCCAGCAGCGCGTCGTAGGCGCCCGGATCGAAACCGCTTTGCGCCGATCGTCCCACGACGAGTGCCGGCACCTTCTCCGTATTGGCCGCCTTCTTGAGCTGCTCGAGAGTCGAGGGCGTCCAGACCTGTATTTCAGTGAATGGCACACCGCGCTTGTTGAGCACGCTGCGCGCCGAATCGCATGCCTCCTTGCAGCCGGGAGCGGTGTACAACGTAACCGGAAAATTCTTCTGCAGTTCCGCGAGTTCGAAGGGGGGCGGCGCAGCCGCGGGCTTCGCGGTCGCCAATTTCGATTCGCGCACGTCCTTCGCGCCCGCCGGCGGCGTGTCGCCAAACTGGGTATGTCCCTTCTCGTCTGTCCAACGGTACAGTTGCGCTTGCGCGACGCCCGCAAACGCGACCATGCCAAGCAATATTGCCCGTAAAATCATGCGCGAATAATACCATTCCGCCCAGCGAACTCTCAGCGCTCCTGCGCGAGTTCGCGCGGCAGCGTGAAGACGACGTGCTCGGCGATGCCCTCCAGCGGCCGCACGCTCTTCGCGCCCAGTTCCAGCAGCCGCTCTATAAGTTCGTTCACCAGCACTTCCGGCGCCGAAGCGCCCGCCGTAACGCCGACCCGCGGTTTGCCCGCGATCCACTCCGGCTTCAGTCCCGCGGCGTTGTCCACCATGTAGGCGTCCACGCCCATGTTCTGCGCCACTTCGCGCAGGCGGTTGGAGTTGGAGCTGTTGGGCGAGCCCACCACGATCACCACGTCGCAGCGCGGCGCCATGAACTTGACCGCGTCCTGGCGGTTCTGCGTCGCGTAGCAGATGTCGTCCCGCTTCGGTCCGCGTATCAGCGGAAAGCGCGCCCGCAGCGCGGTGACGATCAGCGCGGCGTCGTCCACCGACAGCGTGGTCTGGGTCACGTAGGCGAGCTTGCCGGGGTTCGCGACCGCGAGCCGCGCCACGTCGTCCACTGTCTCGACCAGGTGCATGCCGCCGTCCGCCTGGCCCATGGTGCCCTCGGACTCCGGATGGCCGCGGTGGCCGATCATCACGATCTCGTAGCCCTCGCGCAGCATCTTCGATACTTCGACGTGAACCTTGGTCACGAGCGGGCAGGTGGCGTCGAACACCTTCAGGCCGCGCGCCTCGGCGTCGCGCCGGATTTCCCTGGAGACGCCGTGGGCGGAGAAAATCACGGTGCTGCCGCGCGGCACCTCGTCCAGCTCCTCGACGAAAACCGCGCCCTTCTTCCGCAGGTCTTCGACCACGTACTTGTTGTGCACGATCTCGTGGCGCACGTAGATCGGCGCGCCGCGCTGCTGCAGCGCGCGTTCCACGATTTCGATCGCGCGTTCGACGCCGGCGCAGAAGCCGCGGGGGTTGGCGAGCAGGACATCCATAGGGCGAGATTCTACGGCTTGCGCAGGTACGCGGTGTCGAACGCGGCTTCGAGCCGCGGATGGCTGCCGCGCAATCCGTCGATCACCCGCTTTGCCCATTCGAAGTACTCCTGGCGGCGCTGCAGGTCCCACTTGGCCGGCGGCCGGTCGGCGACATCCCTCAGGTTGCAGATCTTGTCGGCCAGCTTGACCAGCTTGGCGCCCGCGCTCAGGCCCGCGGCATGCTCGATCTGCAGCCGCTTGCGGTCGGCCTTGGGGAGATTCTGGTCGTCGGTCACCTCGGCGACCATGCCCGCGATGCGGCGGCCGAAATGCTCGACCAGTTCTTCGAAGGTGGTGTCGGTGTCCTCGATGGTGTCGTGCAGCAGGGCCGCGGCCAGCACTTCGATATCGCCGACGCCACCCTCGCCCGCCAGCACCTCGGCCAGCGCGATCGGATGGTTGATGTAAGGCGAGGCCTCGGCGTCCTTGCGCCGCTGATCCCGATGCTTGTGCGCCGCGAACGACAGCGCCCTTAGCAGCAGCGCCAGGTTCAACTCAGGCGCCTTTTTCACGGCTCGCCGGCTCGCGGTGCAGGAAACCCTCCAGGATCAGGATCCCGGCGCCGATCGTGATCGCCGAATCGGCGACGTTGAAAGCCGGCCAGTGCCAGCCCATGGCATGGAAATCGAGAAAATCGACCACGTGGCCGTAGGCGATGCGGTCGTAGAGGTTGCCGAGCGCCCCGCCCAGAATGAGCGCCAGGCCGCTGCAGAAAAGAACTTTGTTTTTATTTCTCAGGATCAGAAAAGCAATGACGACGGAAGCCGCGATGGCGAACGCGGCGAACAGGAGGGTCTGCCAGCCCTGCGCCGAGGCGAGGAAACTGAATGCCGCTCCCTTGTTGAACACCAGAACGAGATTGAAGAACGGCGCCACGGTACGGGCCTCCCCGGGCGAAAACGACGCCAGCACGGCTATCTTGGTCAGGTAGTCCAGCGCAATAACCAGGACCGCAAGACCGAACCAGCGTGCCGCCCTAGGCATAGCGCCGGGGTTCGCCGCTGCCGTGCAGGTTGCTATCGCAGCGCCCGCACAGCCCGGCCGGATCGACATCGGCGCGGTAATGCCAGCAGCGCTCGCACTTCGCATGTGCGCTTGCCTTGACTTTGATTTGCACGCCGGACCCTTGTTCCTTTCGAACCGCCGCGCGCGACGTGATCATGACAAATCGAAGATCGTCCCCGAGCCGTGCCAGCGAGTCGTACATTGGACCATGAGCCGAAATGTCCAGTTCAGCTGCAAGGGAAGAGCCGATTTCCTTCGCTTCGCGCTTTTCTTCCATTTTTTTCATTGCAATCTCGCGAACCTGACTCACATCTCTCCAAGCATTCATCACTGCCTCATCCAGACCGGGGTTCGGGAGCGCGTGCCAGATCTCCTCGAACACGCTTCCTTCCCCGCCACCGCGCAGAACCCTCCAGCCCTCCTCCGCGGTGAAGCTCAGGATCGGCGCCATCAGCCGCAGCAGGCTCTGCGCGATATGCCACAGCGCAGTCTGCGCCGAGCGGCGCGGGCGCGAATCCGCGCCGCAGGTATAGAGCCGGTCCTTGAGGATGTCCAGGTAGAACGCGCCGAGGTCCTCGGCGCAGAACGCCTGCA
This sequence comes from Burkholderiales bacterium, assembly GCA_035308765.1. Taxonomy (GTDB): domain Bacteria; phylum Pseudomonadota; class Gammaproteobacteria; order Burkholderiales; family SG8-39; genus RBG-16-66-20. Next base: position 32,582 of record DATGGA010000025.1, read on the forward strand.
GCTTCTGCACCACCAGGTGAAACTGGTAACGCTCGTAGTCCGCCGCCACCTCCGCCTGCATGCGCGCGGTCAGCGCCAGGGCATAGCGGTCGATTTCCGTCATCTCCGCCACCGGCACGGCGTTCTCCGCCGGGTCGAAGTCGGACGTATTCGCCAGCAGGAAGCGCAGCGTGTTGCGCACGCGCCGGTAGCTCTCGACGACGCGCTTGAGGATCTCGCTGGAAATGGTCAGCTCGCCCGAGTAGTCGCCGCTGGCGACCCAGAGCCGCAGGATCTCGGCGCCCAGCGTGCCGGCGACCTGCTGCGGCGCCATGCCCGTGCCTTTCGACTTGGACATCTTGCGGCCTTCCATGTCGATGACGAAGCCGTGCGTGAGGATCGCCTTGTACGGCGGCACGCCGTTCATCATGCACGACACCAGCAGCGACGAATGGAACCAGCCGCGGTGCTGGTCCGAGCCCTCCAGGTAAAGGTCGGCCGGGAATTTGCTTTCGCTTGCGTGCGAACCTTTCAGCACCGTCTGGTGCGTGGAGCCGGAATCGAACCAGACGTCGATGGTGTCCTTCACCTTCTCGTAATGCGCGGCGTCGGCGCCGAGGAATTCTCCGGTGGTCACCGTCTGCCAGGTCTCGATGCCGCCCCGCTCGACGCGCCGCGCGACTTCCTCGATCAGGTCGAGCGTGCGCGGATGCAGCGTGCCGGTCTCCTTGTGCACGAAGAACGGCATCGGCACCCCCCACTGCCGCGCGCGCGACAGCGTCCAGTCCGGGCGGTTGGCGATCAGGCCGTGCAGCCGCGCCTTGCCCCAGCCCGGAAAAAATTCGGTGGCCTCGATGCCGCGCAGCGCCGTCGCCCGCAGGGTTTCGGCGGGCCGGGTTAATCCGTCCGGGCCGTTGTAGCCGGGCACCGCGTCCATGCCCGCGAACCACTGGATGGTGGCGCGCAGGATGACCGGCGTCTTGTGCCGCCAGCAATGCATGTAGCTGTGGACGTGCTTCCAGTCCACCGCGAACAGCGCGCCCTTTTCCTCGAGGGTCTTGATGATTTTCGGATTCGCGTCCCAGATCATCTGCCCGCCGAACAGCGGTAATGTGCTGGCGAACTTGCCGTCGCCCGTGACCGGCGTGAGGATTTCGTCGTCCTTCATCCCATGGCGGCGGCAGGATTCGAAGTCCTCCACGCCATAGGCGGGCGACGAGTGCACGACGCCCGTGCCCGTGTCCAGAGTCACGTATCCGCCGAGGTACACGGGCGAAGTGCGGTCGTAGAACGGGTGCTTGAAACGGATGTTCTCCAGCGCCCTGCCCTTCGCCTTGCCGATCAGCCGCCAGGACTTGATGCCGTACCGCGCCAGCAGCCTGGGCATGGCGAGAGAATCGAATTCCTCCTCGGTCGCCTCGGGGATTTCCCCGGCGAGGAGCATGGCGTCGGCAACGATCAGCAGGCCGCGGTCCGTGTCGATCAGCGCGTAGTCGAAATCCGGATGCACGTTCAGCGCCTGGTTCGCCGGCAGCGTCCAGGGCGTGGTGGTCCAGATGACGATGTAGCCTTTCTTGTCGGGCAGGCTCCGCAATCCGAAGGCCGCGGCGACTTTCTCCCTTTCGGCGAACTCGAAGCCCGCGTCGATGGCAGGATCCTTACGGTCTTCGTATTCCACTTCCGCCTCGGCAAGCGCGGAGCCGCAGTCGAAGCACCAGTTGACCGGCTTGAGGCCGCGGAAGATGTAGCCCTTCTTCAGCAGCATGCCGAGGCCGCGGATCTCGTCGGCCTCGTTGCCATAGGCCATCGTGAGATATGGATGGTCCCAGTCGCCGAGGACGCCGAGGCGCTGAAAGTCCGCTTTCTGCTTGGCGATCTGTTCCGTGGCGTAGGCCCGGCACAGGCGCTGCGTTTCCCCGGCAGGCAGGTTCTTGCCGTATTTCTTTTCGATCTGCACTTCGATCGGCATGCCATGGCAATCCCAGCCCGGCACGTAGGGCGCGTCGAACCCCGCCATGGATTTCGACTTGACGATCACGTCCTTCAGGATCTTGTTCACCGCATGGCCGATATGGATGTCGCCGTTGGCGTACGGCGGGCCGTCGTGCAGCACGAAGCGCGGCCGCCCTTTGGACACCGCGCGCAGGCGCTTGTATACGCCCTTCTCGTTCCATTCCTTGACCCACAGCGGCTCGCGCCTGGCGAGATCGCCGCGCATCGGGAACGGCGTGTCGGGCAGGTTCAGCGTGTTCTTGTAGTTAGCCATTTTTCCTGAAGTAGTCCTTTGCCTGCGCCACGTCCCGCGCTATTGCGGACCGCAGAGCGTCCATGCCGTCGTATTTTTCTTCGTCGCGGATCTTGTGCAGGAATTTCACCCGCAGGTGGCGCCCATACAGCTCGCCGTGCCAGTCGAACAGGTGGACTTCCAGCAACGGCGGCGCATTTTCCCTGACGGTCGGCCTCCGGCCGACGCTCGCCACACCACGCAGAATCCGGTGCGTTTCCTCCAGTTCGGCCCCCACCACGAATATCCCCGCCAGCGGCGGCCGGCGCCGCAGCACGATGTTCGCAGTCGGAAAGCCGAGCAAGCGGCCGAGCTTCCCGCCATGGGCCACGCGCCCGCTCATCGAATAGCCGCGCCCGAGCAGGAGCGCCGCGCCGGCCAGGTCGCCTGCAGCGAGCGCCGTGCGCACCCCGGAACTCGACACGCGCTCCCCGGCGTTCATCACTTCCGGCATCGCTTCCAGCTCGAATCCGAGCCGCGCCGCCGACGCCTCCAGCAGCGCGAAATCGCCGGTGCGCCTGGCGCCAAAGCGGAAATCCCGTCCCACCAGCAGCCAGCGCACCCCCAAACCCCGCACCAGCACCTCTTCGATGAACCGGTCCGCGGCCAGCGCGGCCAGCTGTGCACCAAAACGCAGCACGTGCGTCCTGTCGATCCCCGTTTCCGCAATCAGCTCCAGCTTCTCGCGCAGCCGGGTCAGCCGCGTTGGCGCGGTCGCGGGCGAAAAAAATTCCCGCGGGTGCGGTTCGAATGTCAGGGCGCTGCAAGGTAGCTTCAGTTCGCGCGACTTTGCGGCCAGCCTGTCCAGCATGGCGCGGTGACCGCGGTGCACGCCGTCGAAATTGCCGATGGTGAGCCCCACGGGGCTCCCCCCCGGTCTGATTGTCCCGTGCGTGACCCGCATCCGTGCGCGTAAAATGTTGAATTATAGCGGCTTTCAACAGGAAGGAGACCGGTGAAGACCCTCGAAGACCAGATGTCCTTCTACGCGGCCTACCACCAAGACGCGCGCAACAAGGCGACTCACTTCGTCGGCGTGCCGCTGATCGTTTTCTCGCTGATGATCCCGCTCGGCTGGCTGCGCGCCGATGTCGGCGGCTTCCCGGTGAGCGCTGCGCCGATCGTCACTTCCGCGCTGCTGCTTTATTACCTGATGCTCGACGTCCCGCTTGGCCTGGCGATGGGCGCCGTGTTCGCGCTGATGCTCTGGGGCGCGGAGCCGCTGTCGCAGGCATCGCTGTTCATCGGCCTGGTCTGGTTCCTGATCCTGTTCGTCGGCGGCTGGGCGCTGCAGCTCTGGGGTCACGCCTACGAGGGCCGCAAGCCGGCGCTGGTCGATAACTTGTTCCAGATCTTCGTGGCGCCGATTTTCCTCGCCGCTGAGGTATTCTTCGCCTTTGGCTTGAAACCTGCGCTGCACGAGGAGGTGCAGCGGCGCGCGCTGCAGATGCGCGCGCGGGCGGGGATCGGCAGCACCGGCGACGGCCTGACGCCCGCCTGATTCGACCCGTAGTTCCCGGATTCGCAAAGGAGGAGTTGCGATGATGAAGCTGTGCCTTGGCCTGTCGCGGGCTATTGACGCCTTCAATGAGCGCGTGAGCATCATCGCCGACGCGCTGGTGCTGCTCTCTTGCGCGATCAGCGCCGGAAACGCCTTCTCGCGCTACGCCTTCAGCATCAGCTCCAACGCCTGGCTCGAAATCCAGTGGTACATGTTCGGCGCCCTGGTGATGCTGGGCACCTCCTATACCCTGAAGAGGAACGAGCACGTGCGCGTCGACATCGTCTACAGCAATATTCCCACCCGCTGGCAGATCGCGATCGACATATTCGGCGGCGTCCTGTTCCTGATGCCGGCTGCGTTGATCATGGCCTACCTTTCATGGCCGGTCTTCTACAATTCCTGGGTGGAGCACGAGATGAGCGGCAACGCCGGCGGCCTGGTCCGCTGGCCGATAAAGATTTTCCTGCCGCTCGGCTTTGCGCTGCTCAGCCTGCAGGGCTTCTCCGAGCTGGTCAAGCGCGTTGCGATGCTCACCGGCCACATGAAGGCCGACCTGCACTACGAAAGGCCGCTGCAATGATTCCGCACGAGATGATGGCGCCCGTGATGTTCGGCGGGCTGGTGGTCTTCATGCTGCTCGGCTACCCGGTGTCGTTCTCGCTCGCCGCGGTCGGCTTGTTCTTCGGCTTCATCGCGATCCACGCCGGCTACTTCGATTTCAGCCTGATGCAGGCGCTGCCCGAACGCGTGTTCGGCATCATGGCGAACGACACCCTGCTTGCCATCCCGTTCTTCACCCTGATGGGCGCGATCCTCGAGCGTTGCGGGCTGGCCGAGGACCTGCTGGACGGCTTGGGCCAGCTGTTCGGCCCGATACCTGGCGGCTTGGGCTACGCGGTGATCGTGGTCGGCGCCATTCTCGGCGCGATCACCGGAACGGTGGCCGCATCGGTGATCGCGATGGGCCTGATCTCCCTGCCGATAATGATGCGATACGGCTATGACCAGCGCTTCGCCACGGGCGTGATCGCGGCCTCCGGCACCATCACGCAGCTGATCCCGCCCTCGCTCGTTTTGATCGTGCTTGCCGACCAGCTCGGCCGTTCGGTCGGCGACATGTACGCGGGCGCATGGGGCCCGAGCCTGATCCAGGTGCTGCTGTTCGGCGGCTACACGCTGCTGGTGAGCATTTTCAGGCCGCAGTGGGTGCCCGGGATCCCGCCGGAATCTCGCACCATGACCGGCTGGCCGCTGGTGAAGCGCTGCCTGTGGGGCATCATCCCCTCGCTGGTGCTGATTTTCCTCGTGCTCGGCACCATCTTCCTCGGCCTGGCGACGCCGACCGAGGGCGGCGCGATGGGCATGGTCGGCGCAGTCGTGCTCGCAGTCCTGCACCGCAAGGAGTTTTCCCAGCGAGGGAAAATTGCCGCTTGGGTCGCACTCGTCGCCATCACGGTGATTTCCGTGCCAGCGGCGATCGGCATGGCGGACGAATCCTTGCCGGCGACGCTGGTCGACGCCGCGAACAAATTCTTCGCCGCGACGCGGGCTTCCCTGTTCGTCGTCTTCTACGCCGGGCTGGCGCTGGTGATGTGGGAGGCGGTGGCGATCGCGGAACTGCGCGGCCTCATCAAGCAGGCCTCACAGTCGACCATGCGCATCACCGCAATGGTGATCTTCATCCTGATCGGCTCGACCATCTTCACGCTGGTATTCCGCGGCGTCGACGGCGACCTGTGGATCGAGAACATGCTGCTGCACCTGCCGGGCGGCAAGGTCGGCTTCCTGGTGTTCGTCAACGTCTTCGTCTTTTTCCTTGCCTTCTTCCTCGACTTCTTCGAGATCGCCTTCATCATCATCCCGCTGCTCGCCCCGGTGGCGACCAAGCTGGGCATCGACCTGATCTGGTTCGGCGTGCTGCTGTGCGTCAACATGCAGACCTCGTTCATGCACCCGCCGTTCGGCTTCGCGCTGTTTTACCTGCGCAGCATCGCGCCCAAGGAAATAAAAAGCTCCGCGATCTACTGGGGCGCGATCCCCTGGGTGGTGCTGCAGCTCATCATGGTCGCCATCGTCATCGTCTGGCCGGGGCTGGTGACGTTCATGCTGGACAAGCCTTCGGACGTCGACCCGAGCAAGGTGCAGATCGTCGTCCCGGCGGAAGAGTCTATGCCAGGCGCCGCCCCGGAGAAGCCGGCGGCGGACGACGACCTGGAGAAGCAGTTCCGCAAATGAAAAACCCCGCTCACGCGGGGTTTTTCTATGCTGCCCTCCTTGCTGACGGCGGCTAGGACTTCACTTTCGTAGTGGTCATGTAATTGTCGTACGTGGACTCGGCGACGCGGAACCACTGCACCTGCTCGTCGCGGAACGCCTTCCACTGCGGGTAGATCCGCTTCCAGTGGGCGCTCTTGGCGTCCATTTCCGCGTAAACCTCGTATGACGCCTTTTCCGCAGCTGTCAGTATCGCGTCCGAGAAGCGGCGCAGCTTGGTGCCGCTGGCTACCAGCCGGCGCATGGCATCCGGATTCTGTGCGTCGTACTTCGCCGGCATCCAGGCCGTGGCTTCGCCGCAGGCCGTGGCGAGCGCCGCCTGATAAGACTTGGGCAGCTCCGCCCACTTCTTCTCGTTGACGAAGGTCATCAGCATCGGGCCGCCTTCCCAGAAACCCGGCGTGTAGTAGTACTGCGCGACCTTGTTGAAGCCGAGCTTCTCGTCGTCATAGGGCCCGACCCACTCCGCGGCGTCCACCGTGCCCTTTTCGAGCGCCGGATAAATGTCGGGAGCGGCGAGCTGTTGCGGCACGACACCGAGCTTGGCCATGATGACCCCGGCAAAACCGCCGATGCGCATTTTCACGCCCTTCAGGTCGGCGAGCGTCTTGATCTCCTTGCGCCACCAGCCGCCCATCTGGCAACCGGTGTTCCCCGAGAGCATAGCGATGCAGCCGTAGTCCTTGAACAGCGGCGCCATCGCTTCCGCGCCGCCGCCGAACAGCCACCACGCGGCCTGCTGGCGCGTGTTGCCGCCGAAGCAGATCGAGGTGCCGAAGGCGAAGGCCGGATCCTTGCCGAAGTAGTAGTACGGCGCGGTATGGCCACATTCCACCGTCCCGGCCTGCACCTCGTCGAGCACCGCGAGCCCCGGGACGATCTCGCCCGCGGCGAACGGGCGGATGGTGAACTTGCCGTCGGTGATCTCGCCGACCCGCCTGGCGATCAACTCGGCGCCACCGTATAGCGTGTCAAGGCTCTTAGGCCAGCTGGTCGGCATGCGCCAGGTAATCGTGGGTTGCGACTGCGCGATTGCCGGCGCCGCCACGCTGCCGACTGCCAAGCCCGCCGCAGCCTTCTTCAGAAATGATCTGCGCTTCATTGAATCCCTCCTCCGTTTGGTTCGATTGGTGGACCTTCGATTGAAGTCCGAGCGGCGATTCTAGCCTCGAATCGGGCCCCGGGGAACCGGGTCCAGATTCAATTCAGGCGCGCGCAGCGCACCGACAGCTCGACCATTTTAGCGCGCACCTCGTCGGCGTCGCCCGCCTCCGGTGCGCGCTCGAGGTATTCGGCCAGGTCCTTGAGCGCCGGGCGCCAGCATTCGAGGCGCTGATAGACAAGGCCGCGGTCGCGCAGCTCGGCGGCCGAGTCGGGCGCGACGATCACCATCCGGTTGAGCACCTGCAGCATGCGCTCGGGCTTGTCTTTTTCGCGGTAGACGCCCTTCAGGTTGCGCAGCACGCGCGCGAGTATCTGCCGGTTGCTGGCGGGCTCGAGGAAATGGTCGAGCGGCAGCTCCGCGACCGGAACTCCCCCGGTGGCACCGCGCGGGATCACGCGCTTCAGGCGCTCGCGCAGCTCGCTCTCCGATTGCGGCACGCCGCCTGAGAAGGGATCCAGCACCAGCGTACCGCCGCGCAGCGGCAGGCGGACCAGGAAATGCCCCGGGAAGGAAACGCCCTCGAACCGCAGTTCGATACGCCGGCCTATCTCCATGTACAGCACCGCGAGCGTGATCGGGATCCCCATACGGCGGTCGAGGACTTCGTTCAGGTAGGAGTTGCGCGGATCGTAGTAGTCGTCAGTGTTGCCGCTGAAACCGAGGTCATCGAACAGGAATTCGTTCAGCGCGATCACCCGGTCCTCGGCAACCGCGTCCTTCGCCAGGCGCGCGCGCAGACGTTTCGCGAAACGGTCTATTTCGCCGACATAGCCGTCCACGTCCAGCCCCGGATAGGCGTCCTCCGCGATCTGCAGGCAGGCCCTGGCGAGCTCGATCTCCTCGTCGCGGCGCGACACCAGTTCCGAGAACCGGTCCAGCCCGGGCGTCAATCGGCCCCCCGGATCGAGAAATGGCGCAGCCGGAATCCGAACGTGAACAGGCAGGCGCCATAGACGGCGATTCCCAGCAGCACCAGGCCCGCCAGCATGCCCAATTTCCATTGCCAGCCCGCGTGCAGCCATGCCGCCGCCTGACCCATCGCGAACCACAGCGCTGCGGCCATGGCGGCGACGGCGCCGCCGACTTTCAGCGCGAAAGCGGGCCAGCCGGGCTGCGGCGTGTAAATCTTTTGTTTTCTCAACATTAAATACAACAACAAAGCGTTCAAGCAGGCCCCGAGACCGATCGCGAGCGCGAGGCCAGCGTGCTTGAACGGTCCGATGAAGGCGAAATTCATCACTTGCGTGACCGCCAGCGTCGCCAGGCCGATCTTTACCGGCGTAACCACGTTCTGCTTGGCGTAGAAGCCGGGTGCCAGGATCTTCACCAGGATCATGCCCACCAGGCCCAGGCTGTAGGCGACCAGCGCATCGCGGGTCATCCAGGCATCCTGCACGTTGAACTGGCCGTAGTGGAACAGTGTCGCGATCAGAGGCATGGCCAGTACAGCGAGCGCCGCTGCTGCCGGCAGCGCGAGCAGCAGGGTCACCCGCAGCCCCCAGTCGAGGAGGCGGCTGTAGGACTCCGGCGCACCGCTGGCATGGTGCTTCGACAGGCTCGGCAACAGGATTGTTCCTAGCGCGGCGCCCAGCACGCCCGCGGGAAATTCCATCAGCCGGTCGGCGTAGTAGAGCCAGGAGACGCTGCCCGTGACCAGGAACGAAGCAAAGATGGTGTTGATCAACAGCGATACCTGGCTCACCGATACGCCGAACACCGCCGGCGCCATGAGTTTGAGCACGCGCCTGACTCCCGGATGCTTCATGTCGAGCCGCCAGCGCGGCAGCATGCCTATCCTCGCCAGGAACGGCAGCTGCAGCAGGAGCTGCAGCAGCCCCCCCGCGAACACGGCCCAGGCGAGCACCAGCACCGGCGGATCGAAGCGGTCGGCGAAGAACGCGGCGCCGACGATGAACGAGATGTTGAGCAGCACCGGCGTGAACGCGGGCACCGCGAACCGGCTCCAGGTATTGAGGATGCCGGCGGCCATCGCCACCAGCGAGATGAAGACGATGTAGGGAAACGTGATCCGCAGCATGGCAACGGTCAGCGCGAACTTGCCGGGCTCGGCGGCGAAACCCGGCGCCGACACGTAGACCACCAGCGGGGCCAGCGCCATCCCCAGGGCGGCGGTCGCGAGCAGCGCGAGGAACAGCGCCGTCGAAACGCTGTCCACCAGCGAGCGGGTGGCTTCGGCCGACTCCCGGTTGCGAACCTCGGCCAGGATCGGCACGAAGGCCTGCGAAAACGCGCCTTCGGCGAACATCCGCCGCAGCAGATTGGGGATGCGGAAGGCGACGACGAAGGCGTCGGTCGCGAGCCCGGCGCCGAAGATGCGCGCAATGAAGAAATCGCGCGCGTAGCCCAGGATCCTCGACAGCAGGGTCATGCTGCTCACGGTCGCCAGGGCCCGAAGAAGGTTCATGGATGCGGGTTCATGCTAGAATTCGCGCCTTTTTTGCACTGGAATCCAGTACATGGCCAATATCAAATCCGCCCGCAAACGCGCCCGCCAGGCGGTCGTCCGCCGCAGGCACAACGTAAGCCTGCGCACTGCAGCGCGCAGCGCGATCAAGGAAGTCCGGAAGGCGATCGCCGCCGGCGACAAGAAGGCCGCTGCAGCCGCGCTTGTTAAATCACAAGCGACGATCGACCGCGTCGCTGGCAAGGGCGTGATGCACCGTAATGCCGCTGCGCGCCAGAAAAGCCGCCTCGCCCACGCCATCAAGGCGATGTCCTAGGTGGGGAAACAGGGTCCCTTTCCCGCCAGGAGGGAAAACAGGGCCCCTCCCCCGTTTTAGTCGGTGTCACCGGCCCGTTGCGCCTTGGCGAGTTCGGAGCGGTTTGCGTCGCGCCCGTCACGCGTCTTGAGTTCATTGTCCTTCGCAAAGCTGAGCAGGAACCGGTAGGCCATCGGCTCGATATCCTCGAGCCGCACGTCCACCACCACGCAGCGTATCCCCGAAGCGGTTACCGGATGAACGAAAGGGGAGTACTGCATGCGGTGGTCGCCGCCGAAGGCCGACATCACGCCGCACAGCCGTTCGGCCCAGTCGCTGGGCCGGAACGGCTTGCCGTCGCTGGTCACCCCCTGGATGACGAATTCGACGATTTCCGGCTCGGGCATACGAAATAATAGCGTATGGTCAAACCGCTCAGCCGCATCCTGGTCATCGAAGACGAGCCGCTCGTCTTGCGCGAGATCGTGAAGGGGTTGAACGCGGCCGCCAGGTCCCTCGACAATCCGCTCGGCATTTCCTTCAGCGGCGTCGCCACCGCCCGCGAGGCGCTGTCGGCGATCGAGGCCGACGGCGATATCCAGGCGGTGCTGGCGGACGACAAGCTGTATTCGCTCCCCAGCCTCAAGAACAGCAACGGCAGGAAGAAGCTGCAGATGTCCGCGCTGGAATTGGTGCAGCGGATCACGCGCTTCCGCCCGGAGCTCGACGTCTACATCCTGATCGCGCAGGAAAAGGAGGACGACGTGGTCGACGCGCTGTTCACCGAGGCGGTGGACGGCTACTTCTACCGCGAAGAGCGCGACTACCGCGGCATCTACCGCATCCTCAACGCGCAAATCCAGGAAAAGGCGCGCACGCCCTTCACCGACGCGCTGAAATCCTACGTGTGGATGGCCAAGGATCAGTGGCACACGCCCGGCCATTCCTCCGGGGAATCGCTGCGCGGCAGCCCGTGGGTGAACGACTTCTATGAATTCATGGGAGACCACGTCTTCGACGCCGATCTCTCCGTATCAGTTCCGATGCTGGATTCGCTGATGGAGCCCAGGGGCGTGATCGCCGAGGCGCAACAGATGGCCGCCAAGGCCTTCGGCGCGCGGCGCACCTTTTTCGCCACCAACGGCACCTCGACCGCGAACAAGGTCATCTTCCAGACCCTGCTCGCGCCCGGCGAAAAGCTGCTGCTCGACCGCAACTGCCACAAGAGCGTGCACCACGGCGTGGTGCTCTCCGGCGCGCACCCGGTCTACCTGGATTCGGCGCTGAACAGGAAATACGGGCTCTACGGTCCCGTGCCGAAAAAAAACATCCTGAGGGAAATACAAAAGCATCCCGACGCGCAGGCCCTGATTCTGACCTCCTGCACCTACGACGGCCTGCGCTACGACCTCGAGCCGATCGTGCGCGCCGCTCACGCAAAGGGGATCAAGGTGATCGTCGACGAGGCCTGGTACGGCTTCGCGCGCTTCCATCCCGAGTTCCGCCCCACCGCGCTGGAGTCCGGCGCGGACTACGCGACGCAATCCACGCACAAGGTGCTGTCGGCCTTCTCCCAGGCCTCGATGATCCACGTCAACGATCCCGGCTTCCGTGAGCACCTGTTCCGTGAAAACTTCAACATGCACACGTCCACCTCGCCGCAGTACGGCCTGATCGCCAGCCTGGACGTGGCACGCAAGCAGGCGGTGATGGAGGGCTACAAGCTGCTCACTCGCACCATCGCGCTTGCCAATGAGCTGCGCCGGCAGATCAACTCCACCGGCGCATTCCGCGTGCTGGAACTCGCCGATCTGCTGCCGGACGAGGTGCGCGCGGACGGCATCCGCCTGGACCTCACCAAGGTGACGGTGGATGTCTCCGGCTGCGGCTACACCGTGGAGGAATTGCAGAACGAGCTGTTCGAGCGCTTCAACATCCAGATCGAAAAGAGCACCTTCAATACCATCACGCTGCTGCTCACCATCGGCACCACGCGCTCCAAGGTGTCGCGCCTGTACGATGCGCTGATGCGCCTGGCGCGCGAAGGCCGGTCGCCGCGGCGCCTGGTGCGCACGCCCGAGATTCCCGCGTTCACCGGGCTCCGCTTCCTGCCGCGCGACGCCTATTTCTGCGGCGGCGAACTGGTCCCGGTATTCGACGACAAGGAGCGCGTCAACCGCGCGCTGTCGCACCGCGTCTGCGCCGACGGCATCGTGCCCTACCCGCCGGGCATCCCGGTTCTGGTTCCCGGCCAGGTGATCACGCCCAAGATCACCGAATACCTGGCCGCGCTGCTGCGCTCGCAGAAACGCACCGAGCTGCACGGCATCGTCTACGAAGGCTATCAGCCCTGCATACGGGTGCTCAGACCCGCCGAGGAGCGCGCCTTGCGCCGCGCCAAATAGGTCATTAACATCCTGAAAACGGCGGTTCAGCGACCGCCGTTTTGCATTTGGAAAGGAGCGACGCCATGAGCCATGTGATGAACACGTACGCCCGCCAGCCGGTCGCGTTCGTGCGCGGCCAGGGCGTATGGCTGTGGGACGAGGCCGGCAAGAAGTACCTCGACGCCCTCGCCGGCATCGCGGTGAACACGCTCGGCCACAATCACCCGCGCCTCACGCGCGCGCTCACCGAGCAGATCGGGCGCATCATCCACAGTTCCAACCTGTTCCAGGTGCCGCTGCAGGAACAGGCCGCCGACCGCATCGCGCAGATCACCGGCCTGGACGAGGTGTTTTTCTGCAATTCCGGCCTGGAAGCCAACGAGGCCGCGATCAAGGTCGCGCGCAAGTACGGCCACGACCGCGGCATCGCGGAACCCGCCATCATCGTCATGGAAAAGGCCTTCCACGGCCGCTCGCTGGCGACGCTGTCGGCCACCGCCAGCCGCAAGGTGCAGGCGGGCTTCGAGCCGCTGGTGCAGGGCTTCGTGCGCGTGCCGCTGAACGATCTCGAATCGATGCGCCAGGTCGCGGCGCACAACAAGAACGTGGTCGCGGTTTTCATCGAGCCGATCCAGGGCGAAGGCGGCATCAACGTCTCGCGCCTCGAGTACCTGAAAGGCCTCAAGGAGATCTGCGAGAGCAACGAGTGGCTGTTCATGTCCGACGAGGTGCAATGCGGCCTGGGGCGCACCGGCAAGTGGTTCGTCTACCAGCACGCCGGCTTCCTGCCGGACGTGGTGCCGCTCGCCAAGGGACTTGCCGGCGGGGTGCCGGTTGGCGCCTGCGTCGTGGGAGGACGTGCGAAAGGCGTGTTCAAGCCCGGCAACCACGGCTCCACCTTCGGCGGCAATCCGCTGGCGATGCGCGGCGTGGTGACCACGCTGGACACGGTGAAGGAAGAAGGCCTGCTCGAGAACGCGGCCCGGGTCGGCGCGGCCATGCTCGACGGGCTGAAGGCGTCGCTTGGCGGGGTGGCCGGGGTCGTCGAGGTTCGCGGCATGGGCCTGATGATCGGCGTCGAGCTGGATCGTCCCTGCGGCGAGCTGGTGAAAATCGGACTGGACGCGGGCCTCGTGTTCAACGTCACTGCCGACAACGTCATCCGGCTGCTGCCGGCGCTGGTGATCAGCGAGGCCGAGGGCCGCGAAGTCGTCGAGCGGCTGGTGCCGCTGGTGAAGGCCTTCGTCGCACAGGGAACCGCCCAGCCGAAAATCGCTGCGGCGCGTTGAGCCTTTCATGGCCTCGACCAAGCCCAAGCTGCGGCACTACCTGCAATTCCGCGACCTGTCGCGCGCGGAATACGAGCACCTGTTTGCGCGCACGCGCTGGATCAAGGACCGGTTCAAGCGCTACCAGCGCTACTGGCCGCTGGAAGACCGTACCCTGGCGATGATTTTCGAGAAGCAGAGCACGCGCACCCGGCTTTCCTTCGAAGCCGGCATGCACCAGCTTGGCGGCGCGGCGATCTTCCTCAACACGCGCGACTCGCAGCTCGGCCGCGGCGAGCCCGTGGAGGATGCGGCGCAGGTGATATCGCGCATGTGCGATCTGGTCATGATCCGCACCTTCGAGCAGGAGATCCTCGAACGCTTCGCGGGCAGCTCGCGGGTGCCGGTGATCAACGGCCTGACCAACGAGTACCATCCCTGCCAGATCCTGGCGGACGTCTACACGTTCATCGAGAAGCGCGGCTCGATACGGGGGAAGAAGGTGGCCTGGATCGGCGACTCGAACAACGTCTGCAACACCTGGCTGCAGGCGGCGGAGATCTTCGGCTTCACGCTGAACGTCTCGACGCCGCCGGGCTACGAGGTCGAAGCCGAGCGCAAGACCGGGAATTTCGAGGCCTTCGCGGACCCCATGCAGGCGGCGAAGGGCGCGCATCTCGTTACCACGGACGTCTGGACCTCGATGGGCTTCGAGGCCGAGAACGAGGAGCGCAAGAAGGACTTCGAGGACTGGCAGGTGGACGCCGAGATGATGAAGGCAGCACGCAAGGACGCCCTCTTCATGCACTGCCTGCCCGCGCACCGCGGCGAGGAGGTCTCCGCCAAGGTCATCGACGGCAAGCAGAGCGCGGTGTGGGAGGAGGCCGAAAACCGCCTGCACACCCAGAAGGCGCTGATGGAATTCCTGCTGCTCGGAAAGGTGAAGGGCTAGCCCTTCTTTTTTTTCCTCTTCCCTGCCGTGAGCAGCGGAAGGCCGCCAGCTGGCGCATCTACGAGCAATCCCGCCTCGCCGTAGACGCGCAGCTTGCCGCGCGTATCGGCGATATCGAGGTCGCGCATCGTGAGCTGGCCGATGCGGTCGGCGGGCGTAAAGAACACCTGCCTGCCCTTCTCCATCGTCAGCCGCTCGGGTTTGTAGGTGAGATCCGGGCCCTTCGTGTTCAGGATCGAGTAGTCGCTGCCGCGGCGCAACTCCAGCGTCACTTCACCGGACACCGCCTTCGCCACCCAGCGTTGCGCCGTCTCTCTCAGCATCAGGGTCTGCGGGTCGAACCAGCGCCCCTGGTACAGGAGCCGCCCGAGCCGCCGGCCGTTGCTGCGGTACTGCTCGATGGTGTCCTCGTTGTGAATGCCGGTGACCAGTCGCTCGTAGGCGATGTGCAGCAGCGCCATGCCAGGCGCTTCGTAAATGCCGCGGCTCTTCGCTTCGATGATGCGGTTCTCGATCTGGTCGCTCATGCCCAGGCCGTGCCGCCCGCCGATGGCATTGGCTTCCGAGAGCAGCGCGACCGCGTCGGAGAACCGCTGGCCGTTCAGCGCGACCGGCAGGCCCTCTTCGAAGCGGACGGCCACCTTTTCCGCCTTGACCTTCACGTCGTCGCGCCAGAAGGCGACACCCATGATGGGCCTGACGATCGCCATCCCCTTGTCGAGAAACTCGAGGTCCTTCGCTTCGTGCGTGGCGCCGAGGATGTTCGAGTCCGTCGAGTACGCCTTTTCGGCGCTCATCTTGTATTTGAAGCCCGCCTTCGCCATGTACGCGGACATTTCCTTGCGGCCGCCCAGCTCGTCGATGAAGCGCTGGTCGAGCCAGGGCTTGTAGATCCGCAGCGAGGGATTCGCGAGCAGGCCATAGCGGTAGAAGCGCTCGATGTCGTTGCCCTTGTAGGTGCTGCCGTCGCTCCAGATGCCGACGTCGTCCTCGCGCATCGCGACGACGAGCATCGTCCCGGTAACCGCCCGGCCCAGCGGAGTAGTGTTGAAGTACGTCGCCCCGCCCGTGAAAATGTGGAACGCGCCGCACTGGATCGCGGCGATACCCTCGGCGACGAGTTGCGGCCGGCATTCGACGAGCCGCGCCTTCCGCGCCCCGTAGGCGAGCGCCTTGCGCGGAATCTCGGCGTAGTCCGTCTCGTCGGGCTGGCCGAGGTTCGCCGTGTACGCATAGGGGATCGCGCCCTTGGCGCGCATCCAATGCACCGCAGCGCTCGTGTCCAGGCCGCCCGAGAACGCGATGCCGACCTTCTTCCCCCTGGGAAGCGTGCTGAGAATCGTCGCCAAACTGAAGCTCTCCGTAAACTGCAGATGATACGTAGAATGGCGGCTGTGCGCATTCCCGCCCCCTTGCTCGCCGCCTCGCTGGCCGCCCTGTCGCTGAACTGCGCCGCCGAGCCTTTCACCGTGCGGCTCGGCGTCGAGCGCGTCGTGTTCGACACGCCGCCCGGGTTTTCCGACACCACCGATCTCGCTTCACCGCGCCTCCAGGACCTCGCCGCCACGCTGACCACCGCGTCGAACCGGATCCTGATGTTCGCATTGTCCGATGAGGACGTACGGAACTTCACCCAGGGTGAGCAGCTGGATGCCAAGCGCTACATGATCGCTGTCACTCCGAAAGCGCTGGAGCGCGACCGCGTCACGCCGACCCAGTTCAACGCCTTCATCTCCGACTCGCTGCAGAACCTCGGCAAGCTGGTCGAAACGGACGATATCGTCAAATACCTCGACAAGCAGCCCTTCGGCAAGATAGTCCTGATTGCCGAGCTGAAAAAAGAACCTGCCGCCGTCTCGGTGATGCAGGCGACACGCCTGCCCCCGCTGCCCGGAAAAGCGTTTGAAAAAGACAAGGCGCAATACCTTTTCTACACGACGACCATTTTCCTGTTGCGAGGCAAGGCGGTGCAAATCGCCGTCTATTCCCTGGTTGGCGGCCTCGCCGACGTGGCGTGGCTGAAGACCATCACGCAGCGTTGGTACGACGAGTTGCAGCGCCTGAACGCTCGCTAGGGAAATTGCGTGCCGTCGTTCGACATCGTCTCGCAGGTGGACCGGCAGGAGGTGAAGAACGCCATCGAGCAGACCAACAAGGAGATCACCAACCGCTTCGATTTCAAGGGCTCCGACGCCCGGGTCGAGCAGGCGGAGCTGTTGCTTACCGTGTTCGCCGACGACGAGTTCAAGCTCGGCCAGGTGCTGGACGTGCTGCGCGGCCGGATGACCAAGCGCAACGTCGACATGCGCTGCCTGGAACTGGGCGCGATCGAAAAGATCTCGGGCGACAAGGTGAAGCGGCCAGTCACGGTCAAGGTCGGCGTTCCCCAGGACAAGGGCAAGCAGATCCAGAAACTGGTGAAGGACTCGAAGCTCAAGGTCGCCGCCTCGATCCAGGGCGACGCGGTCCGCATATCGGGCGCGAAGAAGGACGAGCTGCAGGCCGCGATCCAGTTGGTGCGGACGTCGGTGGCCGACGTTCCGCTCCAGTTCATCAATTTCAGGGACTAGGAACAGGGGAACCAGGCCTTCCCCCGTACCCCTCGGCTAGGTTTTCGAAAGCCCCTCGGTCCAGCGGTCGTAGATCCTGTCGGCGATTCCGTGCAGTGCGGCGACGCGCTCTTCCAGGTTCTTTTCGATTTTCGCCGGCGGCTGCACGCCGGGGCTGGCCGCGCTGTCGCGGATCTCGTCGGCGCCGCCCTGGCACCAGTTGCGGATCAATTCCTCCGTCATCTCGACATGGCACTGCAGGCCGAGGTGCCTGCCGACCGCGAAGCCCTGGTTGGCGCAATGCACGTTGCCCAGCACGCGCGTCGCGCCGGGCGGAACGCTGAAGGTCTCGCCGTGCCAGTGGAAGGACTCGAACGCAGTCAACGGCGCGAACCATTCGCGCGCGACATTGTTGTCCGCGACCTCGACCTCGCCCCAGCCGATCTCCTTCACCCGGGCGCGGGTCACTTCCCCGCCCAGGGCCTTCGACATCAGCTGCCCGCCAAGGCAGTGGCCCAGCGTCGGCACGTCCTTGCGCACCGCCTCGCGCACCAGCTCGAGCATCGGCTTGATCCAGGCCAGGTCGTCGTTGACGCTCATCGGCCCACCCATGAACACGAGGCCGGAGAACTTGCGCGCGTCCTTCGGCACCGCGCGGCCCTGGTCGAGCGGAAACAATTTCCAGGGCACCGCCCGGCGCTCCAGGTAGGTGGCAAAATACGCGGGGCCTTCACTCTTGGCGTGCCGGAAAATAGCGACTGGCTTCATGAACCCCGATTCTAGTGTGCTTCCTGCCCTGCTTCTGGCGCTAGCGGCGCTCGCGCCGCCCGCCGCAGCATCGGAGGTCCTGCTGGTAGGCGTATTCGGCGACAAAGCGGCGATCCTCGCCATCGACGGCGGCACGCCGAAGACCGTCAAGGTGGGCCAGAAGCTCGGGGACATCACACTCATATCGGTCGACAAGGACCGCGCCACCATCGAGAGCGGCGGCAAGCGCAGCGTCCTGGTACGCGGCCAGACGTACAGCAGTACCGGCGGCAGTTCGGACCACCAGAGCGTGACGCTCGCAGCGGGAGCGGGCGGGCATTTCATCACCGAGGGCGCCGTCAACGGCGGCCAGGTGCGGTTCCTGGTGGATACCGGCGCCACGATGATCGCGCTTCCGGCCAGCGACGCCAACCGGCTCGGCATCAGCTACCACCGGGGCGATGTCGCCACGCTGCAGACGGCGGCAGGGCCGACGTCCGCCTATCGCGTCAAGTTCGACAGCGTGCGCGTCGGCGGGATCGAGTTGAGCAATGTCGACGGCGTCGTCGTCGAAAGCGGCCTGCCGGTCGCGCTGCTGGGGATGACTTTCCTCAATCGCGTGGAGATGACGCGCGACGGCGACCGGATGACGCTCACGCGCCGCTACTGATCCAGCCCGCCAGGCGGCTCACGTCCCGCGCTTGTCCTTCTCGATGAGGGCGTAGGCGGAGTGGTTGTGAATCGATTCGAAGTTCTCCGACTCGACCACGTAGCCGGTGATGCGCTCGTCGAGGTTCAGGATTGCCGCGACGTCGCGCACCATGTCCTCGACGAATTTCGGATTGTCGTAGGCGCGCTCGGTGACGAATTTCTCATCGGGACGCTTCAGCAGACCGTAGAGTTCGCTCGAGGCCTGCTTCTCGACTAGGTCCACGATCTCCTCGATCCAGACGAAGTCGTTGGTGCGCGCAGTCACCGTGACGTGCGAGCGCTGGTTGTGCGCGCCGTAATCCGAGATTTTCTTCGAACAGGGGCACAGGCTGGTCACCGGCACCAGCACCTTCATCGCGAAGCACTGCTTGCCCTGCTTGATTTCGCCGATGAACGTGACCTCGTAGTCCATCAGGCTCTTCACGCCCGACACCGGCGCCTTCTTCTCGATGAAATAGGGGAAGGTCATCTCGATACGGCCTTCGGCGGCCTCGAGACGCTCGACCATCTCCTTGAGCATCGCCTGGAAGCTTTCCACCGTGAGCTCGCGCTCCTGCGCGCTCAGGATCTCGACGAAGCGCGACATGTGCGTGCCCTTGAACTGGTGCGGCAGGCCGACGTACATGTTGAACGAAGCGATGGTGTGCTGCACGGTTGGGGAGGTGCGCTCCGCGGAGGGCCTCTCCATTACACGCACCGGGTGGCGGATCGCCTTGACCCCGACGCGGTCGATCGCGAGCTTGCGCGAGTCGGGGGCGCTCTGAACGTCCGGGATGTTGTGCAGGTCTTTGGCTTTCATGCCGCCATTATAACTCCCGAGTTAATTACTCGGGTATTACCGAGCGAACCGATTTCTCGATGCCTTCGGCGTCCAACCCTACTGCCGACAGGAGTTTGGCGGAGTCGCCATGGTCAATGAACCGGTCGGGAAGCCCTAGCAAAAGCACTTTCTTTTCAATGCCCAGCGCCGCCAGCGCCTCGCACACCGCGCTGCCTGCCCCGCCCATGATCTGGTGCTCTTCGACAGTGACCAGCAACTCGTGCGTTTCGGCGAGCCGCTTCACCAGGTCAGCGTCCAGCGGCTTGACGAAGCGCATGTTGGCCACCGTCGCGTTCAGCCGGCCGGCCGCATCCAGCGCCGGTTTCACCATGGAGCCGAAAGCGAGAATGGCGATCTTCCTGCCTTCCCGCCTGAGTTCCCCCTTGCCGACCGGAAGCGCGCGCATATCCTTCTCGATGGCTTTTCCGATGCCGACCCCGCGCGGATAACGCACCGCCGCCGGGCCGTTCAGCTCGTAACCCGTGAACAGCATCTGGCGGCATTCGTTCTCGTCCGCAGGCGCCATGACGGTGAGGTTGGGCACGGTGCGCAGATAGGCATAGTCGAAGGCGCCGTTGTGGGTCTGCCCGTCGCCGCCGACCACGCCGCCGCGGTCGAGCGCGAACAGCACCGGCAGGTTCTGGATGGCGACATCGTGGATCAACTGGTCGTAGCCGCGCTGCAGGAAGGTGGAGTAGATCGCCACCACCGGCTTCAGGCCTTCGCAGGCAATGCCCGCCGCGAAAGTCACCGCGTGCTGCTCCGCGATCGCAGCGTCGAAATACCGGTCTGGAAATTCCTCGGAAAAGCGCACCATGCCGGAGCCTTCGCGCATGGCCGGGGTGATCGCGATAAGGCGCTCGTCGGCGCGCGCCATGTCGCACAGCCAGTCGCCGAAGACCTGGCTGTAGGTCGGCCTGCCGCCCGCGGCCGCCTTCTTGATGCCTTCGGCCGGATCGAATTTGCCGGGACCGTGATAGGTGATCGGATCCTCTTCGGCGAGTTTGTAGCCCTGCCCCTTGCGCGTGAGGACGTGCAGGAACTGCGGCCCGCGCAGCTTCTTTATGTTGGTGAGCGTGGCCACCAGCGTGTCGAGATCGTGGCCGTCGATCGGGCCGATGTAGTTGAAGCCGAATTCCTCGAACAGCGTCGAGGGCGACACCATGCCCTTGACGTGTTCCTCGGCGCGCCGGGCGAGTTCCCAAGCAATCGGCAGGCGCTTGAGGATGTGCTCGCTCGCGCGCTTGGCAGTGTCGTACATGCGGCCGGACAGCAGCCGCGCCAGATAGTTGGTCAGCGCGCCCACCGGCCGCGAAATGGACATCTCGTTGTCGTTCAGGATCACCAGCAGATCGACATCCATTGCGCCGGCATTGTTGAGCGCCTCGAATGCCATGCCCGCCGACATCGCGCCATCGCCGATCACCGCAACCGCCCTGCGCTTCTCGCCCTTCCTCTTCGCGGCCACCGCCATGCCGAGCGCGGCCGAGATCGAAGTCGAGGAATGCGCCGTGCCGAAAGCATCGTATTTCGATTCGCTGCGCCTCGGGAAACCCGAAATGCCGTCCATCATCCGCAGCCTGTCCATCTGATCGCGCCGGCCGGTGAGGATCTTGTGCGCGTAGGTCTGGTGCCCGACATCCCAGACGATGCGGTCTTCGGGCGTCTCGAAGACGTAGTGCAGCGCGATCGTCAGTTCCACCGTGCCGAGGTTGGATGACAGATGGCCGCCGGTCTTGGACACCGAGTCGAGCACGTAGGCGCGCAGCTCGTCGGCGAGCTGCTGCAGCTGCTTCCTGTCCAGCTTGCGCAGCTCCGCCGGATCGTCGACGGTTTTCAGCAGCTCGTACATCGACGGATTGTAGTCGCCTGCACTTTCGCTGCCCGGCAGGTCCCCGGCGATCGTGGCCATGCCTAGAATTTCCTCAGGACGATGAAATCGGCGAGCTGCCGCAGCCTTTGCGTGCGGCCGCCCAGCGCATCCAGCGCCGCGTGCGCGCCGCCGCGCAATTCTTCCGCGAACTGCTTCGCACGCCCGGCCCCCATCGCGGAAACGTAGGTGGGCTTGCCCTGCTTCGAGTCCTTGCCGGCGGTCTTGCCCAGCGTCGCGGTGGTCGCTTCGGCGTCGAGCACGTCGTCGACGACCTGGAACGCGAGGCCGATACGGTGCGCGTACTGCTCCAACGCCGCCGGACAGGTCCCGGCGCACAGCGCGCCCAGCTTCACCGCCGCGCTGATCAGCGCCCCGGTCTTGCGCACATGCATGAATTCCAGTTCAGTTTGCGAGAGCGATTTGCCGGTCGACTCCAGATCAATCGCCTGCCCGCCCGCCATGCCGCGCGAGCCGGCAGCCACGGCCAGCGTACGCATCATTTCCAGCTGCGCCTTCGGCTCGTCGGCCAGGGGGTTTTCAGCCAGCAGCTGGAAGGCGAGCGCCTGCAACGCGTCTCCCACCAGCATCGCGGTGGCCTCGTCGAACTCGACGTGCACCGTGGCCTTGCCCCGGCGCAGCACGTCATCGTCCATGCACGGCATGTCGTCATGGACCAGCGAATAGGCGTGGATCATCTCGACGGCGGAAGCGACGATCTCGAGGCGGCGCTCTTCGGCGCCGGCGAATTCGCCCGCGGCGAAAGTCAGCAGCGGCCGGACACGCTTGCCGCCTTCCAGCGTGGCGTAGCGCATGGCTTCGTGCAGGCGCGCGGGCACGTGCTGCGGGCCCGGAAGGCTGCGCCCGAGCGCACCCTCGACGCGCGCCTGGATCGTTCCCATCCAGGCGGCGAAATCTGCCTCAGTCGCGCTCGCCAGCATCGGCTGCGCCCGCGAGGGGCTTGAGAATTTCGCCCTCCAGCACCCTGACCTGCTGTTGCGCGGCCTCAAGGCGCTCGCGGCACTGCTTGGCCAGCTCGAGGCCCCGCTTGTGCGCGGCCAGCGACTGCTCGAGCGACAGGCCGCCGTCTTCCATCCGGGCGACGATGCTTTCGAGTTCCGCCAGGGCCTTCTCGAAGGCCGGTTCGGCGGGTTTCGCTTGCTTACTCATGGGGAGTGAACACCTTATCCGAGTGCCGCGACAGGGTCAAACCCAGATCATGTAAAATGCCGCGCTTTTAAGCACTTAGCCTCCTGCCGCGAACGCATGTCCAAGTCCATTCCCGCGCCCCACCTGCGGCCCGCCCAATGCCAGCTGCCGGTCAGCTGGTATTTCGACCCGGAAATTTTCGCGCTCGAGAAAAAACTGCTGTTCGATGCCGGCCCGGGATACGCCGGGCACGAACTGATGGTGCCGAATGTGGGCGACTACCAGACCATCGGCTGGATGGACGATGCCAAGGTGCTGGTCAGGAATGGGCCGGATCAAACGCGCGGCGTCGAACTGCTGTCGAACATCTGCCGCCACCGGCAATCGCTGATGCTGGAAGGACGCGGCAACATCCGGAACATCGTCTGCCCGCTGCACCGCTGGACCTACGACCTGAAGGGCGAACTGCTCGGCGCCCCGCAGTTCGCGGAAAATCCCTGCGTCAAACTGCATTCGACCCCGCTCACGCGCTGGAACGGGCTGCTGTTCACCGGCCCGCGCGACGCGCGCAAGGACCTGGCCGATTTCGGCTGCAGCGACGACTTCGACTTCTCCGGCTACGTGCTCGACCGGGTGGAGACCACGGACTACGCCACCAACTGGAAGACCTTCGTCGAGGTCTACCTCGAGGTCTACCACGTGGATTTCCTGCACGCGGGCCTGGGCAACTTCGCCGACTGCAACAATTTCCACGTCCGCTACGGCAAGCGCAATTCGGTCCAGGTGATGTCGGCGAAGAAGGGCCTCACCGCGCCCGGCACGCCGGTCTACCGGAAATGGCAGGAGGCTTGCCTCAAGCGCCTCGACGGCAAGACGCCGAAGTACGGCGCGCTCTGGGCCACGTATTTTCCCGGCCTGACGCTCGAGTGGTATCCGAACGTGCTCATCGTCTCCAACCTCATCCCGCGCTCGCCCACCCTCACGACCAACGTGGTGGAGTTCTATTACCCGGAGGAAATCGTGCATTTCGAGCGCGAATTCATCGAGGCGCAGCGGGCCGCCTACGTCGAAACCGCGCTGGAAGACGATGAGATCTGCCGCCGCCTGGACCGCGGCCGCAGGGCGCTCTGGCAGCAGGGGCTGGACGACGCCGGCCCCTACCAGTCGCCGATGGAGGACACGATGGTGCATTTCCACGAATGGCTGCGCGGGGAGCTCGGCGTTGCGCCGCAATAACTTGAACACGACGCTCGTTTCCACCGAAGAACTGGCCGCCAACCCCGGGTGGCGCGTATTCGATTGCCGCCACGATCT
Organism: Burkholderiales bacterium; assembly: GCA_035308765.1. GTDB lineage: Bacteria > Pseudomonadota > Gammaproteobacteria > Burkholderiales > SG8-39 > RBG-16-66-20. Next base: position 56,275 of record DATGGA010000025.1, read on the forward strand.
CGCCAACCCGGCGCTCGGCGAGCAGCAATACGGCGAAGCGCACATTCCTGGCGCTCTGTTCGCCCATCTCGATCGCGATCTATCCGCTCCGAAGACGGGCAAGAACGGCCGCCATCCGCTGCCCGACCCCAAGACCTTCATCGCCTGGCTTGGCAGGCAGGGCCTGAAGCCGGAAGACCAGGTGGTCTGCTACGACGGCGGGCCCGGGGCCATGGCCGCGCGGCTTTGGTGGATGCTGCGCTGGGTGGGTCACGAGCCGGTGGCGGTTCTGGACGGCGGGATGAAAAAGTGGCTGCTGGAAGGCCGCGCGGTCACGAACGAGATTCCGGCGGTCACGCCTGCCGCCTACCCCGGCAAAGCCAGGGCGTCCCTGGTAGCGACCGTCTCGCTGGTGGAGAAAAAACTCAGGAAGGCGGCGCTGCTCGACGCGCGCGCGCCGCTGCGCTACCGCGGCGAGCGGGAGCCGATCGATCCGGTCGCGGGCCGCATCCCGGGCGCGAAGAACCGCTTCAACAACGACAATATTTCTGCCGAGGGCACGTTCAAGAAGCCCGAAGTGCTGCGCGCCGAATTCGAACCGATCCTCGCGGACCGGAATGCCGCGGATTTCATCAACTATTGCGGCTCGGGCGTCGCCGCCTGCCACAATGCGCTGGCGATGGAAATCGCGGGCCTGACCGGGTCGCGCGTCTACATCGGCTCCTGGAGCGAGTGGTCCGCGGATCCTGCAAGACCGATCGCGCGCAGCGCTTAGATTTTCTTTCCCGCCGTCCAGGCGAACAACTGCTGGAACACGCTTTCCCGGATTTCCGCGCGGGACAGCACGAGGTCGTGCAGCCCGCCGGGAAACTGAAGAGCGGTCACGTCCCGGCCCAGCGTGCGCGACCAGCGCGAGACCTGCTTCCAGTCGAGCACGATGTCGGCCTCGTCCGAATACATCGATAGCACCGGGCAATCCAGCGCCAGCCCGGCGTGGACCGTGGCGTGCGCCTCGAAAATCGCCCGTACCCAGCCGAAGTAGGCCGGGAATCCCATCAGCGGTTTGAGCGAGAGATCGAAGTCCCACTCCCCATCCCAGTTCTTGTGCAGGCTGCGCACATAAGCCGGCAGCACGGCCTTGGGATCGTTCATGAACGGGGAAAACCAGCCGAGCATCCGGGCGATCCGCAATTTGCTCTTATGGGCTTCCTTCCAGTCGAAGAACGGGCTGTTCAACCAGAGAGCACGGACGCGATCGCGCGACTCGCCTTCATGCTTGTACAGGGAACAGATCAACCCCCCGGTCGAATGCCCGGCCAGCAGCACGTCGGCGCCGATCGCCGTGATCGCGCGCGTGATGTCACCGTAGTACTCGGACAGGTCCTTGCAGAAGCAGGGATGCTGGCCCGGCAGCAGCGAACGGCCGTGCTTGCGCAGGTCCAGCGCGTAAAACGCGTAGCCCTCGGCGGCGAAACGCTGCGCCATGTGGCGCTGGAAGAAGTAATCGATGAAACCGTGGACGTAGAGCACGGCGCCGCAGGGCGCCGCGGGCGCCGGCAGGCGCACCAGCGTCGCCGCCACGCGCCCGTCGTAATCGTCCGGCGCCGGGAGTTCCAGCGACTCGAGCCCAGGGAGCTGTTTGTCAGGCTGCCACGCCATGGCGCGCCCTATAATCAGGTTTGATGTCCGCTGCAAGTGTTGCGTAGTCCATGGTCGAGCATCCTAACTGGCCCGATGCGCAGCATCTTGGTTTGGCTGGAGAACCCGCGACGCTTCGCCTGGGAGAAGCCTTGGCCGCAGGCGCGGCCAACGGCCTGGTCTTGCACCTGAAGGGCGAGCTTGGCTCGGGGAAAACGACCCTGGCCAGGGGCCTGATCCGCGCCCTGGGCCATCCCGGACGGATCAAAAGCCCGACCTACACTCTGCTTGAACCTTATAGTCATTTGAGATTAAACTTGTATCACTTTGATTTTTATAGGTTCAAGAACCAGGCTGAATGGCTGAACTCTGGCTTCCGCGAACACTTCAATCCGCAGTCGCTCTGTATCGTGGAATGGCCCGAGCGGGCCGGAGATCTGCTCGCCCCTCCGGATCTGGAGATTCATCTCCGCTACGACGGCGAGGCGCGCACTGCGGCGCTGGCTCCGAACTCGGAGCCGGGCGAGGCCTGGCTGGCCGCCGCCTTGTCGCGCTGGCGCTCTTCCTAGCCGCCGCCGGCGCGCAGGCGCAAGTCATCTCGACGAGGATCTGGCCGGCGAAGGAATACACCCGCGTCACGCTGGAATCGAAATCGGAGATCAAGTTCCAGCTGTTCGCGGTGAAGAATCCCGAGCGGCTGGTGCTCGACCTGGAAGGCGTCGAACTCGGACCCGCGCTGGCCGAGCTGGACGGCAAGGTCGCCACCGGCGATCCCTACATCGACAAGCTGCGCGTCGGCCGCAACCGGCCGGGCGTGGTGCGCGTGGTGCTCGACCTCAAGACCGAGGTGAGGCCGCAGGTTTTCGCCCTGAAACCAGTGGCCGAGTACGGCCACCGCCTGGTGCTGGACATCTACCCGGTGGTGGCGCCCGATCCGCTCGCGGCGCTGATCGAGGCGGACGGGAAGATGCCGAAGAAGGAAGACAAGGCGGAAAGAGAAGCAGCGCCGCTCCCCGACAAACCGAAAATCGCCCGCCTCGCGACGGTCGTGATCGACGCCGGACACGGCGGCGAAGACCCGGGCGCGCGCGGCATGCACGGCTCGCGCGAAAAGGACATCACACTGACGATCGCCAGACGCCTCAAGCTGCTGGTCGACGCCGAGCCCGAGATGCGCGCGGTGATGACGCGCGACGCGGATTTCTACGTGCCGCTGCAGACGCGCGTGGACAAGGCGAGACGCGTCAAGGCAGACCTTTTCGTCTCGGTCCATGCCGACGCATTCATCAGGCCGAATGCTCGCGGTTCCAGCGTGTTCGCTCTCTCGGAGCGGCGCGCGACCTCGGAAGCCGCGCGCTGGCTGGCGAAGAAGGAAAACGACGCCGATCTCGTCGGCGGCGTGAACATCGACCTCAAGGACCGCTACCTGGCGCAGACCCTGCTCGACCTGTCGCAGACCGCGACTATCGACCACAGCTTGAGGCTGGGCAATGCGGTGCTGGGCGAGATCGGCCAGGTGAATACGCTGCACAAGGCGCAGGTCGAGCAGGCAAGCTTTGCGGTCCTCAAATCGCCCGACGTACCGTCGATCCTGGTAGAGACGGCGTTCATCTCCAACCCGGAAGAGGAACAGCGCCTGAACGACGAGGCCTACCAGGACCAGCTTGCGCGCGCGATCCTGGCCGGCATCAAGCGCTACCTCGCCAAGAACCCTCCCCGCCCGCAGCTACCCGTTGCGCTGACCAACTAGGCGCGACCGGATCCAGGCGATCAGCGTCGGCGTTACCGACGCCAGCACGATCAGCACGATCACCACGCTGAGGTTTTTCTTCACTACCGGGATGTTGCCGAAGAAATAGCCCGCGGCGCACATCGACACCACCCATAGCAGCGCGCCCGTCACGCAGAAGCCGATATAGCGCGCGTAAGGCATGGCGCCGATCCCGGCAACGAACGGCACGTAGGTGCGCACGATCGGCAGGAAGCGCGCGACGATGATGGTCTTGCCGCCGTGGCGTTCGTAGAAAGCGCGCGCGCGCGCGAGGTGCGCGGGATTGAACCAGCGGGACTTTTCGTATTGGAAGATGCGCGGGCCGATCCAGCGCCCGATACCGTAGTTGACGTTGTCGCCGGTGAGCGCCGCGGCGACCAGTACCGCCATCACCGCCGCGATGTCCATGCCGCCCGCCGCCGCAATCGCGCCGGTGACGAACAGCAGCGAATCCCCGGGCAGGAACGGCCAGACGACCAGGCCGGTTTCGATGAACACGATGGCGAACAGCAGCGCGTAAACCCAGGCGCCGTGCGCGGCGACGAATTCCGCGAGATGAACGTCGAGGTGAACCGCGATCTGCCAGGCCTGGGCGAGAATTTCCATGGCCGGATTCTATATACTCTGCGCGTGAGCCACATTCGCGTCCTGCCGGATCTTCTGATCAGCCAGATCGCCGCGGGCGAAGTGGTCGAGCGGCCCGCTTCGGTCCTGAAGGAACTGCTCGAAAACGCGCTCGACGCGGGCGCGCGGGAAATCCAGGTCACGCTCGACCAGGGCGGCTTGAAGCGCGTGCAGGTGGACGACGACGGCGACGGACTTGCGAAGGAGGACCTGCCGCTCGCGCTCGCGCGCCACGCGACCAGCAAGATCGTGACGCTGGACGACCTGCAGGGAGTGGCGACGATGGGGTTCCGCGGCGAGGCGCTTGCGTCGATCGCATCAGTAGCGCGGCTCTCCATCGCCAGCCGCGCGAAAAGCACAGCCCATGCCTGGATCATCCGGTCCGAGGGCGGCGGCGGCGGTACCGCAAAGCCGGCGGCGCGCGCGGCCGGCACCACCGTGCTGGTGGAAGATCTCTACTTCAACACGCCGGCGCGCAGGAAATTCATGCGTACCGAGCAGACCGAGTTCGGCCACTGCGAGGAGACCTTCCGCAGGATCGCGCTGGCGCGCCCCGACGTCGCCTTCACGCTCAAGCACAACGGCCGCGTCTCCGCGCACCTGCGTGCGCAGTCGATCGGCGAGCGCGCGGCGGCGCTGCTCGGCCAGGAATTCCTGGGCGCGAGTTTCCCGGTCGACGCGCAGGCCGGGACGCTGCGCTTCTCCGGCCTCGCCGGCACGCCCCAGGCCGCGCGTGAGGGGACAATGCGGCGCGCCGACTCGCAGTACCTGTTCGTCAACGGCCGCTTCGTGCGCGACCGCATGCTCTCGCACGCGGTGCGCGAAGCCTACCGTGACCAGCTGCACGGCGAGCGCCAGCCGGCTTACCTGCTGTTCTTCGAGCTCGATCCGCGCGGCGTGGACGTGAACGTCCATCCGGCCAAGATCGAGGTGCGCTTCCGCGACGCGGGCGGCATCCACCAGTTTGTGTTTCACGCGCTCAAGCGCGCTCTCTCGCCCTCCGCGGCGGAGGCCCCGGTCGCCTATGCGAGAGTCGCGGATTCCGGATCCGGCTTGCAGCAGGGATTCCATCTCGCGCAACCCGCACAGGCGTACCAGAGCTTCATGGCGGCGGCGACGGCGGCAGCGCCGCTGCCGGCTTCAGAAAAATCCCCGCCCCTCGGCTATGCATTGGCGCAGCTGCACGGCGTCTACGTCCTGGCGCAGAACGAGGCCGGGCTGGTGCTCGTGGACATGCACGCCGCACATGAGCGCATCGTGATGGAAAAGCTCAAGAAGGGCCTGGATGCGGGCGCGGTCGCGCGGCAGAACCTGCTGGTGCCCGCGGTGCTGGCCGCGGATGCGCTCGACATCGCGACCGCCGAGGAAAACAGCGAGGCGCTCGAGAAACTGGGCCTGGAAACCAGCGTCTCTGGCCCGAACGAACTGGCGGTGCGCTCGGCCCCCGCGCTGCTCGCCGGCGGCGACATCGCGGGACTGACCCGCAACCTGCTCAAGGAGATACGCGAATACGGCGCGAGCCAAGTGCTGTCGGCACGCCAGAACGAACTGCTCGCCACCATGGCCTGCCACGCCGCGGTGCGCGCCAACCGCATGCTCACGGTGACCGAAATGAATGCGTTGCTGCGCGAGATGGAAGAAACCGAACGCTCCGGCAGCTGCAACCACGGCAGGCCGACCTGGTACCAGCTAACCATGGCGGACCTGGATCGCCTGTTCCTGCGCGGCCAATGAGCGATCGACGCGTCATTCTGATCACGGGCGGCGGTCGAGGCATAGGCGCCGCCACCGCGCGCCTTGCCGCCGAGCGCGGTTACACGGTCTGCGTGAACTACCTGAAGGACCGGGGCGCCGCCGAAGCGCTGGTCAAGGACATCGGCGGCAAGGCCATCGCCGTGGCTGGCGACGTCGCTTCCGAAGCCGACGTGCTGCGGCTATTCGAGACCGTGGACGCGAAACTCGGCCGCCTGACGGCGCTGGTGAACAACGCCGGCATCGTCGCGACCCGATCGCGCGTCGATGCGATCGGCGCCGCGCGCCTGCAGCGCATGATGGCAGTCAACGTGGTAGGCGCGTTCCTCTGCGCGCGCGAGGCGATCAAGCGCATGTCAACGAAGCACGGCGGCAAGGGCGGCATGATCGTCAACGTGTCCTCGGGCGCCGCGCGCCTGGGCTCGCCGGGCGAATGGGTGGACTACGCAGCCTCGAAAGGCGCCATCGATACCATGACGCTCGGGCTGTCCAAGGAACTGGCGGACGACGGCATCCGGGTCAATTGCGTGCGGCCCGGCTTCGTGAATACCGGCATCCACGCCGGCGCAGGCGAGCCCAACCGCATCGACCGCTTCCGCGACAGCATCCCGATGAAGCGCGGCGGGGAACCGGAGGAAGTGGCGCGCGCGATCCTGTGGCTGCTCTCGGACGAGGCGTCCTACTCCACCGGCGCGATCCTGGACGTCACCGGCGGCCGCTAGTGGCCGCGAAGTCCGTCGTCGCCTATGCCCTGCTCGGTCCGACCGCGAGCGGGAAATCGCATCTTGCGATGCGGCTCGCAGCCGCCCATCCGCTCGAAATCATCAGTATCGACTCGGCGCAAGTCTATCGCGGCATGGATATCGGCACCGCGAAGCCATCGACAGCCGAGCGCAAGGCGGTGCCGCACCACCTCATCGACATCATTGATCCGACCGAACGCTATTCCGCGGGACGCTTCCGCGAGGAGGCAATCCGCACGGCCATGGAAATCCACGCCAGAGGGAAGATCCCGCTGTTCGTCGGCGGCGCGATGCTCTACTACCGCGCACTCTCCCAGGGTCTGGATGAACTCCCCGCGGCGAATCCTGAAGTTCGCGCCTCGATCGATTTGGAAGCGGCGGAGAGGGGCTGGCCGGCGCTGCATGCGGAGCTGGCGAAACTGGACCTGAAAACCGCCGCGCGGCTCAAGCCGGGCGACGCGCAACGCATTCAGCGCGCGCTCGAGGTCCACCGGCTGACAGGAAAGCCGATTTCCGGGTTCCAGCTGCGTTCGGAAAACGCTCTGCCGTTCGAACTCAGGGCTTTTGCTCTCGTTCCGGAAGAACGGGCCGAGCTGCATCGACGCATTGCCGGGCGATTCGACGCGATGTTGAAATCCGGCCTGGTGGAAGAACTGAAGGCGCTGCGGGAAAAATTCCAGTTGAGCGCCGAGCTGCCGAGCATGCGCTGCGTGGGCTACCGGCAGGCCTGGGAGTTCCTCGAGGGCAGGAGCAGCGAGGAGAATCTGCGCGAAACCGGCATCGCCGCCACGCGCCAGCTGGCGAAGCGGCAGCTCACCTGGTTGAGGAGCCTGCCCGGCATTCAGCCGGCAGAGCAGCTCGCCGCTGCGCTCAGCCGGGGCTAGGAGCCCCTAGTCAAGACTGAGCCCGACCTGGCGCGTCACGCGCCGGTAGGCGTCAAGCTGCTCGGCGACGAAAGCGGCAAGTTCCTGCGGCGTCGAGCTGCGCGGCTCGAACGCGAGCTTGCCGAAAGCCTCGCGCACCTCCGGCTTGGCGAGCACCGCAGCCAGTTCGCGCGCGACCCGGTCGACGATTTCCTTCGGCAGCTTCGGCGGTCCGAACAGCCCGCCCCAGGGCGTGATCGAAACCGGCGCAAGACCGGCCTCGGTCATGGTGGGCGCATCGGGCAGCAGCGGGTTGCGATTCGGCAGCAGCGTCGCCAGCGCGCGCAGCTTGCCCTCCTTTACCTGTGGCGCCAGCGTGCCCGGCGTCGCGATCGAGAGCTGAACCCGCCCGCCCACCAGGTCGATGCTGAGCGGCCCATCGCCTTTGTAGGGGATGTGCACCATGTCGAGTTTCTGCTGCGCCGCGAACTGCGCGGTCGCGAGGATGCTGGTGGCGTTGCCGGTGCCGTAATTCAGCTTGCCGGGGTTGGCGCGCGCGTAGGCCACCAAGTCGCCGATCGTGTTCACCGGCAGGCTCGCTTGCGAAAACACGAAGAAGCCGAAGATGCCGACCATGGATATCGGCGTGAAGTCGTTGACCGGGTCGTAGGGCGGCACCTTCTTCGCCGCCGGCGCGAAAGACATTCCGGTGGCAGTGCCGTAATACAGGGTGTAACCGTCGGCAGGCGCCTGCCGGACGGCCTCCGAGGCGATGATGCCCTCGGCGCCGGGCTTGGTCTCGATGATCACCGGCTGGCCGAGCTGCTGGCCGAGCGGCTGCGCGAATATGCGCGCGCCCAGCTCGGCTGCGCCGCCAGGCGGAAACGGCACGATCAGCCGGATCGGCTTGCTGGGATATTGGGCTGCAGCAAGCCCGCAATACATCCCCAAGGCAACGAGAAAAAATTTCATTGCCTTCACTCCGGCTGTACCCCGGCTTCCCGCAGGATGCGGCGGTAGACCTCCATCTGCGACTTGGTGAAAGCGCCGAGCTCTTCGGGCGTGGTCGGACTGGTGGGAAACGCCTGCTTGTCCAGCAGGGCGACCACATCGGGGCGCTTCATCGCGTCGTGGAACTCCTTGTTCAGTCGCAGCTGCGTTTCGCGCGGCAGCTTTGCCGGGCCGTACAACGCGGCCCAGGAGACCACCGAGTATTGCGGCACGCCGACCTCGGCCATCGTCGGCACGTCGGGCAGCAGTGCGGAGCGCGTCTTCAAATTGGTGGCGATGGCGCGCAGCTTGCCGTCCTTGAGGTGCGAGAGTCCCGTGGTCGGCGTCGCCCACATGGCCTGCACGCGGCCGCTGACGAGGTCGGCGATGCCCTGCGGCTCGCCCTTGTAGGGCACGTGCGTCATGTCGATGCCGGTAAGCGAATCCATCTGAGCGAACGATACGATGCCGGTCGTGTTGCCGGTGGCGTAGTTCAGTTTACCGGGGTTCGCCTTGGCGTAAGCCACCAGTTCCCGAAACGACTTTATCGGCAGATCGGCGTTGATATACAGGAAAAACGTGTATCGGCCGACATCGGTGATCGGCGTGAAGTCGGCGATGGGATCGTAGGGCGGCACCTTTCTCATCGCCGGCACCACGGCCATCGGGCTGTTGGTCGCCATCAGCAACGTATAGCCATCGGGCGCAGCCTTCGCCACTTCGGCGCCGGCGATGGCGCCGTCGGCGCCTGCCTTGTTGTCGACGATCACCGGCTGGCCGATTGCCGCGGACACCGACTGGCCGAGGATGCGGGTGATGGTGTCGGTCGCCGAGCCCGCGGGGAACGGCACCACGATGCGGATAGGCTTGCTCGGATATTGCGCGAACGACGGCGCCGCAAACAGCAACGCAGCCGCCAGCACCAGAAAACGCCTCATGAAGGTCTCCTCCCTCTCGGCGGCAATTATAGAATGTCCGCGACACGGAGAACCAACATGCAGATCGGCATAGTCGGACTGGGCAGGATGGGCGCGAACATGGCGCGGCGGCTGGCGTGCGGCGGCGTGCGCGTCGTCGCCTGCGACCGCGACCGGGCGGCGCGCGAGGCGCTCAAGGAAGAAAAGAACGTCGAACTCGTCGAGAGCCTCGCGGCCGTCGCAGCGCAGCTGGCCGGCGAGCGCGTGATCCTGGTCATGCTGCCTGCGGGCGCGCCCACTGAGGACACGCTTGCCGAGCTGCTGCCGCTGCTGTCGGCGGGCGACACCCTCGTCGACGGCGGCAACGCCTTCTACAAGGACACCATGGCGCGCGCGCTGGAACTCTCGCAGCGCGGGCTGCGCTACATCGATGCGGGCGTTTCGGGCGGCGTGCACGGCCTCGCCAACGGCTACTGCCTGATGCTCGGCGGCTCGCCGAAATCGATCGAGATCTTCGAACCCTACGCCCGCATCCTCGCCCCGGCGCCCGAAACGGGCTGGCTGCATTGCGGGCCCAGCGGCGCCGGGCACTTCGCCAAGATGGTGCATAACGGCATCGAGTACGGGATGATGCAGGCGCTGGGCGAAGGTTTCGCGCTGCTCGCGGCGCGCAAGGAATTCGGCTTCGACCTCGGCCGGCTGGCCGACACCTGGCGCCACGGCAGCGTGGTGCGCGGCTGGCTGCTCGACCTGTGCGCGGAGATACTGGCGCAGGACGAGGACCTGCAGGCCGTCGCGCCGGTGGTCGCCGACTCGGGAGAGGGCCGCTGGACCGCGCTCGAATCGGTGGAGCTCGGCGTGCCCACGCCGGTGATCACGATGGCGCTGATGGCGCGCTTCTCCAGCCAGGGGAAATCCGATTACTCGAGGAAGCTGCTCGCCATGATGCGGGCCAAGTTCGGCGGGCATGCAGTCAAAAGCAGCGCATGATCGTCGTGGTGATGGGCGTCTCCGGGGCCGGCAAGAGTACCATCGGCGAAATGCTCGCAGCGCGCCTGAATTGCAGATTCCTGGACGCGGACCAGTTTCATCCCGCAGCCAACGTCGAAAAAATGGCCGCCGGCACGCCGCTGACCGACGCAGACCGCTGGCCCTGGCTGCAGAACCTGAATGCGAAGCTGCGGCAAGAGGAGAAAGCGGTACTGGCCTGCTCCGCGCTGAAGGAATCCTACCGGCAGGCGCTCTCCGCGGGACTCTCCAACTGCCGCTTCGTCCACCTGAGAGGCGACATCGACCTGATCCGCGCGAGGCTCGGGCATCGCCAGCACCGCTACATGCCCGCCTCGCTGCTCGAGAGCCAGTTCGCGGCGCTTGAGCCGCCGCGAGACGCGATCGACGTCGACATCGGCCAGCCGCCCGAGCGCTGCGTCGAGGATATTCTCGCCGCGCTCGGTTAACCGCGAATCAGCAGGACTCCGCGAGCGCCGCCCCCAGGTCAGCGCGCGGCAAGAATCTTTATAGGCTTTGTAAAATGTAAGCCTATTTGCAATTGACTTACATATATAATATAATCGCACTTTATTCATAAAGGCATAAATTCCATGGACACTTACATGACGGTCAAAGGTCAGATCGTTATCCCCTCGAAGATTCGACGGAAATTCGGTATCAAGGAGGGAACACGCGTACAGGTGGACGTGGATGAGCAAATGCATCGAATTATCCTGACCCCCGTTACGCGAGACTACATTCAGAACCTGCGTGGCAAGTACAAGGGCAAGAGCTTGCTGACAGCGCTGACGACAGAGAAGAAGCGCGAAAGGGATCGTTGATGGCGCGAAAGCCCAAGGCCCTAGTTTTCGACTCCTGGGCGGTACTCGCCTATTTGGGCGACGAAGCTTCCAGTCAGGAGGTCGCCGATCTAATCGCCGGCGCTCATGAGAATCGCATTCCCATGTACATGTCCACCATAAACGCTGGAGAAGTCTGGTACATCCTCGCCCGAGAAATTTCCGAATCGGACGCAGACAAGGCGGTGGCAGACCTGGTGCGCCTCGGAATCGAATTGATCGATGCCAATTGGTCACTTACCCGAATTGCCGGAGGTTTCAAGGCACGCCATCGGATGTCTTACGCCGACTGCTTTGCTGCAGCACTTGCGAAAGAACGCAAGGCCGACCTTCTCACCGGAGACAAGGAATTCAAGCAAATTGAAGGGGATGTCAGCATTCACTGGCTTTAGTCATCTAGGCGTACGAAACATGGAAAATTCCTCTGATATTTCGGCCACTCTTGCTCTACTGATGACCCAACCATCATTGGCTCTCGCGCGTCAACTGGAGCAGCAACTGACAAATACCGAACATCGGAAAATCGTCTTCGGGGGGCGCATCAATCAGAAAGCATCGATCGAAGCAGCTTCTGAAGGTGATCGTGGAGCTGTCGAACGCCTGGCCAATGCGTTTGACGCCTCCCTTACGGCTGCGAGAGTGATGTCCGGAATGAAAAACAGCGATTCCTCTCTGACACCACGAAGAGCTGCTCAACGCTTTCTGAACCCGAATCAGGATACATGCGAGTGGAATTCTCCAAATCCTAAGATCAACTTTGAAATGCCGGTAGTTCAATTTTGGCCGGAAGTCGAGACAAAACGCCGCTTCAAGCGATTTCAATCAACGTCTGGTCTTTGCTCTCTCCTAATTCGAGACAACTCATTAGGAATTTGTCGCGAAGATCTCCCGAAAACGATTCTCGCTCTAAACAGCGAGTCCAAATTGCGAACTTGGGAAGCAATTGGTCAATTTGGGCACGGGGGCAGCTCTGCTCTCGCATTCTGTGAATCTAGTTTGATCGTTACGCAACCACGATCAGGCGGCACAGCTAAGGAGTTCTATTGGACTCTGATAATCCCGGAACTCGAATCGAGCGAATCCAAGCAATCGATCGTACTCAAATGGTTCGCGGACAAGGATGGCTTACCACTGATTGGGCGGGTGTCCGACTACTCCGATTTGGGTGGTGCTTTACCGGGAACATCTGTTTGGCATTTCGGGTACGACCGGGGAGATTGGGTAAAGACAGCTGTAGGCACACACCAAGACACTCCTGCCGGGCGTCTGGGTAGATTACTGTTCTCGTATCCATTGCCATTCAAAATTCAAGGGGAACTAGCCCGTGGCGATACCGGAACAGGCTCGAGGACCATCAAGGGGGCATTCTTCCGCTTGATTGATGACCGCGGAGGAACCAAAAGCAGTGTGGAATACCGTAGTGGCGAGAAATCAGAAGAGTTAATCGTAGATGGTGTGACTTGTGGTTATTTCAGTATTTTTGCCTTTGTTCTCTCGCCCACCGCGGAGGTTCGCAATTATGTAGAACAAGATCGCCCCGTCGTATTGACGCTCCACGGTCAAAATCACGGAGAGATCAGGCGAACAATGCTCTTTGAGACAGGTTTTACAGAACTCGCTTCATCAATGATCGTCGAGATTCGACTAGACGCACTAGATGGCGAAGCACAAAGCGAAATCATCACCAATTCTCGTGAGACACCCAAAAATACCCGGGCGCTCAAAGCTCTCAAACAAAGAGTGATAGAACTGCTCAAAAACGATGAAGAACTTGCCACTATTGATCGACGCCGTCAGGAAGAGCGCGCCAAAAAGAGCAGTAGCGACCTAAGTAAACGAATCACTACTTTCTTGTCTTCGATTATTTCTGACGCCAAGGCAATGCCCGGTACCCTTCCAGGCACTGGCGGACTTGGAGGAAACGGTAACGTAGGTCCCGGCCCTCAACGACCAGAAATTCCCGCATCAGATCCACCCAAAGTACTCGAATTTCTTGGGACAGGACCTTTATTTGTCGCCGAGGGAACCGCGTTACTCGTGAAATTCGGCAGCGACGCACGGCCACCAAAATATTCTTTTCACGGAGACAATCCGCGATGCTTTGTTCGTCTCGACACCTCTGATGAATTCAAAGACAGACTGACATTAACCGGAAAATCAGACATCAATGGACGCGGTTATGGGTCGATAACACTCACTGCCGCAGAATCAGATGCAAATCCTACTGTCGAAGATACCGTCGCAGGTACTCTGTTTGTCACGATTCAAGCGGCGGACGGTCGAATTCTAGAGAAGAGCTTGCCAGTCGGCTTGCGCCCCAAACCACAGATCCGAAAACGTAAGCCTCGTCAGGCGGTAGTCCTTGAAATTAGATTTTGTGCACCTAGTAGCGTCGATATAGATGAGGTTAAAAGAATTGTTGGAGAAGAGGAAATCGGTGACTTCAGTCCTTCATACCTCGGACGATACAGAGATGCGCTTCAGGTGACAGATATGGAGTGCGCCTACTGGGGAGAGAAATCGGAATCTAGTGGAATAAGCAAGCTAGTCGTCGAAATCAATACGGCATATTTACATTTCAAGCAACTCTTTCAATCAATCTCAACTATTGAAGAGAAAATAAAAACGAAAGAATCAATTGTTCAAGACATTGTTCTTGATTGCTATCAGCATAGCTTTCGTCTGGAAGATATGCCGGAAGGGGTTCATGAACAAGTTTTCACCGATCCCGACGACGCAAAGCGGGCTGCTGAAATATGCTTAAATTTCGATAAAGCATTGCGGCTTCTTGAACGAGAGAAATCCGTAAAGAATCGACCACAATAAATAAAAAGGGCGGCCGCTGCCGCCCTTTCAATACCACCGCCCAACGCTTAAATCAGCGGAACGATCAGCAGCGCGACGATGTTGATGATCTTGATTAGCGGGTTGATCGCGGGGCCGGCGGTGTCCTTGTAGGGATCGCCCACCGTGTCGCCAGTCACCGCGGCCTTGTGCGCCTCCGAACCCTTGCCGCCGAAATTGCCTTCCTCGATGTACTTCTTGGCGTTGTCCCAGGCGCCGCCGCCGGTGCACATCGATATGGCCACGAACAGGCCGGTCACGATGGTGCCCATCAGCATGCCGCCGACCGCCATGCGTGCCGCGTCGGCGCCCATCAGTGCGCGCATCACCAGCGCGAGCACCACCGGCGTAAGCACCGGCAGGAGCGAGGGGATCATCATTTCCTTGATCGCCGCCTTGGTCAGCATGTCGACCGCACGGCTGTAGTCCGGCTTCGCGGTGCCGGCCATGATGCCCGGGATCTCGCGGAACTGGCGCCGTACCTCGATCACCACAGACCCGGCTGCACGGCCGACCGCGGTCATGCCCA
>DATGGA010000026.1:0-97088 GCA_035308765.1 Burkholderiales bacterium
CGAAGCACGATCAGCTGATCATCCGCGGCAAGCGCGCCCAGTTCGCCCACCACGACCCGCGTCCCTGCCTGATTCCGCCGGACTGGTCGGGCGGCTATACCTCGATCTTTTCGCTGCAGCAGAAGGAAGATGCCTCTGTGGCGAAGGGCGCCAGCACGAGAATGTAGCTACGAACCCAAGCGTTTGGCTTGATGGTCAAAGGCTTGCAGCGCCACTGTGACCAGGTCGTGCCGCTCTGATTCGAGTGACCGCTTTCGACCCAATGGGGTCATTCGTCGAATTGCGGGTAGGCCGCCAAAATTCTGGGGCGGATCCCTAGCCAATTGTCCATTACTGAGCAATGCACTCGAACCGGCTGAGCACCGACGACCCTGGCGGTGTATCGGTCCCAACGTACCTGACGGAGAGTCCAGCCTGCGCACAGTAATCCTGCGCGTGCTTTAACGCTTGGGCATATCTTTGAGGTGCATGCAGAAATTCCAAATGGGGGCCAGCGTAAGGTGCGGGTGGTGGCTCAGCACACCCAGCAAGAATTATTGCAAGCAGATGCATAACGCTGGGTCGCATTGGATATGGATGCCTACAGGGCGCAACTTGGCGCGCAGCCGCAACATATGAATCGCGATTGCAGCGCGAGAGATCTTTCCGCTGACGCGGGCTGGATTGCGGCAAATGGTCTCCATTGTCACAAGTTTTCCTGTTCGCGTAAGCAGTATTTCCAACAGTGCCCACTCGCGTCGCGTTAGATCCAGCGGGATGCCGTTTAAAAATGCGCAGGCAGCTTCTCCGTCAAAAACGAGAGGCCCGTACTAGTCTGTCCGGAAGATCAGCGCTTACGCGGCGAGCGAGCGAGTACTTTGCGCGGACAATTCTCGACAAATTATTGTGACCTCGAAAGAAGATCGGATAGATCACTGATGAAAGGTATTTGTGCGGCTTGCAGTTACTGTCGCGCCGGGTCTAGGCAAGTCGTAGGCTGCTGGTACGTATGTGCTTGAATTGAGTTTCCAGAAACTCTAGGACCGGCTCCAGCGTATCGAACGGGTGGAAGGTAGTCCCGCGCGCGCCAAGTTCCTTTGCCAGCGTGCTCTTCGCGAAAACGATATCCGCCGCCAGCGCGGCGTCGAGATCGGAGTGGCCATCGCCGGCGAAGATGATGGTATGGCCAGGCTTGCGCGTGATATGACGAGCCTTAGCGTTCGCCGACCGGCTGCAGGTCGGTTCGTAAAACGGAAATGCCGGTATCAAACGATCGCCCGAAAAGCCGATGTCGTTTGCAAGCACCGGCACGACGTCGATACCATTGGTGAGCAAGATATGATGAATGAGCGGCAGGAAACTATCGCTCACGATGTTCACCGTTACCTGCCGCGCGTTTGCCCAGTCAACGATAGCGGAAAACGTCGGATCTACTCGAACCAGCGACAAATATTCCAGTAGCTCCTCTCGCCCAACACGCAAGTTCTCGATCTGCAGGCGTAGACAATCTCGTGCCGAAAGTCGACCAGATTCCCAGGCGTTATCCCAATCTCGCCAATCCTCGTTTGGCGAAAATTTTTCGATGACCTGATCGAGGGTGTCGCCTGTCGTCAGCGTATTGTCAAAATCGAAGAACAGGGCCGGCCTAAACATAGGTAACTGCGTCAGAGGTCAACTTGGCAGTGTGCATCTAGTCAATTATCCACCTTCGAAACGCGGGCACCGCGAATGACCGCTTCTGGCCGAAAGCGGTCATTCAGACTATGGCGAATATGGGTCCTACTTCGCTGATCGTAGCTTTGGGAAGGCGGAGCCGGAACTGTTGGCTACGCTCGCTTGTGGCAATTTAGAAGGACCGCTTACGATCTGGACTCACCGTAGATTCAATAGGTTACGCAATGTGGCGCTTCTACACATTGTTGGGCGCCCAACGCTCCAAAAGCAGGTCAGGCGGTATCGGTGTCCCGCGTTGCCTGGGAAATGGCGCAGTGGGATACTACTCACACAGCATTACAAAGCCCCTCGGGCAGCTGTCTTACCAGCAAAGTAATGTCTCGCGCTCAGTTGCTTGCGGCTAGGTACAAACAGCGACTTTAATTTTTCGGTATGGGCGCAGCCGACAATAGTGAAGATAGAGACATACGTCTCTTCGAGAAACGAAAGCCGGTACGTCGGCTGATCTATACCATCGTTATATCAATTGTTGCGACCCTATCCGTCTTAAATTGCAGAGCAGCCGACTTTGAGGTCGGAGGTGGGCGAACATATATCCGCGGCCCGGCGCCAGTCGCGACCGCTACCATGGTGTGGCCCCGGCAGATCTGGGATACGGACGTGTATGCGGGGGCAGTGTTTATCGGCAGCTACGATTTCCGTGGTGTCAACTACGGTAACCAGTACATTGCGCGGGCGGGATTTACTCCCCGTTTTGGTTCCTTAGGGGTAGACCTCGGACTCGCACTGCTAAAGAACTCCGATGCCATCAATTCGGGGACACCGAACTTTAACTTAGGTCTATCCTACGATTTTGGGCCAAACTTCGCGGTCAATCTTGGGCACATTTCAAACGCCAGAACCCACTTGCCTAATATCGGGCGGGACTTTGTAACCCTCACATATCGCTTCCACTGATTAGTCAGTCCGAGAAACGACGAACCCGCGGACACCGTGCCCGGGTGGTCAATAGCTAAACCGCGAATGACCGCTTTCGACCCAAAGCGGACATTCTTGCCTTCACTGCGCGGCGAGCCGTTTGTCAAGGAAAGCCTTCATGTCCTGCCAGGCCTGCTCGACTACGGTCGGATCACCCCGATAGAGGTACGGCCCGCGTTGGAAGGTGACAAGCATTCCGCCTGCGGCAGCATTGTCAAAGGCGTGCGTAGCGCTCGCATACAGCTTCCACTCCACTGGCTGCCCCCGCTCGGCGTTCTTGCGCGCCTGCGCGATGCACGAGCGCGGGTTTGCCTCATTGTCCTGTCCGCCGAGGAGCACTAGCAGCGGGGTCTGCGTGTCGTCGTAGAAGTTGAACATATGATCCTCGCGGACACGTCCGACTAGCTCGTTGCACCACGGATAGAACGCGACCACCGCCGCAAATCCCGGCTCCCCTTTCAGATACTGCCGGGCAAAAGCCGTGCTCGCTATGCGCAACCCCGCCATGGCACCGTAGGAGAAACCGACGTGCACGATCCGCTTGCCGTCGACATAGGGCTGCGCTCGCAGGAACTTGAGCGCCTCGAACGCGTCTTCCGCGTATTCTGTGACGCTAACGTTGTTGTCAGGCGGGCAATTGAATTTGCGCCCGCGCGGGCCGAGGTGATCCAGTACCAGAACGGCATAGCCCGCGGCGGTCAGGCGCTCTGCCCAGTTGTACAAGTGCCAGTAAATGCCAGCGCAGGTATGCGATAGCACGGCCGCCGGGAACGGTCCGTCGCCTAAGGGCTTGAAGAGCGCCGGCACGCGCGAGGGAGGGCGCGCAAAAAACTCTGGCGTCGTCGGGAACTTTCCAGTCTGCGACCACGCGGCGCACGACCACGCCCACAAAAGCAGAATCGCGAGTGTCTTCAAGCAATCTTCATCATATACCTCGGCGAGTCGACTAGGTCCTTGCGGGCGGTTGCAGTGTCCGCTTTTAGCGAAAGCGGTCATTCAAAAGGCTGGGCTTGGAATGCCTAGGCGCGCTTTCTCCCGAGGGCGGCTTCCAGCTTCGCCGCTTCCTCGGCTTTCATGCCGTAGCTGTGGTCGGCATCGGGGAATTGCCCGCTGCGCACCTCCGCCGCGTAGGTCTTGAGCGCATCCACGGCGATCTGCGAGACGTTGGCGTAGCGCTTGGTGAACTTCGGCTTGAACTGATCGAACATGCCCAGCAGGTCGAAGGCGAGCAGCAGCTGGCCGCAGCTCGCGGATCCGGCGCCGATGCCGAAAGTGAAGATACCCACGGCTGCATCGACCGCCTTCGCCACCGGCGCCGGCACGGCCTCCACCTCGAAGCCGATGGCGCCCGCTTCCTCGATGGCGCGCGCGTCGTCGATGATCTTCAGCGCCTCCTCGGCGGTTTTGCCCTGTAGCTTGAAGCCGCCGTACTGGTGCACGAAATGCGGGCACATGCCGACATGGCTCATCACCGGCACGCCCGCGTCGGCAATCGCCTTGATGATGTCGAACTTGTCCCGGCCGCCCTGCATCTTGACGCAGTCCACGGCGCCTTCCTTCATGAAGCGCAGCGCGTTCGCCACGCCGACCTCGGCGCTGGCATAGCTGCCGTAGGGCATCGCGACCAGGCGGAAGGTATTCGGCGCGCCGCGCTGCACGGCGAGGCAGTGCTCGATCATCATGTCCACGGTGACGGGCAGGGTGTTGGCAAAGCCGTAGCTCACCATGCCCAGACTGTCGCCGATGGCGCAGATGTCGATGCCGGCGCGCTCGGCCCACACGGCCGTCGGGTAGTCCGGGATCGAGGCCATGACCACTTTCTCGCCGGAGCGCTTGCGCGCGATCAGGTCGGGAACCGTCAGCTTCTTGCGTTCTTCGGCCATGGATTCAGGCGCGGAAGGCCTGCTTGTCCGTGCCGGAATAGAGCGCCTTCACCTGGCGCTCCACCGAATCGGCATGGGCGGCCAGCGCAGCCCGGTCCAGGTCCTGCCGCGGCCGCGGCTCGTAATCGAAATTGTGGAATTTGTCGGTGCCGCGCACCAGCATCGCCGAATCGCGCACCTTGGTCTGCTTCACGTAGGTGGGGATGTAGCGGATCGCCAGGCCGATGCGGCGGTCGCTGCTGCGGTTGGGTTCGGAGCCGTGCACCAGCTTGATGTGGTGCAGCGACATCTCGCCCGCCTTGAGCGGCACGCCCACACCCTTCGACTTGTCCACCTCGACCGCGATTTCCTGGCCGCGCGACAGCAGGTTGTCCTTGTGGAAGGTATCCACGTGCGGCAACTGGTCGATCTTGTGGCTGCCTGGCAGGAACTGCATGTAGCCGTTCTCGGGCGTGGCGTCGGTGAACGCGACCCAGGCGGTGATCACGTCGTCGGGATCGAGGCCCCAATAGGTGGCGTCCTGGTGCCAGGAGACGAAGCCCGGATTGCTCTCTTCCTTGATGAAGAAATTGGTGGTCCAGCACAGGATGTCCGGGCCGATGACGTCCTCGACGGCGTCGAGGATCTTCGGATGATGCACCAGCCGGTCCGCCCAGGTGAACAGCAGGTGCGTCTTGTGGCGCCAGTTGCCCTGCAGCGGCTTGCCGCTCTTGGCTTCGTGGCGCTCCAGGCAGCCGCGGTAGCCGGCGGCCTCCTCGCGGCTCAGCACGGGGACGGGAAAATAGAAACCGTCGCGCTGGAACTGCGCCACCGCGTCGCTGCTCAGCAGCTTGGGCATCTGGGCCTCCCGGGTGCAGGCATAAATATATTACTAATATATCACCAGCCAGTCACGGCGCCAGGCGCTCGATCTTCCAGCCGTCCTTCGAGCGGCGGTAGAGCAGGCGGTCGTGGAGGCGGTTTTCGCGCCCCTGCCAGAACTCGATCCGCGCGGGAACGACGCGGTAGCCGCCCCAGTGGGCAGGGCGGGGAGGGTTGTTGCCGTATTTTTCAGAGATTTTTTTTACCTGGGCTTCTAAAAAACTTCTGTCAGCAACAACTTCACTCTGTGCCGAGGCCAGCGCCGACAGGCGCGCGCCTACCGGCCGGGTCGAGAAATATTTTTCCGAGTCGGTTGCAGAGACTTTTTCGACTTTTCCTTCGATCCTTATTTGCCGTTCGAGCTGCGTCCACAGGAAGACCAGGCAGGCTAGGGGCTTCGCGGCGAGTTGATGCCCCTTGCGGCTTTCGTAGTTGGTATAGAAGACCAAAGCGCCGCTTTCGACGCCTTTCAGCAGGACCACGCGCGCGTCGGGTGCGCCTTCGGCGGTGACGGTGGCGAGCGTCATGGCGTTTGCGAGGGGCAGGCCGGCCGCGAGCGCATCCTCGAACCAGCGCTCGAACTGCAGCATCGGATCCGGGTGCGCGTCGGCCTCCGCCAGCCCGGCGCGCATGTATTCCTGCCTCAGATCCGCGATGCTCATCGAGGGCCGATTCTATAATGCCGCCGATGAATCCCGCGGCGGGCGTGTTCGACTACGGCCACGGCATCAGCGCGGTGGACAGCGTCTACGACCGCGAGATGCAGACCGCGATCCACCTGCTGGTCGAAGGCGGGCGCGCCGCGGTCATCGACACCGGAACCTCGCACGCGGTGCCGCGCGTGCTGGCGGCGCTGGCGGCCCGGGGCATCGCGCCAGAACGGGTGGACTATGTGATTCTCACCCACGTGCACCTCGACCACGCGGGCGGCGCCGGCCAGTTGATGGCGCGTTTTCCCAATGCGCGCCTCACGGTGCACCCGCGAGGGGCGCGGCACGTGATCGATCCCGGTCGCCTCCTAGCGGCGACAGTGGCGATCTACGGCGAAGCCGAGACCCGGCGCATCTACGGGGAAATCCTGCCCGTGGTACGGCAGCGGGTGATCGAGACGCCCGAGGGAACGGTACTGCGGCTCGCTGGGCGTGAGCTGCTATTCCTGGATACGCCTGGACATGCGCGCCATCATGTCGTCATCCGCGATGGTAAAATCGGCCACATCTTCGCCGGCGACACCTTCGGCATCTCCTACCGGGCGCTCGACCAGGACGGCAGGCAGTTCTCTTTCCCGACCACCAGTCCCTCGCAATTCGACCCTGCCGCGCTGCACCAGTCCATCGACCGCATGCTGTCCCTCGGGCCGGCGGCGATCTACGCGACGCACTTCGGCCGCCTGACGAATTTGGCAGTCCTCGCCGCCGATCTGCACCGGCTGATCGACGCCCATGCCGAACTGGGCGAGCGCCACCGCGGCGCAGGCATGGCGCGGAAACGTCTGCTGTTGAAAGGCGTTAGCGAACTTGTGCTCGCCGAGCGCGAGCGCCAGAAATGGCGTTTCCCGAGGGAAAAAGTGCTCGAAGTCTTCGCGCTCGACATCGAACTGAACGCGCAGGGACTGGAGTCCTGGCTCGATTCAGAGGGAAAATGAGTAAAAAATATCCCGCGAGGTGATTGACATGCCCGCCGGGATTCGGCATTGTTCGGGCACCGCTGCACGTCGGCGGGAGGAATAACGGGATCCCGAGAAACATTCCGTAATTGATCGTTCAGAGGAGAACTCAAGATGGCGAAGAAGAAGGCGAAGAAGGCCGGCAAGAAGCGCAAGCCCAATGCCGCGTTCATGAAGCCGATGAACCCCACCGCGACGCTCGCGGCGGTCATCGGAAGCGGCGCGATGCCGCGTACCGAAGTGACCAAGAAGATCTGGCACTACATCAAGAGAAACAGTCTGCAGGACAAGAAGAACCGCCGCATGATCAATGCCGACGACAAGCTCAAGCCCGTGTTCGGCGGCAAGTCGCAAGTCTCGATGTTCGAGATGACGAAGCTGGTCAACAAGCACCTCAAGTAACGCCTGCGTTTTCCTGCCGGAGGCTCATGCCTCCGGCAGGCTCTCTCTTCCGGCAGTCCTGAATACGACATGGATGCCGCTGCCCCCACGCTAGCAGTCCTGTTTGCCCAGATCAGCGGCAGCGCCGCGCTGTACGGCCTGTTCGGCGACAGCCAGGCCGCGGCCGCGGTCAGCGCCTGCCATGCCGGCCTCAAGGCCGCGGCGGAGAAGCACCGCGGCACCGTGGTCAAGACGATGGGCGACGAGCTCATCGCGCGCTTCGATAGCGCGGATCTCGCGCTGCAGGCGGCGGCCGCGATGCAGGCGTTCATGCGCGGGCAGACCGACAAGCTGGCGCTGAAAGTCGGCTTCAACGTCGGCCCGGTGATCCAGGAGAAACAGGACGTCTTCGGCGACGCCGTCAATCTCGCTGCGCGGATGGCGACGCTGGCGAATCCGCGGCAGATCCTGACCACGCGCCAGACCGTGGACCTGCTGCCGCCGTTCCTGCGCTCCACCTGCCGCAGCCTCTACACCACCACGGTGAGAGGCAAGAGCGAGAAGATCGCGCTCTACGAGGCCGTC
Organism: Burkholderiales bacterium; assembly: GCA_035308765.1. GTDB lineage: Bacteria > Pseudomonadota > Gammaproteobacteria > Burkholderiales > SG8-39 > RBG-16-66-20. The sequence goes on from DATGGA010000026.1 coordinate 8,008, forward strand.
TGGCACCAGGACAAGGGCACCACCGTGGTCGGCGATCCCGGCGCCGACGAGGCGACCGGGCCGGCGAAGCTCAAGCTCTCCTACCGCGGCAGGACGTGGAACCTGGACGAGCGCAGCGACGTGCTAAACGCCGGGCGCGACCCGGTGAGCGAAATCGTGGTCGCCGGCGACAAGGTATCGCGCCACCACGCGCGCGTCTTCATGCGGCAGGGAAAATTCGTGGTCGTCGACCAGTCGGCCAACGGCACCTTCGTGCGCGTGCAGCAGCGGGCGGAGATCCAGCTGAACCGCGAGGAGTTCATCCTGCTGGGCCGCGGCAGCATCGGCCTGGGCCAGAGCGTCGCCGAGGCCGGCGAGGACGCGATCGCCTTCGAGTTCGAATAGCCCGCGCGCCGCTCAGCGGTGATAGGAAGTGACGCGTTCCACTTCGTTCCTCGAACCGAGCACCACCGCTATCCGCTGGTGCAGTTTCGCTGGCTGGACGTCGAGGATCCGGTTGCTGCCGTCGGTGGCGGCGCCGCCCGCCTGCTCGACGATGAATGCCATGGGATTGGCCTCGTACATGAGGCGCAGGCGGCCGTCCTTGTTCTTCGCATCCCTCGGGTACATGAAGATGCCGCCGCGCGACAGCACGCGGTAGACGTCGGCCACCATCGAGGCCACCCAGCGCATGTTGAAGTCCTTGCCGCGCGGGCCGTCCTTGCCGGCGAGGCATTCGTCGATGTAGCGCTTCACCGGCGCTTCCCAGCGCCGCATGTTCGAGGTGTTGATGGCGAATTCCGCGGTGTCCTCGGGTATTTTTATTTTTTCGTGCGTCAGGACGAAGGTGAAGGATTCGCGGTCCAGCGTGAAGCCGTAGGACCCGTCGCCCACGGTGATGACCAGCTGGGTCGTAGGCCCGTAGACGGCGAAGCCGGCCGCGACCTGGTTGCGGCCCGGCTGCATGAAGCACTTCTCGTCGGCTTCCTTGACGCCCTTGGGGCAGCGCAGCACCGAGAAAATGGTGCCGACCGAGATGTTGACGTCTATGTTGGACGAGCCGTCGAGCGGGTCGAACAGCAGCAGGTATTCGCCGCGCGGGTAGTGCGTCGGCGTCGGCTTCACGTCCTCCATCTCCTCCGACACCAGCGCCGCGAGGTTGCCGCCCCATTCGTTGGCCTCGAGCAGGATCTCGTTCGACATCACGTCGAGGTTCTTCTGGATCTCGCCCTGGACGTTTTCGCTGCCGGCCGAGCCGTGGCCGCCGCCCAGCAGGCCCTTGTTGACGCGCGTGCTGATCGCCTTGCAGGCGCGCGCGATGGTTTCGATCAGCAGCCGCAGGTCGGCGTTGATCCTGCCTGCGCGCTGGCGCTCGATGAGGAACTGCGTGAGGGAGGTGCGGCGCATAAGTGAATTTTACCGCCGAGCCACCGGCGTGGTTTTTATCTCCGTCTTCCGGCGAGCCAGCTGCCGGCGAGCAGGAGCCCGGCCATGGTCCAGAGGATGGGCGCCATGCCGAGCGCGCTGCCCACGGCGCCGAAGGCGAGCGGCATGAAGGTCTGGCTGGCGTTGATCATGGTGGTGCGCATGCCGACCACTTCGCCCTGGCGACCCGGCGGCGAGGCGGCGTAGAGCGCCGCCATGATCATCGGCTGCGCGCAGCCCAGGCCCAGGCCGAGCAGGAACGAGAGCGCGGCCAAGGCAGGCGCCTGCTTCGCCAGCGGGAACAGCGAATACGCGGTACCCGCGATCGCAAGCGCGGTGCAGACCACGGTCCACTCGCTCAGGCGGCGCGCCACCGAAGGCATGAACAGGCGCACCACGAAGGTTGCCAGCGCGAAGCTGCTCATGACGATACCGATGGTCGAGGCCGAAAGCCCGATGCGCGTGCCGTAGATCGGGATCACGAAGGTGTACATGTCCCAGCCGGTGGCGAGCAGGCCGCTGAACAGGAACACCGGCAGCAGGCGCGGGTTGCGCAGCAGGTCGGCGACGCTGCGCCGCGCCGCGCCGATCCTGGGCTCGTGCTGCAACTGAGGCACGCCGCGCTTCCGCAGCAGCAGCGCGGTGCCCGCGGCCGGCGGCAGCGTCAGCAGCAGGAACGCGGTGCGGTGGCCTGCCAGGTCGATGGCAAAGCCGGCCAGCAGGGGCCCGATGAAGCCGCTTACCGAGTAGCCGAGCGCGAACCAGCTGAAATTTACCGGTCGCTCGGAAGGATCGCCCAGGTTGCCGATGACGTGATTGAGGGCGATGTGCTGCATCATGAAAGCGGTGCCGACCACGGTAGCCGAGATAAACAGTACCGGCAGCCCGTGCGCGGCGAAGGGCAGCAGCATGCCGGCGGCGAGGACCAGGCCGGCGACGGCGATCGGCCGGAAGGCACCGACGCGGTCCACCAGCCGTCCGGCCTGGACTGCGAGCAGCATCGGGATCACCGCGTAGAGCGACATGAGTACACCGACCGCAAGCGGCGAGGCACCCTGGTTGATGGCGGAGAGCGACGCGGTGATGCGGCTGCCGACGAAGCCGACGTGGCTGAGGATCGTCAGCAGGACAAAATATACGAGCGGCCGCATCACTGCGCGGCGGCCGGTTCAGCGGCTTTGCAGGGCGGCGATGCGCTGCTCGATCGGCGGGTGGGTGGCGAACAGGGAGCCCGGGCCGCCGTTGATGCCGAACGCCTGCATGGCCTGCGGCAGGGCGCCGGGCTGCAGTCCGCCCAGGCGCGTGAGCGCCTGGACCATCGGCTGCGGCGAACCGAGCAGGTTGGCCGAGGCCGCGTCGGCGCGGAATTCGCGCCGGCGCGAGAACCAGGCCACGATCATCGAGGCGAACAGCCCGAGCACCAGCTGGGAGACCATCACGGTGATGAAAAAGCCGATGCCCTGGCCGCGGTCGTTCTTGAGGATCACCCGGTCGACGACGTAGCCGATGATGCGCGACAGGAATATCACGAACGTATTGACCACGCCCTGGATCAGGGTGAGGGTGATCATGTCGCCGTTGGCGACGTGGCCGATTTCGTGGCCCAGCACCGCTTCGACTTCGTCGCGCGACATCGAATTCAGAAGGCCGCTGGATACCGCCACCAGCGCGGAGTCGCGGAAGGCCCCGGTGGCGAACGCGTTCGCCTCACCGTCGTAGATGGCGACTTCGGGCATGCCGATGCCGGCCTTTTCCGCGAGGCGCTTGACGGTGTCCACCAGCCAGTACTGGGTCGTGCCCTCGGTGCCGTCGACCACCTGCGCTCCGGTGGACCACTTGGCCATCCACTTGGAAATGAACAGCGATATGAAAGCGCCGCCGAAGCCGAATATTGCCGCCATCATGAGCAGGGGCACGTACTGGATCCCCTGCTGGGCCAGCGCGCGGTCCAGGCCGAGCACGTTGATGACGATCGTCAGCAGGAACATCACTGCCAGGTTGGTGGCGATCAGAAGTGCAATTCTTTTCATGGGCTTAGGTGCCTCCGATGGGTCCTAGATGGGGCCGGTGCCTGCCAGTTCAATGCTTTCCGCCAAGAATCATGCGGGCGCCCTTCTCCGCGATCACATAGGTGGGCGCATTGGTGTTGCCGGAAGTGATGCGCGGCATGATGGAGGAGTCCACCACCCGCAGCCGCTCGACGCCGTGCACGCGCAGCGCGTCGTCCACCACCGCCAGCGGATCGGCGCCCATTTTACAAGTGCCGACCGGGTGGAAGATGGTGGTGCCGAGTTCTCCGGCCGCTTTTTCAAGGGCTTCGTCGGTTTCGACGGCGGCACCCGGGCGATATTCCTCCGGCTCGTACTTCGCCAGCGCCTTCGAGGCCATGATGCGGCGCGTGAAGCGCATGCCCTCCACCGCGACCTTCCTGTCCTCGGGCGTCGAAAGATAGTTCAGCTTTATCTCCGGGTAGGCGGCGGCGTCCGGCGACTTGATGCGCACCCAGCCGCGCGAACTCGGCCTCAGGTTGCACACGCTGGGCGTGATGGCGGGGAAGGGGTGCAACGGATCGCCGAACTTGTCCAGCGACAGCGGCTGCACGTGCCACTCGATGTTCGGGGTCGGCTGCGATGGATCGCTTTTCGCGAAGGCGCCCAACTGCGAGGGCGGCATGGTCAGCGGCCCGGTCTTGCGAAACAGGTACTCCAGGCCCATCGCCGCCTTGCCCCACAGGCTGTTGGCCATCTCGTTCAGGGTCCGCACGTTCTTCACCTTGTACTGCATGCGGATCTGTAGGTGGTCGTGCAGGTTCTCGCCGACGCCCGGGAGATTCTGAATTGGTTTGATTCCGAATTGATTCAACAAAGCGTAAGGGCCGACGCCGGACAATTGAAGTATTTGCGGCGAGCCGATCGAGCCGAGCGACAGGATAGATTCCCGATTCGCTTTTGCGAAAAATGCATTTCCTTCACGTAAGAATTCGAAGCCAACCGCCATCCTGCCTTCAAACCGGATTTTCGTGACGGAAGCGCCGGTCAATACGGTCAGGTTCTTGCGGCGCAGCACCGGGCGGAGAAACGCGTTGGTCGCGCTCCAGCGCCTGCCGCCCTTCTGGTTCATCTGGAAGTAGGCGCAGCCGGCGTTGTTGCCGCCGTTGAAGGATTTCACCGGCGCGATGCCGCATTCCGCCGCCGCTTTCCGCCATGCGTCGACGATTTCCCAGCTGACGCGCGGATTCTCCACGCGCAATTCACCGCCCGCGCCGTAGGAATCGACGGCGCCGTGCTCATAGTCTTCCAGCTGCCTGAACACCGGCAGCACCGAATCCCAGGACCAGTCCTCGTTGCCAAGGGCCGCCCAATGGTCGTAGTCCTCTTTCTGGCCGCGCATGTAGATCATGGCGTTGATGGAAGAGCAGCCGCCCAGCACACGGCCGCGGGCGTAGTGGATCGAGCGGCCGGCGAGGTGCGCGTCGGGCTCGGTCTTGTAGCACCAATCGGTGCGCGGATTGGCGATGGTGTAGAGGTAGCCGACAGGCACGTCGATCCAGAACCAGTCGTCCTGGCCGCCAGCTTCCAGCAGCAGCACCGATGCCGATGGATCTGCCGAGAGGCGGTTCGCGAGCAGGCATCCGGCGCTGCCTGCGCCGGCGATGACGTAATCGAATTGCATTCCGGCAATTATCCCGCCGAAGCAGACGGCCCGCTTACAATCTCCACCCATGAACCCACAGGCAGGCAAGGCGGCGGCTTTCCGGGCCCTGCACGAACGCGCGCGGCCCTTCCTCATCCCGAATCCGTGGGACAGGGGATCGGCGCTGATTCTCGAAAGCATGGGATTCGAGGCTCTGGCGACCACCAGCCTCGGCGTCGCGAACGTGCTGGGGGTGCGGGACGTGACGCTGCAGCAGGTGCTGGACAACTGCCGCGAGATCTGCGAGGCAACGCGTCTGCCGGTGAATGCCGACCTGGAGAACTGTTTCGCCGACGAACCGCGCGAGGCGGCGAAAACCATCCGGCTCGCCTGCGAAGCCGGTGCCGTGGGCGGCTCCATCGAAGACGCAACCGGGGACGCGCAAAAACCGATTTACGATTTCAGCCTGGCGGTCGAGCGGGTGCATGCAGCAGTCGAAGTGGCGCGCTCGCTGCCGGTTCCGTTCATGCTCACCGCGCGCGCGGAGAATTTCCTGCACGGCAGGAAGGACATGGACGACACCATCCGCCGCCTGCAGGCTTTCGAAGCCGCGGGGGCGGACGTGCTCTATGCGCCGGGGCTCCACAGCCTGGAGGAAATGCGCACCGTGACCTCGGCGCTGAAAAAACCGTTCAACGCGGTAATGGGCTTCGCTGATCCGAAAATTACGCTCGACCAGCTGGGCAAGGCGGGCGTAAAACGCGTGAGCATCGGCGGCGGCCTGAACAGGGTCGCGCTTAAGGCATTCATGGACGCTGCAAAGCAGATGCGGGAAGGAAATTTCGGCTTCATCACCTCGATGGCGCCGATGGCGGAAGTGCGGAACGCCTTTAAGCGCCCCTGAACTCCATCACGCCGTCGTCGATCCTGCCGAAGCGCAGCGTCATGATGTCGCGGGCGTAGTTCTGGCGCAGCTTCCACGGCGCCCTGGATCCCTGCTTGGGGAACAAGGCGAGCGAGCGCTGCACATAGCCCGACGAAAAATCGACCCAGGGTTCCGCAGTGATCGAGGGATCGTTCAGCCGCGGCGTGCATTGCGCGTAGCCGTGCTTCTTCATGTAGTTGAGCAGCCGGCAGACGTATTCGCAGGTGAGGTCGCACTTCAGTGTCCACGAGGCGTTGGTGTAGCCGAAGGATGAAGCTAGGTTGGGCACGCCGCTGTACATCAGGCCCTTGTAGTTGAAGGTCTTCGCGGGATCGACGACCTGGCCGTCCACGGTGATCTGCACGCCGCTCAGGATCTCCAGGTTCAGGCCCGTCGCGGTGACGATCAGGTCGGCTTCGAGCTCGGCGCCGGATTCGAGCTTCAGGCCCTTTTCGGTGAAGGTTTCGATCTGGTCGGTGACCACGGATGCCTTTTCGCTGCGGATCGCCATGAACAGATCTGCGTCCGGCACCAGGCACATGCGCTGTTCCCAGGGGTTGTAGCGCGGCGTGAAATGCCTGTCGACGTCGTAGCCGGGCCCGAGATAGGCGCGCACGCCGCCCAGGATCAGTTGCTTCGTATATGCCGGCTTGCGCCGGCACAGGTTGAAGAAATACTGCTGCAGCAGGACGCGCTTCCAGCGGGAGATCACGTAAGCGAACATCGCGGGGAAATGGCGTCGCAGCCAGTTCGCCATGCGGTCTTCCGCGGGCCGCGCCACCACGTAGGTGGGCGAGCGTTGCAGCATGGTCACGTGCGCCGCGGTTTTCGCCATCTCCGGCACCAGCGTGACGGCGGTGGCGCCGCTGCCGATCACCACCACGCGCTTGCCGGCGTAGTCGATGTCCCCGGTCCACTTCTGCGGATGGATGATGCGGCCTTTGAAGCGTTCGGTGCCGGGAAATTCGGGCGTGTAGCCTTCAGAGTACTTGTAATAGCCACCGCAGACGAAAAGGAAATTGCAACTGATGCGCACGGGCGCGCCGCCGCGCTCGGCTTCCACGGTCCAGCGTGAATGCTTAGTCGACCAGGAGGCGCGCCTGACCTGGTGGCCATAGCGGATGTTGCGGTCGATGCCGTAGTCCTTTGCCGTGTCCTTGATGTATTTCAGGATTGACGGCCCGTCGGCGATCGCCTTCGCCTCTTCCCAGGGCTTGAAGGAATAGCCGAGCGTGTACATGTCCGAATCGGAACGCACGCCTGGGTAGCGGAACAGGTCCCAGGTGCCGCCGATGCTGCCGCGCCCTTCGAGGATCGCGTAACTGCGGCCCGGGCAATGCTTCTGCAGGTGGACGCCGGCGCCGATGCCCGACAGACCCGCGCCGATGATCAGAACGTCGACATGTTCGATGGTCATGGGTCGGGGCTGCCGGGGAGAAAAGACGGCGCGGGGAAAGTCTACGCCTTACGGCGACTGGCGCCTCTGGCCGCTGAAGAGCGCCGGCACCTGCCTGCGCTGATCCGACTGCTTGGGGCGCGGCGCGGGCGCCGGCGTGCCGGTCGGGCGGCTGGACGGCCCCGGCGTGTACGGCGTCTGGCGTGGGCGTTGCGGCGGCTGCTCCGGGCGCGGCTGGGGCGCGTTCTTGTTGCCTTCGGCGCGGCGCTGGTTGTTGTGCTGCGGACGCTGGTGCTGCTGATGGTTCTGCGGCCGGGTCCGCCGTTGATCCGATGCGCGCGGCTGCTGGTGCAGCGGGTTGCCGGGCTCGAAGCCCGCGATTACGCGCTGATCCACCTCGCGGGTCATGAGCCGCTCGATCGCGATCATCAGCGGCCGGTCGTCGAAGCTGACCAGCGATACCGCCTCGCCCGACGAGCCCGCGCGGCCGGTGCGGCCGATGCGGTGCACGTAATCCTCGGCCACGTGCGGCAGGTCGAAGTTCACCACGTGCGGCAGCTCGTCGATGTCGATGCCGCGCGCCGCGATGTCGGTCGCGACCAGCACCTGCAGCTCGTTGTCCTTGAAACGCTTCAGCACCCGGGTGCGCTGCGGCTGGCTCTTGTTGCCGTGGATGGCATCGGCTTCTATGCCGCTTTTTTCGAGCGCCTCGGCGAGGCGGTTCGCGCCGCGCTTGGTCTTGGTGAACACCAGCACCTGCTGCCAGTTGTTCTCCTTCACCAGGTGCACGAGCAGGTCTTTCTTGCGCGACTGGTCCACCGGGTGCTGCACCTGGGCGACCAGTTCGGCCGGCGTATTGCGGCGAGCCACTTCCACCAGCTGCGGGTTCTGCATGAACGTGGCGGCGAGCTTGCGGATCTCTTCCGGGAACGTGGCCGAGAACATCAGGTTCTGGCGCTGCCTGGGCAGCAGGTTGATGATGCGGCGGATGTCATGGATGAAGCCCATGTCGAGCATCCGGTCCGCTTCGTCCAGCACCAGGATTTCCACATGGCGCAGGTCGATGGTCCTCTGTTGCACGTGGTCCAGCAGCCGGCCCGGCGTGGCGACGACGATATCGACGCCGCGGCGCAGGTCCTGGATCTGCGGGTTGATGTTCACGCCGCCGAAAATCGTGATCGAGCGCAGCGGCCTGTATTTGCCGTAGGTGCGCACACTTTCCTGCACCTGCGCCGCGAGTTCGCGGGTCGGCACGAGGATCAGGCAGCGAACGGCTTTAGTGCTTGGTTTTTGATGCAGTATCTGAAGCAACGGCAGCGTGAAGCCCGCGGTCTTGCCGGTGCCGGTCTGCGCGGCCGCGAGCAAGTCCTTGCCCGAAAGCACGACCGGAATGGCCTGCGCCTGGATGGGGGTGGGTACGGTGTAACCCTGCTCGGAGACAGCACGGAGCAGCTCGGCCGACAGGCCAAGGGTATTGAACGACGTAGTAATGGTATTTCTCCTGAACGATCGGCCTGGGAGGGTTTAAACCTCCAACCGGTTCAGGCAGAAACGACTTGAAGTGAGCTAACCGGATGACGCTAAAAGGAAACTACGGAACGGATTATACACCATGAACGACATGCCTAGTTGCTCGCTGTTCGCAGCCATGCGGGCAACGCGGCGATGGAATCGATCACCGCATCCGGGGCGACCACGGCACGATCGAGATCGGCCTGACGGAACTTGCCGGTGCGCACCAGGATGCCCGCCATTCCGGCATCCTTGGCGCCCTGCACGTCGGCCTCGAGGTCGTCGCCGACCATGACTGTGCTTGCGGCGGCGACGCCCAACTCGGCAAGCGCCTGGTCGTAGAAGGCGCGCGCGGGTTTGCCGACCACGGCTGCGCGGGTGCCGGAAGCTTCCTCCAGTCCGAGAACGTAGGCGCCCGCATCAAGGGTCAGCTTGTCGCCCGTTCTCCAGTAGAGATTGCGGTGCATCGCCACCAACGGGACACCGTCCTGCACCAATCGGAAAGCCTGGTTGAGCGCGTCGTGGCTGAATTCGACTCCCGCGCCGCCGATGACCACGACGTCGGCCGCCTCGCCCGGGCCGGTAAGCGCGATGCCGTCGAAATCGGATTCGACTTCGCCGCTGGTGAGCAGATAGCAGCGCGCGCCGGGATGCACGCGGCGCAGGTAGGCCGCGGTTGCCGCCGCCGCAGTGAGTATTTCACCGGGAGCGATGTCAAAGCCCGCGCGGGCCAGGGTTTCGCTCAGTACCCGCCGCGTGCGTGAAGTGGTGTTGGTGACGAAGCGCAGCCGGTAGCCGGCGGTCCGCAGTTCGGCGATGGCGTCGACTGCTCCCGGCAGGGGCCGCCACGATACGGTGAGCACCCCGTCGATATCCATTAGTACGCCTTGATAGGCCGCCATGTTTGGGTCGATTGCTTATGCTGCGCTGCAGAAAGGGCTGCAATCTACTCCGGCGCCGTATCGACGTAAAGAGGCGTGGCGCATGTAGATTACGGTCGCGCGCATACGTGTCGAGCAAAAAGAAAGGCCAGCCGCAGCCGGCTGGCCTTCGATTGGTCAAGAGCGAGGGACTCGAATCCGCGATGCTGCGGACCCGAAAAGCCCCTACCGAAGATCGAGCGGAAAGAACAGGCTGATGCCTGGCGACGCCGGTGGGGGGTAGTAAACCGCCGGCGGCACATAAACTGGCCGCGAGTAGTAGTGCGGGTCGCGATACTCCGGCCGGTGCGCAGGCTGCCGTCGATCGTCGCGATTGCCACGTGTTTCACCCTTGTGCCAACCCTGGTCTGCGTGTCCGTGGGCATCATCGCCGTCTTTTGAAAGCGCCGGCGCAATGGTCATGCCGCCCATGATCGAAATTACAGCGATTGCCATCAAGGTTTTGCGGACAGACAGCCGGGAAATCTTGGCCTGCTTTGTCGAGGTTTTCATTTTGTGCTTTGGCATCTCTGAGTTTGCGATCAACCGCGCTTCGACATCGTGCGGTCGCCATGGCGGAACACGTCATCAGCTTCCTTCTTCTGATCGTCCGGCATGCTGGCGTAAAGAGGGGCAAACACCTCGGCGAACTTCTTGACCCCATCTGCGTGCGCATCTGTGATCTCGCCGTAGGATTTGAGATCGTCCACAGCAGTCATTGTCTTGGAATGTTCAAACCTCGCCTGCGTGAGCGCGTCCATCGTTTTCGCATTGTCGCGCATTACCTGGGCGACCTTGCTCCACTGCGATTCCTGCGCAGGAGTGATGTTGAGCCTCGCATGCATCTTGTTGATGCGCGCCTCTGCGCGCTTCTCGCCAGTTTCTTTGGCAGCAAGAACCGGAGCTGACGCGACGCCGGCGACCCGGATGTTGCTCTGCACGGAAGTAACGCCATCCACGCCGCGCGCGACCGCGACGGCGTCGTCTGCTGCTCGTTTGGTCTTGGCGGTCCCGCTCAGAACCACGGCGCCATTGGCGTCCGTGTCGACGCGCACATGCAATAGACTCGACAGCTTTTGCTCGGCGAGCTCGGCCTTGATCTTGGCGGTGATTACCGAGTCCTTGACGAATGCACTGGGCGAAGAACGATCGGTGTCGGAATCGGCGCTATGGCCCGCAATCGGCAGCATCAGTGCGCCGGCTGTGAAAACGCCTGCAACGAATTTGGTGTTCATGGTCTTTCCCGTCCCTAAGATGAAATTGATTGGTTCTGGCGCGAAATTGATCCAGACGGGCAATTGTCCACCTCGACCCGTCGCCGCTCAGTGCGCCGGCACACATATTGAATAATATGCGTGGCGCCGGCCATTCGAATGACCGCTTTGGGTCGAAAGCGGGCAGGCCTGCTGCATTTTGGGATGGGCTACATACACCGGAGCGGCCCCTGCGTCAGGTCTGGCGGGGGTTGTCCCGTTCGGCATGTGCGGTGCCGCACAGATCCGCCAATCCGTGATCGCTATCGTGGCCCTCCCACGATAGGAGAGTCACCATGATCAAACGAATTTTCGCGCCTTTACTGGCGGCAGTCTTCCTCGTCAGCCTCTTTGGCACGCTTGCCGGCTGCAATACCGTCGCGGGCGCTGGCCAGGACATCGAACAGGGAGGCAAGGCGATCAAGGACGAAGCACAGGAAAAGCGCTAGGCCACAAGCACAAGAAAACGCGCTGCCCGGTTGGTTCGCGAATTGCGCGAGCCATACGGCGGGTCATTTGTTGCGCGGCGATTGCATAGGACATCGCATTTCTCTTTCCTTTATGAGAATCATCCTTCTGCTCGCGGTGCTCGTTTCGGCTTTGCTGCTCGATGGCTGCTATACGCCGCTTGTCGAAGGCGCGCAGGAAGGCTACGACGCGATCAGGCGAGACACGCTTCAGGGTAAGGCGACGTCCGATCCCGCTGCGCAATACAAGCTAGGCGACACGTATTGCTGCCAAGGCGGCGGTCCCATGGACAAAGTGTCGATCTACGACAACCAAAAAGCCACCTACTGGTATTGCAAGGCTGCGCGGCAAGGCTACGGCCTGGCACAGCTACGCCTTGCGCAAGTCTATTCAGGGCATCCCATTCACGGACTCCATATCGCCTTGCGGGCCAGTGCGCTTGTCGGCACGGCGGAGACTGATCCCGGCGTTGCACTGATGTGGGCAAACGTCGCGGCCAACAATGGAGTCGATGACGCGACTGAATTGCGCGATGAAATCATGGAGCATGCGACAAGCAAGGAGCGCGCAAAATCTGCAACGCTCATCCGATACTGGAGAACTGCCCCTTGTCAGTGGGCGGAAGTAATATCGTCAACTGCGCGCCCGAAATGAACAGGCAACAGGCTCCCGGAGCGGGTCTGAAGCGATAACGAGCCGGCCGGCGCAATACCTGCGCTCCGTGCGCCCGCGTACATTCATAGTGATAAACCTGCGATAGCGTGGCGGGCATCACTTCCAACGCGGCGCCACGCTACCGGCTATCTCCTCCCATGAACACCGATCGCGCCTTTCTGCCGGCCATATGCACGTCCCGATTGCTGCAGGCGCTGTTAGTCGTCGCACTGCTCGGTGGCTGCGCGTCTCTCCCCCCGGGTTCGGACTATCCGAAGACCGACTCGTCGGCCTTCGCCCAGCCTGAGCAGACCACCCTTGGCGGGGTATTCGCCGCTGCGGCCCGCGAGCACCCGGGGAATTCCGCATTCCGTCTGTTGACAGTGGGGGTCGATGGATTTCTGAGCCGAGTGCAGATGGTAAATGCGGCCCAGCAGACCATCGATATTCAGTATTTCATTTTTCGAGCGGACGAAACCGGGCAGCTGCTGACTGAAGCCGTGCTGCGTGCAGCCGACCGCGGCGTGCGCGTGAGGGTACTTGTCGACGACGGGGAGACGATCACAGGCGATGACCAGCTCGTCGCGCTTGACGCGCACCCTTCCATCGAAGTGCGGATTTTCAATCCCTTCGTGTACCGCGGCAACATCGCGTTCCTTCGCGCAGTCGAATTTACGCTTAGCAACGCCCGGCTCGACTACCGAATGCACAACAAGCTGATGGTCGTGGACAACGCGATCGCGCTCGTTGGCGGGCGCAACGTCGGCGACGAATATTTCCAGATCGATCCGGATTCTCAGGTGGCCGATGACGAAGTTCTTGCCGCCGGGCCGGTGGTGAAGGAGCTCTCCGCGACATTCGATCTGTTCTGGAAGAGCGACATGGCGATTCCGGTGCAGGCGCTTGCAGAGGGAACGGCGTCCGATGCCGCCCTTGCCGCCTATCGCAAGGTCCTGATCGAGCATCGCCAGCAGGTCAAGGAGGACGGAACCGACTATGCGAGCCGGATCGCGAAAGGCGAGCCCCTGGCCGGAATGCTGGCGGGCCGGTTACCGCTGGTATGGGCGCATGCGGCACTGGTCTACGATAGCCCGGACAAGAAGCGTGTCGAAGGCGGCCGGATGATGGGGAGGCTGATGCATCCGCCGGTGGCCGCAGCGGCCTCGGCGGTTCAGTCCGAGCTGCTTATGATCACGCCCTACTTCATCCCCGGCTCTGCCGGTATGAAGATGTTTGGCGAGCTGAGAAAGCGCGGCGTCCATGTCAGTGTTCTGACCAATTCGCTCGAATCGGCCAACGTCCTGCTTGCGCAGTCCGGCTACATGCGCTACCGGCTGCCGCTGCTCGAAGAGGGGGTGGAAATCCACGAGATACGCTCGCTGCTCGGCAACACGAGGGGCAGCGGCGAGACCAAGGTCATGTCGCGCTACGGAACGTATTCCCTGCACGCGAAATTGTTCATCTTCGACCGCCGCAGCCTGTTTGTCGGTTCGATGAATTTCGACCAGCGCTCGGCGCACCTCAACACCGAAATCGGCCTCATTATCGACAGTCCCGAACTTGCGCAGCAGCTCGTGGCGCGCTTCAAGGCGATGACGAGCCCGCCCAACAGCTACGAGCTGGTGCTACGGCCGCGCGATGGGGCACGGGCACCCAGACTGATCTGGCGGACCCAGGAGGAAAGCCGGAGCGTCGACTACGACGAGGAGCCTTCGCGGAGCGGAAAGCAGAAAATGGAAGTTGAACTGCTCTCCCTGTTGCCGCTGGACGACGAGCTGTAAGAGCTGGGGCGTGGCGGGCATGCGCATTTGCGTGGGGGCTGGCCTTCATGCAGGCACCCTATGCAGCACCGCATATAGGCAGTCGAGTAGTCAGCACCTATTCTCAGCTTCCCACTATCATGGGAATCATGAGCTTACGAATAGGAGTCGACCTCGGGGGTACCAAGATCGAGGCAGTGGTTTTTGACTACGACGGGAGCGAACTGCTGCGAAAACGTATCGCAACGCCGGCAGGGGACTACAAGGCTACGGTAGGTGCGGTATGCGCCTTGGTTCTGGAAATCGAATCGCAGATGGGCGGGCCGGCAAAGGTCGGCGTTGGCATTCCAGGTGCGCTCTCGCGCGTGACCAGCTTGGTGAAGAACGCCAACTCTACGTGCCTGATCGGCCACGACCTGAAGGGCGATCTGGAAAAAGCGCTGGACAGGGAAATCCGGATCGAGAACGACGCGAATTGCTTTGCGCTGTCAGAAGCGATGGATGGGGCGGGGCAGGAGGACGAAGTGGTGTTCGGCGTGATCCTCGGAACCGGCGTGGGGGCCGGGATCGTGGTTCGCGGCGAAGTACTGGTCGGCCCCAACGCCATCGCGGGAGAGTGGGGACACAATCCGCTGCCGTTGCCGCGCGATGAAGATCTGCCGCTGCCCGAGTGCTATTGCGGGCGGAAGGGTTGCATCGAGGCGTATCTGTCAGGACCCGCGCTGGCGAAGGATGGCGACAACCTCGATCGCTACGAGGAACGCCTGGCGCGCTCGCTCGCGGGCGTGATCAACATCCTCGATCCGGATATGATCGTGCTCGGCGGTGGTGTGTCGAACATCGACCGGCTGTACGAGAACGTGCCGAGACTGTGGAAGCCGCATGTTTTCTCGGATCATGTCGCGACCAGGCTCGCGAAGCACGTGCACGGCGATTCGAGCGGCGTGCGCGGCGCGGCTTGGCTATGGGGCAGGTGAGGATGAAGTTCAAAGGGGAGAACCGCATGAAAAAGACCGTCGCGATTTCCGCAATGCTGGCCTTGGCGCCTGCGGCACAGGCGGCCGACATCGAGGCCGGCAAGGCCAAGGTCGCGGAAGTCTGTTCCGCCTGCCACGGCGTCAACGGGGTGAGCGTGAGCGACACCATCCCCAATCTCGCAGGCCAGCGCCCGGCCTACCTCGAAACGCAGCTCCGGGCGTTCAAGGACGGCACGCGCAAGTCGCAGAGCCAGGCGAATCCGATCGCGATCATGAATGCGATGGCGGCGCAACTGAGCCCCGCGCAGATCGCGGATGTCGCCACCTACTTCGCCTCGCTGCCCGGAGCCGCCGCAGGCGCCGCCAAATCGCCGCTGCTGGCGAACGTCGTGAAATCCAACCTAGCCTTTCCCGAGGGCTACAAGGATTCGTTCGTGAAGTACCACACCCTCAATTTCCCGGCGACCAAACAGGTGCGTTACTACCTTGCGAACCCGGCCGCGGTGCAAGCTGCGAAGGCCGGCAAGCCCCTGCCCGACGGTTCCTCCCTTCTCGCGGAAGTCTATGCGGCGAAGCTCGATGCCGATCAAAAACCGGTCATGGGCAGCGACGGTTTTTATATCGCCGACAAGCTGCTCTTGTACACCGCGATGGGGACCGGGGCGGGCTGGGGCGACGGGATTCCAGACCCGCTGCGCAACGGCAACTGGAATTACGCGGTGTTCACGCTCGACAGGAAGCCGCGCCCCGGCGTCAACCAAGCCGAGTGTCTCGCTTGCCACAAGCCGCTGGATGCCGCGAGCTACACCTTCACGCTGAAAGAACTCGCGGCGGCCAAATAGTATCCGGACGGCTAGCCGGGCTCTTTTTTCCCCTGGATCACGATGCGCGCGCTGCGCTCGAACGTCCAGTAGGCCCAGGCCCAGTCGATCAGCACGACGATCCGGTTGCGGAAGCCGATGAGGAAGTAGATATGGGCGACCAGCCAGAGCAGCCAGGCTGGGTAGCCAGACAGGTGCAGCCGCCCGAGCACCGCCACCGCGGAATTGCGGCCGATGGTGGCGAGCATGCCGACGTCCTTGTAGCGGAAGCTTTCAGGCTTCTTATTCCGTAAAGATGCAAGAAGGCTTCGGGCTGCAAATCGGCCCATCTGCTTCGCCGCGGGCGCGATGCCCGGCACGGGCGGCGTGTGCCAGGGCAATGAAGCGAGGTCGCCGATCACTTGCACTTCCGGATGGCCGGGAATGGAGAGGTCTTCCAGTACCACGGGGCGTCCTGTTCGGTCCGTCGGCACGCCGAGGGTCGCGCCCAGCGGCGAGGCGGCAACGCCGGCGGCCCACACCACGGTGCTCGCGGAGAGGCGCTCGGCACCCATCCGCACTCCGTCGGCGTCGATGCCGGTGACCTGCCGGCTGAGCCAGACCGTCACGCCCAGGCGCTCGAGTTGCAGGCGCGCACGCTCCGACAGCGTTGTCGGATAGGCCGGCAGCACGCGATCGCCGCCTTCCACTAGCACCACCCGCGCGTTGCGCGGATCGAAGCGGCGGAATTCGCCGCGCAGGGTATGGCGCGCGATCTCGGCGAAGGCGCCCGCCAGCTCGACGCCGGTGGCGCCGCCGCCGATCACCACGAAGGTGAGCCAGGCGGCGCGCTTCACCGAGTCGGTTTCGCGCTCGGCGCGCTCGAAGGCGAGCAGGACGCGGCGGCGGATCTCGTAGGCGTCCTCGAGCGTCTTCAGGCTGGGCGCGTGCGCCTCCCAGGCATTGTTGCCGAAATAATTGTTGGCCGCGCCGGTGGCGACGATCAGGCGGTCGTATTCGATCTCGTCGCCGCCGTCCAGCACCACCGCGCGCCGCGCCAAATCGATGCGCTCCGCGTTGCCGTAGATCACCGTGGCGTTGCTCTGGTCGGCGAGGATGTGGCGGATCGGCGCGGCGACCGCCGGCGCGGTCAGGCCCGCAGTCGCGACCTGGTAGAGCAGGGGCTGGAACAAATGGTGGTTCGTCCGATCGACCACCGTCACCCGCAGATCCGCACCTGCGAGCGCGCGCACGGCAAACAGGCCGCCGAAGCCGCAGCCGAGAATCACTACATGCGGTTGCATGCGGTCGAGTTTACCGCCAGTCTTCCCGGGCTCAGCCGGCGGCGGTCATACGCCGAGATGGCGCTGCAATATCTCCGGTTGCGCCTTGATTTCCAGCGCCGGGCCTTCGTGCGCGATATGCCCGTTGTTGATGATGTAGACGCGTTGCGCGAGCGCGAGCGTCGCCGCGAGGTTCTGCTCGACCAGTACGATGGTCTGTCCAGCTTCCGCCAGGGCCCGGCAGGCTGCCATCAGGTCGCGCACGATCACTGGCGCGAGGCCCTCGAAGGGTTCGTCGAGCAGGATGATCTTTGGCGCGCGCACTAGCGCACGGGCGATCGCCAGCATCTGCTGTTCGCCGCCGGAGAGATCGGTGCCGCGGCTGCCGCGGCGCTCCTTCAGGCGCGGAAACATCTCGTAGACCCGGTCGAGCGGCCATCTCTTGGACGCCGTCAGTCCGGCGAGCACCAGGTTTTCCTCGACGTTCAGGCTGCCGAAGATGCGGCGCTCCTCGTGCACCAGCTGCATGCCGGCCAGCGCGATGGCGTGGCTCTTCTTTCCGGCGATCTCGACCCCGTCGAGCGTGACCGATCCGGCGCGTGGCGTCACCACACCCATCAAGCTCTTCAGAGTGGTGCTCTTGCCGGCGCCGTTGCGGCCGAGCAGCGCGACCACCTCGTTCTTCTCTACGCGCAGCGAGACGTCGAACAGGATGTGGGAATCCCCGTAATAGCTGTTCAACCCCTTGACTTCGAGCAGGCTCACGGATCGATCACCCCGTGCACGCCGCCTAGGTAGGCTTCCTGCACCTTCGCGTTGCCTTTGATCTCGTCCGGCGTGCCCTCGACCAGCACCCGGCCTTCCTGCAGCACCGTGATGCGCTCGGCCAGCTCGAACAGCGCGTCCATGTCGTGGTCGATGATGATCATGGTGCGGCCTTGCGCGATCGACTTGAGCAGCTTCACCGTTTCGACCCGTTCGCGCGGGCTCATGCCGGCGAGCGGCTCATCCAGCAGCAGCAGGCTCGGTGAAGAGGCGAGGGCCAAGCCGACTTCCAGCCGCCGCTTCTCTCCGTAGGCGAGCTGGGATACCGGCGTGTCGGGGCGCTGGGTGAGGTTCACGAGTTCGAGCGTGTGCTCGACTTGCTCGCTCAGGCCGCGGATCTTCGACAGGCTTGCCAGCATGTCGAGTCTGAACTTGCCGCGCAGCTCGGCCAGCGCGGCGATGGTCAGGTTTTCGCGCACGGTCAGGCGGTTGAAGAGCTGGTTGACCTGGTAGCTTTTGGTCAGGCCGAGCTGGCACACGTCGGTGACGTTCATGCCGGTGATATCGCGGCCCTCGAAAACGATCCTGCCCGAGGTGGGGGGCACTTCGCAGGTGAGCATCTTGAAGAAGGTCGACTTACCGGCGCCGTTCGGGCCGATGATCCCGCGCAGTTCGCCTTGCTTCACCGTAAAATCGATGTCGGTGTTGGCGTGCACGCCGCCGTAATGCTTGGTGAGGCCGGTAGCCTGCAGGATCGGGCCCTTGAAGCCGGCGTCCGCGTGGTGTTGCGCCGGCATTGGAGCGGCAACGTGCTTCTGGGCAGCCGGCGCTGCCTCCGCCGGATCGGCCGGCATCTCTTTCTTGCCGGTCACCAGGTCGTAGAGATCCTTGATGCCGCCGATGATGCCCTGGCGCAGGAAGCAGACCAGCAGCACGAACACGAGCCCCAGCACCAGTTTCCACGCCGCGCCCAGCTTGAGAGTCGCCTGCAGGAAGTCCTGCAGAAAAAGCCAGACTGCCGCGCCCACCAGCGGGCCGAACAGCGTGCCGCGGCCGCCGATGGCGGTCTGCATGATGAGCTGGCCGGAGGTGTCGAACATGAAGGCGTCCGGCGGCATGAAGGCCTGCATCACGCCCAGCAGGCCGCCGGCCAGGCCGGCGTAGGCGGCGGCAATGACGAACGCGGTGAGCTTGTAGCCTTGGACGTTGTGGCCGACGGCCGCCGCGCGCAAGGGGTTTTCGCGGATCGCGGTGAACACGGCGCCGACCGGCGAGCGCACGATGCGCAACGCGATCACGATGCCGATGAAATAGCAGAACGCGAGGAACGGATAGAGTGCCCAGCCGGAGGTGAAATGCAGGATCTTGAAACCGAGATTGAGACTCGGGGTCGGCACGCCTGGCAGGCCGTTTTCGCCCCCGGTCCAATCCGACAGCGGATTGAACTCGATGAAGAAGAACATTTCCGCGATGGCGACCGTGATCATGGCGAAGTAGATGCCGGTGCGGCGCAGGGCAAGCAGGCCGATCAGGTAGCCGACGACGGCCGCGACGATCATGCCGATGATCAGCGCAAGGATGACGTGAGGGAATCCCGCCCGGGTGAGCAGGTAGGCCGCCACGAATCCGCCGGTGCCGTAGAAGGCGGACTGGCCGAACGAGAGCAGGCCGGTGTAGCCGAACAGGATGTCGAAGCCGATGCCGAACAGGCCCCAGACCAGGATACGGTTGACCGTGTTGGGGGCGGCGTCGAAATAGGGCAGCACGAACGGCACCGCGATCAGGGCGGCCGCCGTCAGCGTCTCGACCAGGAAGGGTCGCCGCGCAAGCATCATGCGCGCGTACCTCATTCGCGTCCTTTGGTGCCGAGCAGGCCGTGCGGCCGCACCAGCAACACGAAGGTCATCGCCGCGAACAGCATGACGTAGGCGTAGCCGGGGTTGACCATCGATGTGATGCTGATGATTTCGCCGGCGATCAGGCCGCCGAGCACCGCGCCCGGGAACGACCCGACGCCGCCGATGACGACGACGACGAAAGTCTGCACCAGGATCGCCTCGCCCATGTCCGGCGTGAGCGAGGCCACCGGGGCATTCACGATGCCGGCAAACCCCGCCGCCATCGCGCCGATGCCGAACACCACCATGAACACGCGGTAGACGTTGATTCCGAGGGAATCGACCATGACGGAATCCTCGATGCCCGCGCGCACGATCATGCCCAGGCGCGTCCGGTAGAGCACGAAGTACAGCGCGAGTAGCGCCACCGTCACGATGCCGACGAGGGCCAGGCGGTAGGTCGGATAGAACATGATGCCTAGCGGCGTTATGCCCGAAAGCAGCGCCGGCGGCGGCACGCTCTTCGACAGGCTCGAGAAGAAGAAGCGCACGAGTTCGACGATGCAGATGGAGAGGCCGAAGGTGACCAGCAGCTGATCTTCGTGCGGACGGCCGTAGAAATGGCGGATGATGAGCCGTTCCATCACCACGCCGACCACCAGCATGAACAGCGCTCCAGCGACCACCGCGACGGCGAAGGAGCCGGTCGCCTCGAAGGCGACGTAGCCGGCGTAGCCGCCGAGCATGAACATAGCGCCGTGCGCCAGATTCAGCACGCCGAGCGTGCCGTAGATGATCGTCAGCCCGGAGCTGATGAGCGCGAGCAGCGCGCCCAGCACCAAGCCGTTGAACAGCTGAGAGAGGAAATTAGGCCAATTAATCATGCAGGCTCGCGAGTATACGGAACGCCTGGAATGAGGCGGCCGCTCCGGCGCCGCGGGCGGCGTTCACCGCTGCGGCGCCGGGGTACTGCCGTTCTCTTTAGGTGTAGTCGCCCAGATTGCAGCCGAACGCGTCCGGTTTCTGCATCAGCGGCGCGCCCGGATCGACCTGCAGGACGGTCCAGTAATCTTCCTTGTTCTTCATTTCGGAAGGCTTCTTGCCCTGCACGATGACCACCGGGCGGACGAGCTGGTGGTCTTCCTTGCGGAAATAGACCTCGCCGACGGTGGACTGGATCTTGCGGCCCGCCTCGTAGGACTTGATGACGTCCGGCGGATAGAACGTGCCGGCGTTCTCCACCGCTTCCGCCCAGAGGGCAAAGGACATGTACGCGTTGTTCGCGCCCCACTCGGGCTTGTAGCCGAACTTCTTCTCGAAGGCCGCGACGAACATCTTGGCGAGCGGGTACTTGTCCTCGAGCGTCCACCAGAAGTCGGTCGCCGCATACACGCCGGCGAGCAGCCCGCCGCCGGTTTCGGGCGCAAGGAACGGGATCTGGTAGGGAATGACGAGCTTCATCTTGTCGAAGATGCCGAACTGCTTCGCCTGCTGCGTCGAGAGCACCGCGTCATGGCCCCAGTTGACGTTGATCAGCACGTCGGCGCCGGAATTGGCCACGTTGAGCAGGTACGAGGAGTAGTCGGGCGCGCCGAGCGGCGCGACCTGGTTCGTCGACGTGGTCCATCCCGCGGTCGCGAGGTAGTCCTGCATCGACTTCGTCACTGTGTGGCCGTAGGTGTAGTCGGGCGTCAGGTACGCGGCCTTCTTGTTTTTGCCGTAGGCTTTCACGATGACCGGGCCGATGGCGGCCGCCGCGGTCTGGCCATAGAAGTTCTGGCGGAAGCCGTAGCGCACGCAGTCCTTGCCGGTGGTGTCGTTGG
Source organism: Burkholderiales bacterium (assembly GCA_035308765.1). Taxonomy (GTDB): domain Bacteria; phylum Pseudomonadota; class Gammaproteobacteria; order Burkholderiales; family SG8-39; genus RBG-16-66-20. Next base: position 29,419 of record DATGGA010000026.1, read on the forward strand.
AGCCCGAGATCCCGGTGACGTAAAGCACTTTCTCACGCTGCGCGAGCTTGTTGAGCGCCACCGCGACCGCGCTCGAAGTCGAACCGGTCATCAATACCGCCTTGTTCTCGGTGATGAAGCGCTGTTCGGCCTGCACCGCGTCGTTCGGCTTGGCGGCGGAATCGGCGACGCCGTACTTCACCTCCTTGCCGAGCACACCTTTCTTGGACTTGGGCGAGATCGCCTTGATGAGGGGGTTGCCTTCGTTGATATGCTCGACCGCGAGCTGCCAGCCCTTGAGCTCGTCCTCGCCCTGCACTGCATAGGTGCCGGTACGCGGCACCGCGATGCCGATGAAGACCGAGCTGCCGGACGAGCCGGCCGGCCAGGTGCCGATCGGCGGCTGGTCGGCTGCGAAGGCATGCCCCGAAAATCCCGCCGGCAGCGCGAGTCCGCCGGCGACGCCGAGGCCGGTGCGGATGAACGAACGGCGGCTCAGGTCGGATGGTTGGGATGGTGTTTTTGGTTTGCCGTGATGCATGACGTTCCTCCTATGTGAGGGCACGCGCGCTCCGTGAGTCGCACGCACCCGCGGTCTCCCCTCTGAAATCGGATATATCGTATTACGATATAAATAAAAGTATATCGCAAGACGATATGCGTGGGCACCGCCGTTCGCGCCTGCTACCTACCCCCGGCGCGCTACACTCCGGCCGTGGAATTGTCCGCCCTGCTGGCGCCCGGTTTCTCCGGAGCCGCCGAACTGCTCGTCGGCGAAGAGCACACCGCGCCGCGCGTGGGCAGCGGACTGGTGCACGTCCTCGCGACGCCGGTAATGATCAACCTGTTCGAAGCCGCCGCGCTCGATGCAGTCGACAAGCATCTGCCGGCCGGCTACCAGAGCCTCGGCACGGTGCTCGACGTGCGCCATATCGCAGCGACGCCGGTGGGCATGAAGGTCTTCGCCCTGGCAAAGATTCTGAAAATCGAAGGCAGGACCGTATTCCTTGCCGTCGAGGCGCGCGACGAGCATGAACTGATCGGCGACGGCTTGCACCAGCGGGTCGTCGTAAACGTCGAGAAATTCGACCAGAGAGTCGCGCGCAAGCACTTGCCGAAACAATGAAGCGCGACGCGGTGGTGCTGGGCGCGGGGATCGTCGGCGTTTGCGTGGCGCTGCACTTGCAGGCGCGCGGCCGGTCGGTGGCGCTGCTCGACCGGCGCGGCGCAGCCGAGGAGACGTCCTACGGCAACGCGGGCCTGATCCAGCGCGAAGGCGTCTATCCCTACGGTTTTCCGCACGATTTCGGCGCGTTGCTGCGCTACGGCTTCAACCGCACCATCGATGCGCATTACCATCCGTCGGCGCTGCCGGGTCTGGCGCCGTTCCTGTGGAAGTACTGGCGCCACTCGCGCCGCGAGCGGCACACGCGCATCGCCAAGCTCTATTCGCGCCTGATCGAGCATTGCGTGGCCGAGCACGATGCGCTCGCCGCCAGTGCGGGCGCCGAGCACCTGTTGCGGCGCACGGGCTGGATGCGCGTTTTCCGCACCGAGCGTGAGCGTGACCTTCGCTTCGCCGAGGCCGCGCGCTGGCGCGCGGAATTCGGCATTAATTTTTCTGCATTGGACGCGAAAGGAATACAGGAAGAGGAGCCCCATCTCGCCCCCGTGCTTAGCGGCGCGCTGCACTGGACGGATCCAGTGAGCGTGGTCGACCCGCAGGGCCTGGCGCTCGCCTACTTGAAGCTTTTCGAGAGCAGGGGCGGCAAATTCTTGCAGGGGAATGCTGCCTCGCTGGAGCAAGGTTGGTCGGTCCGTACCGTGGAAGGCAAAGTAGAAGCGAAAGAAGTCGTTATTGCACTCGGGCCATGGGCCGATGTGGTGACACGCGCGCTTGGCTACGACCTGCCGCTGGCGGTGAAGCGCGGCTATCACATGCACTACCGGACAGCCGGGGCGGCGCATCTGAACCACCCCATCCTCGACACCGAGCGCGGCTACCTGATCGCTCCGATGACGCGCGGCATCCGGCTCACCACCGGCGCCGAGTTCGCGCTGCGCGATGCGATCCGCACGCCGGTGCAGCTCGGCCGCGCCGAGCCGATCGCGCGAGACCTGTTCCCGCTCGCCGAACGCCTCGACAACGAACCCTGGATGGGCGCGCGGCCCTGCACGCCGGACATGATGCCGATCATCGGCAGGGCGCCGCGCCACGACGGGCTATGGTTCGCGTTCGGCCACGCGCACCACGGCCTCACGCTGGGGCCGGTGACCGGGCGCCTGATCGGCGAGATGGTGGCGGGCGAGACGCCTTTCGTGGATCCGGCTCCCTACCGCGCCGACCGGTTCTGAAATATCCCCTGAAGCCGTTCAGTGAGCGGCGGGGGACGCCCCGAAAGGCGGCTTGGTGGTCCAGAGCACCGCGATGAGCGCGAGGAACAGCCCCGTGATCACCCAGAAAACATCGTTGGTCGCGAGCATATAGGCTTGGCTGTCCACCATGCGGTTGATCTGCTCATGGGCCGAGTCGGTGCTCATGCCCAGGGAGGTCAGCTTGTCCAGCATGTCGCGCGCCGGCGCGTCGTACGCGTTGACGTGCTCGATCAGCTGGGTGCGGTGGATGGATTGGCGGTGGTCCCAGCCCGCGATGGTGATGGAGGCGGCGAAGCTGCCCAGCATCATGCGCAGGAAGTTCTGCAGTGCCGTGGCGTTGGCGATGCGCGCGATCGGGATGCCGCTCAGGTTGATGGAAAACAGCGGTGCGAAAAAGAACGCGACGCCCACGCCCTGCAGCCATTGCGGCAGCATGATGGTGGCGAAGTCGGCTCCGGTGTTGAAGGTCGAGCGCCAGTAGCCGGTGAGGGCGAAAGTGAGGAAGCCGACCGTGGCGAGCAGCCGCGGATCGACGCCCTTGCCGATGGCGCGTCCGACTACTGGTGCGAACAGCACCGCGAACACGCCGCCCGGCGCCAGCGCGTAGCCGGCCCACTGCGAGGTGTAGCCTAGCTGCGTCTGCAGCCACAACGGCAGCAGGATGACGCCGGCGAAGAACAGCGCGTAGCCCAGCGACACTGTGATCACGCCGCTGCGGAAATTGCGGAAGCGGAACAACCCCAGGTCGACTACCGGATGCTCCTCGGTCAGTTCCCAGGCGAGGAACAGCGCGAAGCCGAGCAATGCGATCACGCCCAGCGTGACGATGAAACCGGAATGGAACCAGTCGAGCTCGTTGCCCTTGTCGAGCAGGATCTGCAGGCAGCCCACCCACAGCACGATCAATCCGATGCCGGTCCAGTCCACCGGCAGCTTGCGCGTCTCGGTGTCGCGGTCGCGCAGCATGAGCCAGGTCGTAATCGAGGCGAAGACGCCGAAGGGCAGGTTGATGAGGAAGATCCAGGACCAGTGGTAGTTGTCGGTGATCCAGCCGCCCAGCAGCGGGCCGATGATGGGCGCCACGGTGATGGTCATCACCCAGATCGCCAGCGCCATGCCGCGCTTGGCCGGCGGAAAGTTCGACAGCAGCAGCGCCTGCGACAGCGGCACCATGAAGCCGGCCGCGGCGCCCTGCAGCACGCGGAAGGTCACCAGAAGCTCCAGGCTGGTGGCGAGCGCGCACAGCAGCGAAGCCCCGGTGAAGCAGGCGATCATGGTGGCGTAGACCCGCACTTGTCCGAAGCGGCCGGCGAACCAGCCCGCGAGCGGCACGGTGATGGCGTTGGCCACCGCGTAGGAGGTGATCACCCAGGCGCCCTGGCTGGGCGCCACCGCGAGGTCGCCCGTGATGGTGGGGATCGCGACGTTGGCGATGGTGAGGTCGAGCACCTCCATCACGTTCGCCATCGACAGCACGAAGGTGAGGAATGCAAGCGTAAGGCCGGTGTAAGGCTGCGGCGCGGTCCTGGCGTCGGCCATGGCGGATGGGTCGCTCAACTGCGCGGCTTGCCGCCGCCGTTTTCCTGGATGATGCGCGCGATGCGCTCGGCCGCCTTGCTCTCCGGCGCCTCGAACACGTTGGTCTCCTGCACCGCCGGCGCACGCTCCGCCTGCGGCAGCCGCTGTCCGCTGCGGTCGCGCGTTTCGATGGCGACGCGCAGCGACAGCCCGATCTGCAGCGGATGCGCCGCGACCTCCTTGGGATCGAGAACCACGCGTACCGGCACGCGCTGCACCACCTTGATCCAGTTGCCGGTGGCGTTCTGGGCCGGCAGCAGCGCAAACGCGGCGCCGGTGCCGGCGCCGAAGCCGGCGACGCGGCCGCGGTATTCGACGTGGTTGCCATACAGGTCCGAGATGACCGTCGCCGTCTGCCCGACGCGCACGTCGGCGAGCTGGCTTTCCTTGAAATTCGCATCCACCCAGACCTGGTCCAGCGGCACTACCGCCATCATCGGGGTGCCGGCGGAGACGCGCTGCCCGACCTGCACGCTGCGCTTGGCGACGAATCCGGATACCGGTGCGGGCATCACGGTGCGCGCGTACGAGATGAAAGCCTCGTGCACCTTGGCCGCCGCTGCGGCAACGTCGGGATGCGCCGCCACGGTCGTGCCGTCGGTCAGCGCGCGGCTTGCCACCAGCTGCTCGCGTGCGGCCGCGAGCGCCGCCTCGGACGCGGCGACGGCGTCGCGCGCATGCTCGATTTCCTCGCGCGATACGGCGCCATCCGCGGACGCCTGCTCGCGGCGCGCAAGATCCTGCTTCACGCGCGCAAGTTCGGTTTCGCGCTGCGTGACTGTGGCGCCGAGTTGCCCGTCGGTTGCATAGAGCGCGCGCACCTGGCGTACCGCGCGCGCCAGGTTCGCCTCCGCCTGCTCCAGCGCTACCTTGGCGTCGGCCTGGTCCAGGCGCACCAGCTCATCGCCGGCTTTGACGAAATCGGTATCGTCGGCGCGCACTGCGATGACAGTGCCCGCGGCCTGCGGCGTCACCTGCACCACGTTGCCGCCCACGTAGGCGTCGTCGGTCGTCTCGACCCATTGACCCGCGAGCCACCACCAGACGCCCCAGGCAATGCCGCCCGCCGCGAACAGAAGCAGGATGATGGCGAGCGCGGTCTTGCGCTTGCCGTTGGCGCTTGCCGGGGGCTGTGCGCTCATGTCTTGCCGCCGTAGCCGCCGCCCAGCGCGCGCGCGAGGCCGATCGCCGCTTCCAGGCGGCGCGCCCGCAATTCGGCAACGAGGCCGCGCTGCGCTGTGAGCTGCGTTTCGGCGCCGATCACGGTGAGGTAGCTGGAGAGCCCCGCCCGGTAGCGGGCGAGGGCGAGATCGTAGGCCGACTGGGCCGCCGCAAGGCTGGCGGCGACTTCGGCTTCCTGGCGTTCGATCGAGCGCCAGGCCGCGACCTGGTCGGCGACATCGCGCAGCGCCTCGGCCAGCGCCTGGTTGTACTGCTCGGCCGCGGCATCGTAGTCGGCATTCTTTGTTCCCAGGTTTCCGCGCAGCTGGCCGCCGTCGAATATCGGCAGGCTGAGCGCAGGGCCGGCTCCCAGCGCCCGGCTGCCGGTCTCCACGAACTTCGACCAGGTGATGGCCTGCAGCCCGGCGAATGCGATCAGGTTCAGGTTCGGATAGAACTCGGCGCGCGCGCGATCCGCGTCGCGCTCCGCGGCCTCCACGCGCCAGCGGCTGGCGACGATGTCGGGTCGGCGGCCCAGCAAATCCACGGGCAGCTGCGACGGCAGCGCGAAGGCCGCGCCGGCGCCGGGCCTGGGGCGTTCGATGGCGAGCCCGCGGTCCGGGCCCTGGCCGAGCAGGGCGGCGATCTGGTGGCGCGAGAGTTCGATGGACTCCTCCAGTTGCGCGATGCGCTGGCGCGTTTCGGGCGGTGTGCCCTGCGCCTGCCTCAGCTCCACGCGCGAATCGAGGCCGGCCAAAAGACGGGTGTGGACCAGCTTCAACTGGTGCTCGCGCTGCGCCAGCAATTCGCGCGCGAGGTCGAGCTGGTCGAAGGTGCGGGCCATCTGCACGTAGGCGAGCGCCACCGCGCTGGAGAGCATCAGCCTTGCGGCATGCGCGTCCGCCTCGGCAGCTTTCGCCTGGCCGAGCGCCGCCGCGTGCGCGGCGGCGTTGCGCCCCCAGAAGTCGAAGTCGTAGGAGAAGTTGAGCAGCGCCTGGTTCTGCCAGATCCAGCTGCCGGCAAGCGGCCTCGGATAGATGCTGTTCTCGGAGATCCGCTGGCGCGAGGCGCCGGCTTGGGCGCTGGCCTGCGGCGCGAGCGCGGCGCCGGCGGCTTCGGCGAGAGCAACGGCGCGGTCCACGCGCGAGCGCGCGAGGCGCATGGTCGGACTGGCCGCGAGCGCCTCCGCAATCAGCGCATCCAGCTGCGGATCGGCGAGCGACTTCCACCATTCTTCGCTTGGCCAGGCGCCGGGAGCGACCGGCACGGCGGCCAGCGATTCGGCTGCCTTGAGCTGCAGCGCGTCCGCCGGCTTGGAGCGCTTCACGAGGCCGTCGCTGCTGGCGCAGCCAGCGATGAGCAGGACAATGAGAATAAGAAAGATGCGGTTCACGGGGCGTTGGCGAGCAGGCGCTTGAGAAACAATACCAGCAGACGGGTTTCGGCCTTGCTGAAGCCTCGCAGGAAACGGTTGAAGACACCGATCGCCACGTTGCCGATGCGCGGTATCGCTGCGCGCCCCGCGGCCGTCAATTCGATGCGCACGTTGCGCCGATCGCGGGCGCTGCGCACGCGGCGCACGAAATTTTTTTTCTCCAGTCGGTCGAGCAGGCGCGTCATTGCGCCGGGGTCGTACTGCAGGGCGCGGCAGAACTCCGCGGCATGCGAAGCATCGCCGTGCGCCAGCTGGAACATGACGATCGCCTGAGGCCCCGTGAGGCCGTGCGGCGCCAGTTCGCGCTCCATCGTTTCGAGCAGCGCGCGGCGCACCTGGCCGACCAGGTAGCCGAGCGTTTCGTGCGGGTTGACGCCGAGCGGGTTCTTGAGGCGGGCCACCGGCGCATAATATTTGCCTAGGCAATCATTGTCAAGGCAACGGTTTGCCCGGCGCAGCGGGTAGACTCGGACTTTCAGGGAGGGAGACATGAAGAAAATCTTGCTGCTGAGCGGCGCGCTCGCGTTGCTCGCCGCCTGCTCGGGAAGCCCCGAGCGCATGCAGGCTGCCGGCGTGCCGCAGTACAGGGTGGACCCGGGCTGGCCCAGGCCGCTGCCGTCGAACTGGATTCTCGGCCAGGTGGCAGGGATCGCCGTGGACAAGAACGACAACATCTGGATCGTGCACCGGCCTTCGACGCTGCTTGACGACGAGAAGGGCGCGCAGGCCAGTCCGCCCGCGACGACATGCTGTATCGCCGCGCCGCCGGTGCTGCAGTTCGACCAGGCCGGCAACCTGCTGCGCAGCTGGGGCGGGCCGGGGCAGGGCTACGACTGGTTCGAGAGCGAGCACGGCATCTTCGTCGACAACGACGGCAACGTCTGGGTGGGCGGCAACAGCCCGAAGGACCACCATATCGTCAAGTTCACTGCCGACGGCAAGTTCCTGCAGCAGCTGGGCAAGCCGGGCAAGTCGGAAGGCTCCAACAGCACGACTCAGCTCGGCAGGCCCGCGCACATGCAGGTCGACGCCGCGGCGAACGAGCTCTACGTCGCCGACGGCTACGGCAACCGGCGCATCGTGGTGTTCGACGCCACCACGCTCGCCTACAAGCGCCACTGGGGCGCCTACGGCGGCCGGCCCGAGGACGGCAAGCTGCCCGCCTACGATCCCAAGGGGCCGCCGATGCGCTCCTTCAACAACCCGGTGCATTGCGTGCGTTTCTCCAACGACGGCCTGGTGTACGTCTGCGACCGCGGCAACGACCGCATCCAGGTGTTCGAAAAGAGCGGCAAGTTCGTGAAGGAGTTTCTGATCGAGCGCGAGACGCTGCAAAACGGTTCGGTCTGGGACCTGGTGCTGTCGGAAGACAAGGAGCAGAAGTACCTCATCGTCGCCAACGGCGCCGACAGCCACCTGCTGGTCGTCGACCGCAGCACGGGCGAGGTGCTGTCCACGTTCAGCCGCCCGGGGCGCATGGCGGGCGAGCTGAAATGGGTGCACAACCTCGCCATCGATTCGAAGGGGAACCTCTATACGGCGGAAGTCGGATCCGGACGGCGGGCGCAGAAGTTCGTCCGCCAGCCCTGACCATGTTCGCCGGCAAGGTCATCGCCATCACGGGCGCCTCCGGGGGCATCGGCGCCGAACTCGCGCGCCGGGTCTCCGGCAAGGGCGTCTGGCTCGCGCTCGCGGCGCGCAACCTGGAAAAACTGGAGAACACCGCCGCCGAATGCCGCGCGCTGGGCGCCGAGGCGGTCGCGATCCGCTGCGACGTGAGCGCGCAAGCCGATTGCCGCAACTTCATCGAGGAAACGGCGCGCAAATACAGTTCGCTCGACATCCTGGTGAACAACGCCGGCGTCTCGGGACACGCGCTGTTCGAGGACGTGAGCGACTTCGGCTGGTACGAAGACATGATGCGCGTGAACTACATGGGCAGCCTGTACTGCACGCGCTACGCCATTCCGCACCTGAAAAAGCGCCGCGGCCAGATCGTCGCCATCTCCAGCCTGGCCGGCAAGGTCGGCGTTCCCGGCCGCACCGCCTACAGCCCTGCCAAGGCGGCGCAGGCGCTGTTCTTCGAAGCCCTGCGCCTGGAACTGCGGGAAAGCGGCGTCGACGTCACCATCGTCTATCCCGGCGTGGTCTCGACCGATATCCGGCTGCACGGCTACGGCGCCGACGGGCAGGCCGCGGGCTACAGCGGCCTCAAGGAAGACGACGCCATGCCGGTGGAGGAGTGCGTGCGGCAGATCATTGCCGCCACGCTCGCGAGAAAGCGCGAACTGGTCATGACCTTGCAGGGGAAAATCGGACTATGGATGAAGCTTGCGTTTCCCAAGGTGGTGGACCGGATGGTGCTGCGGGCGTTGAAGAAGAACCCGGGCGAGAGCTGAGTTGGGCATCCGTTCTCTCGAGCTCAAGATTCCGCCGCCGGCGGTGGCGCTGTGCTTCGCGATTCTCATGTGGCTGGTTTCCTGGCTGATGCGGCCGATGCAGGTGCCGTTCGACGTTCGCCTGGGCGTGGCGCTGCTGCTCGGCGTGGCCGGTCAGGTCATCAGCGTCGGCGGCATGATCGCGTTCCGGCGGGCTAAGACGACCATCAACCCGTTCAAGCCGGCGGCAGCGTCGTCCCTGGTGAGCGAAGGGGTCTACCGCTACACGCGCAACCCAATGTATGCCGGCTTGCTCCTTACGCTCATCGGCTGGGCGGCATTCCTGTCGAATCCGCTGGCCTTGCTGTTGCTGCCGCTCTTCGTGCTGTACATCAACCGGTTCCAGATCGATCCCGAAGAGCGGGTGCTGTCGTCGCTCTTTGGCGCAGAGTATTCTGACTATAAAAACAGGGTGCGCAGATGGCTTTGAAGACCGACACGAAAATTCGTTCGAGCGAAGGTCCCGAGTTCGATTGCTACGTGGCGACGCCGGATGCGGGGCGCAAGGTTCCGGCGATCGTGCTCGCGTCCGCCATACACGGCGTCGACCAGGATCTGCGCGGCATTGCCGACGATTTTGCTTCCCGCGGCTACATCGCGGCGGCGCCGGATCTGTTCTGGCGCTCGGTGCCGGGACCGCTGGTGCGCGACGATCCGCGATCGGCGCCGCGAGGACAGCCGCGGCTGGAAAAAATCAGGGCCGGCGAACGGGACATGGCCGACGTGCTGCCGATGCTGCGCAAGCTGCCGCAATTCAACGGCCGGGCAGCGGTGATCGGCTTCTGCTACGGCGGCCCGTATGCGATTCTCGGCCCGAAGCGCCTGGGCTATGACGCCGGTATTTCCTGCCACGGCACGCAAATGCTCGACTACATCAAGGACCTCGACGGGGTCCGGCAGCCGGTCTGCATCATCTGGGGCGATCAGGACGTGATGGCGCCGGCGAATGTGCTGGAGGCGTACCGCGCGGTGCCGGCGCGCATGAAAAACGTGGAAGTGCACGTGTTTCCAGGCGTGCAGCACGGCTACATGATGCCCGGCGCGAAGGCCTTCGACAGGAAGGTGTACGACTTTTCCATGGAACGCGCTCTTGCCATCCTGGAACATCTCCGGATCGGCGCGCCCCGCGCTTAGTAGGCGCGGATACCGAACAGCAGGGGGTGAAACCAGAAGAACAGCGCGTATAGCGCGAGGCCGATCGTCGGGTTGCGCCAGCCGATCTCGCGCCCGTCGAACCGGTTCCTGCCCTGCAGGACGGCGCCGAACGGCAGGTAGGAGGTGACGGCGGCGAAGCGCTTCCAGTCTTCGCCCAGGGTCCGCGCCTTGCGCTGGTCCAGCACCAGGGCGCCCAGCGCCGCCACGACGAAGAAGCCGCCGAAGAACACCGAGGCCATGTGCTCGCCGCGCGCCAGCAGGTGCGCCAGCGACCAGAGCATGATGCTCCACATGACCGGATGCCGCGTGACGCGGATGATGCCGCGCGCCGGCTCGGGATTCCTGAGCAGCTTGTCGGCGCCGACGAGTGTCGGATTGCGCGACAGCAGGCCGCAGGCCAGCAATATGAACGAGAAGGGCATGACCACGGCGGGCAGCCAGCGCGTGCCCACCCACAACGGCTCCAGTGGCGCGTGGTTGTAGGCCCGGATCATCCAGCCGAGGGTGGCGAAGGCGACCAGCGAGTAAAGGGCGAGATAAGCCCGCTCGCCGATGCCGCGGACCAGCACGCCGCGCAGCGGGGTGCTGGAGATGAAATGCGTCGCGATGAAGGCCGCGGTGGCGTAATAGAGTTGCGCGTCGTCGCCCATGTTCATGCCAGGGATTTCGAGATGATCTCGCCGACGTCCTTCGACAGGCCGGCAGCGTCGCGGATGCGCTCCAGCTGCGTTTTTGCCCTCGCTTGCCGCGCAGGATCGAATTTCTTCCACCGGTCGAACCCGCGCGCGATACGCGCCGCGACCTGCGGGTTGAGCTTGTCGAGCACCAGCACCTGGTCGGCGAGGAATGCGTAGCCGCCGCCGTCGGTCGCGTGGAAGCGCACGTGATTGACCGAGAAGCTGCGGATCAGCGAATAGACCTTGTTCGGCACCTTGATGTCGAAGGCGGGATGCGCGAGCAGTTCGCGCACGCGCGCGAGCGTCCCGGGCAGGCGTGACGCGGCCTGAACGGCAAGCCACTTGTCGACGATCAGCGGATCGCCCTTCCACTTGCCGTAGAAAGAGTCGAGCGCGATCGCGCGCTGCGGCGCGTTGCTGTTCGCGAGTGAAGCGAGCGCCGCGAACTGGTCGGTCATGTTGGCCTGCCCCTTATCCTGCTGGCCGAACTGCTCGTAGCACAGCGCCACCACGTCGCCGGTCTCCAGCTCCATCAGGTAGGAGAGCGCCAGGTTGCGCAGCGCGCGCTTGCCCGAGGCGGCCGCGTCGGGCGAATAAGGCCCGGCGATCTTCAGCTTGCGGTACAGGTCGAGAAATTCGTCCTTGAGGGCGGCGGCCAGCGCCTTGCGCAGCGTATTGCGCGAAGCGTGCAGGCGATCCGGATCGACGACCGCCAGCTGCTCGGCGAGGAATGTTTCCGAAGGCAGCGTCAACACTTCGGCGACGAACGCATGATCGGCCTGCTCGAGGATTTTCCGGACCGATTCCAGGAACGCATCGGTCGGCCTGCCGTCCCGCTCGAGGATGATTTCCGCAGCCAGCCGCTGCGCGGCCTCCCAGCGGTTGAACGGGTCGTCGTCGTTCGCCAACAGGTGGACCAGCTCCGCCTCGGTATAGGGGTAGTTCAGGATCACCGGCGCGGAAAAGCCGCGCAGCAGGGAAGGCACGGGTTGGTCCTTGCACTTGAAGGAGAATTTCTCTTCCGCCTTTTTCAGGGACAGAACCTTCTCGTGCTCGCCGATTTTCACCGCCAGCGGGATATGAAACGGCGGATTCATGGACTGCTTTACGTTCAGGGTGAAAGTACCGTTCCCGTAAGAGCCTGAGCAATCCAGCACCGGGGTCCCCGCGACGTCGTACCAGCGCCTGAACTGCGACAGATCCACGCCCGAGGCGTCTTGCATCGCCTGCACGAAGTCGTCGCAGGTGACCGCCTGGCCGTCGTGGCGCCTGAAGTAGAGCTTCATGCCGTCCTGGAATTTCTTCTCGCCCAGCAGCGTGTGCTGCATGCGCACCACTTCCGCGCCTTTCTCGTACACCGTCATGGTGTAGAAGTTGCGGATCTCGACGTAGGACTGCGGCCGCACCGGGTGGGCCATGGGGCCCGCGTCCTCGGCGAACTGCCCCGCGCGCAGGCTGCGTACCTCCTGGATGCGCGTCACTGCGCGCGAATAGGTGTCGGCGCCGTATTCCTGGTCGCGGAACACCGTCAAGCCCTCCTTCAGGGAGAGCTGGAACCAGTCGCGGCAGGTGACGCGGTCGCCGGTCCAGTTGTGGAAGTATTCGTGCGCCACCACGCGGTCGATGTTCAGGTAGTCCGCGTCGGTGGCGGTATCCGGGCGCGCCAACACGTACCTGGTGTTGAAGATGTTGAGGCCCTTGTTCTCCATCGCGCCGGAGTTGAAGTCGCCGACCGCGACGATCTTGTATTCGTCCAGATCCAGTTCCAGGTCGAAGCGTTTTTCGTCCCAGAGGATGGCGCGCTTCAGGCAGTCCAGGGACCAGCCGGCCTGGTCCAGCTTGCCGGGCTCGACATAGATATAGAGGGTCTTCGTCTTGCCCGATCTCGATTTGACTTCTTCTTTTATGAATTCCAGGTTCGCGGCAACGAGCGCGAACAGGTAGCTCGGCTTCGGATACGGGTCCTCGAATTTCGCCCAGTTCTCGCCGGAGGCGACGAGGTTGCCGTTCGACAGCAGCACCGGGTACTTCTTCTTGTCCGCATGCACGGTCACCGTATAGGCCGCGAGGTTGTCCGGCCGGTCGAGGAACCAGGTGATGCGGCGGAAGCCCTGCGCCTCGCATTGCGTGACGAAGCCGCTCTGCGTGGCGTAGAGACCTTCGAGCCTGGTGTTCTTCTGCGGCACTATGCGCGTCACTGTATCCAGCGTGAAGGCATCGGGAACGCCGGGAACGGACAGGGACTCTTTTGTTATTTTGAATTGATTTTTTCGAAGAAGGATTTGATTCAAAGAGACGGAGACAAGCTCAAGCTCATCCCCATCCAGTTCCAGCGCCGCATCCTTCTCGCTCGAGGCCGGATTGCGGCGCACGGCGAGCGTGGCCTTGACGAGAGCGTCGTCGGCGCGGATGTCGACGTCGAGCGTTACCCGCTCGATGAGGAACGCAGGCGGGGCGTAGTCCTTGAGGTGGGTCGCATTGGCTTGTGCTTCGCGCATTACGCTAGACTAGCCTTTGCCATGACCGTTCGCAATTCATTGCGCGAACTTCTCGCGCTGGCTGGCCTGGACGAAGCGGCGGCAAACGAAGTCGCGTTCGGCGGCGACGATCCGGTCTTTCCAACGCCGTTCCGCGTCGGCACCGCCGGCGCCGCGGTCCTGGGGGCGGTGGGAGTGGCCGCCTCCGACCTTTGGTTCCTGAAAACAAAAAAGCCGCAGTGCGCGAGCGTCGAAGTACGGGCCGCCGCTGCCGCCATGCGCAGCGCGCGCTACCTGAAGATCGACGGCCAGGCGCCGAAGGAAATCTGGGATCCGCTAAGCGGCTTCTACCCGGTGCGGGACGGCTGGGTCAGCATCCACTGCAACTTCTCGAACCATCGCGAGGCGGCGATGAAAGTGCTCGGCGATCCGGCCGATCGCGCCGCGGCCGAGGTCGCAAGCCTGGGCTGGGACGGAGTGGCTCTCGAGGATGCGATCCACTCCGCGAAAGGCTGCGCCGGGTTTGCGCGCGGCGCTTTCGAGTGGGCGCAGCATCCGCATTCGGCAGCGGTGGCGGCCCAGTCTCTCCTGGAAATCAAGAAAATCGCAGAGTCGAAGCCGGAACCTCTTCCTGCAGGAAAACGTCCTCTCAGCGGCGTGCGCGTGCTCGATCTCACGCGCGTGCTGGCCGGCCCGACTTGCGCGCGCACGCTTGCAGAACATGGCGCGGATGTGCTGAAGATCGCCGGACCACACCTGCCTGACTCGGGATCGGCCGAATTGGACACGGGCCTCGGCAAGCTGCAGGCGTTTCTCGACCTGCGCGCGCCGTCCGGCGTAGAGACTTTGCGCGGGCTGCTGAAGGAAGGAGACATCTTCTCGCAGTCCTTCCGCCCGGGGACGCTCGCCGCGCGCGGCTTCTCACCCGAGCAGGCCGCCGCGCTGCGGCCGGGGATCGTATATGTCACGTTGAGCGCCTGGGGCACGGAAGGCCCGTGGCGCAAGCGGCGCGGATTCGATAGCATCGTACAGACCGTGAGCGGCATGGCCTATGCGCAGGGCGGCGAGAAGCCGAAGCTGATGCCGGTTTCGGCGATCGACTATGTCAGTGGCTACCTGATGGCGTTTGGCGCGATGGTGGCTCTGGCGCGGCGCGCGCGCGAGGGCGGCAGCTGGCTGGTGCGGGTCTCGCTCGCGAGAACAGGAAAGTGGATCGTGGATCGTGGAACGGTCGCGGATTTTGCTTCGGTACAGAACCCGGAAGTGAAAGACTTGCTGATCAAAACCAGGTCCCCCGTCGGGGAAATCGAGCATCTCGGGCCGGTGCTCGGCCTGTCCGAGACGCCGCCGTACTGGGAGCGGCCGCCGATGCCGTTAGGCACTCATCGAGCGGAATGGCCCTAAGATTAACTTCTACTGCTAACAGCGGGAGGGTTCTATGAAGTCGCGATGGATGATGATTGGCGCTGCTGCGCTACTGCTGATCGCCTGCGTACCGGTCGCGGTCCAGGGTCCGGTCCCCGGTGTTGTGTATAACCCGGCTGACCCGTACTACTACTCGCCCACGTACTGCGCCGGGTGCTGGTATGGCCAATGGGGCGGGCGCATCGGTTACCACGCTGGTGGGGGGCGTCCGTGGGAGCGCCCGCACAGCGAAGCGGATCACACCGGGCTAGACCGTGGGCGCAACGTCATGCATGAAGGTCACCGGTGAGACTTTTCTGGTGACTGAGCGAATGACTGCTTTCCCGCTGCCGCGGGAAAGACGGACTATCAAGCGTTTTTTTCCGCCAGGCGCTTGATCAGCCCGTCGATGCCGGAAGTGCGCGTGATCTGGTCGAACTCGGCGCGGTAGGTGAGCACCAGGCTCACGCCGTCGACGGTGATGTCGTAGATTTTCCAGCCCTCCGGCGTTTTCTTCATCGCGTAGTCGACCGGCACCGGCGGAGAGCTCTGGCGGATGTACTGGTTGCGCACCACCGTCTCTGTGGCGCCAGGCGCCAAGTGCAGCGGCAGCACCTTCATGGTCTGGCCGCGGTAGACGCCGATGGCATTGGAGTAGATGCGCACCAGCATCGAGCGAAACTGGTCCGCGATCTGCGTCTGCTGCTCCGGCGTCGCCGCCTGCCAGGCCTTGCCGGTGGCGAGCGTCGCGGCTTCGCGGAAATCCACGTAAGGCAGGATCTTCTGTTCGGCGAGCGCGAGCGCCTTCTTGCGGTCGCCGGCCTGCAGCTGCTTGTCGCTTTTGATGGAGTCGAGCACGTCCGCGGTGACTTTGCGCACCAGTTCGTCGGGCGCGAGTTCCTGTGCCATCGCGGGCAACGTCAGGAAAAACGACAGCGCGAACAGAAGGTGTTTCATGCCCGTTTGGACTGCCGGGGCAGGCCGGGGTTCCTCCGCTCGGCGAGAAATTCCGCCAGCGCCCGGCAGGTGTGGCTGTCACTTTGCAACGACAATGCGGGCGACACGTCGGGCGGCCCCTGGTAGACGACTTCACCGCCGCCGCTGCCGCCCTCGGGCCCCAGGTCGATGATCCAGTCGGCCTCGGCGATGATGTCCAGGTTGTGCTCGATCACCACCACGCTGTTGCCGGCTTCGACCAGGCGGTGCAGCACGCGGATCAGCTTCTCGACATCGGCCATGTGCAGGCCGACGGTGGGTTCATCCAGCACGTAGAGGGTTTTGCGGTCGGCGCTGGTTTTCGACAGTTCGGTGACGAGCTTGAGGCGCTGCGCCTCGCCGCCCGAGAGCGTCGGGCTCTGTTGGCCGAGGGTTAGATAACCCAGGCCCACGTCCTGCATCAGCCGCAGCGCGCGGTGGATGCGCGGGTGCGCCGAAAAGAATTCCACGGCCTCGTCCACGCTCATGGCGAGCACTTCGCCGATGGTTTTGTCGCGCCAGCGCACCATCAGCGTTTCTGGGTTGAAGCGCAGGCCGCCGCAGGCCTCGCAGGCCACCTTCACGTCGGGCAGGAAGGACATTTCGATTTTGCGGATGCCCTGTCCCTCGCAGTTTTCGCAGCGGCCGCCCTTGGTGTTGAACGAGAAGCGGCTCGCGCCCCAGCCGCGCATGCGCGCTTCCGAGGTGTCGGCGAAGCTCTTGCGGATCGCATCCCAGAAGCCGACGTAGGTGGCGGGGCAGGAGCGGGGCGTCTTGCCGATCGGCGTCTGGTCCACTTCCAGCACGCGGTCGAGCAATTTGGCGCCGGCGACGGTTTTGCAGCCGACAGGTTTCTTTTCCTGCAGGGAGCGGAACAGCACATCCCTGGCGAGTGTGGATTTACCGGAGCCGGAGACGCCGGTGATCACGACCAGGCGATCGAGGGGAATGCGTGCATCGACGTTTTTCAGATTGTGCAGTTTCGCTTTTTGAATTTTCAAATCAGGAGACTTTGAAGTCACGGCGCGGCGCGGCTGGATTGGATGTCTCAGGGGTTCCTTGAGGAATTTTCCGGTGAGCGAATCCGGCAGTTTCATGAGGTCCGCGGCGCTGCCGGCGCCGATGACGCGGCCGCCCAGCTTGCCGGCGCCCGGCCCCAGGTCGATCACGTGGTGCGCGCGGAGGATGGTGTCCTCGTCGTGCTCCACCACCACCAGCGTGTTGCCCTTGGCCTCCAGTTTCTCCAGCACCCCGAGCAGGATCTGGTTGTCGCGGTGGTGCAGGCCGATGGTCGGCTCGTCGAGGATGTAGCAGACGCCGCGCAGGTTCGAGCCGAGCTGCGCCGCGAGCCGGATGCGCTGCGCCTCGCCGCCCGACAACGTCGGCGCCGAGCGGTCCAGCGTCAGGTAGCCGAGGCCGACCTGTTCCAGGAATTGCAGGCGGCTGTTGAGTTCCGAAAGCAGGTCTTTCGCAATTTCAGCAGCGCGGCTGTTCAGTTTTACCGTTTTCAGTTCTTTTTCCAGGATTGAAATGGCCAAAGAACCAAATCCCGCAATATTTTTTCCGTTCCATTGCACCGCCAGCGCTTCGGGATTGAGGCGGTCGCCGCGGCATTCGGGACAGGGCTGGTCCACTTCCAGCCATTCGATCCAGGAATCGAGCACGTGGTCCTCGGTGCCGGTGCGCGAGCGCTCCGCGTCCCAGCCGACGTCCTTCAGTTCCAGCCCGGTGCCGACACAGGCCTTGCACCAGCCGTGGCGCGAGTTGTACGAGAACAGGCGCGGATCGAGTTCGGCGAAGCCGCGGCCGCAGGACGGGCAGGCGCGCTTGGTGGAAAACGATTGCGGTTTTTTCGCAAGAATTTGTACCGCGCCTTTTCCTAATTCCAGGGCTTTTGAAAGTTCTCTTCGAAGTTGAATCTCGGAAGAAGGCGAAATCTTGATCGTTGCCACCGGGAGCTCGATGCTGTGTTCCTTGAAGCGGTCGATCCGCGGAAAAGGCAGCACCGGCAGCAGCTTGCCGTCCACGCGCAACTGGGAGTAGCCCTTGCTGCGCGCCCACTTTGCGAGTTCCGTATAGACGCCCTTGCGGTTGACGATCAGCGGAGCGAGGAGGGTGACGTGCTGGTTTCTGTAGTCTTTCAGTATCCTGGCCGCGATCACTTCCTCGCTCTGCGGCTCGATCGGCACCCGGCAATCGGGGCAGTACTGGGTGCCGAGCTTGACGAAGGCGAGGCGCAGGAAGTGGTGCACCTCGGTGAGCGTGCCGACGGTGCTTTTCCTGCCGCCGCGGCTGGTGCGCTGCTCGATCGCGACCGTGGGCGGGATGCCGAAGATCGCGTCCACGTCGGGGCGCGAAGCTCCCTGCACGAACTGGCGCGCGTAGGCGTTGAGCGACTCGAGGTAACGCCGCTGGCCTTCCGAGAACAGGATGTCGAAGGCGAGGGTGGACTTGCCCGATCCCGACACGCCGGTCACCACCGTGAAGCGGTTGCGCGGCACCTCGACGTCGATGCCCTTGAGGTTGTGCTCCTTGGCGTTGTGGATCTGGATGGCGGTGCCGAGGTACCGGCCGGCAGGCTCGGTTGCTTTCAGGGATTGCATGAAAGCTTTTTCGTAATCCCTCAGCGCTTTGGCCGTATGGGAGTCCGGATGCTTGGCCACGTCCGCGGGCGCTCCCGCGCAGACCAGCTCGCCGCCGGCGTCGCCGCCTTCCGGGCCGAGGTCGATGATCCAGTCGCAGGCGCGGATCACATCCAGGTTGTGCTCGATGACGAGCAGCGAGTGCCCGGCCTCCAGCAACTGCCGGAACGCGCGCAGCAGTTTCGCCACGTCGTCGAAATGCAGGCCCGTGGTCGGTTCGTCGAACAGGAACAGCTTCGCGGTCGTGGTGCTGCCCGCCTCGGCGAGGTGTCCGGCCAGCTTGAGGCGCTGCGCCTCGCCGCCGGAGAGCGTCGGCACCGGCTGGCCGAGGCGCAGGTAGTCGAGGCCGACGTCCTTGAGCGGCCGCAGCTTCGCCACCAGCTCCGCCTCGTTGCGGAAGAAATACAGCGCTTCCGATACCGTCAGGTCGAGCGCGTCGGCGATGGACTTGCCGCCGATCTTCACTTCCAGTATCTCCGCCCGGAAGCGCCGGCCGTCGCAGTCGGGGCAGCGCAGGTAGACGTCCGACAGGAACTGCATCTCGACGTGCTCGAAGCCGTTGCCGCCGCAGGCCGGGCAGCGCCCGTTGCCCGAGTTGAAGCTGAAAGTGCCCGGGGTGTATTTCCTTTGCCTGGACTCCGGGGAATTCGCGAACAATTTCCTGATGGAATCGAAAGCCCCGACGTAGCTTGCCGGGTTGGAGCGCGTGGTCTTGCCGATGGGCGACTGATCCACCATCACCACTTCCTCGACCTGGTCTGCGCCGCGCAGCGCCAGGTGCGCGCCCGGCGCCTCGGTCGGCCTGCCTTGGGCCTTGCGCAACGCAGCATAGAGCACGTCCTGCACCAGGGTCGATTTACCTGAGCCGGAAACGCCTGTCACGCAAACCAGCCGCTCCAGCGGAATGACCACGTCGATGTTCTTGAGATTGTGCTGGCTAGCTTTTTCTACTTTCAGGAACTTTCGTGAAGAAGAAACGGACAAGGGAGTCCCCGCTTTCTTCCTTCCTGAAAAATACTCGGCGGTAATGGTGCTGGATTTCCGGAGTTCTTCGGGCGTGCCGAAAAATGCCACTTCCCCGCCGCGCTCCCCCGGTCCCGGGCCGATGTCGAGAATGCGGTCGGCGGCGAACATGATCTGCGGGTCGTGCTCCACCACCACCAGCGAATTGCCCGCGTCGCGCAGCTGCTTCATGACGTCGATCACGCGGCCCATGTCGCGCGGATGCAGCCCGACCGAAGGCTCATCCAGCACGAACAGCGTGTTCACCAAAGAGGTGCCGAGGGCGGTGGTGAGGTTGATGCGCTGCACTTCGCCGCCCGACAGCGTGCGCGACTGCCGGTCCAGCGTCAGGTAGCCAAGGCCGACGTCGCAGAGGAATTTCAGCCGCGTGCGGATTTCAGTGAGCAGCAGGTCGGTGGCTTCATCCAATTGTTTTGGAATTTCAATGTTTTTAAAAAAATCTCTTACCTTATCCAAGGGCAAAAGCATCAGGTCGTGGATCGAAAGCCCGTTCACTTTCCACAGCATGGAATCCGGCTTCAGGCGCGTGCCGTGGCAGGTCTGGCAGGGCGTGTAGGCGCGGTACTTCGACAGCAGGACCCGGATGTGCATCTTGTAGGCCTTGCTCTCCAGCCACTTGAAGAAGCGCTGCACCCCGTACCAGGTGCCGGGCCAGGATTTACGCCAGTTCACCCACTCCGGTTCGCCTTCCAGCACCCAGGCCTTGTGGGCTGGTTTCAATTCCTTGAAGGGAACATCCAGGGGAATTCCCCGCTTCTTCGCGTACTTGACCAGGTCGTCCTGGCATTCCTTGAAGCTCGGGGATCGCCAGGGTTTGATGCAGCCTTCTCTCAAAGAAAGCCTTTCATTGGGGACAACCAGACCAAAGTCCACGCCGATCACTCGCCCGAACCCGCGGCAGGTCTCGCAGGCGCCCAGCGGCGAGTTGAAGGAAAACGCCGCCGGCGTCGGCTCCGAATATGAAATGTCGCAGTCGGGGCAGTGCAGGCCGGAAGAGAATTTCCACGGCTTGCCGCCCTCAGGAAACACGTTCACCTTGCCCTGGCCTATCTTGAGCGCGCTTTCCAGCGCCTCGATAACGCGCGCACGCTCCGCCGAGCCGACGCGAAAGCGGTCCTGGATCACTTCCAGCGAAGTCTTGCTGCGTTCGTGGATCCGCGTATAGCCCTGCGCTTCCAGCAGCTGCAGGATTTCCTTTTCGCCGAAGTTCTTCGGGATGATTACCGGGAACGTGACAACCAGCCTCTGGTCGGGTTGTTGTTTCAGAAAGGCGAAAATCGATTCAGGCGTGTCCCTGACCACCGGCTTGCCGCAGCCCCTGCAAAACAGCTTTGCCGCCCGCGCGTACAGCAGCTTCAGGTGGTCGTTCAGCTCGGTCATCGTGCCCACGGTGGAGCGCGAGGTGCGGACCGGGTTGGTCTGGTCGATGGCGATGGCCGGCGGGATGCCGTCGATGGCGTCCACCTGCGGCTTGTCCATGCGGTCGAGGAACTGGCGCGCGTAGGGGCTGAAGGTCTCCACGTAGCGCCGCTGGCCCTCGGCGTAGAGCGTGTCGAAGACGAGCGAGGATTTGCCCGATCCCGACACGCCGGTGACGACCACCAGTTCCCCGTTCGGGATCGCGAGCGTGAGATTCTTGAGGTTGTTCTGCCTGGCGCCGCGGATGTGGATCGCGTCGGCGGGGGGTGCTTCCTGCTTCACCCCGTCATTCTATCGTTGTGCGTGCAGCGGCGGCGCGGGAAAAGCGGTCTTCCAGGAGATAATCCCCTGACAATGAGCCGGGAACGGGCGATAGCCCACGCAGAGAAGTACTTCGACGAGGGCGGATTCTTCGCCGACCTCGCGCGCCGCGTCGCCATTCCCACCGAAAGCCAGAATCCGGATCGGGGCGCCGATCTCGCGCGTTACCTCTCGAGTGAAATGCAATCCAGCTTCGAGCGTCTCGGCTTCCGCTGCCGCATCTTCGACAACCCCAGCGCCAAATACGGCCCGTTCCTGGTCGCGGAGCGCATCGAGGATCCGGCGCTGGTCACGGTCCTGTCGTACGGCCATGGCGACGTGATCCGCGGGCAGGAAGCAAGCTGGAAGCCGGGCCTGGATCCATGGGTGCTGAAGCGCGACGGCGAGCGGCTCTATGGCCGCGGCACTGCCGACAACAAGGGCCAGCACAGCATCAATCTCGCCGCCGTCGCGGCCGCGCTCGAAACGCGCGGCAAGCTCGGCTTCAATATGAAGGTGCTGATCGAAACCGGCGAAGAGGTGGGCTCCCCGGGCCTGAAGGAATTCTGTTCCCGGAATAAGGATCTTTTAAAGGCCGATGTGTTCATCGCCTCCGACGGGCCGCGCCTGCAGCCGGGCCAGCCGACGATCTTCCTCGGCTCGCGCGGCGCGTTCAACATGGATCTTGTGGTGGACCTGCGCGAAGGCGGTCACCATTCTGGCAACTGGGGCGGGCTGCTCGCCAATCCGGGCGTCATCCTCGCCCACGCGCTCGCGAGCATCACCGGGCCGAAGGGCGAGATCAAGGTGAAGGAATGGCGCCCGGATACGCTTACCCCCTCGGTGCGCGAAGCGCTGTCGGGGCTGGAAGTGGACGGCGGCGTTGACGGCCCGAAAGTGGACCCGGACTGGGGCGAACCCGGCCTCACGCCCGCGGAGCGCGTGTTCGGCTGGTCGAGTTTCGAGGTACTGGCTTTTACGGCCGGCAATCCCGACAAGCCGGTCAACGCCATTCCGCCGCGCGCGAGCTGCCACTGCCAGCTGCGCTACGTTGTAGGTGTCGATCCGGCCGATATCGTGGCGGCGCTCGAGCGCCACCTCGCCGGTGCCGGGTTTCCGATGGTGAAAGTGACCGCCGCGCGCGAAGGCTTCTTCCCGGCGACGCGGCTGGACCCGCAGCATCCCTGGGTTGTCTGGGCTAAAAAATCCCTGGAAAAAACCAGTCTAAAACAGACGGCGATTCTGCCCAATCTGGGCGGCTCGCTGCCGAACGACGTTTTTTCCGACCTGCTCGGCCTGCCGACCGTCTGGATCCCGCACTCCTATGCCTCCTGCAGCCAGCACGCGCCGAACGAGCACATGCTCGCACCCGTGGCGCGCGATGCGCTGCGCCTCATGGCCGGGCTGATGTGGGACCTGGGCGAGGCAGGGACACTGCCTCGCGCTTAACCGCCCGTATAAGTGCAGCTCTGGCCGAGCGAGTCGCGCCGCACGGTGACGCGGGCGAGCGATCTCAGTTGCGGCGCAAGCTGGTTCCAGATCCAGACTGAAAGGTTTTCCAGGCTCGGTTTTTCCAGGCCCTGGATCTCGTTCAGCATGCGATGGTCGAGCGCCCCGCGGATTTTTTTGCATGCTGTTTCGATGCCGTCGAAATCCACGACGAAGCCGGTAGCCGCATCCGGCTTGCCGCTGACGGCGACCTCGACCTGGAACGAATGGCCGTGCACGCCCCGGTAGGGATGACCGTCGGGGTAGTTCTCGAAGCGGTGCGCGGCGTCGAAGCCGAAGCGGTAGCAGAGTTCCATGATGCCTAGGGAATGCCGATGAGCTTGTGGGATTGCAGGCTCAGGCGCCAGCGCGGGTGCGCGAGGCAGTAGTCCACCGCGAGCCTGGTGTTTCGCGCCTTCTCGGGGCCGTCCATGGGCTGCAGGAAAAAGTGCTCGAAGGCGAGCCCCTCGAATTTGGGCGGCTCGGCATCGGCCTGCGGGTACACCAGCTTCAGTTCATTGCCGCGCTCGAGCACCAGCGGCGCGCCGGCCTTCGGGCTGACGCAGATCCAGTCGATGCCGGGCGGCGCCGGTTGGGTGCCGTTGGTCTCGATGGCGACGCGGAATCCCGCCTCGTGCATCGCCTCTACAAGCGGCGCGTCCAGCTGCAGCAGCGGCTCGCCTCCGGTACAGACGACCAGGGGCGCCGTCGAGTTCGCAGGCAGCGCCGCTTGCAGCGCGCGCACCAGTTCGGCGGGCGCGGCGAAGCGCCCGCCGCCCGCGCCGTCGGTGCCGACGAATTCGGTGTCGCAGAAGCGGCAGACGGCGGTGGCGCGATCCTGCTCCCGCCCGCTCCAGAGGTTGCAGCCTGCGAAGCGGCAGAACACCGCCGGCGTACCGGCGTTCGCGCCTTCGCCCTGCAGCGTGTAGAAGATTTCTTTTACGGCGTACATGGGGCGATTATCCAATAAAGGCGATAATCTCGGCCTTTTTTCCGGAACGCCGATGGCCAAATACGTCTACACCATGCGCCGCGTGAGCAAGATGGTGCCTCCCCAGCGCACGATCCTGAAGAACATCTCGCTCAATTTCTTTCCCGGCGCCAAGATCGGCGTGCTGGGCCTGAACGGCTCGGGCAAGTCGTCGCTGCTCAAGATCATGGCGGGCGTGGACGAGGCCACCGACGGGGAAGTGATCCGCATGCCGGGCATCCAGGTGGGCTACCTGCCGCAGGAACCGGCGCTGGATGCGGCGAAGACGGTGCGCGAGGAAGTCGAGGCATCGCGCGGCGAGGTGGCCGAGGCGAAGCGGCAGCTGGAAGCGGTCTATGCCGCCTATTCGGAGGAAGGCGCGGATTTCGAGAAGCTCGCCGCCGAGCAGGCGCGGCTGGAGGCGCTCGTCAATACCGCCGACACGGGGCAGGAACTCGAGATTGCCGCTGATGCGCTGCGACTGCCGCCCTGGGAACAGAAAATCGGCGTGCTGTCGGGCGGGGAGAAGCGCCGCGTGGCGCTGTGCAAGCTGCTGCTGTCCAGACCCGACCTGCTGCTGCTGGACGAACCCACCAACCACCTCGATGCCGAAAGCGTCGACTGGCTGGAGCAGTTCCTGCAACGCTTCCCGGGCACCGTGGTGGCGGTGACCCACGACCGCTACTTCCTCGACAACGCCGCCGGCTGGATCCTGGAACTGGACCGCGGCATGGGTATTCCGTGGGAGGGCAACTATTCCTCCTGGCTCGAGCAGAAGGAAAAGCGCCTGGCCACGGAAGCGAAGCAGGAGGAGGCGCGCCTCAAGTCCATGAAGGCCGAGCTCGAGTGGGTGCGGCAGAACGCGAAGGGCCGCCAGGCGAAATCCAAGGCGCGCCTGGCGAGGTTCGAGGAACTGTCGCAGTACGAGCACCAGCAGCGCAACGAGACGCAAGAAATCTTCATTCCGGTGGCCGAGCGCCTGGGCAACGAGGTGATCGAATTCACCGACGTCTCCAAGGCCTTCGGCGACAAGCTGCTCATGGACAAACTGTCGTTCAAGGTGCCGCCGGGCGCGATCGTCGGCATCATCGGGCCGAACGGTGCGGGGAAATCGACGCTGTTCAAACTGATCACGAAGAAAGAAAAATCGGATTCCGGAAGAATCAGCATCGGCAAGACGGTGAAAATCGCGCACGTCGACCAGTCGCGCGATGCGCTGCAGGGCGACAAGACGGTGTTCGAGGACGTCTGCGGCGGCCAGGACACCATCACCATCGGCAAATTCCAGATGGCCTCGCGCGTCTACCTCGCGCGCTTCAACTTCCGCGGCGCCGACCAGCAGAAGCAGGTCGGCCAGCTATCCGGCGGCGAGCGCGGACGCCTGCACCTGGCCAAGCAGCTGGTGTCCGGCGCCAACGTGCTGCTGCTGGACGAGCCCTCCAACGACCTCGACGTCGAGACGCTGCGCGCGCTGGAGGAGGCGCTGCTGGAATTCGCCGGCAGCGTAATGGTGATCTCGCACGACCGCTGGTTCCTCGACCGCATCGCCACCCACATTCTTGCCTTCGAGGGCGAATCCCTGGCGACTTTCTTCCCGGGCAACTACCAGGAGTACGAGGCCGACAAGCGCAAGCGCCTCGGTGAGGAGGCCTCGCGCCCGCGCCGTATCCGCTTCAAGGCGCTGAAGAAGTAATCCGCGGCGCATGACGGCCCGTGATATGCGTGGGCCGCTGTTGACTCAAAAGGTCGCCGAAGCGCTGCGCGCCGGCGCGTCCGCGGTCGAGTGCTCGCTGGATCTCGATCGGTCGACGACTACCGTTGAAGTGGATACAGAAGGGTGGACCTGGCGGGGCCGTCGTTTCCCCTATCTGGAATCCGCCAAGGAACGAACCATTTACTACTGGACCGGCGACAGCTTCCAGCCCGCTGCCCGCTACGCGGGCTCGCTCATCAAACTGGTGCCGACGGAATGGGGACCGCCTACCTTCGAAATCGACGGCATCAAGATGCTGGTCACGTCGCGCGTGTCGCCTTACGCGGATGCCGAACGCAAGGTCGGCCTGATCCAGCCGCGCGGCAAGGTGATCCTGGATTGCTGCGGCGGCCTGGGCTATTTCGCAGCCTGGTGCATGGCGGGCGGAGCAAAACTGGTGTTGTCCTACGAGAAGAACCCCGACGTCATCTGGCTGCGCGGCCTGAATCCGTGGTCGCCCGCTGTTGGGGGCGCCTTGACGCTGACTCAGGGGGACATCTCCAAGGAGATTTTCGGCCTCGCGGCCAATTCAGTGGACGCGATCCTGCACGACCCGCCGCGCTTCGGAATCGCGGGGGAGCTTTATTCGCAAGCCTTCTACGACCAGCTCGCCAGGGTGCTCAGGTGCAGGGGCAAGCTGTTCCATTACACCGGCACGCCGAACAAGCTCACCAGCGGCCGCGACGTGCCTAACGAAATAGCGAAACGATTGCGCCGGGCCGGGTTTGTTGCAGAGCTGCACGGCGACGGGGTGCTGGCAGCGAAGAGCTGAGCTGCGGCCTCAGCGCCGATAGTCGGTGCCCTTTTTGTCGATCACGCGCAGCAACGCGTTCCATTCGTGGACGCCGAAATCGGGTTTTGCCCGGGCCGACTTCATGTATGCCGCCACTCCGTCGATCACGTGGTCCGCGATCGGCACCGGCGGTTCTCCGAGAGAGCGCGAAATCAACTCGAGCTCGCAGGCGCGTTCCAGCATGTAAAGCCGCTGCAAGGCGCCCGGAATGGTCGGCGCATGCGTCAGCAGGCCGTGATTTTGCAGCACGACACAGGCGCCTTTGCGGCAGCTCACGCCCAGCGCGTCGCATTCCTCCTGCGTCGCCGGCAGGCCGTATTCGTGGTACACGACTTCATCCAGCACGTTGAGCGCGTCCTGGCTGATGGGGCGAAGGCCTTTGCGCATCAACGAAACGCCGGCGCCGGCGCGCGTGTGCGTGTGCATCACGCAATTGGCGTCGGGCCGTGCCTTGTAGACGCCGCTGTGAATGGTGAATCCGGCCTCGTTGAAGCGGCCCTGCCGGCCGAGCACCCTGCCTTCGAGATCCATCTTGATCAGGCTCGATGCCGTGATCTCGTGGAACATCTCTTCGTAGTGATTGATCAGGAAAGCGCCGGGTTCGCCCGGCACGCGAGCCGACATGTGCGTATTGATGACGTCGGTCCATCCGAAATGGTCCACCACGCGGTAGAGGGCCGCGAGATCGCATCGTGCCTGCCATTCGGCCGCGCTCATGTCGGGTGCATGTACTTTCGCTGATGCAGTCATCGTTTCCTCGCTGATTCTATCGGTCGCCCGGAGGCTCTCCGAGCAGTGGAAAGGCGCTGAAGACGCCTGGTTCGCCGATCGGCGGCGCAGGGGTTACATGTTGCGGCGTCAGCTCGGCGAACGAAGTGACGCCGAGCAGGCCGAGGCAGGTGCGGATTTCGTCTTCGAGGATTTCCAGCGTGCGCACGAGGCCGGGCACGCCGGCGGCGCCGAGGCCGAGGCAGGGAAGGCGTCCCAGGCCGACCGTCCCGGCGCCGAGCGCGATCGCCTTCACCACGTCCGTGCCGCGCATGAAGCTGCCGTCCACCCAGACTTCGGCGCGGCCGGCGACCGCGGCGACCACCTGCGGCAGGACGGTCATGCTGCCGAGGCCGTGATCGAGCTGGCGGCCGCCGTGATTGGAGACATAAACGACTTCGACGCCGTGCTGCACGGCGATTTCCGCGTCCTCTGCGGTGGCGATACCCTTGATGATCAGCGGCAGCGAATGCTTGTCTTTGTATCGCTTGACCTGGTCCCAGGACAGGCCCGATTGATAGTTGCTCCCGGCGGGCGCTGTGGCGCGCCAGGGCTTGACGAAGCGGCCGATGAGATCGCGTTCGCGCCGGCTGTACATGGCGACGTCGACCGTGAAGCAGAAAGCCGCATAGCCGTGGTCGCGCGCGCGCTTGACATGGTCATCCACCCAGGCGTCGTCGCCGCGCACGTAGAGTTGAAATACGCGAACCGTTTCCGCGGCCGCTGCAGTGGCTTCGAGCCCGGGCTGGCAGACGGACGACAGCATCTGCGGCACGCCGAACTGCGCGGCGCCGCGAGCGGCGGCGGCGGCACCGTCTTCGACGATGGATTCCAGTCCGCCGATGGGAGCCAGCATCACGGGCAGGCGCATGCGCTTGCCGAGGAAGGAGCCGCCGCAGTCGATCCGCCTGACGTCGCGCAGCACGCGCGGGCGGAAGGCGATCGAGTCGAGGGCCATGCGGTTGCGGCGCACCGTGGTCTCGGTTTCTGCGCCGCCGATGAGGTAGCTCCAGGGGCCGGGCGCCAGGTTGCGGCGCGCGGCGGCGACGATTTCCTGCAGAGTGAGAAACTGTTCGGCAAGCGGAGCATTCATTGCGGACTCAAGGCTATCATTTGGACGAGGAAAAATGAAAAGCCTTTCGGCCTTGCTCGCATTCGCCGCCCTTGCGGCATCAGGCGCCGTCTTCGCGCAGGCCTTTCCGCAACCGGGCAGGCCGATCCGCGTTCTGGTCGGATTCGTCGCCGGCGGCGGCACCGATATCCAGGCGCGCATCGTCGCGCCCAAGCTCGGCGAGGCACTGGGCGCGACCGTGATCGTGGAAAACAAGCCCGGTGCAAGCACGTCGATCGCCGCGGCGGAAGTGGCCAGGTCCGCGCCCGACGGCTATACGCTCCTCTACAGCTTCAACGGCGCATTCGCCCAGGTGCCGTTCACGCTGCTGGGCGGAGTACCCTACGATCCGGTCAAGGATTTCACCGCGCTGTCGCTGGGCGCGCGCGGCTCGCAGATCCTTGTGCTGCATGCCTCGGTGCCGGCGACCAATATCAAGCAACTGCTTGCCTGGGCGAAGGCGAATCCGGGCCAGCTGAACATCGCTTCCTTCGGGACTGGCACGTCCTCCCACCTGTTCGCGGAGATGTTCATGCGCCAGTCCGGGGTCGAGATGGTGCACGTGCCGTACAAGGGCAGCGGCGACGCGGCCAAGGACCTGCTTGCCGGGCGCGTGCAGATTATGTTCGAACCCGGGACGACGGCAATCCAGAACGCCGCCGGCGGCAGAATCCGGATGCTCGCGGTGGTGGGAGAGAAACGTTCGCCGTTCACGCCGGACGTGCCGACGCTCACCGAGCAGGGCATCAAGGGCATAGACCTCGTCGGCTGGCTGGGCTGGTATGGCCCCGCCAATCTGCCGCCCGATATCGCGAAGAAGCTGAACCTCGCGCTGGTCAAGGCGCTCGCCGACCCGGAGGTCAGGGCGGCGATCGAGAAAGGCGGCTACGAATCCGTGTCGTCCACGCCGGAGGAGCTGGCGGCATTGACGAAGCGAGACATCGAGCGCTGGAGAAAAATCATCAAGGATATCGGCTTCAAGCCGCAATGACAGGGAGAACGCAATGCGATTGCTGACGTATCAACTGAAGAAAAAGGGTTCGGCGCCGCGCGTCGGCGTGATGAGCGGGCCGGAGCACCTCGTCGAATTGAAGTTCGAGAACATGATTTCCCTGATCGAGGGGGGAAGCAAAAGCCTTTCTTCAACAAGAAAGATTCTCGAGGGAAGGTCCAAACCCATCCCGCTATCCTCGGTGCGCGTGCTGGCGCCCATCCCGCGGCCGCGCAAGAACGTGTTCTGCGTCGGCTGGAACTACCTGGAGCATTTCGAGGAAGGCGCCAAAGCGCGCACCAGCGTGGTCGAGATTCCGAAGCATCCGACCTTCTTCACCAAGGCGCCCACCGCGGTGAACGGCCCTTACGACCGTATCCCGCTGCATGCGGGGGTGACGGAAAAGGTGGACTGGGAGGTGGAGCTGGGCGTGATCATCGGCAAGGGCGGCATCAACATCAAGGAGTCCGACGCGATGAAGCACGTGTTCGGCTTCACGGTGATCAACGACGTTTCCGCGCGTGAAGTGCAGCGCCGCCACGGCCAGCAGTGGTTCAAGGGCAAGAGCCTGGACGGCCATTGCCCGATGGGGCCCTGGATCGTGACCGCGGACAAGGTGAAGGACTGGTGGGATCTGCGCGTGGTGACGCGCGTAAACGGCGCGATCAAGCAGGACTCGAACACGCGCCACATGTATTTCAAGATCCCGCGCATCATCGCCGAGCTCTCCGCCGGCCTGACGCTGGAGCCGGGCGACATCATCTCGACCGGCACGCCGGCCGGCGTCGGCCACGCGCGCACGCCGCCCGAGTTCCTGAAGGCGGGCGACATCCTGGAAACCGAGATCGCCGGGATCGGGCTGCTGAAGAACCGGATCGGCTAGCTAGAGCATGGCGCCCGGCTTGCCGAGCGCATGCTCGGTGAGCCTGGCTACGACCCAGTCGTAAGCTTCGTCCACCGAGTCGGTGCGGTGCATGAGGCCGACATCGGCGGCGTTGATGGTGCCGTGCTTTACCAGCGCGTCGAAATCGATCACCTCGCGCCAGTAGTCGTTGCCGAACAGCACGATCGGCATCGGCTTGGTCATTTTCTTCGTCTGCACCAGGGTCAGCGCCTCGAACATCTCGTCCAGCGTGCCGAAGCCGCCCGGAAACACGATGATCGCCTTGGCGAGGTAGGCGAACCAGAATTTCCGCATGAAAAAATAGTGGAAGCGGAACACCAGGTCGCGCGTGATGTGCGGGTTGTGGCCTTCCTCGTGAGGCAGCGAGATGGGCAGCCCGACGTTCAGGCCTCCGGCTTCCGACGCTCCGCGGTTGGCCGCTTCCATGATGCCCGGGCCGCCGCCGGTGCAGACCACGAAGCGGCGTTCTTTCGAAGGCAGGGCCTTCGACCATTCGGTGAGCTTGAACGCAAGCGAACGCGCCGCCTCGTACCAGCGGTTGCCCTCCTTGAAGCGCGCCGAGCCGAAGAACACGATGGTGTCCTCGATGCCGAAATGCTCGAAGCGGCTCTTCGGCTCCAGGTACTCCGCAAGAATGCGCAGCGGCCGCGCATCCCTGCTGTTGAGGAAGGACGGCTCGCGGTAGGCCTTGGCCTTCTTCAACCGCGTCCCTCAAACGGCATCTTGGTGGCCTTTATGGTCAGGAAGAGGACGTTGGTTTCGATCGGGAAGCTCGCCATGTGCAGCACCGCCTGGCCGACATGGGCCACGTCCATCAGCGGCTCGGGCTTGATCGAGCCGTCGGCCTGCGGCACGCCGTTGGCCATGCGCGCCGCCATCTCGGTGCGCGCGTTGCCGATGTCGATCTGGCCCACGGCGATGTCGTACTTCCTGCCGTCCAGCGCGCCGGTCTTGGTGAGGCCGGTCACGGCGTGCTTGGTGGCGGTGTAGGCCACGGAACCCGGCCGCGGCGCATGCGCCGAGATCGAGCCGTTGTTGATGATGTGCCCGCCGCGCGGATTCTGGTCCTTCATCACCTTGAAGGCCTCCTGCATGCACAGGAACATGCCGGTCAGGTTGATGTCGACGACGTTCTGCCACTTCTCCAGGCTCAGTTCTTCGAATGAGGTGCCCGGCGCATTCACGCCGGCGTTGTTGAACAACACGTCGACGCGGCCCCATTTGGCCTTCACTGCCGCGAACAGCGCCTTGACCGAATCCTGCTTGGCGACATCGGTCGGCACGCAGCAGGCGCGCTCGCCCGCGCCGGATTCCTTGGCGGTTTGTTCGAGCACGTCCTTGCGCCGTCCGGCAAGCGCGACCCGCCAGCCGTCCTTGAGGAATGCCAGCGCGGCTGCTTTGCCGACGCCGCTGCCGGCGCCCGTGATGACTGCGATTTTCGACATGCTTTTTCTCCTTATTCGACTTTGGCGCCGGATTCACGGATGGATTTTTCGATGCCCGGCGCCTCGGCCCTGATCTCGGCGTCGAAGGCCTCCGGCGATGCCGAGGGCGCCGCGTCCATGCCCTGCGAGGCGATCCTGTCGCGCACCTCCTGCTTCGACAGCACCTTGGCCGCGGCCGCGTGCAACCTGCGCACGATTTCCATCGGTGTGCCGGCCGGCACGTAGAGGCCGAACCAGAAGGTGGATTCGAAGCCGGGCAGGCCGGCTTCCTCGGCCCCCGGAATGCCCGGAATCGCCGCCGAAGCCTTGCGCATGCTGATCGCCAGCGGGCGCATGCGCCCGCCCTTGATGAAGCCCATCACCGTGGGCGAAGTCGCGAACATCACCTGCGTGTCGCCCGCAACCAGCGACTGGGCGGCCGGGCCGCCGCCCTTGAACTGGATGGTGGTGAACTTGATGCCGGCGACGGATTCGAAGGCGACGGAGGAAAGGTGGGGAGCCGAACCGAAGCCTGCGGAGGCCATGAACAGTTTTCCGGGATTCGCCTTGGCATAGGCGATCAGCTCCTTCATGTTCTTGAAGGGCGTGCCATTGTTCACCACCAGCACCGTGGCGCCGTTCGCGACGCGGCACACGGGAATGAAATCCTTCTCGTCGTAGCCCAGGCTCTTGTACAGGCTCTTGTTGATCTGGTGATTGCCCTGGTTGAGGATGGTGTAGCCGTCGGGCGCCGACCTGGCGACAAACTCGGAGGCGATCGAGCCGCCTGCGCCGGGCTTGTTCTCCACCACCACCGCGACGCCGAGTTCCTTCGACAGCTCGTCGCCGATGATGCGCGTGGTGAAGTCGCCCGAGCCGCCGGGCGGATAGCCGACCTCAAGGTGGATCGGCTTTGAAGGATAGCTTTGCGCATTCGCCCACGTGGAAAGGCAAACGAAAATGAAAATCCCCGGAACCCTCATGCCTACTTTCCCTTGAACGCCGGGGTGCGCTTCTCCATGAACGCCTTGCGGCCTTCCTTGTGGTCTTCGCTGGCGAAGCAGGCTTCGACCATCTTCATCGCTTTCGAGAGGTCGCGGTCCTTCTCGTCCTTTTGCCACTGCTGTACCGCGTACTTGGCGGCGGCCACGGTCAGCGGCG
Source organism: Burkholderiales bacterium (assembly GCA_035308765.1). Classification (GTDB taxonomy): domain Bacteria; phylum Pseudomonadota; class Gammaproteobacteria; order Burkholderiales; family SG8-39; genus RBG-16-66-20. The sequence goes on from DATGGA010000026.1 coordinate 61,821, forward strand.
CGTTCTCCGATACCATCTTTGCGTAGGCGGCGACTTCCTTCTCGAGCTCCGCGTCAGGCACCACCTTGCTGACAAAGCCCATGCGCAGCGCCTCTTTGGCGTCGAACTTGCGCGCCGACATGAAGATGTCGGTGGTATTTGCCGCGCCCAGCACGTTCATGAAGCGCCGCACGCCCGCCGGGCTGTAGCCCAGGCCCAGCCGCGCCGCCGGCATGCGGAAAATGGAGTCGTCCGAGCAGATGCGCAAGTCGCAGGCGGCGGCAAAGCCCAGACCGCCGCCGATGCAGATGCCGCGGATGCGCGCGATCACCGGCTTGGTGGTGTTCATCGGCGCCTGGTAGGCGGCTTCGACCGCCTTGTTGTAGACCACCTGCGCCTCGACGGTGCCCCGCAGCTTTTCGAATTGCGAAATGTCGGCGCCCGAAATGAAGGCCTTGTCGCCGTCCCCGGCGCAGACGATGAGCCGCACCGCCGGGTCGGCGTCGAGCTGGGCGAATACCTTCGGCACCGCCTCCCACATGTCGAAGCTCATGGCGTTCATCTTCGGCAGGTTCGAGAAGAGCACGGTGGCGACGCCGTGCGCGACGGAGGTTTTGAGTTCAGCCATTACACGATTCCTTTGCTTTTGAATGTCTCGATTTCGGCCTTCTTGAAGCCGGCCTCCAGCAGGATTTCTTCCGTGTGCTCGCCCCGCTCCGGCGAGGCCGCCACCAGCTTCGCCGGCGTGCGCGACAGCTTCACCGGCTGGTTGATGAGCCGCAGCTTGCCGCCGGACCTGCGGGGCACGTCCACCGCGGCCTGCACGTGCTTTACCTGCGGGTCGGCAAAGACCTGGTCCATGCTGTAGATCGGGCCGCAGGGCACGCCGCCGGCGTTGAGGATTCCGACCCACTCGGCGGTGGGCTTTTTCGCGAACCCTTCGTTCAGCGCTGCGTTCAGGGCCTTGCGGTTCTTCGCGCGATCCTGCGCGGTCTTGAAGTCGGGATGTTCGAACAGCTCGGGGCGCCCGATGGCCTCGCATACGCGTTGCCACATCTTGGTGCCCGTGGCGGCGACGTTCATGTGGCCGTCGGCAGTGGTGTAGGCCGAGGTCGGCATGCTGGTCGGATGGTCGTTGCCGACCTGCGGCGGCACTTCTCCGGTCATGGTGTAGCGCGCGGCCTGGAAGTCGAGCAGCTGGATTCCGGCCTGCAGCAGGTTGGACTGCACCCATTGGCCTTCGCCGGAGGTCTCGCGCTCGAGCAAAGCGGTCATGATGCCGAGCGCGGCCAGCAAGCCTGCTCCCACGTCCGCGACCGCGCAGCCGACGCGCATCGGACCTTCTCCCGGCTTGCCCGTCACCGACATGATGCCGGAGAGCCCTTGCGCGATCTGGTCGAATCCCGGCCGCGCGCGGTAGGGGCCGTCCTGCCCGAAACCGGAAATGCTCGCGAGGATGATGCGCTTGTTGACCTTCTTCAGCAACTCGTAATCGATGCCGAGGCGGTCCTTCACGTCCGGGCGGTAGTTCTCGACCACGATGTCCGCGGTTTTCACCAGGCGCATGAAGATTTCCTTGCCCTGGGGCGATTTCAGGTCGAGAGTGATCGAGCGCTTGTTCCGGTGCAGGTTCTGGAAATCCGGCCCCTCGCGCGGCCCGCCCATGTCCTCGGGCACCGTGTTCTCGACCTTGATCACGTCGGCGCCGAAGTCGGCGAACTGGCGCACGCAGGTCGGACCCGCGCGCACCCGCGTCAGGTCGAGGATGCGCAGCCGGGAAAGCGCTGGAGACGAGGAGATGGCGGGCATGGGGCTAATTTTAATCCGCCCCGGGGGGATTCAACGCTCCGGCAGCGGAATGAATTCGGTTTCGCCCGGCACCGCTTCGAAACGCCGCTCGCGCCAGCGCTGTTTCGCGTCTTCGATCTTCTCTTTCGAGCTGGCGACGAAATTCCACCAGATGTGGCGCGGACCGTCCATTTTCCCGCCGCCCAGCAGCATGGCGCGGGATCGGGTGTTTGCAAGAATTTGAATCGGTTTCCCTTCCGGGAGGTAAGCCAGATTCTTCCCGGGCAATAAATTTCCATCCACCGCCACACTTCCCTGCACCAGATAGACGCCGCGCTCTTCGTGCTCGGGCGGCAGCGTGAGCGTGGCGCCGGCTTCGAGCTCGGCGGCGACATAGAACATTTTCGAGAAGGTCGGCGCCGGCGATTGCTCGCCGAACGCGTTGCCGGCGATCAGGCGCAGGTCCACGCCCGGCATGCGGATCTTCGGCAGCGTCGCGGCCGGATGATGGCTGAACGCGGGCTCGGCGTTCTCGTGGTCCTTCGGCAGCGCGACCCAGGACTGGATACCGTACATGCGGCGCGTGCTTTTGCGCGCGGCCGGGTCGCCGCGCTCCGAATGCACGATTCCGCGCCCCGCCGTCATCCAGTTGACGTCGCCCGGCGCGATCGGCTGCACGGTTCCCAGACTGTCCCGGTGGATCAGCTCGCCCTCGAACAGCCAGGTCACCGTGGCGAGGCCGATGTGCGGATGCGGCCGCACGTCCACGTTCTGCTCCGCCGCGACGGTGACCGGCCCCATCTGGTCGAAGAAAATGAATGGCCCGACCATCTGGTGGGGATGGCCGGGCAGTACCCGGCTTACGGTCAGGCCGCCGCCCAGATCTCGGTCGTGGGACTTCAATACGTCCATGTCAGGCGGCAATCTTCGTCAGCTCTCCGCTCTGGTAATCACGGATCGCCTGTTCGATCTCTTCGCGCGTGTTCATGACGAAGGGGCCGTACTGCACCACCGGTTCCCCGATCGGTTTCGCCGCCAGCAGCAGGAAGCGCGCGCCGTCAGCGCCGGCCTTGACCTCGAACGCGTCACCCGATCCGAGCACGCCGCCCTGATGCGTTTTAAGCACACGGTCGGCGATTTCAACGCTGCCCTCGAAGGGGTAGACGTAGGCCGCGTGGGTCGCGGGAATGGTAGCCAAAAATGTTTTTCCCGGATCCAGCTGCACGTCCCAGTACAGGGGATCCGTCGAACCGCCCCGGACCGGCCCGCTCGTTTTCCCGTAGGCGCCAGCAACGACCTTCACCCGCCCACCCGCGAACTCGGCGACCGGAATTTCCCCGGGCTGAATGTCGCGATAGCCGGCCGGCTTCATTTTTTCCCTGGCCGGCAGGTTGATCCAGAGCTGGAAGCCGCGCATGCGGCCGTTCTCCTGCTGCGGCATTTCGGAATGGATGATGCCGCGGCCCGCGGTCATCCACTGCACCGCGCCGCTTTTCAGGTCGCCGCGGTTGCCGAGGTGGTCCTCATGCAGCATGTGGCCGTCGAGCAGGTAGGTCACCGTCTCGAAACCGCGGTGCGGATGCGACGGAAAGCCGGCCACGTAGTCGTCCGGGTTCTCCGAGGAAAACGCATCGAGCATCAGGAACGGGTCCAGACGCAGGTGGTTTCCGCTGCCCAGGCTGCGAATGAGCTTCACGCCCGCGCCGTCGGAGGCGGGCCGGCCCTGGATGATCTGTTGAATCTTTCTGGTCGTCATGGCAAGGCTCCTTATGCGTAGGCAGGGACCAGGCGCTCGATGTCCGTGCGCGCTTTGGCGAGCGCGGCATTGCGGCTGGTCTCGCTGATTGCCAGTCCTTCAGCATAAACGAACTCGATGTCCGTGATGCCGAGGAAGGCGAAGAAATCCCGCACGTAGGCGGTCTGCGTGTCGCGCGGCGTGCCGGCGTATATTCCGCCGCGCGCGGGGAGGACGTAGATCTTCTTGCCGGTCAGCAGTCCCACCGGCCCGTTCGCCGTGTAGTTGAACGTCACGCCGGCGCGCGCGACGTGATCGAACCAGGCCTTGAGCGTGGAGGGCACGCCGAAGTTGTACATCGGCAGTCCGAGCACGATGACGTCCGCCTGCTTCAGCTCGCCGATGAGCTGGTCCGAGTATGCGACGAACGCGTCCTGCTTCAACGTGCGAGATTCCGGTTTGGCGATGAAAGCGCCGAACCGTTCCGCATCGAGATGCGGCACCGGGTCGCGGGCAAGGTCGCGGACGATCAACTTCTCGCCGCTGCGGATCGCGGCGACGAAATCGTTCGCGAGGCGGGTGGATTGGCCCTCGTTGGAGAGGATGCTTGCGTTCACTTGGAGGATGGTTTTCATGCACTCATTAAACTATTGGACTGACAGATGATAAATAGAGAAAATATGCCTAATTCAATCTAATAAATGGATATATGGACGTCACGCTGGATCAATGGAAAGCGCTAATTTCTGTTGTCGAATCAGGAGGTTATGAGAAAGCCGCCGAGGCGCTGGACAAGAGCCAGTCTTCGGTGACCTACGCCGTGCAGAAGCTGCAGTCCCAGCTAGGGGTGAAAGCGTTTGAAGTGAAGGGACGCAGGGCGATGCTGACGCCGACTGGCGAGTTCCTGTACAGGAGGGCGCGCGCGCTGGTGGAGGAAGCCGCTGCGACGGAGCGCGCTGCGCGCAAGCTTTCGGCGGGCTGGGAAGCGGAGATCGGCATCGCGGTTGAAGTTGCATTCCCGACCTGGCTGCTGCTGCAATGCCTCGATCGCTTCGGCGCCGAGAGCCCGCAGACTCGCATCGAAGTGATCGAATCCGTCCTCGGCGGCACATCGGAGGCGCTGTTGCAGGGGCAGGCCGCGCTCGCGATCACTGTAATGGTGCCGCAGGGATTTCTCGGCGACCTGCTGATGCCGATACGGTTTCTGCCTGCGGCACATCCGGACCATCCGCTGCACAAGCTCGGCCGCCCGGTGACGATGGAGGACTTGCGCGCGCAGCGCCAGCTGGTGATCCGCGAATCGGGCCTGAAGCGCGCCACGAAGCCGCGCCTCGAGGCGGCGCAGCGCTGGACGGTGAGCCACATGACGACTTCGATAGAGGCGGCGAGCAGGGGCTACGGCTACGGCTGGTACCCGGAATACCGGATTCGCGACCAGATCGCGGCGGGGACGCTGAAAGCCCTGCCGCTGCGCGAAGGCAGCGAAAGCGTCGCGCAGCTCTACCTGGTGTTCGCCGACCGGGACGCGGCGGGGCCCGGCACCCTGCGGCTTGCGGCTATCATTCGCGAGATGGCCGAAGCGGCCTGCGTCAAGGAGAGAGGGCGGCGATGAAATCATGGTTTATCGCGAGCGGCAAGGACAGCACCACGCTCGAGCTGCGGGATGTTGCGGTGCCCGAGCCCAAGACGGGCGAGATCCTGGCGCGCGTGAAAGCCGCGGGCCTGAACCGCGGCGAATTCATCGCCGGGCACGGCTTGTCCGGCGGCGGCGCGAAAGCCGCGGGCATCGAGTCGGCGGGCGAGGTGGTCAAAGTGGGCGACGGCGTGAAGGGCTTCAAGGCGGGCGACCGCATCATGGGGCGCTCGTCGCACGCGTTCTCGGAGTTCTCCATGTTCCGTGTCGGCGACGCCATCCGCATGCCGGCCAGGCTTGCCTGGGAGGAGGCGGCGGGCGCGGGCATCGCTTACCTCACGGCCTACGACATGCTCTGGCCGGGAGGGGAACTGAAATCCGGCGAGTGGCTGCTGGTCGCCGGCGCTTCGGCGGGCGTGGGCGTGGCCTCGGTGCAACTCGGCAAGCTGATCGGCGCGAAGGTGATAGGCACGTCGGGCTCGGCTGAAAAACTGAAAAAGCTGACCGCGCTAGGCATGGACCTCGCGCTGCAGAACAGGAACGGCGGTTTCGCCGACCAGGTGATGGCCGCTACCGGCGGCAGGGGCGTCGACGTGGTGGTGAACAACGTCGGCGGCAGCGTGTTCGCCGAATGCATACGGGTGATGGCCTACAAGGGCCGCCTCGCCACCGTCGGCTACGTGGATGGCGTGGTGAAGGCGGAACTCGACATCCTCGCGCTGCATTCCAGGCGCCTGCGGCTCTACGGCGTGTCGAACAAGATGCGCAGCGCCGCCGAAGTCGCCGAGGGAGTGCGCGGCTTCGAACGCGACGTGCTGCCCGCGATCGCGAGCGGCTACCTGCGCCCGGTGGTGGACAAGGTATATCCTTTCGCCGAGCTGCCTCAGGCCAAGGCGTACATGGAGTCCAACGCGCACCTCGGGAAAATCATCCTGCGCGCCTGAACTGATGCATTGCGACAGCTTCGCGCAAGATTCCGTAAACATTTCGTTACCAATTTCCTGCGATCGGAAATATTCCGGCGCAGGGGAAAGGCTAAGCTGAGGTCATCATGATCGCTTCACACAGGTTACTGTTCGCCGGCGTCGCTGCCGCGCTCTTCGCCGGTGCTGCCCACGCGCAGCCGCATTACGGCTCTCCGCATTGGGCCTACGACGACCGCTACCACCACCATCACTACTATCCTGCCGTCGGCTACGGCGTCCCCGTGCTGCCGGCCGGCTACCTCACGGTGACATTCGGCGGCAGCCGCCTCTATTTCCACGGCGGCGTCTGGTTTCGCGCCGCCGGGCCGTCCTACGTGGTCGTCCGGCCGCCGATCGGCGTAGTGGTGCCGGTGCTGCCGCCCGATTACACGATGGTCTATTTCGGACGGGCGCCGTACTACTACGCCAACGAAGTCTATTACTCCGCTATTCCTGGTGGCGCCGGATACGCCGTGGTCGCGCCTCCCCCGGGTACCGAGCCGACCATGGCGCAGCCTGTTCCTCCCCCCGAGTTGCCCCCGCAACCCGGACAGGCTCCGGTCTCGGTTGCCCAACCTCCCGCCGGCAATTGGTACTTCTGCGAGTCGGCGAAGGCCTACTACCCGTACGTGTCCGAGTGCAAGGAAGGCTGGCGGCAGGTGCCGGCCAGCCCGCCCCGCTAGCGCGCGGCGCGCAGCCGCTCGCGCACCAGCGCGATGTGGCCGCGCAGCGCGTAGAGTTGGTCGGTGTAGGCGAGCGGCACTGCGATGCGCTCGGCCTTCGCGTCCAGCTTCTCGAGCTGTTCGAGCAACTTCGCCGCGTTAGCGGCCTTGCCGGCCATGTCCTCCTCAATCTGGCGCAGGTCCCGGTACCAGCGGAAGATGCGCGAGCGGATGCGGAACTGGTAGAGCGGCGGCAGCACGCGTCCGAGCGGGATCAGGATGACGGCGATCGAAAACAGCGCCACCCACATGCGGTCGACCAGGTTGGCGAGCCAGAACGGCAGGTAGCGCTGCAGCAGCGGCGGGCCGGTGCGGTAGTAGCGCTCGGCATCGCGCGCCAGCGGGAATTCGCTTTGCAGCGCCATCGGGAACTGGCCATCGCGCGCGATCCAGCCGCCGTGGCTGTGGATGCGGCTCGCGGCCTGGACCAGCAGCTGGATCAGCGCCGGATGCAGGTCTTCGCGCGCCACCAGCGAGCAGGTAGCCGCCACCAGCACTATGTCGCGCGGCGGTACGTTGCGCGAAAGGTCGACCACGCCGCGCGGCAGCGTCACGGGGCTGAGAAAGCTGTAGCGCCGCGCGTACGCCTCCGCCTGCGCGAATTCGTACAGGCGGATGCCGGGGGTTTGCAGCAGCATCTGCACCAGCTGCGATTCGGGTGCTGACACGATCGCTACGGCATCCAGCGAGCCGTCCAGCAGCGCGACGACCGAGGGAACGAGGTCCAGGCTGGCGCCCTGGATGTCGCTCTTGTCCATGAGGTTGGCGCGCAGCAGCCGGCCCATGATTCCCGGGATGCCGCTGCCGCGTGTACCGATGTTGACGCGCATGCCGCGGAACTGCGACAGGTCGTTGATGACGCCTTCCCGGCTTATCTTTTTCGCCGCGTCCTGGCGATAGAAGATCCAGACCGGTTCGTAGAACATGCTGCCGAGCGAGATTAGCGGCAGTTGCTGCTGCTCCTCTTCCTGTGTGCGCAGGGTTTCGCTCGCGCCGCCCTGGACGAAGGCAACCTGCACATCTTCCTTCGGGTCCTGCAGCAGGCGCAGATTCTCGCGCGATCCCGCAGTGGCGCGCAGCACGACGTCGATGCCGTAGGGTTTGAGTTCCTCCGCGTAGCGTTTGCCGAAGGCAGCATAGGCGCCCTGGTCCGGGCCGGTGGCGAGCACCACGCGCTTGGGCGGCGTCGGCTTGAGCAGGACATAGGCGCCGCAAAGCAGGCCGAGCGTGAGCAGGATGAACGGACCCGTCGTGACAAGGAGGTCGCGGGCCGAGAGCAATGTGTCGCGGATGGTGCGGCGCATGATGGAAATATACCTGCACAGGTCTAAGCTGCGCCACCATGCCCGAGGAGCTCGCCCCGTTCAAGGACGCGGACCTCGCCGACGTCGCGCACTATCTCGCGCGGCTGCCCGCAAAAACAAAGTGAAATTCAGTATTCCAGAAAGCGAAATCGACATCACCGCCGTTCGCTCGGCCGGCGCCGGAGGGCAAAACGTCAACAAGGTGTCGAGCGCGGTGCACCTGCGCTTCGATGTCGCGGCCTCCTCGCTGCCCGGCGCCGTGAAGGCGCGCCTGCTCGGGCTGAAGGATCACCGTATCACGCGCGACGGCGTGGTGGTGATCAAGTCGCAGCAGCACCGCAGCCAGGACATGAACCGGGGCGAGGCGCTGCGGCGCCTGCACGAGATGGTGGAAAGCGCGACGCACGTGCCGAAAATGCGCAGGGCGACCAAGCCGACGCGGGCGTCGAAGAAACGGCGCCTCGAGGGCAAGATCCGGCGCGGCCGGATCAAGGCGCTGCGCGGCCGGGTAGGACCGGAAAGTTAGTAGCGCTTGCCCGTGTTGAACTCGCCCTTGAGGCGCGCGACCTGACGCCTGAGAAGTTCGAGTTCGGCGCGCGCGGCGTCTGCTTCGCGCATCACCGGATCGTCGGCGGCCGGCTTCAGGCTCGCGATCTGTGCGTGGGCGACGCGGAAGCGCTCGTTGGCTGCGTTCCATCGCTCCACCAGCTGCTGCTCCTGATCCCGCCATGCTTTGCGCTTGTCCATGGGCTTCCTTGAGGTGGATAAAAAAGCCCGGTTTCCCGGGCTTCGATATTTTCCGGCGCCATGCTCAGCCGTCTTCCGGCCGGCCGGAGGGCGGAATCGAGATCCCGGCCGGGATGTCCTCGCGCGGCATGCCGTGGTGCACGTCGATCGCCGGTTGCGGAGGCGTGCTGCCCTTTTTCGGGCGGCCGGGGCGGTAGAACACCTGAAAAGGCTTGAGGGGCGGAACCACCGGCGGCCGCTCGAGGTATCGGCAATCCGATTCGGTCGGCATGCTCGCCATGGCGCCGACGCGGCGGCCGCTGACGAAAACGGTGTAGCGCAGCATGTGCGCCGAACCCGGGATTGGCTGGGCGATGATCTCGTATTTGCCCAGCATGAAGCGCCTGCGCTCCTGGCGGCCAGGATGTTCGCGCACCGCGCCGCGAACTTGCTCAGGCAACTTTGACTTCCTTCTTTGCCTTGGCGATTTTGGCGGTGCGGGCCGCGGCGGTCTTGGTCTTGGCCTTCACGCTGAGAACCTCGTCGCACAGCGCGACGACTTCCGGTTCGCTCAGCCGTTCCGCGTTGGCGCGCAACTGCTTCACTTCCGGCTTGCTCAGTGTTTGGATTCGGTCTTTGGTCCAGTCCAGCGCGGCGCGTCCCATGTGACCGCTATTATAGCGCCCCGGGTGGGTGCAGGTCTATGTTTTTTTTGATTTATTTAGAGAAGAATCGAGCTCCGGGTAGTGCCGGAAAATGCCCTGCCGATTGAACGCGATGCGCCGTTTCGAGGCGAGGTAGGCGGCGATGCGCGGGCGCGCGGCGACCCTGGCATGGAGCGCGTCCAGCAGGGGGTAGCGGGGCGCAAGGCTGGTGCAGGCACGCGGAAAGGAATAGCGCAGGCCGGCGACCATCTGGAACAGCGACAAATCGACATAGGAAACGGCCTTGCCGAGCACGTAACCGCCCCGGTTACGCTGCAGCACGGCCTCGAAGTAATCGAGGTATTTCGGCAGCCGCACGGCAAGGAAGTCGGCGGCGCGGCGCCGCGCCTCGCGCTTCTGCTCCTCGTAATACAGCCCCGAACCGATCGGGTGGTGTACGTCGTGAACCTCGACCAGCCAGTCGGCGATCGTCAGCTGAAGCTGGTGTAACCACAGGCGGCCGGATTCGCCCTTTGGCGCCAGGCGGAGGCGCGGTCCGAGGAAATGCAGGATGTTCGAGGTCTGCGCCACCACGTCCCTGCCGGCGACGATATAGGGCATTGCGAAAGGAGGCCGCTTCAAATCCGCAAAGGAGGGACTCCCGGAACGGCGCAGCACATCCACATAGTCCGCTCCGGCGTCCTCCAGCGCGAGCCGGACGAATTCGCCGCGGCCCTGGATCCCGGGCCAGTAGTAGAGCCGGATTTTCATCCCGCCGTCGGGCTCAGAACGGGTTGTAGGTTTTCTTCGGCGTGTAGTGCATGTATCCGACGCTCGCGCCGGCGCGCAGGCCGACGCCGAGGCGGATCGGCGCGAGGACGATATTGCCGCGCTGCTGGTAGTTGATGCCGGCGCCGCCCACGTAATAGAAGCTGCCGTCGACCCCGGGGAAGCGCCGGAAAATCGAGCCCGGCTTCGGCAGGTGGTAGACGAGCACGAACACCTTGGACGCGTTGGCGCCCAGGTCGAAGCCGATCGAGGGCCCCGTCCACCACACGGGGCGGCTCCCGGCGGTCTTCATCATCAGCGTGCCGTTGCCGTAACGCAGCCCGACGGTGATCGCGCCGGCGGCTTCCTCGCCCTTGATGTAGCCGTTGGGCCGGCCCTGTTCCTTGAACGCTTTCTCGATCACCTTGCCCAGGCCCTCGGCGCCCTTGCCGAAGAACTCCTCGGCGTCCTTCAGCACCGTGTCCTGGTCGTATGTGCCGTCGTCGGCTTTCTTGTCCTGGTCGTCGCCCGCAAGCGACAGCGCCGGCGTCAGCAGGGCAGCGAATGCGAGCAGCAGCAGGCGCTTTTTCATGCCATTACTTTACCCCAGCCAGGCGAGGGCGGATTCCACGTCGGGGAAGTTTTTCACGCTCAGGCCCCGATTCGCGGCGACGACGTCGATCATGTGGTTCGCCTCGAGGAAGCCCGGGGTGTGGTGCACCAGCGCGATCCGGTGCCGCGGCGTCGCGCCCAGCACGGGCAGCTTGTCGATGAGGTGGAACTGGCTGACGCCCGACAGCGGCACCTTCTGCTTCAATTCGAGCAGGATACGGGTGAGCCCCAGCCGGTTGGCCTCGGCCAGGATTGCGGCGCAGATATGCGACGGCGGCTGTTGCGATTCGCGGCCCCAGGCGCTGGCCCGCAGTAGATCGCCGTCGGCAGTAATCGTATATTCCATATACCTTCTGGTTTCCGTTCCGCAAAAAAGTCCGCGAGACTACGCAGCGAAGCTTTAGGAGTCAAGTGAATCGGTCAATTCCTTTCCGTTTGCGGGTGGCCGACGACGCCATCGCCGACCTGAAGCAGCGCCTCGCGCGCACGCGCTGGCCGGACGAAGCGCCGTTTGAAACGTGGACGACCGGGACCAGCCTTGCCTACATGCAGGAACTGGTCCGCTACTGGCGGGACGGTTTCGACTGGCGCGCCGCCGAGGCCAGGCTGAACGCACTGCCGCAGTTCACTGCCAGGGTCAGGGACACCGACCTGCATTTCATCCATGCGCCGGGCAGGGGAAAGGACTCGATGCCGCTGCTGCTGTCGCACGGCTGGCCGGGCTCCGTCTTCGAATTCCTGAAAATCATCCCGCTGTTGCAGGAGCGCTTCACCGTGGTCGCGCCTTCGCTGCCGGGCTACGGCTTGTCGTTCAGGCCCGGGCAGGCGCGATTAGGTTCCGAGGACATGGCCGAAATTTTCGCCGAACTGATGACGGGCGTTCTGGGCTACGAGCGCTTCGGCTGCCAGGGCGGCGACTGGGGCGCATCCATCAGTTCCGTGCTCGGCTACCGTTACCCGGAACGGTTGACGGGCATTCATTTGAACCTGCTGGTGGTGCGTCGCGACCCGAAGACGGTGCAGGACAAAAAATTCCTGGACCAGTTGAACGCGTTTCTCAAGGAAGAAACCGGCTACCAGGCGATCCAGGGCACCAAGCCGCAGACGCTGGCCTACGGCCTCACCGATTCGCCGGCCGGCCTCGCGGCATGGATCGTCGAAAAATTCAGGGCCTGGAGCGACTGCGGCGGCAATCCGGAGAACGCCATCTCGCGCGACGAGATGCTGGCCAATATTTCGCTGTACTGGTTCACGGGGGCCATCGGCTCATCGTTCTGGCCGTACTACGCGCGCCTGCACGGCGGCTGGCCGATCCCGGAGGGCAAAACCATCGACGTGCCGGTGGGCTATGCCGAATTCCCGAAAGAGATCCTGTCGCCGCCGCGCTCGCTGGCGGAAAAAACCTACACCGACATCCGGCGCTGGAGCGTGATGGCCAAAGGCGGGCACTTCGCCGCGCTGGAGCAGCCCGAAGCGCTGGCGCGCGAGGTTACGGAGTTCTTCCGACCGCTGCGCTAGGGCGCGAGCAGCGAGAAGAAGGTGGTGCCCCTGCCGGGCGAGATGAGCTATGGCTTCTTTGGTTCGGGGTGGATGTTGTCCACCCAGTGGACCTGCTCGGGTTTTTCCGCCACGGGAATGTCTAGGTTCACCACCACCGGTTCCTGGCCGCTGCGCACCAGCACGCAGGAAAGCGGATCATCGTCGCTGGCATTGATTTCCTGGTGCGGCACGAAGGGCGGCACGTAGATGAAATCGCCCGGGCCCGCCTCGGCGACGAACTGGAGCTGCTCGCCCCAGCGCATGCGCGCCTTGCCGCTGACCACGTAGATCACGCTCTCCACGGGACCGTGGTGGTGCGCGCCGGTCTTGGCCTTGGGATGGATCACTACGGTGCCGGCCCACAGTTTCTCGGCGCCGGCGCGCGCGCGGGTGATCGCCGCGGCGCGGTTCATGCCGGGTGTCTGCGGCGTGTTGATGTCCAGCTCGTTGCCTTGGACGACCCGGACGCCGTCGAATTTCCATTTCATCAGAATTTCAGCGCGCGCTGGATCGCGGGACGGGCGCCCATTTCATCCGCCCACCGCGTCAGGTTGGCGAAGCCCTCGATCGCCTCGGGGAAGGCGCCCTTGGTGCGCGCGTACCCCGCATACAGCGACAGATCGGCGACCGATATTTCTGCGCCGCCGGCGTACTTGCGCGCGGCCAGCGTGTCGTCCCAGACCTTGAAGAAGCCCCGCAGCCGCTCCTTGAATGCCTGCACGGTCGGCGCATGCGGCTCCTTGGATCGGACCACCGCCGTGAGCGCGCCGAACAGCGGCGTGATGTCGGTGGACGCGCTCATCAGCGCCTGCAGCACCGCAGGGCGCGCCGTGGCCTCCTTGGGCATGAATTTGCCTGACTTGTCCGCGCAGTAGAGCAGGATAGCGGTGGATTGCGACAGCGTTACGCGCATGCCGCCCGGACCCTCGTGGTCCACGATCACCGGGATCTGGCCGTTCGGGTTCATGGCGAGGAACTGCGGCGTCTTCTGCTCGCCCTTGGTGATGTCCACGGGGTGCAGCTTGTAGGGCAGGCCGCATTCCTCGAGTGCGATGCGGGCGCGCATGCCGTTGGAAGTGCCTGCGGCGTAGAGATCGATCATCGTGGATCCTTGGCGAAAATCGGATCCGCAACTCTACCGCAGGTCAGGCGGGATTCTGCGCCAGCAGGCGAGCCAGATCCGACAGTTCGTTGCGGTTCAGGTCGGAGACCAGCCAGAACTCCATGCCGTCGCGCGCGAAGCTCTGAATGTTGAACCCGTCCCGGGTCAGCGACACCGCGGCCGCCGGCCCGTGCGCCGGCCGGACGTAGGCGTCGATGACGTGATGGCGGCGCTGGTAGACCAGCACAGCCACCGGCTGGCCGCCGACGTAGTCCAGCCGCGCGCCGCGCAGCTCGAAGCCCTGCGCCGAGAGGTCGATCACCGGCGGCGAGTAGTTCAGCCGGCTGCTCAGCCACGGCTTGACCGTGTGCTGGTCGGAGGAGGCGACGTCGAACGAGTGCTGGGCCAGTGTCGCGCGCACGTGGCTGCTCAGCACCTCCTGGGTGATGCGTTCGGTCTCGCCCGGCCGCAGGTACCCGGTCGCGATCGTCCACGTGAGGAACGCCGCGGCGGCCATGGCGACGCCGGTTCCGGGCAACAGGCGCCAGATGGACGGTCGCGGCGCCGAGGTAGCGGGGCTGGCGGCCGGGCCGCTCACCTGGGCAAGAAGCGGCCCCAGCAGCGTCGCCGGCGCCGCGTGATAGTCGGCCTTTTCGCGGATTGCGGCGGACATGCCGCGCAACCGCTCGCAGGCGGCCCGCGCCGCGGGATTCGCCGCGAGGTGCGCTTCCAGTTCCACGCACCTCGACGGTTCCAGTTCGCCGTCCACGTAGGCATGCAGCATCGCGCCGGCTTCCTCGTTCGTCATTCGTGCACCTGCGGCGCCGAGGCATTCTGGATCGCGCGCAGCGAATCCGCGAGCAGGCGGCGCGCGCGCGCGAGGCGCGACATCACCGTGCCGATGGGCGCATCCGTGATGCGCGCGATGTCCCGGTAGGACAGGTCTTCGAGTTCGCGCAGGATCAGCGCCTCGCGGAAGAACGCCGGGAGCGCCGCCAGCGCCTCGTTCAGCATGCGCCGGTCCACCGCGCGCAGCGCGATGGTCTCGGGCGTGTTTTCCTCCACCGGCAGCAGCTCCGCGGGCAGGCTGTCGATGCCCGAGAGCTCGGCCGGCCGGTTGGCCTTCAGCCAGGTCATGCAGGCATTGCGCACCAGCGCGAGCAGCCAGGGCCTGGGTTCGCCGCGCAGCCCGTCGAGAAAACGGAAGGCGCGCAGCGCCGCTTCCTGCGTCACGTCGCGCGCATCGTGGTCGTCGCGCGTAATCCAGCGCGCAAGGTTGTACGCCGCATCCAGGTGCGGCAGCACGAGCTGGTCGAATTTCACGCGGCGGTCGTTCAAGAGCCTATGTTACGTGGATCTTGCCGCTCATGTCCTCGTGGCCCTCGCCGCAAAATACGTCGCAGGAGAAATCGAAGGTGCCCGTCCTGTCCGGCACCAGCCGCACCTGCACGGCCTTGCCCGGCATGATCTCGACGTCGACCTTGAAGTCCGGCGCGTAGAAGCCCATTGCAACGTCTTCGGTGGTGAGTTCGAGCACCACGGGCACGTCCTTCTGCAGCGTGATCTCGCCCGGCGTGTACTCGAATTTCTTCGCCACGATACGGATTACCTTTTCGTTCGACTGCGCGAGCACACCCGCGCCGAACGAGGCGGCGATCCCGGCAATGAGCAGCCGGCGACGCTTTTGCCTGATCATTCAAGCCTTGCCGATCACCGGGTATTCGGTGATCTTGAGCGGATCTTCCGTTTCTACGGCACGGAAACCCAATCCCCTGTACGGTTGCGCGGCATCCCAGGGAATCGGTTCGCGCTTCGGCTTCGAGCCCGGCGCCACCAGCGGGAAGATCAGCGATTTCGCGGAATGATGCGCGATATGGCCCGTCATGTGGTGGTTTTCCTGATGGATGTGGCCGTAGAACACCGTGACGTGCGGATATGCCGTCAGGATGTCGATCGCCTGGGCGCCGTCCTTGGTCGCCCAGTCCCACTGCGGCATCAGGTCGAACAGCGGCCGGTGGGTCAGCACGACGATCGGGGTTTCCTTCGGCAGCTTCGCGAGGTCCGCCTTCATCCAGGCGAGCTGCGCCTCGCCGATGCGCGCCGCCGGGTCCGAGACGTTGTCGATGGCGACGAAATGCACGCCCTTGTGGTCGAAGCTGTAATAGCTCGGGCCGAAGAATTCCTTCCAGGCCTGGCCGTTGTCCAGCGACGCGTCGTGTTCGCCCGGCATGAAGCGAAGGTTCTTGTTGTCGAGTTTCGAAACGATGTCCTTGAATTCCGCCAGGCGCCGGCGCCGTTCCTTCGGGTCGTCGGTGGTGTGGGTGAGGTCGCCGGTGAACACGATGAAATCGGGCTGCTCGGGCAGCGCGTTCACCGCGGCCACCGCTTTTTGCAGCGTGCCGCCCGCGTCGGGGTTGAGCGCCGCGCCCTTGAAGCCCCAGTGCGAGTCCGAAAGCTGCACGAAATAGAATTCTTCCTGCTTGCTGCCGCCCATGCTGGCGCAGCCGGCGAGTCCCGAGGCGAACACCGCGCCGCCCAGTCCCGCGAGTTTGAGGAAGTCCCTGCGATCGATCGGCTGCGCCATCACGCTCTCCTTTGGTGGGTACAGGATGCAAGACCGTGGCCGGCGCCGGTTTATTCCCGGGAATTCACGGTACGCTTCAGATATGCTGGAACCCTTCCTCGTATCGACCGGCGTCGTCGCGTTGGCCGAAATGGGCGACAAGACGCAGCTGCTCGCGCTATTGCTCGCGGCGCGCTACCGGCAGACGCTGCCGGTGGTCGCCGGCATCCTCGCCGCGACGCTCGCCAACCACGCGCTGGCCGCCTGGCTGGGGGTCGAAGTCGCCCGCGCGCTGGGCCGCGACACGCTGCGCTGGATCCTCGGCGTCTCGTTCATCGCCATGGCGGCCTGGACGCTGGTACCCGACAAGATCGACGGCGGCGGAGCGCCGCCCGGACGCTATGGAGCGTTCCTGGCGACGCTGATCGCCTTTTTCCTGGTCGAAATCGGCGACAAGACGCAGCTCGCCACGGTCGCGCTGGCGGCGCAATACAAGTCGCTGGCGCCGGTGGTCGCCGGGACCACGCTCGGCATGATGATCGCCGACGTGCCGGCGGTGTACTTCGGCGAGCGCCTGCTGCGGCGGGTGCCGGTCAACATCGTGCGCCGGGTTGCGGCCGCGATTTTCGCAGTGCTGGGGGCAATTGCCCTGGGCACTCTCGGTCTCGGCCCGCAGTAGCCAAAAACGCCTGCCTAGGATGCAATTTCCCTGCGATGTGCGATGAGCAACTCGCCCATCTGCTCCGCTGGCTGCGGCTCGCTGAACAGGTACCCCTGGAAGGCGTCGCAACCGCGTGCCCGCAAATAGTCATGCTGTTCGGCAGTCTCGACGCCCTCGGCCAGGGCTTTCAGGCCCATCAGCTTGGCGAGCTGGATCACAGTATTGACAATCGGGGCATGGTCCGTACGGCTGCGGATGGCCTGCACGAAAGATTGATCCACCTTCAGCACATGCACCGGGAACCGCTGTAGGTATGCGAGCGATGAATAACCTGTTCCAAAATCGTCAATCGCGATCTGCACGCCGAGCTGGTTCAGCTCCGTCAGGATCTTTACCGCCGTTTCGGCGTTCCTCATCACGACGCCTTCCGTGATCTCAATTTCGAGGCAACTTCCGGGCAGGCCCGTCTCGCCCAGGATTTCTCCGACGCGCTCCGCCAGCATCCTCTGGCGAAACTGGTGCGGCGACAAATTGACGGCGACCCGCAGCGGCCCGAGACCGGCATCCAGCCACGTCTTGCACTGGCGGCAGGCTTCGCGCAGCACCCAGTCGCCGAGCGGGATGATGAGGCCCATTTCTTCGGCGACCGGGATGAACAGCTCTGGCGACACCGAGCCCAACTCCGCATCGGTCCACCGCAGCAAGGCTTCGACTCCGGTGATCTGGCCGTTCGTCACGCGAACCTGCGGCTGATAATGCAGCGCAAATTCCTTGCGCTCCAGCGCATGGCGCAAGCGATCGCGAAGATCGGCCTGGCGCGCAATTCGCGCGCTCATTTCCCTCGCGAAGAACTGGAAATTGTTGCGCCCCTCCCGCTTCGCCTGGTACATCGCGATGTCGGCGTTCTTGAGCAGGGTTCCGGCGTCCTTGTTGTCGTCCGGATAGAGCGTGATGCCTATGCTGGTCGAAAGATGCAGCTCGCGCCCTCCCACCTCGAGCGGCTTGGTGAACGCGTCGAGAATTTTCAGCGCGACGGTGGAAATCTCCTCTATGTGGTGAATGTCCTCCAGCAGCACCGTGAACTCATCGCCGCCCAGCCTGCCCACGGTATCGGTTGAACGGAGACAGCACTGCACCCGGCGCGCCACTTCCCTCAGCACCTCGTCGCCGACGGCGTGGCCCAGCCTGTCGTTGATTTCCTTGAAGTGGTCCAGATCGAGGAACATCACCGCCAGCAGCGTCTGCCCGCGATCTGCCCGGGCCATCGCATGCCCTATGCGATCATGGAGCAGCGCGCGATTCGGCAGGTCGGTCAGGGCATCGTAGTAGGCGAGGCGATCGAGCCTCTTCTGCTTGTCCATCAGCTCGAGCGCGAAAGAAAGGTTCCCGACGAGTTCAAGCAGCAGGCGCCGTTCATCGTCGTCGAACATCCCCGTTTCATACGCACGGAGAACTACCGCGCCGGCCACGCGCTTCTCCACGATCAGCGGAAGGAGAGCGAGCGCGTAATTGCCCTTTTTCGTCAGCGCGACCCGCTCGGGAATTCGCGGATCGTTGGCAACATCGTTGGAAATCAACGGCTGGCCGGTGCGCAGCGCGTGTGCGATCAAGCTTTGCGAGCGACCGGGATTGCTGTTGTATTCGTCAAGCACCTCCTGGAACAGCGGCGAAGCGGTGGACTCGGAGGTGGCCGAAATCTGCGCCAGTCCGTTCGCCTCCAGTTCGATTACGCGCGCGAGCATGAACTTCCCCTCGGAGACCGCAATCCGGCAGACTTCCCCGAAGAGCTCGTTGCGCTCCCGCATCCGTACGATTGCACTGTTGATTCCGCTAAGGACGATCCGCACGCGGTTCAGGCGGTCAATTTTCTCCTGCTGCAACTTGCGCTCGGTGATGTCGCGATTTATACCGAGCAGTCCCATCAGGTTTCCGTCGTCATCGAACAGCGGGATCTTGCTGCTATGGAAGGGAACGGGGGTTCCGTCAGGCCGTTGAATCACGGTTTCATGAACAAACGTCCTGCGGTTTTTATACACCCACTCATCGTCCATGAGCGATTGCGTCCGCGTCGCCTCCTGGGTCGGCAGCCGCGAAGTGTGGAGCCTGACCATGGCCTGTTTCGACGATTCGAAAAACTCCGCCGCGTACTTGTTGACCATGATGTAGTTGGAATTCCTGTCCTTGGCGAAGATCGACATCGGGATCGCGTCGATCACGATCTCGAGCATGCGACGGCTGTTGCGCAGTTCCTCCTCGGTGCGCTTGCCTTCCGTGATGTCGAGATTCGTGCCCACCATACGAACCGCGCGGCCCTGATCGTCGCGCCTGACCACCTTGCCGCGCGAGAGGATCCAGCGCCACTCGCCGGTTTCGTGCCGCACCCGGTTTTCAACGCTGTACTCGGCGCCGGGACCCTTGAGCGCGGCAAAGAATTTGACGCGGAAAGATGCGATGTCGTCCGGATGCACCAGCCTTGCCAAGGCCTTTGACGTCGTACGCGTTACGCGCGGCTGTGCACCAAGCATTTCTGCCCACGATTCGGAAAGCACAATTTCGTCGGCTGAAACATCGTAGTCCCAGGTACAGGCCCGGCTTGCCTTCAACGCAAGTTCCAGACGCGAGCTTGTGCGTTCCAGGGCTTCCTCGTTGCTCACCCGATTCGTCACGTCGCGCGCGATGCCGTGATAGCCGGAGAACGTTCCTTGCGCGTCGAAGATCGGTTCGCCGGTAACTTCTACGAAGCTCACCAAGCCGTCACCATCCGTCCGCCGAAGTAAAACGTCGCGGAACGGCCGGCGCTCCGCAAGAACCGCCCGATGCTCCTTCCAGGTCTGATTGATGATCTCGGTGCCGGGCAGTTCCCAGCGCTGCTTGCCGATATGGTCTGCCGGCGTAATGCCGCCGCGCGCATTGGTCGGACCCCCCGTAGAGACGAACCGCAGTTCCGCGTTCTGCTCCCAATACCAGTCGGAAGACAATTCCGTGAGGCGGCGAAAACGCAACTCGGCGCTCTCAAACGATTTCTGCGTCCTGCGCTGCTCCGCCGCAAGCCTGAGCATCCGTCCAATTGCGTCCGGAACGAACTTGTCCTTGTGCAATATCTCGAAGGCTCCGTTCTCGAGCGCCTCGGCGTCAAGAATTGGCTGGTCGCTCGCCGTTACGACGATGATCGGGCGGGTCGTCGCCACGCGCACCCGCCTCAGGGTTTCAATGCCGCGGCTGTCCGGAAGATTGAGGTCGAGCACTACAAAGTCCACATCTGCCGACTTAAGATGGTCCAGGCCAATTGAAAGGGTGTGTGCACGCAGGACTTCGCTGAAGCGACCGAGAGTCTTCTCAATGGCCGCCTGGGCAATGATCGCGTCGCTATTGTTGTCCTCGATGATCAATACCCGGGGCGACTGGGCGTCCCCGCTGATCAGCGTCAAGGTCCGTGGTGTTTGGCTCATGACGCCAGATTGCTCCTGATTCATGCTCTAGCGCAAATGCTACGCAATGAAGCCGCAAATCGGCATGTCAGGAAGTGTCAGATGAGCCCGAAAATCACGGCGTTGCCACTGATCTGGTTGCGAGACTAAACCCGGCGCAGGCAGGATTCCAGCAGCCCGAGCGCGCGGCGCGCGAACTCCCACATGTTCGCTTCGCGGTCGGCGCTGCCGGTCTCGATGGTGATCACGGCCTCGACCGGCCCGCTCACGGCGATGCAGGCGTGGCCGGGCGCGTCGCCGTAGCGGTTGCCGCTCGGCCCGCTGGCGCCGGTTTCGCCGAGGCCCCAGGTCGTGCCGAGATTGGCGCGCACCCTGCGCGCGGCCAGCATGGCGTAAGGCTCGCTCGCCGAGCGCATGCCGGCGAGTTCTTCCTTGGCGATGCCGAGCAGCACCGCGCGCCCCTTGGGCGTATACACCATGGCCCCGCCCAGGTAGTAGGCGGACGCGCCCGGCACGGCCACCAGCGCGGCGTTGATCAGGCCGCCGGCGGAAGATTCGGCAACGGCGATGGTGTGCTTGCGTTCCTTGAGCAGCGCGCCGGCCACGCCGCCGAGATCCGCGAGCGGGGAAGGCATCAGTTCTTGCCGTCGGCCCGCCTGCAGCCCGCGAACTGCGACGGCGGATCGGTGAGCGTCGCGTCCTGGCCGTTGATCTCCAGCGTGGTGCGGCCGGCGCGATAGAGCGGGGCCTCCGATCCGGGCGGTTTTTCCATGCGCAGCTCGCGATCAGGCGCGATCAGCCAGATCGCGCGCGCGTCCAGGCTGCGGACGTAGAAGGTCTTGCCGCCCTGGCAGACGTATTCGGTGGCGTTAGCCGGCCTTTGGTCTATTTCCCTGCCGCCGCTGTCGCCGAAGGGCCACAGGCTCATGCCGCCGCATGCGGCCAGCAGCGCGGAGGAAAGCACGGCGGCGGCGGCGACGCGCGGGCCGTTCATTGCGGACCGCTAGCGGTCGTCGTTGGCCTGCGGAAACGCCATGCCGTGCGGCAGTTCTTCGCGCGGCGGCTGGGGCGGCTCGGTGGCGACGCGCGGCGGCGCGCCTTTCTTGGGACGGCCCGGACGGTACACCGCCTGGTAGGGCACCAGCGGCGGCACGATGGGCGGCTTCTCCATGAACAGGCAGTCGGACTCGGACGGCACGCTCGCCATGGCGCCGATGCGCTTGCCGTCGACGAACACGGTGTAGCGGAACATGTGCGATGAGTAGGCAAACGGTTGCGCGATGATCTCGTACTTGCCGATCATGTAGCGCTTGCGTTCTAGGATTGGGATGCTCATGTGATAGCCCCGAAAATCAAAAAAGCCCGGGGATCCGGGCTTTTGTCCGGCTCTACGATCGACTAGATCGGCTTGACGTTGGTGGCGTTGGGGCCCTTCGCGCCTTGACCGATGTCGAACGAAACCTTGTCGTTTTCCTTAAGCGACTTGAAGCCGCCGGCCTGGATCGCCGAGAAATGCACGAAAAGGTCCTTGCCGCCATCGTCCGGCGTAATGAAGCCGAAGCCCTTGGCGTCGTTGAACCACTTGACGGTACCTGTACTCATGTTCGTTTCCTTGAATGCAATTGGTAGAAGGGTGTTTGCCCTGCGGAAAATCAAGGAAGAGAAAAATTGACCTGATGAGCACAGCGCGAACGCCACGACCTGACCAGCCTTTTCACCGCTTGAGAATCCTGCATCGCCTTTATACACGAAACGCGGGGCGGGGTCAATGAAATCAAATGCTTGGCGTTTCCGTGGGACCTGCGGTTGGCATCGGGTGCGATCTGAGTAGAGTAGGCGTCGGGCCCATGGCCACCACCTATCCCGTCAGCCGCTGGAAAATCGGCGCCGCCGCGATCACGCGCGTGGTCGAGATCGAAGGCTCTTCGCCGGGCACTTTCTTCTTCAAGGACGCTACGCCCGAGCGACTGCTGCAGCACGCCTGGCTCAGGCCGCACTTCCTTACCGACGAGGGTCGCGCCATCGCCTCCATCCATTGCTTCGTGATCCAGTCCGAAGGCCGCAACATCGTCGTCGATACCTGCGTAGGCAACGACAAGCCGCGCGAGGTGAGGGCCTGGAACCGGCGCAAGGGAAGGTTCCTCGAAGACCTCGCCGAGGCCGGTTTCCCGCGCGCGAGCGTGGATACCGTACTCTGTACCCACCTGCACGTAGACCACGTCGGCTGGAACACCATGCTCGAGGACGGCAGATGGCTGCCGACTTTCCCGAATGCACGCTACCTGTTCGGAACAAAGGAGTGGGAATACTGGTCGAAGGAAGCGCAGGGGCCTGGACGCGACGTGCAGAACGATTCCGTGCGCCCGATCGTGGATGCCGGCCTCGCGGACCTGGTGCCCATGGATCACCGCATCACCCCCGAAGTCTTTCTTGAACCCACGCCGGGCCACACGCCGGGCCACGTCAGCGTGCGCATAGCGTCGCAGGGAGAAGAGGCGGTCATCACGGGCGACCTCATGCACCACCCGGTGCAGTGCGCGGAACCTTCCTGGGCCAGCAATTTCGACAGCGACGCCGATGCCGCGCGCAGCACGCGCCGCGATTTCCTCGCGCGCTGCGCCGACCGGCCGGTGCTGGTGCTGGGAACCCATTTCGCGACGCCGACCGGCGGGCGCATCGTGCGCGACGGGCAAGCGTTCCGCTTCGACGCATGAGCAACACGGAACTGAAACAGCGGCTGTACCGGATTTGCGTCGCCATCCTGGTGGCCGGACTCGCCGGCGCGCTGCTGATTTACCGGACGGCGGCGGACCAGCCCGAAAGCGGCGTAGGCTTCGTCATTATCGACGGCGTCTCCTACCCCATCGATCCGCAGTCGTCGCGGCGCTACCTGCGCGGCCTGGAAGAATTCGGCGGCAAGGGCGCGGTGCTGATCGACCAGTTCAGCCGCTGGTTCGAGGCCCTTTGGCACGGGAAGAAGCTCGGAATTACGGTAGGCTGCCTGAGCGTGCTGGTGGCTCTCGCGATTTTCCTGTTTGCGAACTATGCTTTACCCGACGGGGACTGACATGAACTTCATCGCGAAATTCTGTATTGCGGCATCGGCGTCCTTGCTCTGCGCGCAAGCCGCGGCGCAGACCATGCACAAATGCAAGGACTCCGCCGGGAAGCTCACCTACGCCGACAGCGAGTGCAATCGACTCGGGCTCACTCCGGCCGGGGAAGTTACGGGCCGCATCACCGTTCAGCCTGCGTTCAAGGTGCCGCCGCCGGCCCCTGGCGGACCGCCGCCGGAGGTTGCCAAGCCCAACCCCGCGCCGCCCGCGAAAGCCGCCCCGGCGGAAGGCGGTGAGGCAGTGGTCGGCCAGGATGGCAGGCGCTGCTTCAAGACCGCCAAGGGCGAGCGCTGCAACGACGCGACGACTGATCAATAGGCGAGCAGCGCCGGGGAGGGGTTGACTTCCCCACGCTCCACGCGCATCACGATCGCAGTCAATTTCGCGTTGCCGGCCGCATCCACGCCGGCCGCGGCGCCTTTCGCCGCGATGAAGCCGTTCATGGCCTCGATCTCGGTGCGCCGTCCCTTGAGGATGTCCTGCGCCATGGACGGCCGCTGGATGTCGGCGCGCGGATTGGCGCCGGGCCTGGGCATCATCGCGGCGTCCACCTCCTGCATCGCCGCCGCGTCGCCTTCGTTGGCGAGCGCGAAGCGCGCGGGATCGAGCCCGCGGATTTTTTCCATCTGGTAGCCGAGCGCCTGGCCGACGCGCACCCCTTCGCCGGCGAGCCGGATCTGGAAGCGGCGGATGCGGTCGTCGCGCGAGCAGTCGCTGGAGGTCAGTCCCGTCGCCGCGCTGACGCCGTTGCTCATGGCGTTCTGCACCAGTTTCGACCAGCGTTCGCCCCACAGGTTGGTCGTCGCCTTGGCGCTGTCGATGCGCGAGAACCACGACACCAGCTCCTCGACCCTGCTCGTGATGCGGCCGTGCGGCTCGCCGACGCGGAACACCGTGTGCTTGTCACCGCCCTTGGCGATTGTTCTCCGTATTTTTCCTTTTTCGAATAAATCAACGGAAATGAGGGACGCAACCACGCCCACGGTGCGCCCCCAGCCGACGATGCCCGCGATGGTCTCCTCGTTGAGGCAGTTCTGCAGGGACACCACGAATCCGTCGGGCGACAGGTAGGGCGCGATCAGCGCCGTGGCCCAGGCCGTGTCGTAGGACTTCATCGAGACGAAGGCGACGTCCACCGGCCGTTTCGCCAGCGACTGCACCTCGGTGAGATGCAGCGCGTCCGCGCTCGTGACCGTGAATTTTTCCTCCGGCGTGACGCCGTCCAGTTCCAGGCCGCGCGCGCGGATGGTTTCCACGTTCTCGGGCCAGGGGTCGATCAGCGTCACGTCCAGTCCCAGCTGCGCGAAGGAGCCCCCGACGTAGCCGCCCAGCGCTCCCGCCCCCACGAACGCGAGTCTCTTTTTCATTGCGCCATAATAGGGCAGATGCGCATATCACCGCTCGCGGGCGCCCTGGGCGCCGAGATTCTCGGGGTCGACCTGAAGACCCTGGACGGCAATGGTTGGGACGGCGTTCACCGCGCCTTCCTCGCGCATGCCGTGATCGTGTTCCGCGACCAGTCCCTCGCACCCGAGGAACTGATGCGCGTGGGCGCGAGGTTCGGCGCGCCTTGCCACTACCCGTTCGTCACGGGCATGGAAGGCTATCCGTACATATTCGAAGTGGTGAAGGAGCCCGGGGAAACGAGGAATTTCGGCGGCGCCTGGCATTCCGACACCACCTACCTGAGGCAGCCGCCCCTGGCGACGCTGCTGTATGCGGTCGAAACCCCCAGCCACGGCGGCGACACGCTGTTCGCCAATACCGGCGCCGCCTACGACGCGCTGTCGGAGGGGATGCGCAAGACGCTGGACGGGTTGATCGGCGTCAACAGTGCCGAGCTCAAGTACGCGGGCGGTCGCACCGCGCAGCACGGCGCGATCAAGGCGATGAAAATCCACGATACCGATGCGGCGGACCAATACCTGTCCGAGCATCCGGTGGTGCGCACGCATCCCGACACCGGGCGCAAGGCGCTGTACCTGAGCCGCGCCCACACCACGCGCTTCAAGGGGATGACGGAAGAGGAGAGCGCTCCTCTCCTGAATTTCCTATCCCAGCACCAGACGAAACCCGAATTCACCTGCCGGGTCCGCTGGGCGCCAGGCACGCTCACGGTATGGGACAACCGCTGCACCCAGCACAACGCGGTCAACGACTACCACGGCCAGCGCCGCCGCATGCGGCGCCTGACCGTGGGCGCCCAAACGCCCCGCTGAGCGGGGCGTTCCTGCTGTCGCCGCGCTGGCGTATTACTTGCCGATCTGCTGGCTGACGGCGTTTTCCTGCTTGTTCAGCGATCTTTGTTCCTGCTTGGTGATGTGGCCGCCGTTCTTGGCGGCATCGGCGCGTTCTTCCTTGCGTATCTGGCGGTCTTCCTTGTGCAGTTGCGCGGCCTGGCCCTTGGTGATCTGGCCGCTCTTTTCCTCCGCCTTGATGCGCTGGTTCTGGTTCTTCAGGCGATCGTTGACCTCGGTGCGGCGCGGGTGGTCCTTCTGCCACTGCGTTTCATCGGCGAACGCCACGCCGGTGGCTCCCGCAACCAGCGCCGCGGTGCTCGCGGCAACGGCAAGTGCTGACAGTTTTGACAGGTTCATGATGGTCCCTCTCCTTGGTTGATACGTTCTGACCAACGGCAAAGTATAGGCTTCGGTTGACGCCGAATGCGCGTCAGACTTTGCAAGGAGGCCCGGGTGCGCTGGTGGAAGTTTCCTGTCGTGTTGCTAGCATTGTTTTGCGCCGGCTTCGCGCAGGGGCAGGATCGCGCCGCGCCCGCGCCGGCGCGCCAGGCGGGTACCATCGAACTGGTCGACGGCGATGCAATCATCGATTCCAGGACTGGCGCTTCCTTCCGTCCGGCGAAAGCCGGCGAGGCGGTAGACGAAGGGGAAACCATCACGACTTTCGGCAACGCCGAGGTGCAGTTGCGCATGGCCGACGGGGCGCAGCTGTCGCTGCGCGAGAACAGCAAGATCACGATCACCGCCTACGTCGCGGACGGCGGCAGCGGCGACCGCATCCTGATCGAACTGGCCAAGGGAGCGTTTCGCGCCATCACCGGATGGATCGGCAAATTCAATCCGCGCAACGACACCATCCGCACGCCGACGGCGACCATCGGCATCCGCGGCACCGACCACGAGCCGATGTACCTGCTGCAGGGCGATCCGCGCGGCGAGCCCGGCACCTACGACAAGGTCAACGAGGGCGGGACCTTCCTGCGCGGCGCGGGGGGCACGGTGGAGGTGACGCCCAACCGCGCCGCGTTCCATGGTTCCGCGCCGGGCGCGCGGCCGCAGCTGCTCGCGTCGGTCCCGGCATTCTTCCGGCCCGGGCGCAACGAACAGCGATTCGTGCAGCGCGCGCGCGAAACCGCGCCGACGCTGCAGAAACTGCGCGACAACCGTATCGAGGCGGTGCGCACTGCAAGGGCGAAGAGTTCCGGGGCGACGCCCGCTCCGGTTCCGCGCACCGCGGTTCCGCCGGCCGGCGCTCCGCCGGCAGCCAAGCCGCCGGCGATTCGATCGGAACAGAATCGGCCGCAGAAGCCGGCGCCCGCCGCCAAGACGCAGCCCGCCCAGAAGGCCGCGGCGCAGGGCGCGTCCAAGCCTGTTCAGAAACCGAAGCCGAAACCGCCGGCCAGGCCGCACCCGGCGGAAAAGAAACGCTCCTGAGGGCGTCCAATGAAAACCGCTTCGTGGAGATTCCTCCTGGTGCCGCTGGCCTTCTTTGCGCAATCGTGTCTTGCCGGGGAAGAACTCATCACCACGGCGCGCTACGCCAGCGGAGAACAGGTCCCGTACATCCTGAATGCCGGCAATTCGCCGCCGAAATACATCGTCATCCTGTTTCCGGGCGGCTCGGGTCTCGTCGATCCCCACATGGAGAACGGCAAGCTCGTCTACGGTTTCAAAGGCAATTTCCTGGTCCGGTCCAGGCTGCTCATCGTGGACGACGAGTTCGCGACCGTGACGACGAATTCGACGCAGAGCCGGGAACGCGTCCAGGCCCTCCTGGACGATCTCAAGAGCCGCTGGCCGGATGCGCGGATCTATCTCATGGGAACGAGCAACGGCACCGGAGCGACGATGGCGCTCGCGGGCTATCTCTCCGACAGGATTGCCGGGGTCATCCATACCTCGTCGCTGGCCGGCATCTACGATTTCGACGCGAGGAAATACAAGAACCGCCAGCTGATCGTCCATCACCGGGACGATCATTGCCGGGCGACCCCTTTCAGCGCCGCGGAGGCGTCGCATGAACGGTTCGGCGACGACTTCATCGTGATGAAGGGCGGCATTTCGGTGGGCGACAGTTGCGAGGCCTTCGCCCACCACGGCTACAACGGCATCGAGCGCGAAACGGTGGACGCAATCAAGAAATGGATAAGGCAGGGCGGTTGAGGCGGCAGAGCGGCGGCAGGGCGAATGATTGCTTTCGGCCCAAAGTGGTCATTCAAGGTGTAGATTGGCCGAGTTCCTAGAGGGGGAAAAGCGATGAGGCGAACAACCGGATCCATCCTGATTTCGCTGCTCCTTGCGGTCCCGGCGGCGTCCGCCGCGACGCAAAGCGAGGGCGAGCGCCAGCAACGTCCGTTCAGCCGGCCGACAGAGCGGGTCGAGGCGCGTCTTGCCTATATTCACACGGCGCTGAAGATTACCGACGCGCAGCAGATGCAGTGGGACGCGTTCGCCGTGAAGATGCGTCAACTGGCGGCCGCGCGCGAAAAGGCGATGCAACAGTGGCGCGACACGATGTCGCGGAGCAGCGGCAAGCGCGAGCATCTCGAGTTGACCGTGGTTGAGCGGCTGGAATACTGGCGGCGGATATATGCCGAAGCAACTGCGCGGGTCAACGAGATACTTTCGGTCGTCAAGCCTCTTTACGAGGTGCTGAACGCCGAGCAAAAACAGGTGGCCGATGATTTATTTGCGCGCCGCGATTATGGCGTCATGGAGCGCGGCATGCCCTTCGGTCGCGAGTAGTCCGGCGCCGGCGCGCGGGACTGTCAGAAGGTGTGCGTGCTGCCAAGAACTGCCAGACAGCCGCGGTTGGACACGTACAATGGTGGAATCCAGCTTCTGGATGCTTTTCTGCGAAGATAAATGAAGAAGTCCGACTCAATTGCCTGGGGCCGTCCGTGGACGCTGATGCCTGTCCTTCTGGCCGGGCTCGCCGTTTGCAATTCCACAGGGGCGACAGAGCGTGAAGCGGCTGCGGCGCTTGCCAGGCTGCCCGGGCGCGCTTCCTTCTTTATTGCCGCCCATCCGGACGATATCGAGCTGTTCATGGCGCGCAACGCGTGGTCCGACATCAAGCGCAAACATGTCAAGACTGTATTCGTCGTCCTTACTGCCGGAGACGCTGGCCAAGGGAAGACGAGCGACGGTGTGCGGGAGCCCTACTATCGCGCGAGGGAGATCGGACACCAGCGGGCCGTCAGATACTGGGCGAGCTTGAGCGACGCGGAATCCGTCGTCCCCAGGGAAGAGGTGGTGACGATCTCCGGACAGGTTCTCCAGCGCCAGTCTATCGGCGAAGACATCGCGCTTTACAACGTGCGTCTGCCCGACGGCAACGGGCAAGGCACGGGATATCCCGCTACCGGCCAGCAGAGTCTGACTTTGCTCAGGTCGGGAGGGATCCCGGCAATTCGTTCCATCGACAGCAAGCTATTGCTGTCCTACGATGAGCTGAAAGCGCTGATGCAGGGCATCGTGGCCCATGAGGCCCGCGGATCCCGGAAAATCTGGATCCATATCATTGACGAGGACGGAGGCAGCAATCCGTCGGATCATGCGGACCACACGGCCACCTCGGAAATGGTCCGTGACGCCCTTTCCGAATATCCCTATACCTGTGCAAGCTTCGCCCGGTACACGAGCTATGCCAATGCGAGAAAACCGCAGAACTACAGCCTCAAGGATTCCGTTACCCACGTCGCCACGATGGATGTCCTGAATTCCGGCCTGATCGATGGCGGCCACGCCAAGACCTCCCACGACCCATGGCTGAAAAAGCAATACTTCAGAAGTAGAGACAGACGGTCTCTCTGCAACTTCTAGCATTCACGTGAATTTTGGTGCGCGTTATGGCTTCACAGCGCGAGAATGCCTGCCCTAGGGACCAAATGGCCGGCGAATGTTAGGACGCTTCCTCGCAGATATATTCAGGCCGGCCACTCCCGCTGCGCCGGCTGGCCCGCTCAAGCTCAACTTGGGCTGCGGCGACAAGCTGCTGCCGGGCTACGTCAATGTCGACAAGTTCGGCAAGCCGGACGTGCGCTGGGATCTCGAGACATTTCCCTGGCCCTGGCGCGACGACTCGGTCGAGCAGGTGCTCTTGAGCCATGTGCTCGAGCACCTCGGGGCCACGCCGGACGGGTTCATCGGGATCATGAGGGAACTCTATCGCGTCTGCCGCGACGGGGCCAAGGTGCAGGTCAACGTTCCGCATCCGCGCCACGACAATTTCCTCGGCGATCCGACCCATGTGCGGCCGATTACGCCGCAGGTCTTGAGCCTGTTCTCCAGGAAGCTCAACCTAGAATGGCAATCGCATGGCTTCGCCAATACGCCGCTGGCGCTCTACCACGACGTCGATTTTGAAATCGAGGAATATAGCTATGTGCTGGAAGAAGAATATCAGCGCAGATTGAACGAAAGCGGGGGCGGTCAGCAGGAGCTGGCGCGGCTGGTGAGCACATACAACAACGTCGCCGCCGAGATACGCATCCGGATGCGAGTGATGAAGCGCCGGCAGGCATTCTGACGAGGTGACTTTCATGGCAGGCGCCGGGCAGCTCAGGGAGAGGATCAAGGTCGTGATGTTCGACCAGTACGGGACCGTGGTCGACATGCAGACGGGACTGACGGAAATCGCCGCGCCGTTCCTGAGGAAGAAGGGCTGGAGCGGCGATCCGGGTTCCTTCGTCACCTGGTGGCGCCGCACGCACTTCGAGAATTCCATGATCGACGCGCTGCTGCACAAGGCGCACACGCCTTACCGCGAGATCGGGCACGCGGCGGTCTCGTACACCATGGACCGCGCCGGCATCGAGTACACGCCCGACGACGTCAAGTATCTGGTGGGCTGCATCGAAAGGCTCAAGTGCTTCCCCGACGTGCCCGGGGCGCTGCTGAGGCTGAAGACGAAGTTCAAGATCGCGGTCCTCTCGAACGGCGATCCGGACATGCTGGAGGCGGCCAGGAAGCATCACGGCATCCCGTTCGACAGGGTGATTTCCGCGGCGGCGGCCAATTCGTTCAAACCCCATGTCTCGACCTACACCAAGGCGGCCGAGATCATGAGCGTGCGGATGGACGAAGTGCTGTTCGTCGCCAACCACGCCTTCGACTGCATCGGGGCGAAAGCCGCGGGCATGCACAGCGCGTTCATCGATCGTCGCAAGCGGCCCTTCGGCGGCACTCCGTATCAGCCCGACCTGCGGGTCGACGACATGAAGTCGCTTGCAGACGCCATGGTCTAGCGAGAATGGTCTATTTCGAGCTTGCAGGAACCTGACCTGCGGGAACTTTCAGGAAACTGACGGGACGCTGATTGGCACGAACCGGGAGTAATGTGATGCCGATGGTTTTTGCCTGCTTTACCGATGCTCGGCGAGAACGGCTAGCGAAGAGGTACCGTACATGAGTAACGTATTGGTCGTGCTTTTGTTCG
The DNA here is from genome assembly GCA_035308765.1 of Burkholderiales bacterium. Lineage (GTDB taxonomy): Bacteria > Pseudomonadota > Gammaproteobacteria > Burkholderiales > SG8-39 > RBG-16-66-20. The sequence continues at coordinate 92,786 of DATGGA010000026.1, forward strand.
CGGTATTGATCGTCGGCATCTGGCTGTCGTTTCAGCTGTTCATGCGGGGCGATACGGCCAGAGAAAGAATAGCCAGGCTAACGCCGCCAGACTTCAAACCCGATCTTTTCTATAGCAAGGGCGATACTTACGTGGGTTATGAATACCAGAACAAAAGGCTGGTGCTGATTGACTGGCCTCACGCAAAAGTGCTTGAACCAACGGACGTCCGTTCACTGGAACCCGTACATGAATCGCTGCTCGGAATTACGCATCATTGGCTCGCGGTAAACGTGTCGGACCCGGAATTTTCACGATACAGGATCTGGTTCCAATTTCGCCGTGCGAAATTGAACGAGTGGCGTGATCGCCTGGCGGAAATCTGCAAGAAATAAGTTGAAGGAATTCATCATGAGGCCGATTACATACGGCGCGCTTGCCATAGCGATGGCGTTATACGCCGTCGCTTCTTTTTTAGTTGAAGGCTTCGAGCGCGTGGTTTCGACTTAATCCGAAGGAGGGTCCATGGAACGCCAATTCCGCTCGCTTCCGATTCACGAGCTGGGCGCCGACGCGGGATTCCGCCGGCCTGTTCAGCCGCCAGCCGCGCGGGTATCGCTGGAGTCCAAGGCGCTGGAGGTGATGACCGATCTCCTGCGCGCCATTCCCGCCACGATCCGTCCCCAGGCGCCGATCGAGGGCGCGAACAACTTCATGATTTCCCGCGGCGTGCGCCTGCTGCTGGTAGTGGACGAACGGGACGTGGTGCTGGGCGTGGTTACCTCGACCGACGTCCTCGGCGAGAAGTCGATGCGCGTCGCGATCGAGCGCGGCATCAAGCGCCAGGACCTCATGGCAGGCGACATCATGACGCCGGCAAGCCAGGTCGAGGTGCTCGCGCTGGATGACGTCGAAAGCGCACGGGTCGGCCACGTGCTGGAGACGCTGAGAAAGGCAGGGCGCCAGCACGCGCTGGTGGTCGATTTCGACGTGATCCCGCCGAACAACCTGATCGACAGGCCCGTCCGGCGCACCATGGTGCGCGGGGTGTTCTCGATTTCGCAATTGGCGCGCCAGCTCGGGGTGTCGCTGCAGAGCTCCGGCGAAGTCGCCCGCACGTTCTCCGAGATCGAGGCCGCGCTGAGCGGTTAAGCGGCCTTACTTCGTCCTTTTGGCGGACTCCACCGCGTCGTGAAGTTCGCGCTCAGCCTGGCGCAGGGCTTCTTCGGCCTTCGCGCCATGGCCGTCCATGTCGTAATGGTTCGCCGCGCGGGCGCATTCCATTTCCTTGATGGCCTCCTGGACTTGGGCATGGGATCTCCTTTTTCAATCCGGCAAAAAGCGGGAACCGCCGAGACGCCATTTGCCGGCAGGCGATCGGCGTCGGTATTTCTCCATTCTGCCGATAAAACACTAAAATCTATACCTCGACCTGTGACAAAGTTCACCTTATTCCGATGCCGAGCCGATTGAAAAGCGCAACGGTAATGTTCCTGCTCTGCCTGCTCGCCGGGGCGCGGCCCGCGAGCGCCGAGGTAACCCGGATCGAATTCGCGTCGAAGCAGCCTTACGGTACGTTTCGGGCGGGCAATTATGTGATCTGGCAGGGCAGGATCCACGGCGACTTGTCGCCGAACGAGGCGATTCCGGGCGTCGACAAGGCTGCGCGCAACGAACGCGGGCGCGTTGCCTACTCGGCCAGGATCATTCTCATCATTCCCGAAGCGGCTGGGACCGGCAATGGCGCATTGCTGGTGGACGTGCCCAACCGCGGCCGGGCATACGCGGAAGCGCTCTACAACTCGCCGCGCGATGCGCCTTTCCTGTCGGGCACCCTGGAACAGGGCACCGGGTTTCTTCAGGACTACGGCTTCAGCGTTGCGGAGGTGTACTGGGAGCTCGGGCACGACGCGGACCTGCCTTCGTTCATCGCCGCGGACGGCAGGAAACGGTACGTCGAGGGCGCCGGCTTTGCGATCGTGCGCGACGCCGCCGATTTCCTCGCGCACGCGCCCGCGGACGCTGCGGGAACCCCGAACCCGCTCAAGGGGGCCATCAACCGCGCGCTCGCGAGCGGAAAATCGCAGGACGGACGGTTCCTGAAGACCTTCCTGCTGAACGGTTTCAACATGGCGGGCGGGCGCCGCGTATTCGACGGCATGCACGTATTCGTGTCGGCCGCGGGTCTTCTGCCGATCCTGCAGACCGGGACCGGCCCGGAATCCAGCGGCAACGGCGCACCGACCTTCGCCAGCCCGGAATTTCCCGGCGTCAACGACGGGCCGCTCACGATCGGCGAGATCATCGCCAGGGTCGAGGCGCGGGGCGAGATCCCGCCGAAGATGCTGCTGGTCAACTCGACCACGGATTACTACTCGCTGCGCGCTTCCCTCGGACGTACCGGCGCATCCGGGACCGCCGATCAGCAGCTTCCGGCCAACGTGAGGATGTACGACATCGCCGGCGGATCGCATGTCGTGGTTCCAAAGGCGCCGGAATGCGCTTTGCCGCCTGGCCGCCTCGATTGGGCCCCGGTGTCTCGTGCCGGACTGCTTCGCCTCGACGCGTGGGTGGCCCTGAACGCTGCGCCTCCCGCGAGCATGCTGATGCCGCTGGAGCCGGCAAGCGGCGAGCCCCCCGCGCTGCAGGCCCCGGCCAGGCTTGCCAGCGCCGCGATCCAGGTGCCGAAGCGTGACGCAGACGGAAATGCAGTCGGTGGCGTGCGGTTGCCGGACATCGTGGCGCCGCTCGGCACGAACGGCGGCCAGAATCAACCGCAGACTTTCACATGCATGCTGGTCGGATCCTATTCCGCGTTCGCCGTCACGAAGGCGCAGCGGGAAGCGGCGCACGATGCGCGCCCGTCAGTCGAGGAGCGCTACCGGAGCCTGGACGAATACGTAAACCGGGTGCGGGTTGCGGCGCAGGGCCTGCTGGAGCGCGGGCTTCTGCTGCCGGAAGACGCGGCGGTGATTGTCCAGGGAGCTGCATCGAATCATCTGTTTGGGCACTGACCCGAGACCAACACTAGGGGGAGACGCGCGTGAACGACATGGTGACGAAAGTCATGACGGAACCGCAGGACTGGTACACCGCCGCGCAGGCGGTGCAAGCCGACACGGTGGCGTTGCGGCGCGCGATCCATTCCGAGCCCGAACTCGGGCTGCAGACCCCGAAAACGCTTGCCAAGGTGCGCGCCGCGCTCGCCGGCCTGCCGCTGGAGTGGAAGACCGGGCGCTCGACGACCGGCGCGGTCGCCGTGCTGCGCGGCGCTTTGCCCGGGCGCAGCGTGTTGCTTCGCGGCGATATGGACGCGCTGCCGATGCCGGAGGACACGGGGCTGCAATTCCGCTCCACCGTCGAAGGCGCGATGCACGCCTGCGGCCACGATACGCACACCGCGATGCTGGCCTCCGCGGCGCGCATTCTCTGCGCCCGCCGCGAGTCGCTCGCCGGCACGGTGCTGTTCATGTTCCAGCCCGGCGAGGAGGGCTGGCACGGCGCCCGATTCATGATCGACGACGGCCTGCTCGACGACCCGGCGCCCGAGGCGGCTTTCGCGCTGCACATCATGCCGAATGCGCCGGCCGGCAGCTTCGTCGCCAAGGCCGGACCCATGATGGCCTCGGCCGACAAGCTGATCGTGCGCGTGACGGGCAAGGGCGGGCATGCGTCGATGCCGCACCACGCGATCGATCCTATTCCGGTCGCTTGCGAGATCGTGACCGCGCTGCAGGCTTTCGTCACGCGGCGCATCGACATATTCGATCCGGTCGTGATCACCGTCGCCAAGATCGACGGCGGATCGACCAACAACGTGATCCCGGAGACCGCCAATCTGCTCGGCACCATCCGGACGCTCTCGGAGGAAACGCGCGAGGCGGCCCACGCCGGCATCGCCCGGGTGGCCGAGAACGTCGCGCGCGCGCACGAGTGCGAGGCCGAGGTGAAGATCGAACGGGGCTTTCCGGTAACCGTGTGCGACGCGCGCGCCGTCGGCGTCGCCGAGCAGGCGATCGGCGGCCTGTTCGGCGCCGGGGCATGGAAAACGATGACCAGCCCGGTCATGGGCGCCGAGGATTTTTCCTACGTGCTGAATCGCGTGCCAGGCGTGATGGTTTTCCTCGGCGTATGCCCCGAGGGGCAGCTGTGGAGGAGCGCCTGCCCCTGCCACTCGAACAAGATGGTGCTGAACGAGGCGATGCTGGCCCGCGGCGTCGCGGCGCACTGCGCCATCGCCGAACGGTTCCTCGCGCGCGGGTTCGGCTGAGGCGGTCATCCGCCCCGGCCTGTCGCGTCGAATTACTTGCGCAGCTGCACGAAG
>DATGGA010000027.1:0-86669 GCA_035308765.1 Burkholderiales bacterium
TGTTCGGGCTGTCTCGTACTGATACAAACACCCTTAGCATTTCCATAGCTAAGCCGCAGCCGTCGCAGGTTCGTCCTACCGCGAACGCACCGTCGTCCCCTTCAACGCAGACGCTAAACGACTTGCTGTTGTTGCAGCTTCAGAGAATTACGCTTCCGCCCGCTAGCCAATAGAGTCACGCCATTTGGGCGCCGCGTGGACGCAACGATATTCACGGGAAAGCTTAAACCATCATTCTCTCGCCAGCTTGAGGGTGCAGTCTCTCAGAACAACGTCACCTTCTTTTAACCTTCCGTTTCCGATGAGAGAGCGATCCGTAAAAGTTCTACTTGCTTCGAGTTGGTAGGTAACTATTGGCGTAGGTAACCTTCATTGCAGCCGACTGCCGTCGGCGTCCGCTGAGTTCAACCGTTAGGAGGCTGGCGAATGACTGCTTCTGGCCGTTGGCGGTCATTCAACCCTATTTGCCGGATTTTTTCCGCGCCGCAGCGAATCGCCGATCTAACGGCGGCTTTCGACCATAGAGATCATTGAGGAGTAGAGTGGCTGCAGAAGTCCGGACACTTATCATCTGTATACCAAAGGGAGGTTCGCTATGCTGACAAGACGGAAATTTGCATCGTGCGCACTCTGCGCAATTGCCGGTTCCATTTCGACCGACGCGTCGGCTCAAGGGGCGTCACCTGCGGCGACGTCCGGCGTTACGCGAAAGATTTTGTCGAGGACGGACGGCCCGGCGCCAGGCTATGAAACGCTGCTAGTGGAGGCGACCATAGATCCGGGTGTGGTGGTTGGTCGGCATACCCACCCGGGAATCGAGTCGTCTTATGTCCTTGAAGGCGGCTTCGAGCTTCCTGTACAAGGGCAAGCGACCCGCATGCTTAAAGCCGGCGATGGCTTCCAGATACCGCCAGAAACGCCCCATGCGGGTGGCAAGCCCGGTACTGCAAAGACAAGAGTTCTGATCACCTACGTGGTGCAGAAGGGAAAACCGCTCGCAACTCCCGCGTGACCGGATCGAAGACCCCGGAGCGGGATCGACTATTCGCGAGTGACGGTTTATAGCGAGTTGACCCCGCCGGTTGCGCCCAGAGCGCGAGCGTTAGGTGAATGTCCGTTTCTGACCGTTGGCGGTCTTTTGTCGGCCGATTTGGCTTGATCGGTTGCCTTGCTGATGCTCAAAGGCTGAACCTCTCGAAGTGAAATGCCCGAGCGCGGTTCACCGGCCGTCCCAAAATTGCCCTGGATTTGCCCACGTCCGCTGGCAGTTCGTATTTGTGTTCCCTGAACTCTTGCGCAACTAAGGCGCTGACCTGCGCAGGCTCGGTGATTTCCATGGCGCCTAGCCGGACTAACAACGCGTTCGAGAGCGGACACCCCGTCAATGCCGCTCAACGCAGGGCGTTAGTTTTCAGTGCCTACAGTTCTTATACCGAGAGTGAGGCTGGAAACTGAGTTGACCCTACAAACCCGCACTCATTAAAGTCGGTGCCCAATAAACTAGGCTGCGGGAGTAATCTAGTGGTCTACCGGCCCAAGAGATTGGAATGTGAAGTGCGACTTATTATCTCAACAAGGCGTGTTGCGTAAATAGGACCTAGGCCAAGCCATGCCCATATCTGAATCCGATCCACGGGTATTTTTTGCTGCGGAGCGAACACTTCTTGCGTGGCTTCGAACAGGGCTCACGATCATTGCTCTTGGCTTCGTAGTGTCTCGATTCGGGCTATTTGTCCGATTACTTGCGGCGCAATCAAATACCTCTTCGCCTGGAGATCACTCGTCTCTGTCTGCCGTGCTGGGAGTCGCCTTTGTATTGGTTGGTGCATTGGCGATTGTGGTTGCCACCATTCAACACCACAGCTTCGTTGCCACGCTGTCGCAGACTGATTTGCCGCCTGCCTATTCCAGAGCCGTTGCGATTGTGCTCTCGCTCATAGTGGCTGCGCTTGGGATTGCTCTCGCCGGATATCTTCTCTACGAATCACACTGATGTGGCCTGACCTCTCGTTCAGCTAGGTCGCTTGTCCCAAAAACATGGGCTTCGCAGTTCAGCTCTACCTCGACAAGGATCTCGAAGCCGCATGCACTGAGATCCGTAAGGGGCCTACTAGTGCCGGTAACACCGATCACCAACCGCTCGAAGTCCCGGTCGGTATTAGGTCTATGATTCCCGGCTGGGAGGGGATCATGAGATCAGTCGCAATCGTAAACCTTCGGCGCTGCCGGTTTTTCCTGCTGGTTTTCCTTTTGTCCTCCCCGCCCGGCGCCTTTTCGCAAAACAGCGTTGCGCTGACCGGCGTCGTCGCATCGGCGGAAGATGGCGCGATGGAAGGCGTGTTGGTCAGCGCCAGGAAGACGGGCTCGACTATCACGGTTACCGTCGTCAGCGACAGCCAGGGCCACTACAGCTTTCCGGCATCCAGGCTCGAGCCCGGCCGCTACGCGATCCGCGTCCGCGCTGCCGGCTACGAACTCGAGGGCCCTGCTTTCGTCGAAATTCAAAAGGCCGCCAGCGCCGACCTCAGGCTCCGCAGGACGAAGGACCTCGCCGCGCAACTCTCCAACGGCGAGTGGATGGCGAGCATGCCGGGCACGGACGCGCAGAAGGGGCAGTTGCTCAACTGCGTCGGTTGCCACACGCTCCAGCGCATCGCGCGCTCGCCGTACGACGCGGACACCTTCATGAAAGTGATCCTTCCGCGCATGCAGGGCTACGTGAACCAGAGCATCCCGCAGCATCCGCAGCTGCGCAAGGCGGAGCGGCTGATGGAGGAGCGCGGCGACCAGCGGGTGCAGGTGTACCGCGCCGCCGCGGAATATCTAGCCACCGTCAATCTCGGCGGGGGGAAGCAGTGGAGCTACCCGCTGAGGACGCTGCCTCGCCCCAGCGGCCGCGCGACGCGCGTCATCTACACCGAGTACGACCTGCCGCGCGAGACTATTTCGCCGCACGACGTCATTGTCGACGACCAGGGCATCGCGTGGTATTCGAGCTTCGGCGAACAGAACCTCGGCAGGCTGGATCCCAGGAGCGGCAGGGTCACGGAGTTTCCGATCGCGGAGCAGAAGCCGGGCTTCCCGACCGGTCTACTCGGCCTGCGCCCGGACAGGGACGGCAACTTGTGGCTGGGCAACATGTACCAGGCGGTCATCGTAAAGTTCGACCGCAAGACGCAGAAGTTCACCACCTGGACACTGCCGCCCGACCAGGACATCGACGCCGCGCAGGTGAACATGGTCAGCGCGCAGTTCTCGCACGTGGACGGCAAGGTGTGGACGCAGAACAATGGCTTTGCCGGCGTGCACCGCCTCGACCTCGCCACCGGCAAGGTGGAGACCTGGGAGCCGTTCAAGGGCGCGCCCAGGGGCGAGCCGCACAACATCTACGACGTGATCCCGGATTCGCAGAACAACGCCTACTTCACCGACTTCCGCCAGCGCCACATCGGCCGCATCGACGCGAAGACGGGCGAGGTCAGATTGTTCGCGATTCCGACACCGGCATCCGCGCCGCGGCGGGGCATGATGGACGCCCAGGACCGGCTCTGGTTCGCCGAGTATCGCGGCGACCGCATCGCCATGCTCGACACGCGCAGCGGGCAGTTCAAGGAGTGGCCGGTCGCGCCGCGCTGGTCGTCGCCCTACGACGTCGCGATCGACCGGAACGAGGAGGCCTGGACGGGATCGATGATCACGGACCAGGTGACCCGGCTCGACACGCGCACCGGCCACAGCGTCGCCTACCTGCTGCCGCGGACCACCAACATCCGGCGCGTGTTCGTCGACAACTCGACCACGCCGGTGACCTTCTGGGCTGGCAGCAACCACGGCGCTTCCATCGTGAAATTGGAACCGCTGGACTGAAAAAGAGGCGATGAAGACGTTCGGACATTTACGTATGAACGCGTCGAGAGCAGTCCTCCTCGCGGCTTAGTGCTCTCTCGGATAGAAATGAGGGATCTATGAGCGAATTGCCAATAGAGAAACGTGTTCCGCGCACCGGGGACACGCCATCAGATAAGGGCGACGAAAGAACGATGAAGAACAAGCAATCGCTGTCCTTGAAGGACAAACAGGCAGATTCATCTGCTATCGAGAGAGCGGTTTATGACGGGATGCACGATTTGAGAAGCAACAGATCTAAGCAACTCCGCTCAGTTCGCCGGGGAAAACAGATAGTCGAATGACCGCTTTCGACCCAAAGCGGCGAAAGCGTAAACTTCATTCCGGGTCCGACCGAAATAGGGAGCGTGAGTCATGATCATTCTTGCGCGCGCGGCAATTTTTCTGATGGCCTTCGCTCCTTTGGGTGCGGGTGCGCAGGCCCTGGATTACGAAGTCTTCAAGGCGAGCGTCCAGCCGATCTTCCTCCAGAAGCGGCCCGGCCATACGCGATGCGTCGTCTGCCATTCCGAGCGGACCAACAGCGCGTTCCGCCTGGAGACGCTCGCGCCCGGCGCAAAGACCTGGACTGAGGAGCAGTCGCGCCGCAATTTCGAAATGGCCTCGCGCCTCGTTGCGCCGGGCAATCCGGACGCGGGGCTGCTCCCGGTTCACCCGCTCGCACCCGAAGCGGGCGGCGACGCTTACCACTCGGGAGGCAGGCAGTTTGCATCGAAGGACGACCCGGCCTGGAAGGCGATCGCCGCGTGGGTGCGCGGTGGTCCGCGGAAATAGAACCGGGGCGGCTAGGGGAGTACGAGCGTATTGATGCGCTTGGGCACTTCGCCGACAGGAACGGTGGCAACCAGCTTCATGGCGCCGGCGTCCACGACGGACACGGACCTTGCCGCCGCGTTGCTGATGTAGACGAATTTGCCGTCGGGCGTGAAGGTCACCCAGTTCGGCACCGCGCCGATGGGTTTGCGCCCGGACAGCTTCAATTCCGGCAGCGCAGCCTGGCCGAGCAGCTTCAGGTCCGGCAGCGAGTAGGCGAACACCGCGTTGGCCGCGATGCTCGTGACCCACAGGGCCTTGCCGCCGGGCGCGACGCCGATGCCATGGGACGGCGAATCCATGCGGCGTTCGGCGACGCCGAAGCCGCTGTCCGGTAGTTCGACGCGCGCCACTTCCTTACGCGCCGCGAAATCGATCACCGCGAAGCCGTTCAGGTTCGACAATTGCGCGTAGATGCGGCGCGTCGCGCCGTCCGGTCCCGCCTCGATCGCCATCGGCCGCAGGCCCTCGTCGAGCTTTAGCTCCCAGGCGACCTGCTCGGTCGCGAGATCGATCACCGTCAGCATCTTGGTGCGGATGGAGCCGGTCACGACGTACCTGTTGTCCGGCGTGACGTAGACGTTGTGCAGCCGGCCATGCACCGGAATCGTTTTGGCGAGCTTCAGCGAAGCGGTGTCGATGACGTCGAGCGCGCCGGGGTCCTCGGCGATGCCGACCACCACGCGCCCGCCGTCTTTCGTCGCCGCTATGTTGTTGGGGTGGCCGCTCAGTTTCACCCTGGCGATGGAGCGGCCCGTCCTGCGGTCGAACACGTCAAGCGTACTTTCGGCCTCGTCACTGACGTAGATCCGATTGCCGTCGGGCGAGAAATCGATTCCATGAGGTGCCTCGATGCCCTTGATCTCCTGGACCACCTTCCGGCTGGCCGGGTCGATGACATGGATGCTGTCGCCGGCGCTGTTGGTCACGTAAATGAGCGATTTTTGAGCCGCCGCCGGCAGCGCGGTGAGCGCGAGAAAAGCCCAGATCAGGCCTCGGCAACCGTCGCGAGAAACGTTCGACATGGCGAATCCTCCGCGGAGAGAACGAGTTTAGGCTGGGTTGCGTTCGAGGGTCAATCCCATAAAGCTGGCCCCGATGAGATGATGCGATAGGGTCGGCGAATGACCGCTTTCGACCCAAAGCAGACGTTCGGCAAACGGGCTACCCGCACTTCTATTGGTGGTTAGGGAGTATCGGTAATGCAAATAACTGTAGCCGTGATCGGCGCCATTTTTTTGTTAAGCGGCTGTGCTACCACGCACCGAATCCACGATACGGTAGCTTTCTCAGCGCGAATATTTGATCGGCAGGATGTTGATGCGATTCCAGGGCGACCGGTTTACAGCCTAGGTACTTGGTGACGTTACGCTCGCTAATTCGACTGCATGCGACTAGGTCCAGATCAATGACCGGCTGACCCACTCGCGAACGGTAGTACCAAGTCCGAGTTACTCGTGAATGTTTGCTTCTGGCCGAAAGCGGACATTCGGGCATATAGACCATGAAAAATACCAAGATTGTGCTGTCGTTGCTCTGCGCAGCCGCAGTGGCGGCGCCGCAACGCTATTCCCGCACCCGGGCGAGCTTCTCCACTTCGGGCAGGCGCCGCAACGCGCGCATCACGCGCGCGAGGTGCTGGCGGTTGCCGACTTCGAGCACGAACAGCATGGTGGTGAAGAGCGCGCGGTCTTCCTCCATGCTGATGGCGTCGATATTGGAGCCGGCGTCGGCGATTTCGGAGGCGACCTTGGCGAGCACGCCGCGCTGATTGGTCACCGTCACGCGCACCGCGGTCTGGAACAGCCGGCTCGGCTGGCGGTCCCACTCGACGTCGATCCACTGTTCGGGCTCGATGCGGCGCGAGCGCAGCGCGTGCTTGCATTCCGCGGTGTGCACCACGAGGCCCTGGCCTTTCTTCATCGAGCCGACGATCGCGTCGCCGGGGATCGGCCGGCAGCAGCCGGCGAGCTGGACCGCCATGCCCTCGCTGCCGCGGATCACGATGCTGGCGCCGGCGCTCTTCGGCATCCCGCTCTTGGCTTCCTCGCGCTCGGTTTTGCGCAGCAGCTTCCTCGCCACTACCGCCGGCAGGCGCCGGCCCATGCCGATGTCGGCCAGCACTTCCTGGCGCGAGTGCGCGCCGGTGTCGCGCACCGCGTGGTCCCAGCTCTGCTCGTCGATCTCCGCGGGCGAATGGCCGGCGGCCTTGAGCGCCTGCTCGAGCAGGCGCTCCCCGAGCGCCGCCGACTCGTCGTATTGCATGGTCTTGAGGAAATGCCGGATGTTGGAGCGCGCTTTCCCCGTCCTCACGTACTGCAGCCACGCCGGATTGGGTTTGGCATAGCCGGTGGTAATGATCTCGATGCGGTCGCCGTTGCGCAGTTCGGCACGCAGCGCCACCAGCTCCCCGTTCACCTTGGCCGCGACGCATTTGTTGCCGATGTCGGTGTGCACCGCGTACGCGAAATCCACCGCGGTGGCGCCGCGTGGCAGCGACATGATGCGGCCTTTGGGCGTGAAGACGTAGATTTCGTCGGGGAAGAGATCGACCTTCACATGCTCCAGGAATTCCTGCGAATCGCCCGACTGGCTCTGGATCTCCAGCAGCGACTGCAGCCACTGGTGGGTCTTCTTCTGCAACTCCGAGAGCGAGTCCACGTCGCTCTTGTACATCCAGTGCGAAGCGACGCCGGCCTCGGCCAGCTGGTGCATCTCCTGGGTGCGCAGCTGGATCTCGACCGGCACGCCGTAGGGCCCGATCAGCGCGGTGTGCAGCGACTGGTAGCCGTTCGCCTTCGGGATCGCGATGTAGTCCTTGAATTTGCCGGGCACCGGCTTGTACAGACCGTGCAGCACGCCGAGGGCGAGGTAGCAGGTGGCGGTGTCCTTCACCACCACGCGGTAGCCGTAGATGTCGTGCACCTCGGAGAACGACAGGTGCTTCTCGATCATCTTCCGGTAGATCGAGTAGATGTGCTTCTCCCGCCCGTTGACCGCGGCGGCGACGCCGCTCTCCGCCAGCCTGGCCTTGATCGCCGCCTCGATCTTGCCGACCACCTCGCGCCGGTTGCCGCGCGCCGCGCGCGTCGCCTTGGAGAGCACGCGGTAGCGCAGCGGGTGGGTGTGGGAGAAGGCGAGTTCCTGCAGCTCATGGAACAGTTCGTTCAGGCCGAGGCGGTTGGCGATCGGCGCGTAGATCTCCATCGTCTCGCGCGCCACGCGCCGGCGCTTGGCGGGTGCGACCGCGGCCAGCGTGCGCATGTTGTGCAGACGGTCCGCGAGCTTGATCAGGATGACGCGCACGTCGCGCGCCATCGCCAGCAGCATCTTTCGGAAGTTCTCAGCCTGCGCATCCTCGGCCGACTGGAATTCGATCTTGTCCAGCTTGGATACGCCGTCGACCAGGTCGGCGACGGGTTTGCCGAAGGTGTCGGAGATCTCGGCCTTGGTGACCAGGGTGTCTTCCATCACGTCGTGCAGCATCGCCGCGACCAGCGCCTGGCCGTCCAGGTGCCAGCCGGCGAGAATCTCGGCCACGGCCAGCGGATGGGAGATGTAGGGCTCGCCCGACTGGCGCGTCTGCCCCGCGTGTGCGGCCCCGGAAAAACGGTAAGCCTCCGCCACCCGGGCGACGTCGGCCGGCTTCAGGTAGCCGAAGCGGGACTCATCCAGAACTGAAACAGCGGACATGAGGGAAGTGTAGACCCCAATACCGGTGAGTTGGTATTCAAGGCTGCCGGGTCCCCCGCCCGGCAATCAAGGTTCAGGCCTCGTTCGGAACCGCGGCAGGCGGCGGCGCAACTTGCGGAGCCACCGCGGGCATCGGCGGATTGCGCCGCAATACCTCGATGCCGATCTTGCCGACCGAGATTTCGCGCAGCGCGATCACGGTGAACTTGTCGCGGTTCGGCTCGACCAGCGGCGAGGCGCCGGAGCTCAGCTGGCGCGCGCGGTAGGTCGCCGTCAGCGTGAGCTGAAAGCGGTTCGGAATGCGCTTGAGGCAATCGTCGACGGTGATACGGGCCATGGTCTGCCTTCGAAGTCAGGGTTTCAGGACGGGCTTTGCTGCGTTCGCGCCTTGCGCAGGCGCTCGACCCGGATGATCGCCTGCAAATCTTGCTTGGCGACATTGAAGTCTTTGTTAATTATAACGTAATTGAACTCCGGCGCGTGCGAGATTTCGTCTTCCGCGCTGGCCAGCCGGCGCCGGATCACCGCATCGGAGTCCTGGCCGCGCGCGCGCATGCGGCGCTCCAGTTCGGCCACCGCCGGCGGCAGGATGAAGACGCCGACGCACTCCGGGTAGAGCGTGCGCACCTGCTGCGCGCCCTGCCAGTCGATCTCCAGCATCAGGTCCTGCCCGCGCGCGAGCGCCTCGCGGATCACCGCCTGAGAAGTGCCGTAGCGGTTGCCGTGCACTTCGGCGCTCTCGAGGAATTCGCCGCGATCGAGCATGGCGATGAAGGTCTTTTCGTCGACGAAGTGGTACTCGCGGCCGTTCACTTCGCCCGGGCGCGGCGCGCGCGTGGTGTAGGAAACCGACAGCCGCAGGTGCGGATCTTCCTTGAGCAGCGCGTCAATCAGCGAGCTCTTGCCTGCCCCGGAGGGAGCGGTAATGACGAACAAAAGTCCACTCATTCGATGTTTTGCACTTGTTCGCGGATTTGTTCGATCAGCAGTTTCAACTCCAGTGCGCAGTCTGCTATTTTCAGCCCTGCCGCCTTGGACGCAAGGGTATTTGCCTCGCGGTTGAGTTCCTGGGCGAGAAAATCCAGCCGCTTGCCGGCGGCGCCGCCCCTGGCCAGTACGCGCTCGACCTCGTCGAGGTGCGTCGCGAGCCGCGTGATTTCCTCGTCGACGTCGCTCTTGGCGGCGAACAGCGCGATCTCCGTGCGGATGCGGTCTTCGATGCCAGCATCCAGCACCTCGCGCAGCCGTTCGGCGAGCCTGGCGCGATGCGCTGCCACCGCCTCGGGCACGAGCGGCGCCACTTCGGCCAGGCGCTTGCGCATGTCGGCGACCCGGCCCAGCAGGATCGCGGCGAGCTTGGCGCCTTCGCGGCCGCGAGCGGCGCACAGCTCATCGAGCGCGTCGCGGCACAGGCGATCCACCGCGGCGCGCGTGCCGTCTTCGTCGGCGGCGGGCTCGGCGAGCACGCCGGGCCAGCGCAGCACGTCGACGATGCGCAGCGACGAGGCGCCGGGAAAAGCGCTGGCGGCCTCGGCCGTAAGATCGCGCAGCTGCGTCATCGCCTGCAGATTGAGGTGTTTTTGCGTCTGAGGAGCGGAATTTCCGAAGGACAGGCGGCAATCCACTTTTCCGCGCGCTATCCGCCCGGAGATCAGTTCGCGCAGCATCGGCTCGGCGGCGCGCAGTTCCTCTGCGACCCGGAACTGCATGTCGAGGAAGCGCGAATTCACCGTGCGCAGCTCCAGCGCCAGTGCGCCGCGGGGCGAATCGGCACTCGCAACGGCGTAGCCGGTCATGCTGTAGATCATGGGGATGCAGGTATCATAGGTGAGATGTCCTCCCAAGCCAACCAGCCCTTGCCGGAAGGCTTCCCGCTCGAAAACTACAGGATTCTCCGACTCATCGCCTCCGGCGGCTTCTCATTCGTGTATCTCGCGCACGACGAGAACGAGGTGCCGGTGGCGATCAAGGAATACCTTCCCGCGACGCTCGCGCTGCGCACCCGCGACAACCCCGCGCCGGTGGTGCCGGAGGAAAATCTCCCTACCTTCCGCTACGGCCTGAAATGCTTCTTCGAGGAAGGCCGGACGCTGGCGACGCTGTCGCATCCGAACGTGGTGCGCGTGATCAACTTCTTCCGCGCCAATGAAACGGTGTACCTCGTGATGCGCTACGAGCGCGGCCGCACGCTGCAGGAGCACATCCAGAAGAAGAGCGGCGCCATCAAGGAAGACTGGATGCGCGGCACCTTCGTCAACCTGCTGAACGGCCTGCGCGAAGTGCATACCAACAAGCTGCTGCACCTGGATATCAAGCCGGGCAACATTTACGTCCGCAACGACGGCAACCCGGTGCTGATCGACTTCGGCGCCGCGCGCCAGACGCTCACGGTGGACGGCCTCAAGCTGCCGCCGATGTTCACGCCCGGATTCGCCTCGCCCGAGCATCATCGGGACCGCGCCAAGCTCGGTCCCTGGAGCGATATCTATTCCATCGGCGCCTCGATGTACGCCTGCCTCGCCGGCGTCGGCCCGCCTGTTGCGACGCAGCGCCTGGAGAAGGACAAGATGACAAGCGCGCGCAAGGGCTGGGCCGGCAAGTATTCCGCTGAGCTACTGGACACCATAGACTGGTGCCTGCGCCCCGACCATCTGGAGCGCCCGCAGAGCGTGTTCGCGCTGCAGAAAGCGTTGCTGGGGGAAAAGGAGCCGGGGTTCCACGGCGAGGCGCCGATTCTCGATCAATGGAAGGACGCGATCCTGCGCCGGATCAAGGGCTGATGCATGAAACGGACGATTACCGGAAGATGATGCCGCGATGAAGTACGCGATTTTCCAGGACACGCGTATCGGCAAGCGGCCCTACCAGCAGGACCGCCTGGCGCATTGGCACACCAAGGATTCGCTGTTCCTCGTGGTGGCCGACGGCATGGGCGGGCATGCGCATGGCGACGTCGCGGCACAGATCACCGTGGATTGTCTCGGCAGCGCATTCAAGAACGAGGCGAAAACGAAAATCGCCGACCCGGATGCGTTCCTGTTCCGCGGCATCGGCCGCGCGCACGCCATGGTCGTCCACCAGTCGGCGCGGCAGGGACTGGCGAGTTCGCCGCGCACCACCGTGGTCGCCTGCCTGGTGCAGGACGGCTACGCCTCCTGGTCGTTCGTCGGCGATTCGCGCCTTTACGTCATCCGCGACGGGCGGATCCTGACTCGCACCCGCGACCACACGCCGGTGCAGATGCTGATCGATGCGGGGAGGATCCGCGAAGAGGCGGCGGCGACCCATCCCGACCGCAACAAGCTCCTGCAATGCCTCGGCGGTCCGCGCGCGCCCAGGGTCGAGCCGACCGCGCATGCGCGCCTCGCGCAGAACGACATCGTGCTGCTGTGCTCGGACGGATTCTGGGGCCCGCTGACGCAGCGCCAGTTGCTGATGGGGCTGCTCGGCAAGGACATGCGGCGCGCGTTTCCGGAGCTGATCATGCTCGCCGAGGCCCGCGCCGGCGCCCGCTGCGACAACGTTTCAGTGCTGGCGATCGAGTGGCACGACAAGGCGGTGCCGGCCCCCGAGGAGCCGGTAACGGTGCCGATGGACGAGATGCCGACCGACGTGAAGGATTTCACCGCCACCGATCCGGACTTCATGCACATGACCGATGCGGACATCGAGCGCCAGATCGCCGAGATCAAGAAGGCGCTGAAGAAGCACGAGCCGGGAAAGAAATGAGCCGTCGAGAATGAGGCCGAGCGGCCGGAGGGCCGACGAACTGCGCGCGGTGCGGATGACGCGCGGCTACACCCGGCACGCCGAGGGATCGGTGCTGGTCGAATTCGGCGATACCAGGGTGCTGTGCACCGCAAGCGTGGAAGGGCGCGTGCCGCCGTTCCTGCGCGACAAGGGCCGCGGCTGGGTGACTGCGGAATACGGCATGCTGCCGCGGGCGACGCACACGCGTGGCGACCGGGAGGCCGCGCGCGGCAAGCAGTCCGGCCGCACCCAGGAGATCCAGCGCCTGATCGGCAGGGCGCTGCGCGCGGTGATCGATCTTTCCGCGCTCGGCGAGAACACGATGCACGTCGATTGCGACGTGCTGCAGGCCGACGGCGGCACGCGCACCGCGGCGATCACGGGCTCGTTCGTCGCCGTGCACGACGCACTCGCCTGGATGCGCGGCAAGGGAATGATCGCGTCGCTGCCGGTGAAGGATTTCGTCGCCGCCGTCTCGGTGGGCATCTACGAGGGCGTCCCGGTGCTCGACCTCGACTATCCCGAGGATTCGGCCTGCCAGGCCGACATGAACGTGGTCATGACTGGCGGCGGCCGCTTCGTCGAAGTGCAGGGGACCGCCGAGGGGGAAGCCTTTGCGCGCGCCGAACTCGACCAGTTGCTCGCGCTCGCCGGGAGGGGTATTGCAGAACTGGTGGCCCAGCAACGGCGCGCGTTAGGGTTGTAGAAGCGGGATTGTGAAGAGCATCGTTCTTGCTTCCGGCAATCCTGGAAAGAAAGCCGAGATCGAGCAGCTTCTAAAACCATTTGGCACCCGGGTCATCACGCAGGTCGAGCTCGGCGTCACCGAGGCGAAAGAGCCGTACGACACTTTCCTGGCGAATGCGGTCGCCAAGGCGCGCCATGCCTGTTTCGCGACGCGCTTGCCGGCGCTCGCAGACGATTCCGGACTTTGCGTGGATGCGCTGGGTGGCGCGCCGGGAGTCCGCTCCGCGCGCTACGCCGGCGAACCCAGGTCGGATCTTAGAAACAATCAAAAGCTTCTCGCCGAGATGTCCGCGCACGACGATCGCCGCGCGCACTACGTCTGCGTGCTGGTGCTGATGCGCGGCCCCGGGGACGCGCAGCCTCTGATCGCGGAAGCCGAGTGGCACGGAAAAATTGCGCGAGCGCCGCGCGGCAGCAACGGTTTCGGCTACGACCCGTACTTCTACCTAAGCGAACTGGACAAGACCGCCGCGGAACTCGACCCGGCGGAAAAGAACCGCATCAGCCATCGCGGCCAGGCGCTCGCGAAGCTGCTGGAGATGCTGAAAATCCGATGAGCGCGGTGCTAAGAGACATGCGGCAGGTGAAGTTCGCGGCGTTGCCACCGCTGTCGCTGTACGTCCATCTGCCGTGGTGCGTGCGCAAATGCCCCTACTGCGACTTCAATTCGCATGAACAGACAAGGAACGCGCAGGGCGCGTCGGGGGAACTCCCCGAACGGGAGTACCTGCAGGCCCTGACCCGCGATCTTGAAGCCTCCCTGCCGTCCGTCTGGGGCCGGCGGATCCATTCCATTTTCATCGGCGGCGGCACGCCCAGCCTGTTTTCCGCCGCTGCCATCGATGAATTGCTGGCAGGCTTCAGGGCGCGCCTGCCCGTCGAGCCCGATGCGGAAATCACGCTCGAGGCAAATCCAGGCACAGCGGAAGCGGAGCGGTTCAAGGGCTATCGTGCGGCGGGCGTGAACCGGCTCTCGCTGGGCGTGCAGAGCTTCGACGATGCAATGCTCAAGGCGCTCGGGCGCATCCACTCCGCGGACGAAGCGCGGCGCGCAATCGGGATGGCGCTAGAAATCTTCGGCAACGTGAACATCGATCTCATGTACGGGTTGCCGGGACAGACGCCGGTCATGGCGCGGGCAGACATCGGGGAGGGCGTGCGCCACGGCACGCCGCATTTTTCCGCCTACCAGCTAACGATCGAGCCGAACACGGTTTTTTTCTCCCATCCGCCCGGGCTGCCGGAGCACGACGCCGTCGCGGACATGCAGCTCATGGCCGAGGAAACGCTGGCGCAGGCAGGATTCGGACATTACGAGACCTCGGCGTTCGCCCGGCCCGGCCATCGTTGCCGGCATAACCTGAACTACTGGGAGTTCGGCGATTACCTCGGCCTCGGCGCCGGCGCGCACGGCAAGCTGAGCTTCGCCGACCGCGTCACCCGCCACGAGAGGGCAAAGCAGCCGCGTGAATACCTGGCTGGCGATGCCGCAGCCGAAAATCGCGTCATTCCCCCGGCCGAGCTGCCGTTCGAATTCATGCTCAATGCGCTGCGCCTGGTCGAGGGCTTTCCGGCCGAGCTGTTCGCCGCCCGTTGCGGCCTGCCGCTGTCGTCGATCGAATCGCGGCTCAAGGCCGCGGAACAAAAAAACCTGCTGGAGCGCAGCGCGCAGCGCGTTCGCCCGACGGCGCTGGGGCGGCGATTCCTGAACGACCTCGTCGAGCTATTCCTTCCGGCGCAGGAATAGCAGGTCGCGCACCGGATGGCCGAGGCCGATGCCGCGGCGCTCGAACCTGGTGGCGGGGCGGTTTTTTACCTGGCCCGCCTTTTCGAGCAGGGGCTCTGCAGAAAGCACGGTCGCCATCTGCTCGGCGTATTCCGCCCAATCGGTGGCGGCGTGGAAATAGCCGCCGGGCGCGAGCTTGCGCGCCGCCAGCTCCGCGAAGGGCGGCTGCAGCAGGCGCCGCTTGTGATGGCGTTTTTTCGGCCAGGGGTCCGGAAAAAAAAGGTGGATGCCGGCGAGGGAACCGTCCGCGATCATCTGCCCCAGCACCTCGACGGCATCGTGCCGGATGACGCGCAGGTTGTTCAACTCGAGGGCTGCGATTTTTTTCAGCAGGCTGCCGATGCCGGGGCCGTGTACTTCGACGGCGATGAAGTCGATGTGCGGGTTGGCCGCCGCAATCTCAGCCGTGGTCTCGCCCATCCCGGAGCCGATTTCGAGAACGACGGGCGCCGATCTGCCGAACAGCGTTTTTGGGTCGAGAAAAGAACCTGAAAACGGTATGCCGAAACGCGGCAGCAGGTCGTTCAGCGCGCGTTGCTGCGAAGGCGTGGTCCTGCCCTGGCGCAGGACGTAGCTTCGAATCTGCCGCATGAGGGATCGCCGCGGCGTGGCGCGGCGACTTACGCCGCTTTCGATCGTGTCAGGCTCGCCTTCGGCTCGGTGGGCGCGATCGTGCCTTCGGTTGGCGACGAGGGCGCGGCGCTGTAGAGTTTCTTAGGCATGCGGCCGGCGAGAAACGCCTCCCTGCCGGCTTCCACGCCTTTCTTCATCGCGCGGGCCATCAGGACCGGGTCTTTCGCCGCGGCGATCGCGGTATTCATCAGCACGCCGTCGCAGCCCAGTTCCATCGCGATCGCGGCGTCCGACGCGGTCCCCACGCCGGCGTCCACCAGCACCGGCACGCCGGCGCGCTCGATCACGAGCTGCAGGTTCCAGGGATTGAGTATGCCCATGCCAGAGCCGATCAGCGAGGCGAGCGGCATCACCGCGACGCAGCCGATCTCTTCCAGCATCTTCGCCTGGATCGGGTCGTCCGAGCAGTAGACCATCACCTTGAATCCCTCGGCGACGAGGGTTTTTGCCGCCGCCAGCGTCTCCGGCATGTTGGGGTAAAGCGAACTCGGATCGCCCAGCACCTCGAGCTTGACCAGGTCGTGACCGTCCAGCAATTCGCGCGCGAGACGCAGCGTGCGGACCGCGTCGCCTGCGCTGTAGCAGCCCGCGGTGTTCGGCAGGTAGGTGAACTTCGAAGGCGGCAGGAATTCCAGCAGCGAAGGCTCGCCCCTGGTCTGGCCGATGTTGGTGCGGCGGATGGCCACGGTAACGATCTCCGCTCCCGAAGCCTCGATCGCGGCGCGCGTCTGCGCGAAGTCCTTGTACTTGCCGGTGCCGACCAGCAGCCGCGAGGAAAATTTCCTTGCGGCGACGACGAGCGGATCGTCCATCTCATCCTCCCCCGACGGCAGCGACGATTTCGAGTTGATCGCCGTCGAGCAGCAGCGTGGAGCCGTGCGCGCCGCGCGGCACGATCTCCCCGTTGCGTTCCACCGCGATTTTCTTGCCGCCGAGCGCCATCTGGGCGAGCAGCTCTGAAACCGCCAGCGGCTGGTCGTAATGCTTAGTGTGACCATTTACCTGGATTACGATCATGTGGAGAATAATACAATGACGCCAATGACTTGTGGATATGCTGCCACGCAGCATATACTTAAAGCAATACATCAAAACAGGCATTTTTCCCTGCTGTTGGACGGACAAAAGGAGTAGTCTGCGCTGCAGTAGGGAATGGTAAGGAGAAAAACATGACTGCCAGAACGTTTTTAGTCGCTGCGTGCTTCCTGATCGGCGGTTGCTCCACGCTGACCGATTACGGCGTCGTGCGCAAAGACGCGCTGAGGAACGATCAGGGCTATGTAATCGGCTACAAGGAAATGCTCCGCAACGAGCAGACCGGCGAGGTGATGGTGCAGGTCGCGCTTTACACGCCGATGCTTGGCGAGAATGGCGAAGTGGTCGGCTACGAAGAGCAATCCAAGGACGGCGCGATTATCCGCAACGTCGACGGCCGCCCCATCGGCGCCCGGTTCTCGGATCTGCGCAGCCGGGGCACCAACGCGAAGAACAAGGGCCTGACGATCGTTTTCCGACCCGCGGATGTGCAGAAGGTCGCGGCGTCGCAGCCGAAGCTCTGGGAGATGATGGCTTCCCTCTCGCCCTCGGACCTGCGCAGAATCCAGTAGCAGCCCTGCGACGGGTTTTTCTGAAAGCCGCGGCCAACCGCGGCTTTTTTGTTTTCCGCCATTGAACTTGACCCGCAGCGGAATCAGCGGGCTCCCAGGATTCACCGGCCTCTAGAGGTCTCCAACACCCGGCTCGCCAAGTAGCGGTGTCTGTCTGGCATCATTGGAGCTAAGCGGGCTTCGTACAGTGGCAGTACCCGAGCTTCCCAAGCTCGAGACGCGAGTTCGATCCTCGCAGCCCGCTCCATACTTCGACCTGGTCAACCACAGATAGGTGTCCCGACGGTGGGTGACCGGTCGAGGATGATCAAGAAAGTTCAGCGGAATCAGTATGAAAAGACAGCGAACGCTGAGCAGTCATCCGATGCGCTCGGCCCGGGCTTTTTGCCTGGCCTCGTCATGCTGTTTCGAGCGCTCGAATTCGATCAGAGAGATCGCCATCCGGATGCGCTCCAGATCCAAGCCGTTCGACGGGTGATCGAGTACGTACTGCAAGTGTTCCTGCGCACTCGCGAGTTTGGACACAACGGGATCACTCATCGTTTTCAAAGACATGGTGTGCGCGGTATATGAGCAGTCCATGACCATAGCAATTTCCAATCAGGACGTCTGTCGTTGCATTTTGAATTTTTGAGTCGCTGCTGCGCTACAAATGGGTTAAATGGACTAGCAATTTCCGTGTGCAACTACACACGCTTTTAATTGGTGCCCGTTATCGTAGAGCGCGAAACCTTCCACATATCTCGCAGGCCATGTACCAGAAAACGCTGCACCTTCCAGTTCTGACGAAACTCGCCGCCGCCGAGCGATATTTGGTAGATGTTCTCGATCATCCGGCCGGCGAGTTGAACGCGGCTCGCATCCGGATGGCGCTTGCTATGATCAAATTCGAGCGCCTGAAACAGCAAGGCGAGACTGAGCAGGAGGGCCGGATCGAGCGAAATCGATGATCCGGCACGGCTTGATGCAGCGCGACGTAGTCCGATCGGACTATCCCGGGAGGCGGTCGGCGCGGATTGCCTGAAAGCTGGCACCGCCACAGTAGCACTCAGTTCCATCGCCCAGGGGGCCGCCATGACGCCAAGCACCGAGGATCGCTCGCCCACCGCCGCAGCCGCGGCACGACACTCCGCAGCCACGCTGCGCGCGTTGAACGCCTCGCGCGAACTTGCCATGCTGCTGAAGGGCTGCGAAGCCACGGTACGCCGGGCGAAGACGGACGTGGATGAGGAAGCGCTCGAAATCGTGGAGCAGATCTCGCGGGCTCTCGCCGCCGCAGGCGAGTCCGCCGAGCAGCTGCTGCAGCGGGTGCAGGAGTCGGCCCACGAACGCTCGGGCTTCTGGGAACCCGCCACCGATCCCTACGCCTCGATCCGGCGCAGCCTTGCGCGCCGGGTGCGGAACTTGGGCTGATCAGGATTTGCCGGATTTTCCAAAGCACGAAGGGCCTCCTTTTGGCCTTCTCAGCGTCGGGTCACGCCGAGGAAGCGACGGGAGTTCGGCAGCTAGTCCGCCCAGACTAGAAAATGCTGCCTGCGGCAGAGGTATGCCGCGATAAGCGCGGAGTATGCTGCAGGCTCGTTTCATCGCGCCTCTGCGCAGAGGCCCATGCAACCGGGCAAAGAAGCACCCGTGCTTGTTGTCGAGGACAACGCAACCAA
This sequence comes from Burkholderiales bacterium, assembly GCA_035308765.1. Taxonomy (GTDB): domain Bacteria; phylum Pseudomonadota; class Gammaproteobacteria; order Burkholderiales; family SG8-39; genus RBG-16-66-20. Next base: position 18,597 of record DATGGA010000027.1, read on the forward strand.
CCAGCTGGCGATCGGTGCGCTGCTCGACCGTTTCGGCGTAAATGCGGATTTCGTTTCCAATGGCCCGCAAGCCGTCGTCGCGACGGAGACGAAGCGCTACCGGCTCGTCCTCATGGACGTGATGCTGCCTGGTATGGACGGATACGCGACCGCGCGGCACATCCGCCGCCTCGAATACGGCACCGGGCGCCACACCCCCATCGTGGCCGTCACCGCGGTGGACACATCGATAAGCAAGCCCGAAAGCATCGCCGCCGGGATGGACGGCTTCATCGGCAAGCCTATCGATCGCGATGAACTCGCGGGGGTGCTGCGAACCTGGGTCGCGCGCCCCTTGGCCGCGACAGAAGACGCGGGCGATGCGGGGCGGATCCTCGCTTCGTTTCTCGAGGTCACGGGCGCGCTGCTCGAGAGCCTGAGCACGGCGATCGAGGCCGAGGATCTGGCGGCCGCGAGCCACCTCGCCCACGAGGTGAAGGCATCCAGCCTAGTGGCGCATGCCGGGGAGATGACGAAGATGGCGAAGCGGCTCGAGCAGACGATCCGCGAGGAGAAGTGGCGCGAGATCATGGACGATTATCGCGATCTCGTCGCCGCGTTCCGCCGCACGACTGAAGACCTGAAGCGCGTCCAGGAAATCCTCAGACGGAAGACCGGGCACGCCATGGAGCGGTAGCGTAGGCGGGTTACCCCTTAGTATTTTTCCGATGCGATGAGCCCGCCCAACACCTCCCTAAGCTGATGATTGACCCCCGATAGGGTTCGGAATTCGCGGAGTTACCGACAGCGCGACGTGGAGTGGTGCGACAAGCGGGGCTGGTTGACCAAGATTCCAGCGGTGGATTGACCTACTTGGAGTCGGTCACGACCTCTGACCGACCTCAGCATCGTCTATCAACCCGATAGAGAGGTGCAACGGCATCAGGCCCGCTTCGCGGGATCTTGGTCCCTTCAGGAACAACTTTCACTGTGGATCGCAGGGGGCGGTGGAAACGCCGGGGGCTGGTGGAGCGGGCAGCGGGAATCGAACCCGCGTCTTTAGCTTGGGAAGCTAAGGTACTGCCACTGTACGATGCCCGCTTAGGTCCAATGATGCCAGACAGACACCGCTACTTGGCGAGTTGGGCGTAGTCCGTCGAATACCAGGCAGTCTGCCTCTAAGGGCAGTAATCTTCGTTCTTGGATTATCGGCTGCAAACCCCATACAACGTGCCCGATAAACCCGTTAGTGCACTGAATGAGCTGCCTGAAAGTCCTTCAGTCTGGCTGCGCATAGAGGAGATGCACCATGATTAGCGTGAGCCTTAGGAGCCTGCTTTTTTACAACTTCGGAATTGCGCTGGTCTTTACTCTCATCGGCTCATTGAGCGTCTACAGCCTGGACCTCATCAAGCCAAATCGCGCCAATGAGTCCCATATTTTCGCAAAGGTTGCACGGCAGGCCATCGAAGGGGAGCAGGCGATCGAGGCCGTTCGCGCCCACGCGCTTTTTTACTTCGATACTGCACGCAACATACGGCGGGCAAGGGTAGACGACGACGTGCGCACTTACTACGACGTACGGATCCTGGCCTTCGTGGTAACCGGGCTGTTCGTGGTCGGGGGTATATTGGCTTTGTTGCTGCCGCTAGCGCGCGAGGCGCACTTGGGTGCCGGTGAAAAATAAGTAAAGCAGTCTGCGAAGTAGAACGGTCGCGCTATTTCTTCTTTTCCGCCGGAGCGGAAAGCCCAAGTACGGCTTTCACCGCATTGATCAGCAGGTCCGGTTCGAACGGCTTGGTGACATAGCCGTCAGCGCCACCCTGCAGGCCTTTGAGCACGGCTTCGCGCGTCGCTTCCGCCGTCAGCATGATGACCGGCATGATCCTCAGCACCGGGTGCTGGCGCATTTGAGCGAGGATGTCGAAGCCGTTGGCGTCAGGCAGTTGCACATCCAGCAGCACTAGGTCGGGCGCTGGCTGCTGGCGCAGGGCAACGATGATGTCGTCGCGCTTGAGCGCCGCACGCGGGATCAGGCCTTCCATCAGGAAATACGTTCGGATCAGCTTCTGCAAGTCCGGATCGTCATCGACCACAAGGATCGTAGGTTTCCAACCCTCTTTGACATCGCGCCCGTTGGCCGGACGGCGGGCGATGCGCACGTAAAAGCCTTTCCTCTTCAATATCGACGTGCCGCCTTCTACCTCGGGGCTCGAGTCCGCCGTAATGGTGCTGAAGAACCCGGCAGGAACGGCGATCGTGGAGAAGCCAGACCCCATGGCGTCGGCTTCGTTGATGGAGATGACCAGCTTGCCGGCAACCAGCTTGCGCAGGGCAGCGGTGACCTCTTCGCGTGAGATACTCGGTGCCCGCTGCGTGATCTCCGCTACGGAAGAAAAACCGTCAACTAGCACGAGCACCTGCAATTCCGCCGAGGACAGTGACGTGCCCACCGACTTCAGTTCGCGATTGCCTTTCTGGGAAATCGCAAAAATGTCATCGCCCTTGGCGTCGACGATGTTTGAGGATGACATGACGCAATCATAGGCTAATTGATGCGACGTGCCACGTTGGCCGGGTGCAAGGATGATAGGTTCCGGGCGAGTTCCCGGGGACGGGAGGTGCTGTGCCTCACGGTTGCCGCGTCTATCGAAACGTATATCCAGCTTCTTCCACCACGCCCAACTCGAAGGTCCACACGATCAAAGTCCCGCGCCCACCGCTGAGTTCTTCTGCGTTGAGATGAAAGCTTGTAACCCTTAGAATCAGTAGGGTTAGCGGGGTTCGATTCCCTTTACCCGCTCCATCACGGACCGGAGGCCATGCCGTACTCGGTTGAAGGCAAACTCGTCGTCGCGATCTCCTCGCGTGCGCTGTTCGACTTCGAGGAGGAGAACCGTGTCTTCGACGCGCAGGGCGAACGCGCCTACATCGACCTGCAGTATTCGCGCATGGACGTGCCGGCGAAGGAAGGCGTCGCCTTTCGCCTGGTGAAAAAACTGCAGGCCTTCAACACGAGCGACGCGCAGCGCGTGGAGGTGGTGATCCTTTCCAAGAACGACCCGGTATCGGGTCTGCGCATTTTCCGCTCTGCCGAGCGCGCGGGGCTGAAGATCGAGCGCGGCGTGTTCACCCGCGGCCGCAGCCCCTACCGCTACCTGGATGCGCTGCGGGCGAATCTCTTTTTGTCCGCCAACGAGCAGGACGTCATGGGCGCGCTGGATGCACGCTTTCCGGCTGCCCGCGTGGTTCCCGAATCGGCCCAGGCCGCCGGGCGCAACGAAGAGGTGCGGATCGCTTTCGACGGCGACGCAGTGCTGTTTTCCGACGAAGCCGAGCGTGTGTTCCAGCGCGACGGCCTGGATGCGTTCACGCGTCACGAAACGGCGCATGCGCTCAAACCCCTGCCGCCGGGCCCGTTCAAGCCGCTGCTGGAAGCCCTGCACCGCATGCAGGCGGCCGCCGGCACCGATGTGCCGATGCGGGTGCGCACCGCGCTGGTCACCGCGCGCAGCGCGCCCGCGCACGAGCGCGCGGTGAGGACGCTGATGGACTGGAACATCGCGGTGGACGAGGCGCTGTTCCTCGGCGGCCTGGACAAGGGCGAATTCCTCAAGGCCTTCCAGCCGGACTTCTACTTCGACGACCAGCGCGGGCACGTCGAGTCCGCGCGCCAGCACGTCGCGACAGGTCACGTACCCTTCGGTATCGCCAACAAAAACAAGGTGGCGCCATGAAAGCAATAAAATTCCTGCTGTTCGGCATCGCCGGGCTGATCGTGCTCGCCGCCGTGGCCCTGGGCGCGGCGATGGCGGTCGTAGACGGGCAATTCGTCAAGACGCGCCTGGAAGCGGCGATGAAGGCAAAAAACCGCACGCTGAAAATCGACGGCGTGCCGCAGCTGAGACTGTTTCCCGTTGCCGGCCTGGCGCTGGGCAAGACCTCGCTCAGCGAGCCGGGCAGCGACAAGCCCTTCCTGTCGCTCGACTCGGCGGAGGTCGCGGTGCGCGTCATGCCTTTGCTTTCGGGCGAGGTCGCGATCGAAACCCTCAAGCTATCCGGATTGAAGGCGAACCTTGCGCGGCACCGGGACGGTTCGCTGAATTTCGCCGACCTGGCCGGCAAGGGCGGGGAGAAATCCGCCGAAGGCAAGGCGCCGCCCAACCTGCGTATCGCCGAGGTGGACGTGCAGAAGATCCAGCTTGCGTGGCGCGATGAAGCAACCGGACAGGAACTGTCCGTGGCGGACCTGAATTTGAAGACCGGGCGCCTGGACGGGCAGACGCCGGGCGATCTGTCGATGTCGGCGCGGATCGTAGGAAAGAAGCCGGAGGCCGATCTCAGGGCGCAGGCCTCCGGCGCGCTGCGATTCGATCTCGGCCATGAAGAGTTCGCGTTCGACAAATTCGACGCGCAGCTGAAGGGGCGCTTCGATCAGGATACCGTGACGGTCGAGTTCTCCGCGCCGAAAGTGGAGGTCACCCCGGCCAAGGCCTCCGGTTCCGAGGTGAAAGGCTCGATCCAGGTCAAGGGCCCCCAGCGCAGTATCGATGCGAAGCTCCTCATCGCTGCCGTGGAAGGCACGGCGTCCGCGCTGACGATCCCCAAGATATCCCTGGATGTCGACGCCGCGGCCGCCGGGATCGCGACCAGGGCGAAGCTCGACTGCGCTGTCAAGGCGAACCTGGCGAAGCAGGACCTGCAGGCCGACATTTCCGGCAAGCTCGACGATGCAGCGCTGAAGGCCAAACTCGAATTGACGAATTTCGCGCCATTGAAGGCAAAATTTGATCTCAGCCTCGACCGCCTGAACCTGGACCGTTACCTGCCGGAGAAGAAGGAAGCGAAGGCGGACGACCGCGTCGAGCTTTCGGCGCTGAAAGGCAAGACCATGAGCGGGAAAATCGCCATCGGCGCGCTGACCGCGAAGCGCGTCAAGCTGGAGAACGTGAAAGCGGACCTGAAGCTGGACGGCGGCAAGCTCGATGTCGATCCGCAAACGGCCAATCTGTACGGCGGCACGCTCGCTGGTGCGCTCGCGGCGGATGCCAATGGCAACAAGATCCACATCAAGGAGACGATCCAGAACGTCGCGCTCGGGCCATTGCTGCACGATGCTGTGCAGAAGGATTCGATCGACGGGCACGGCAACGTGACGCTCGATGTGCAGACCGCGGGCGGCACCGTGACGGCGCTGGAGAGAGCGCTCGTCGGTAACGCGCATGTGGTGATCAAGGATGGCGCGATCAAGGGCGTCAACCTTGCCGAAAGCGCGCGCAACGCGAAGGCGGCGCTGGGCGGCAAGCAGCCGAAGGCCGACCCGACGCAGAAAACCGATTTTTCGGAAATGAGCGGGAGCTTCAAGATCAATAACGGCGTTGCGCACAATGACGATCTGAAGGCCCTGTCGCCGTTCTTCCGCCTTGGCGGCGCGGGCAACCTCGACATCGGCAACAACACGATCGATTACCTGGCCAAAGTCACGTTGGCGGCGACCGCCAAGGGGCAGGGCGGCCGCGACAATGTTTCCGGTATCACCATACCGGTGAAGCTGAGCGGGGCGCTCGACAACCCGACTTGGAACGCCGACTACTCCGCTTTGCTCGGCGGTGTGGTCGGGTCCACCGCCGACGCCGCGAAAAAGGGTGTTGGCGGCGTCACCAGCGCCGTGCGCGGCATATTCAAGCGCTAGATCCGGTTTTCCTCCACCGCGTGACACGCGGTGGCCGCGCCGTCACGCGATATCAGGCGCGGCAGCTCGGTTTTGCAGCGCTTATTGGCATGCGGGCAGCGCGGATGAAAAGCGCAGCCCGCGGGCGGCGCGAGCGGATTGGGCACTTCACCCGCGACCGGCGTACGCCGCCGGCCGCTCATTTCCAGATCGGGCACGGCATCCAGCAGCATGCGGGTGTAAGGGTGCCTGGGCCGCGCGAACAGGTCCTGCGCATCCGCGATCTCGACCAGTCGCCCTAGGTACATGACGCCGATCCGGTCGGCGATGTGGGAAACCACGGCGAGATTGTGCGAGATGAACAGGTAGGTGAGGCCCAGCCTTGCCTGCAGCTCGCTCATCAGGTTGAGTATCTGCGCCTGCACCGATACGTCCAGCGCCGAGGTCGGCTCGTCGCACACCAGGAATTCCGGCTGTCCGGAAAGGGCTCGCGCGATCGACACCCGCTGCCGCTGGCCGCCGGAGAACTGGTGCGGATATTTTTCGCCATCCTCCGGCACCAGCCCGACCTGCGTCAGGAGTTCTGCGACGCGTCCGCTGATTTGGTTTTCATCTTTCAAAAGGCCTAAAACCAGTATGGGCTCGGCGACTATTTCCCGCACGCGCCAGCGCGGATTCAGGCTCGCGTAGGGATCCTGGAAGATCATCTGCATGCGGCGGCGCAGGTGGATGGTGTCGGCCTGCGCTTCCGGGCCGGAGATTTCCACGCCGTCGAACCGGATGCGGCCGCGGGAGGGCGCGTACAGGCCGACGATCAGGCGCGCGAGCGTGGATTTGCCGCAGCCGGACTCGCCCACGAGCGCCAGCGTCTCGCCCCTGCGTACTTCGAACGAGACGCCGTCCACGGCGCGCAGCAGCTGCCGCGGCGCGCCTTCGACGACGCGGTTCAGCCAGGGCTTCGATACGTCGAAGTCCCGGCCCAGATTTTCAAGCGCAAGCAGGGGTGGGGGCCCCTGCGCCCCACTAAGCAGGGCCGGGGCCATACAGCCAGCACGCAGTGAGATTCGCTCCCGCAGCACGCGGCTCGGGACGCTCGGTCTTGCAGCGTTCGAGGACCTTGGTACAGCGGGGATGGAACGCGCAGCCCGGTGGGATCGCGTTCAGCCGCGGCATGGCGCCTTCGATCTGCACCAGGGGCGCGTGCTTTTTCTGCGTCGCATCGCGAATTTTCGGTATCGAGCCCATCAGGCCGGCCGTGTAGGGGTGGCGGGCGGCGCGGACGACTTCCCGTACCGGCCCGATCTCGGCGATGCGGCCGGCGTACATCACTGCCACGCGGTCGGCGGTTTCAGCGATCACGCCCATGTCGTGGGTGATCAGCATTACCGCGGTGCCGCGTTCGCGAGCCAGTTTTTTCAGCAACTGGATGATTTGAGCCTGGATCGAGACGTCGAGGGCGGTAGTGGGTTCATCCGCGATGATGAGCTGCGGTTCGGCACAGACCGCGAGAGCGATCACCACGCGCTGGCGCATGCCCCCGGAGAACTGGTGCGGATAGTGGTCGATGCGCGCTTCCGGCGCCGGGATGCCGACCTCGCGCAACAGGGCAAGCGCCCTTGCGCGCGCTTCCGAGGCATCGTTATCGAGGTGGGTGCGGATGGTCTCCACCAGCTGCTCGCCCACGGTATAGAGCGGATTCAGGGAGGTGAGCGGGTCCTGGAAAATCGCGCCGATGCGCCTGCCGCGGATGCGCCGCAGCGCTTCCTGCGGAAGATTGTCGATGCGTTCGCCGTCGAGCCGGATTTCACCCGCGGCGATTCGGCCAGGCGGTTCGAGCAGGCCGATGACCGCCATCCCTGTCAGCGACTTGCCCGCGCCGGATTCGCCGACAACGCCCAACACCTCCCCCGGCGCGATGGCGAAGGAAATACCCTGGACAGCGACCAGCGTGCCGTGCCGGGTCGGGAACTCGACGCGCAGGTCCTTGACCTCGAGGATCATCGCAGCTTCGGATTGAGCGCGTCGCGCAGCCAGTCGCCCAGCAGGTTCACCGACAGCACCAGCGTCACGAGCGCGAGGCCGGGAAACAGCACGATCCACCATACTCCGGAAATCAGGAATTCGTTGCCGTGGCTGATCAAGGTACCGAGCGACGGCCGGGTGGGCGGCACCCCGACGCCCAGGAAGGAGAGCGTCGCCTCCGTTATGATCGCCGTCGCGATGTGGATGGTGGCGATCACCAGCACCGGACCCATGACGTTCGGCAGCAAATGCCGCAGCATGATCGCCAGCGGATGGCGCCCGATGACGCGCGCCGCCTGCACGTATTCCTTGTTCTTCTCGACCAGCGTCGAGCCGCGCACCGTGCGCGCGTACTGCACCCAGCCCGAAATGCCGATCGCCAGGATCAGGACGGGGATCGCGATTTCATCGTGCCGGTCGCCCGGAAGCACGACGCGCGCCACCCCGTCGACCAGCAGCGCGATCAGGATTGAGGGGAAGGAGAGCTGGACGTCGGCGACGCGCATGATGAAGGAATCGAGCTTGCCGCCGAAATAGCCCGCCACCAGGCCCAGCGTCACGCCGAGCACGAGCGCGAACAGCACCGCTGCGGCCCCGACGCCCAGCGATATGCGCGCCCCGTACATGATGGTCGAAAGAATGTCGCGGCCCTGGTCGTCGGTGCCGAGCAGGTGGCTCGCGGCGCCCTGCGCTGTCCACGCCGGCGGTGCGAGGGCGCTGTTCAGGTCGAGCGACGCGGCATCGAAAGGATTGTAGGGCGCCAGCCAGGGCGCCAGCAGCGCGCCGCCGACGCAGACCAGGGTCAGGACCGCGGCCACGACCGCAACCGGCGAGTTGCGGAAGCTGTACGCGAGGTCGTCGTTCCAAATACCTTGGAATTTCACCGAATTGAAGCGGCGATGCCAGCCGCTACTTGAGCGGCAGCGATTCCTCGACGAGAGCGGCGAGGAAGCCCGCGCCGAGCGGGATCACCTCGTCGTTGAAGTCGTAGCCCGGGTTGTGCAAAAAGCAGTTGTTCGGCCCGCCGCCCTGGCCGAGGAAGACATACGCACCCGGACGCGCCTGCAGCATGTAGGAAAAGTCTTCCCCGCCCATCGTCGGCTCGGCGTCGGTAAACACGTTGTTCTTGCCGAACACGCGTTCGCCCACTTTGGCCGCGAACATCGCCTCGCGTTCGGTGTTGATCGTCGACGGATAGCCGAGCTTGTATTCGACGTCGGCGCTGCCCCCCATCGCCTTGGAAATGCCCGAGACGATTTCCCTGATGCGCTTCTCGGCCATGACGCGCGTCTCCGGGCGGAAGGTGCGCACCGTGCCGATCAGCTTGACGAAGTCCGGGATGACGTTGAACACGTTCATCTGGCTCGTCTCCATCGACGCTATGGTGACGACGATCGAATCCAGCGGGCTTACGTTGCGGCTGGCGATGGTCTGCAGGGCGGTGATGATCTGCGCAGTGGTCACCACCGGGTCCACGGTCAGGTGCGGCATGGCGGCGTGGCCGCCTTTGCCGCGCACCGTGACCACGATCTCGTCGGTGGCCGCCATCACCGGCCCGGGCCGTACCGCCATCTGTCCGGGCGGCAGCCCGGGCCAGTTGTGCACGGCATAGACTTCGTTGGCGGGAAAGCGCTCGAACAGGCCTTCTTCGACCATCACCTTGCCGCCGCCGCCGCCTTCCTCGGCCGGCTGGAAGATCAGGTAGGCCGTGCCGTCGAAGTTCCGCGTCTCGGCGAGATAGCGCGCCGTGCCGAGCAGCATGGTGGTGTGGCCGTCGTGCCCGCAGGCGTGCATGCGGCCGGCGTGCGTCGACTTGTGCGGGATGTTGCCCGTCTCGTGCATCGGCAGGCAGTCCATGTCGGCGCGCAGGCCGATCGCGCGGCCGCTGACGGTTTTTCTGCCTTTGACGACACCCACGACGCCGGTCTTCGCCAGGCCCCGGTGGACCTCTATGCCCCAGGAGGCGAGCTGGTCGGCGACCAGCTGGGAGGTGCGGCTTTCCTGGAACGCGAGTTCGGGGTGCGCGTGGATGTCGCGCCGGATGGTGCGCAGCTCGGAGTGGTAGCCGCGGATTTTTTCCACGGGAGACGAGATCTTTTCGGCGGGCGCGTTCATGGCGTTTCCTCGATGTCGGATTCAGCTTGCGGCGGCAGCACGGTCTATCCGCAGCCGCGGGTCAACCGCATAGTAAAGCAGGTCGACGACCAGGTTGATGACGACGAAAAACAGCGCGATCAGGCACAGATAGGCCGCCATCACCGGGATGTCGGCGAAGCCCACGGCCTGGATGAACAGCAGGCCCATACCCGGCCACTGGAACACCGTCTCGGTGATGATCGAGAAAGCGATGATCGCGCCCAGCTGCAGCCCGGTGATCGTGATCACCGGCACCAGAGTGTTCTTGAGCGCGTGGCCGAAGTGCACCGCCCGGTCGCTCAGGCCGCGCGCACGTGCGAACTTGATGTAATCGGTGCGCAGCACCTCCAGCATTTCCGAGCGCACCAGGCGCTGGATCAACGTCATCTGGAACAGGCCCAGCGTGATCGCGGGCAGGATCAGCGATTTGAGTCCCGAGACGGTCAGCAGGCCGGTGCTCCACCAGCCGAGCAGCACCGTGTCGCCGCGCCCGAACGAGGGCAGCCACCCGAGCAGCACCGCGAACACAAGGATCAGGAGGATGCCGATGAGAAAGGTGGGGAGCGAAACCCCGACCAGCGACACCGCGAGCATGATCTGCGACAGCCACGAATTTCGCCGGAGCGCCGTGTAGACGCCCATCGACACGCCGCCCACAAGGGCAAACAGCGCGGCGACGATGGACAATTCGAGCGTCGCCGGCAGGCGCTCGGCGATCAGCTTCGATACCGGCTGCACCTGGCGCAGGCTGAGCCCGAAATCGCCGTGCAGCGCGTTGTCGACGAAGCGGGCGTACTGGACGTAGAACGGCCGGTCGAGGCCCAACTCCCGGGTGATGCGCGCCCGGTCCTCCGCCGTGGCGTCCTGCCCGAGCATGAACAGCACCGGGTCGCCGGTAAAACGGAACAGCGAGAACGCGATCAGCCCCACCGCGAGCATGACGAGTACCGCCTGCACCAGGCGGCGAAGAACGAAGGCGAGCATGTATGGAAGGATGTAAGGATAGAGATGCGGCTGCTACCTTGCCATAGAATCGGCCGAATCTTACATACGATGCCGGATTTCTCGCGAAAAATCGTTCGATGGCAGCGGCGCCACGGCCGGCACGGATTGCCATGGCAGGCGACGCGCGACCCGTACCGCATCTGGCTGTCGGAGATCATGCTGCAGCAGACCCAGGTGGCAGCGGTGATCCCGTACTACCGGCGTTTTCTCGCCCGCTTCCCCGATGTCGCTGCGCTGGCCGCCGCTTCGGAAGAAGACGTGCTCAAGCTGTGGAGCGGGCTGGGTTACTATGCCCGCGGCCGCAACCTGCTGCGCGCCGCCCGGGAAGTGGCCCGGCGGCGGAAATTTCCGGATACGGTCGAAAAAATCCTCGAGCTGCCCGGCGTCGGTCCTTCGACCGCGGCCGCCATCGCGGCGTTTGCTTTCGGCCGCCGCGCGGCGATCCTGGATGGCAACGTGAAACGGGTGCTGGCGCGCCGCTTCGGCGTCGACAGCGAGAAGGCGCAATGGGCGCTGGCGAACAAGCTGCTTCCCGCGCGCGGCATCGAGACCTACACGCAGGCGCTCATGGACCTGGGAGCGACGGTATGCACGCGAACCAGGCCGGCCTGCGAGCGCTGCCCGGTGGCCGGGGATTGCGTGGCGCGGCGCGAAGACCGGATCGGCGAATTGCCGGCGCCGCGCAGGCGCAGGACGCTGCCGCTCAGGCATTCCACCTGGCTGGTGCTGTTGCACCAGGGGTCGGTGCTGCTGGAGCGCCGTCCCGGCATTGGGATCTGGGGAGGGCTCTGGGTCTTTCCCGAAGGGCCTTCGGGCGATATCGGGTCTTTCTGCCGGAAGAATTTTTCGATTGAAATCGCCAAGCCGCAAAAGATGCCGGTGATCGAGCATGGTTTCACGCATTTCCGGCTGAATATCCAGCCGATCCGCTGCAGCGTGCGGCGAATACTGCCGCGGGCGGAATCGCCGGGCCGGATGTGGATCGATGCGGAGGATGCAGCGCGCGCGGCAGTCCCGGCGCCGGTGCGCGCCCTGCTGTCAGGACTGGGTTGAGCCGCTGGTTCCCTGGGCGCTTTCCGCCAGCAGGCGCTGCAGGATTTCGAGACGCTGCAGGCCGTCGTCAAGCTCGAGCAGCTTCTGCCGCGTCGCCGCGGGCAAGGGCAGAACTTCCGCGAGGCGCGCGCCCACCCAGGCGCTGGAATCGAGCAGGAACGGCTTCGCGAACAACCGCTCGCCATGTTCCGCGACGATGCGTCCGAGCAGCTGCCGGCAGGCGCCGAATTTCTCCGCTATCGGCGCATCGGCTTCTTCGGCAAGGTGTTCGACGCCGGCGAGGATCAGGCCGTCGGCGCGGATCCGCGTCGCCAGCACCCGGAAGCGCCGCCCGCCGCGAGCCACCAACTGCAGGAGTCCCAGCTGTTCCATGTCCCATTGCGTGATGTGCGCGAGGCAGCCCACGTCCTCGTGCGTCGCGGGGGTTCCGACTTCGGCGCCTTCGCGGATCAGGCTAACGCCGAAAGGCGTGCCGTCGCGCAGGCAGGCCTTCGCCATTTCCAGATAGCGCTGCTCGAACACGCGCAGCGGCAGCAGTCCGCCCGGAAACAGCACCGTGTGGAGCGGGAACAGCGGAATTTCCGCTCCGGGAGCCGTCATTCTGCGGCGGTTGCGGCCAGGCCGCGATGGCGCACCAGTACCCGCGCTTCGGCGTTGAACGCGCGCGCCAGTCGCTCGGCAAGGTAGACCGAACGGTGGCGCCCGCCGGTGCATCCGATCGCTACGGTGACGTAATTGCGATTGTCGCGCCGGACGTCGGGCAGCCAGCGGGCGAGAAAGGCGCGCACGTCCTCCAGGAATGCGCCCACTTTTTCCTCGCGCTCCAGAAACTCGATCACAGGCCCGTCGTGCCCGGTCAACTGGGCGAGTCCCGGCTGGTAATGAGGGTTTGGCAGCATGCGCGCGTCCACCACCCAATCGGCATCCAGCGGAATGCCTTCGCGGAACGCAAACGACTCGAACAGCAGCGTCAGCGAGCCGCCACCAAGGCCGAGCAGGTCCTTGATCCAGTTGCGCAGCACCTTGGGCTGGAGGCCGCTGGTGTCGATGCGGTGTCCAAGTTCGGAGACGCCGGCAAGCAGCGCCCGCTCGCGCTCGATCGCCTCGCTCAGCGTCAAACCGGCACCCGCCAGGGGATGGCTGCGACGCGTTTCGGAGAACCGGCGCAGCAGGGCATCGGCGCTCGCCTCCAGGAACAGCACCGTGGACTCCGCGCCCAGGGCCTTCAGCGCGGCAAGGTGCTGCGGCAGCGAAGACAAGGCGACGCTGCGCGCATCGACGCTGACGGCGATGCGGCCGTGCCCGCCTTCGTAGAGAAACTTGACGACATCCAGCAGCAGCGTCGCCGGCAGGTTGTCGACGCAGTAGTAGCCGCTGTCTTCGAGCACGTCCAGGGCGATGCTCTTGCCCGAGCCCGACAGGCCGCTGACCAGGACGAGCTGCACGCTAGCCGTCGTCCTCCATCGCCAGCTTCTGGCGCGCGAGGAATTCAGCTGCCGAATCCTTGCCGCGCAGTTGCAGGATGTAATTGCGCACCGCCGCTTCGAGCAGCACGGCGAGGTTGCGCCCGGCCGCGACCGGGATCACGACCTTGCGCACCGTCACGCCGAGGATTTCCTCGGAAAGTTCTGACAATGGCAGGCGTTCGCTGGTGTCACGCGCACTCCCCTTGGCGGGTTTCTCGAGATGGGCGATCAGTTTCAGCTTCATTTTAGGCCGTACCGCCGTCTCGCCGTAGATGGCGCGGATGTTGATGAGGCCCAGGCCGCGCACTTCGAGGAAGTCCTTGAGCAGGGGGGGGCAGCGGCCCTCGAGCGTGGTCGCGGCAATGCGCGAGATTTCGACCACGTCATCGGCCACCAGGCCCTGGCCGCGGCTGATCAGTTCGAGGGCGAGTTCGCTCTTGCCGACGCCGGAATCCCCGGTGATCAGCACGCCCACGCCGAGCACGTCCATCAGCACGCCATGGCGCTCGGTCATGTCAGCGAGCCGCTTGGCGAGGTAGTTCGCCAGTTTCTCGATGACCCGCGCGGCGGGAAGGGGAGAGGTGAAGAGGGGCGTCTGGCTGCGTTCCGCCCCCTCGATCAGTGGCTGCGGTGGCGCGACGCCGTCGGCGAAGATCACCGCAGCCGGAGCCGGCGCGAACAGGCGATCCGCCAGCCCCGTGATCGTGCCTGCTTCGTAGGTGCCGATCACCTGGACGCTGTTCGGGTGGGTGAGGTTGAGGTGGCCTATCAGCGCCGCGGCCGCCGCCGACTCGCGGCGCACCGCAGTGCGGCCTTCGCGCCCGGCTATCCAGGCCAGCGAAAGCGCCTCGCGGTTGTCCTCATGCAACTGCGCGACGTTGACCTGAAGCATCGGGCTGCCATGTGGAGATGATCTGGTGCAGCGCCGCCGCGTCCGCGGCGCCTGCCATCGCTTCACGCAGCGCGCGGTCGCTGAACATCTGCGCCAGTTCCGACAGGATCTCGAGGTGCTTCTCGGTGGCGTGCTCTGGCACCAGCAGCGCGAATACCAGGCCCACGGGCTTTCCGTCCGGCGCATCAAAGGGCACCGGCTGCGACAGGCGGACGAACGCGCCCAGGGCCTCCTTCAGCCCCTTGATGCGTCCGTGCGGGATCGCGACGCCCTGGCCAAGGCCGGTCGAGCCCAGGCGTTCGCGGGCGAACAGGCTTTCGAACACCACGCCACGGGCGATGCCGTGCTGGTTTTCGAACAGCAATCCGACCTGCTCGAACAGCCGCTTCTTGCTGGAAGCGGCAAGGTCGGGCAGGACGTTCGCGGGGGGGAGGAGCTTTGCGACCAGGGACATGGGAAGGTGCGCGGAAAGGCGCAGAGGGCGCGGATTATAGCCCGCCGTTTTCCTACAGGCTCTTGCGCTGGTTGACCGGCGGAATCTGCAGTGATTCCCGGTACTTGGCTATGGTCCGGCGCGCCACGACGATGCCCTGCTCGCCGAGAATCTGGGCGATGCGCGAGTCCGACAGGGGCGCCTTGGCGTCCTCCGCGGCGACCAGTTGCTTGATCAGGGCCCGGATCGCGGTGGAGGAAGCGGCGCCGCCGGTGTCGGTGGCGACATGGCTGCCGAAAAAGTACTTGAGTTCGAATGTGCCGCGCGGCGTCGCCATGTATTTCTGCGTCGTTACGCGCGAAATCGTGCTTTCGTGCACGCTGAGAACGTCGGCGATTTCGCGCAGCACCATGGGCCTCATCGCGACTTCGCCGTGCTCGAGGAAATTGCGCTGCCGGTCGACGATCGCCTGCGATACGCGCAAGATGGTGTCGAAGCGCTGCAGCACGTTCTTGATCAGCCAGCGCGCCTCCTGCAGCTGCGAGGCGAGCGCATTGCCGCCGCTGCCGCGCGGGCGCGCGGCGAGCTCCGCATACAGCCGGTTGACCCGCAGGCGCGGCATCGCTTCCTGGTTGAGAGTCGCGCGCCAGACGCCTTTCACTTTGCGCACGACGACATCGGGGACCACATAGCGGGTCTCGATCCTGGCGAAGGCGGCCCCGGGCCTGGGATTGAGGCCGCGGATCAGCAACTGAGCCGCGCGCAGCGCTTCGTCGCTGGCGCCGGTGGTGCTCTTCAGCCGCACGTAGTCCCGGCTGGCGAGGAGTTCCAGGTGCTGTTCGCAGATCGCGAGCGCCAGGGCGGCGTGGGGCCCGGCGCCTTCCTTCATGGCGCGGATCTGCAGCGCGAGGCATTCGCCGGGCGTACGGGCCCCGACGCCAGGCGGCTCGAAATTCTGCAGGTGTCTGAGCGCGATCGCGAGCTCCTCGACGTTGACTTCGGCCTCGGCCGACATCAGTGCCGCGATCTCCTCCAGCGACTGCGTCAGGTAGCCATCCTCGTCGAGCGCGTCGACGAGCAGCCCGACCAGCGCGCGGTCGCGCGTGCCGAGGTTGGTCAGCGCGAGTTCGCTGTTGAGGTGGTCGCGCAGGGTGGGCAGGTCGGGGGCCGCGTTGGTGCGGTCGCCGTCATCCTCGCCGCTGTCTTCGGCGCCGCGCCAGGGCGCGGCGAAATCCGCCGGGAGCTCCTCGTTGCGTTCCGGGTTGCCGCCCGGACTCTCGTCGGCCGAGGTCCCGGAGGGGGCTTCCCGGTCGGCGTTCGCAGGGGCCGCAGCGGCGGCCGCGTCGCTTTCCCCGTCTTCGAGTTCGAGGATCGGGTTCTCCATCAGCAGGCGCTCGATTTCCTGGTTCAACTCGACGGTCGAGAGCTGCAGCAGGCGGATCGACTGCTGCAGCTGCGGCGTCAGCGTCAGGTGCTGCGACAGCCGGAACTGCATGGTCGGCTTCATGGCGGCTACATGCGGAAGTTCTCGCCCAGGTAGACGCGGCGGACGCTGTCGTTGCCCACGATCTCGTCCGGCCGCCCGGAGGCGAGCACTGCACCCTCGTTGATGATGTAGGCGCGATCGCAGATGCCGAGCGTCTCGCGCACGTTGTGGTCGGTAATCAGCACGCCGATGCCGCGCGCTTTCAGGTATCCGATGATGCGCTGGATGTCCAGCACCGCGATCGGGTCGACGCCGGCGAAGGGCTCGTCCAGCAGGATGAAGGCCGGCTTGGTGCCCAGGGCGCGGGCGATCTCGACCCGCCGGCGCTCTCCGCCTGAGAGGGAGAGGGCGGTGTGCTTGCGCAGATGCGCGATGCCGAGTTCGCCCAGCAGTTCGGTCAGGCGCGGCGGGATGTCCTCGGGCAGCAGGCCCTGAAGTTCCAGCACCGCCTGCACGTTCTCCTCCACCGAGAGTTTGCGGAATACCGAGTTTTCCTGCGGCAGGTAGGAAATGCCGAGCCGGGCCCGGCGGTGAATCGGCAGCTTCGTAAGGTCGCCGCCATCGAGATGAATACTGCCGGCGTCCGCCGGCACCAGGCCGACGATCATGTAGAAGCAGGTAGTCTTGCCGGCGCCGTTCGGCCCCAGCAGGCCGACTACTTCGCCGCTGGCTACCTCGAGCGACACGCCCTCGACCACGGTGCGCGAACCGAAGCGCTTGCGCAGTCTGTCCGCGCGCAGGACGCTCATTTCTTCTCGGGCGTCAACTTTGGCTGGAGCACCGCTTTTACCCGGCCCTCGGGCGCGGTGGGCGCGGCGTCCTTCGCTGCGCTCACCGAGAAAAAATCGGTGCGCTGGTCGAGGAAGATGTAGTCGCCGTTGACCACGTCCTGGTCCCGCGTCACGCGCGCCCGCTGGAACAGCTCGATGCTCTCCTTACGGCCGTCGATCTTGATCTCCAGCGCCTCGCCGTCGGTCCAGACGCCTTCCTTGCCGTCCTTGGGATCGCCTTTCTGGCGGAAGCGCACCGGCTTGCCGGTAGCGGTGGAAATCTGGAATCCCTCGGCATCCTGGTACACCACGATGCGGTCCGCGCGCACCAGGATCGTCCCTTTGGTGACCACGACGCTGCCTTCGAAGATGCTCATGCGTTTCGTGTCGTCCGAACTCATGCGGTTCGATTCGATGTGCATCGGCTGGTCCTTGTCGGCCTTCTCGGCATGGGCCGGAATCGCCGCCAGCAGGAGGATCGCCGCCGAGAGCGCGGCGCAAGCCGTGTATGGTGCTTGTCTCACTGCTCTGGCTCAGCCCTTTTCTTCGGTTCAAATTGTCCGCGCACCCGCTCGCGCAGAAACAGCTCGTCCGAGTCCGTGTGGTACTCCATGCCGCGGCCGGAGAGTACACGGTCATCCTCGGTGACTACGACATCGCGATCGGTTTGAACCACGTCGTGCGCCTGCACCAGGTGCAGGAAGCTGGTGCGCATGCGGGTCTCGGAGCGGTCGGGCCCCCCGTCGCGTACCAACAGCACGTTGTCGTAGAGGAAAATTTCCTCGCCGTCCTGCGACAGCGCGCCGCGATCCGCCGTCACGGTCATGCGCGGCTGGTTCGGTTTCGTCTGCACCACGCGCGGCGCCACCAGGTCGGTAGTGTCGTCGTCGGGGTAATGTATCATTTTCGCCGCCACCAGCGTGTATACGGCGATGCCCTGCGTGTTGAAGCGCGTATGCGCGAGATTGTCCACGATGTAGTCGGGATCGTGCCGGCGCAGCGACGGGTGCAGGCCTTCTTCTTCGCGCACCATCCGTTCCAGCCAGAAGGTGGTCCCCGCAAGCGCCACCATGAGCGCCAGCGGAAACATCCGGGTCGTGGAAAGCCTCACGCGAGGTACCGGGCGCGCGTGTCCTGCAACCTGCCTTGCGCGCCCATGAGGAAATCGCAGACTTCGCGCGCAGCGCCGCCGCCGGCCGGCGCTTGAGCGACATAGTGCGCGTGGCTGCGAACCAGGTCGGGCGCTTCGCGTGGCGCACAGGCGAAGCCGCAGCGCCGCAGCACCGGGAGATCGATCAGGTCATCGCCCATGAAGCCGGCCTCGGCGGCCGGCACGCCGAGCCTTGCAGACAGCGAATCGAACGCGGCCAGTTTGTCGTCGATTCCCTGCAGCACGTGCACGATGCCGAGCTCGGCTGCGCGTACCGAGACCGCCTGCGAGGTCCGGCCGCTCAGCAGGCCGACCATCGTGCCCGACCGCAGCAACTCCTTGATGCCGTGGCCATCGAAGGCGCTGAACGCCTTGAGCGCCTCGCCGGATGCCCCGTACCACAGCTTGCCGTCGGTGAGGACGCCGTCGACGTCGAACAGCATCAGCCTGACGCGTTTGGCGCGTTCCTGGGCGTCAGGCCGCATCCGCGCTAAACGATCTTGGCCCGGAACAGGTCGTGGATGTTGAGCGCACCGACCAGCCGGCCGGCGGAATCGACCACCGGGAGTTGAATTGTTTTGCGGTTCTCCATGGCTTCGAGTGCGGTGACTGCCAGCGCGTCGGGCCTGACCGTGCTCGGTTTGGTCGTCATGACTGCCTTGATCCGTGTGTTGCCCGGATCGGCTTTTCGCTGCAGGCTGCGCCGCAGGTCGCCATCGGTAAATACACCGAGAAGCCGCTCCTTGCGATCGACGACGGCGGTCATGCCCATGCCGGTGCGCGTTATCTCGAGAAGTGCGTCGGCGAGCGTCGCGTCAATTCCCACCTTGGGCACGCCGCTGCCGGTCCGCATCACATCCGATACCAGCGTCACGAGCTTGCGGCCGAGCGTGCCGCCAGGATGCGCGCGCGCAAACTGATGCGCAGAAAACCCGCGCGCGTGTAGCAATGCCACCGCGAGTGCGTCGCCCATGGCGAGCGCCGCGGTCGAACTCGCGGTGGGCGCGAGATTGTGAGGACAGGCCTCCTTTTCCACCCCTGCATCCAGGAACACGTGCGCCTCGCGCGCCAGCGACGAATTTGCGTTGCCGGCGATGACCACGATCTTGGCGCCCTGCCGCTTGATCAGCGGAACGAATTGCCGCAATTCGTCACTCTCGCCGGAATTGGAGATGGCGACGATCACGTCGTCCCTGCCGATCAGTCCCAGGTCGCCGTGGTTCGCCTCCGCCGCATGGAGAAAGTAAGCGGGCGTTCCGGTGCTCGACAGGGTGGATGCGATTTTTCGCGCGATATGGCCGGATTTCCCGATTCCGGTCACCACGACACGGCCATTTTTCTTGCATCCTAGGATCAGGGATACCGCGGCCAGGAACCGGTCGTCGATGCGTCGAATGAGCGCACGGACAGCCGCCGCCTCGATCTTCAAGACCTCGCGCGCGACATCCAGCGAGGTGCCCGTGGCGTCCTTCGGTATCATGCAGAAAGTATAGCCCAGCCCCTTCAATTTCCTGAGCAATGGACGCCAGCACGTCGCTGCAACCGATCCTGATCCTGCTGGCGGCCGCAGTGCTGGCGGTGGTCGTTTGCCGCTTCCTTTCGGCGCCGCCCATCGTCGGCTATCTGGCGGTCGGGCTCGCGCTTGGCCCGCATGCGCTTGGCGTCATACCCGACGATTCGCAGACGCGCCATCTCGCCGAATTCGGCGTCGTATTCCTGATGTTCTCGATCGGCCTCGAATTCAGCCTGTCCAAGCTGCGCGTGATGCGCCGCGAAGTGTTCGGGCTTGGCGCTTCGCAGGTGGCTATCACGATCGCGGCCTGTATTGCGCTTGCGGCGCTCATGAGCGGAAGCGGAGGTTGGCAGACCGGTCTTGCGCTAGGCGGCGTGGTGGCGATGTCCTCGACCGCGGTCGTCTCCAAGCTGCTCTCGGAACGGCTCGAACTTGATACTGCGCACGGCAGCGCCGTGATCGGCGTGCTGCTGTTCCAGGATCTTGCCGTGGTGCCGCTCCTGATCGTCGTTCCGGTGCTCGGACAACCCGCGGGCGTGATCGGCGCGGCTATTGCGATCGCTCTCGCCAAGGCCGCATTCGTGCTGCTGGTGCTGGTCACGGCCGGGCCGCGCGTGATGCGCGCCTGGTTCGGGATCGTAGCGCGGCGCAGATCGACCGAGCTGTTCGTCCTGAACGTATTGCTGGTCACGCTTGCGATGGCGTTCGTCACCGGACTCGCCGGCCTGTCACTGGCCCTGGGGGCGTTCCTTGCCGGAATGTTGATTTCCGAAACCGAATACCGCTACCAGGTAGAGGAGGAGATCAAGCCCTTCCGCGATGTTCTGCTCGGGCTTTTCTTCGTCACGGTGGGGATGATGCTCGACCTGCGGCTGGTGTTCGAGCGGATCTGGCTCGTGCTCGCGCTGCTCGTGCTGCTGGTGGCGTTCAAGTTTGCGCTCATTGGCACGCTTGCGCGCGCGTTCGGCAAGGCGCCGGGCGCCGCGCTGCGCACCGCCCTTGCGTTGGCGCAGGGAGGCGAGTTCGGCTTCGTGCTCCTTATTCAGGCGGCTGGCGGGGTAGTGCCGGATTCGCTGGGACAGCCGCTGCTTGCGGCAATGATCCTGTCGATGATGGCGACGCCGTTGTTGATCGGCGCGAGCGACCGCATCGTCCTCCGGTTCGCGAACTCGGAGTGGATGCTGCGCTCGCTGGAGATGCACCGTGTTGCGGTGCAATCGCTGGGGACGGAGCGCCACGTGGTCATTCTGGGCTATGGGCGCAACGGGCAGCATATCGCCCGCTTGCTCGAAGCGGAGTCGGTACGCTATATCGCCCTGGACCTGGATCCGGAGAGAGTGCGCGAGGCTGCGCTGGCCGGGGATACGGTGGTATTCGCCGATTGTTCCAGGCGCGAAGCGCTCATCGCCGCGGGAATCCTGCGCGCGGCGGCCGTGGTGATCACATTCGCGGATTCGCCCTCCGCAGTGCGCGTGCTTGCGCACATTCAGGCGCTCAATCCTTCTGTGCCGGTGATAGCACGCGCCAGGGAGGACGCCGACATCGTTCGGCTCACTGCCGCTGGCGCCTCCGAGATCGTGCCCGAGGCGCTCGAGTCCGGGTTGATGCTCGCTTCGCATACGCTGGTCTGGGTCGGTGTGCCGCTGAATCGCGTGGTACGGCGCGTGCGCGCCGTGCGTGACGAACAGTACGGTCTGCTGCGGGGCCTGTTCCACGGTGCGAGCGACGAATCCGAGAGTGTCGAAGCGGAGCAGCCCCGGCTGCATGCAGTGACGCTCTCCGGCGATGCGTGGGCGATCGGCCGGTCGTTTGCGGATCTTGGCCTGGAGGAAAAGGGCGTGCAAGTGAGGGCGGTGCGCCGGTCCGGCGCCGCGCGGCGGCTTTCGCCGCAGGAGGCGGGAGCTCTCGAGCAGGGCGACGTGGTGGTGATGCTGGGTGCGCCGGCCTCGCTTGCCGCAGCAGAGATCTGGCTGCTGCAGGGATGAAAAGCCGTACGGTTCACGAAGCTCTCGGGCTTCGCTTCGATCGGCTGTCTCCGGCCGCCAGCGTTGCGCTTGCCTGCGCTCTTGCCGCTCTATGGTTGCTGGGGCGCCGCTATGGCGGCATCACGCACGACGCCACCTTGTACCTGGTGCAGGGTTTGCGCAGGCTGGATCCTGCGGCGTACGGCAGGGAGTTGTTTTTCACCCATGGCGCGCAAGACGCATACACGCTTTTCCCCCGCCTCTATGCGCCGATCATCGGGGCGTTGGGTGCGGGCGGTGCGGCACTGGCGGTGACGGTTGCGGGTCAGATCGCGTTCTTCGCGGCCGCCGCGGCCCTTGTGTTCCGAATTGCGAGGGGCTTGACCCGGTGGTGGTCGCTCGCGCTTCTTGCGGCGGCCTCGGGGTACTACGGTGGAGTCGGTGTTTTCCGCATCGCCGAACCTTTCGCCACGGCGCGCACGCTGGCGGAACCGCTTGTCCTTGCCGCCCTTGCGTGCACGCTTTCGGCCAGGCCACGGACTGCGTTTGCCGCACTTGCCATGGCCGGTGCCCTGCATCCGCTGGTCGCTGCGCCCGGTGTCGCCGCGGTGTACCTCTGGCATGCGTTCGAACGGCCGAGGCTGCTCTGGTTGGCGCCTCTTTTTGCAGTACCCGCGATTGTGGTCGCCATAGGTTGGCCGGGCTTCGCGTTGCGCTTCGATCCGGTGTGGCTGGCATCAGTGGTCGAGCGCACGCCGCATCTTTTTCTCTCGCAATGGCCGCTGCCCGACTGGGCGCGCCTGTTCTGGGGATTCTGCATCGCCGGGATGGCGCGTCGTTTCATTGATGCCCCCGCGCGGCGGCTTGTGCTGGCGGTCCTGGCTGTCGGCTTGGCGGGCCTGGCAGCGAGTTGGGTCGCGGTCGATCTGATTGGCAGCGTGTTCGCAGCTGCGTTGCAGATGTGGCGCACGCACTGGCTCGTGCATACCTTCGCCATCATTCTCGTCCCGGTTGTGGTCGCCGGCCAGTGGCGATCGGGGAACGCGGCGCGCGCTGCGGCCGCCTGCATTGCAGCCAGTTGCTGCTTCGGCCGCGGTGAATTGCCCGCCGCAGCGGTGTTGGTTGCCTTGGCTCTGCTTCTCGACGTGTCGGAGCGCCGCCGGCCGGGCTGGATGGGCGAAAGGCCTTTTCGCCTCGCGCTGATGGCGATTCTCTGCACCGCTTCGGTTGGCCTGCTGTTCGAAGTGCAGTCGCGGCTGCCGCTCGAGTACAGCGCGACACAGGCAGTGGCCTGGACGGACTATGTCGCCGCCGCAGGAACGGTCGGAGGACTGCTGCCGCTCGCGGTCCTGCTCCTGGTAGCGGCGTGTTCGCGTTTTGCTTTGGCGGGGCTCGTTGCTGCCACAGTGGCCTTGGCGGTGGGAATCGCGGCATGGGATGCGCGTGTACCTTGGTCCCGGGTCATCGAACAGGCAGGCGCGCACGGGAATCCGTTTCGCGGCGCGTTGCCGCCGGGTGCTGTCGTATTCTGGCCGGGGCCTCACGGCCCGGCGTGGGTCGCACTGGGTACTCCGACCTGGTTCAGTGTCGACCAGGGCGCGGGCGTCGTGTTCAACCGGGAGACGGCGATCGAATACGACCGGCGCAAACGCGCGTCGCGCGAGTTGCGGTCGTCGTTCGAATATTGCGCCCTCGCGCCGTCGCAGACCTGCCGTATCGATCCGCAGTCCGTCAGGGCGCTATGTGAACTGCCCGATGGACCGGATTACGCGGTGCTCAATGCGCGCATCGAGGGCGTTGCAGCGGTCGAATGGAATCTGCCGCCGGAGATCGGCCCCGGCCGGCAGGCGCTCTATCTCTATGCCTGCCGCGACTTGATGTCCAAAGCGGAGATTCGCAGCGGCAAATAAAAAGGCCGGCGCGAGGCCGGCCCGTTTGTTCGTCCGAGAGCCGTACTTAAATGGCTTTGCAGAGGGTGTACACGTTGACCCCGTTTTCCGAGTACGCCGAGGAATCCGCGCTGCTATTGATGGTCGGATTCGGCCCCCCGGTTTGCAACTGCCCGCGAACAGTTCCGGTTCCGATCAGTCCATCGTCCATCTGCGTGTCCACCGCGATGGCGATTTTGTCGGGCAGGCCAGCGGAACAGACGATCAGCCCGCCCAAACCGCCGAGTACGGGAGCGGTCGTGGGCGTCGCCCCGTTTCCCGTCTGTACCCCGAGTATGCCGGTGACTGCATTGAACGGTTGCGACACCCCGTTGCCCGCGACAAACCCGGCCCGGCGCAGATGGTCCCACCAGCTGCAGGACTCAACCGCCGCGGTGCAGGGAGTGCCCCCGTTGTTGTAGGTGCCGGCGACTATGCCGTCGCCGTTGCCGGGAGTGGCGGCAGTCGGCGTCGTCCAGCGCGTGCCCGCATTCGTATCGTCCCCGGGGATCGCGCGATAACGATCCTGGTAGCCGTAGTAGGCAGCAGAGATCCCGGAGAAGTCGGCGATCACGTTCTTGATCTTGGCCTGGGTGATCATCTCCTGGCCCTTCAGGATGCCGCCCAGCAGCAGCCCGATGATCACCAGAACGATCGCGATCTCCACCAGCGTGAAGCCCTTTTGCATGCGTTTCATAGCCTTGCTCCCTCTCTTGGAGACTCCAAGTAATGGGATAGCCGCAAGGTGCATGCCAGCGAAAAAAGCCCGAAAATAAGTAGCTTTAGTCAAAATCCGTCATAAAAGCGTCGGAGATCCGACATTCATGACGAACTTTCAACGCAACTGCCTCGCCGGGGAACCTGCCAAACGTCGTTCGACATCCTCAAGGCGCATTTGAAGAAACCGGCGCTCTTCCGGATCCCGGATGCGTCCGGAGGCGAGCAGTCCGCCGAGCATCACCTTGACTGCTTGAAGTTCGTTCATGTCCTCGAGGATGAAGATTTCCATCTGCTTAGCCCAGAGGGGAACCGATTGGTCGGTGGTCTGGCGCTGGATCGCCGCGGCGTAGCGGAGCGCCAGCGGCAGATCGTTCAGCCGGTGCTTGGCAAGTAGTGCCGCATGCGCGAGCGACGGCCAGCGGCGATTCGGGTCGGCGCTGAACTCGTCAAAGATGAAATCGAATATCTGGCGCATTTTCGCCGGGTCTGGGTTTTCGCCGTAGACCCGCGCTGCGGCGAACAACGGATATTCGCTGCGCGGGTCGGTCGCGAGGATCGCTCGCAGCCATGCGATCAGCCGGCCATAGTCCAGGCGCTGGTAAGGAATTGCATTGTCGCCGCGCGAATCAAACGCCTGCAGCCAGACCATCGCGAGGCGCGCGAGGGCGGCAGTTTCCCCGAAGCTCGCAAAACGCAGGACCTTGGCCGAGGGCGCAGGAGGAAGGTCGGTCGCGCCAGGCACAGGCGGCCTTCGCGCGATACTCCAGGCGAGTTGCGCTGCTACGGCGGCGGCGAGCAGGCACAGGACCCCCGCGGGAACCGCGGATAGGGGGCGCTCGGCGCCTCTCAAAAGTTGCGCCTGTTGAAATCGAACAATCCGGCGGCGGCGAGCAAGGCCACATAGAGCCCGAGCCCGAGCAGCATGCGGGCAAGTTCTCCCGCGCCCGGTGCACCGTACAGCAGCCAGTCGCCGCAGGTCACCGAATCCAGTCTCGGCAGCAGCACAGCGAGCGCATCCACGCTCCAGCGCGCCGCCTCGTTGAGCGTCGAATCGCCGGCGAGCGGACTGCCCGCGATCGCCTGAATCGCTGAAATCGAGCGGCCCAGCAGGTACAGGCTGGCGGTGGCCACAATCGCCGCGGCTGGCTGCGCCAGAACCGACGCAAAGAATTGCGCCCCGGCCGCGACCAGCGCGGTCTCGGCGACGAGTGAGATCCACCATGTTGCGACATCCTCCGGCTTTGCCCAGACGAGCAGCGGAAGCGCGAACAGTGTCGCCAGCAATGCGCCGGCGCAGGCAAAGCCGAGCAGTTTCCCGAGGTAATGGGCGGAGCGCGAAATCGGCAGCGCGAGCACGAGCTCAAGCCCCTTGTCGTTTGTTTCGCGGGCGATGCTCGCGACCGCGTGGGCGCAAATCATGAACATCGCGATAACGCGAAGCAGCGCGCCCGCGACGGACACCCGGAGCGCCGCGGCTTCGGTGATCGCGACCTGCGCAAGAAATCCCGAGAGAGCCAGCACGACGACGATGGCGGCCGTCGCAAGCCATGGCAGGCCGCTGCGCACCGCTTCCACCAGCGTGTACCAGGAGACGGTGAGGCAAGGGAAGCTGCGTGAACGCGTCATCGGCGCGGTAGGGTAAGCGGGTACGTTAGACTAGTCACCACCCACCCCACATGCAAGCACCGAGCCCGGCCCTCCCCGCAAACGCGCGGCTCGCGAGCGCGACCTGGAGCTTCAGCCAGAGACATTGGCGCTTCGTCGTCATCGCGATGCTGGTTCTCCTGCACGTCGCCGTGCTGCGTGGCACTGCGGACGGCTGGGCGCGCGCGCTGATGCTCGCGCACCTGGGACTGCTTCTGCTCTGGCAGCCGTTCCTGCGCGGAGAACAGCGCGTCAGCCCGACGCAAGCGGTATTCATCGCACTGGGCGCAGTGGTCGTGGTTCTCTGGATCGGCTGGTGGCTGCTTGCGTTCTGGGTCGTCGTGCTCGCAGGGCTGGTCGGAGGCAAGGTGTTTCTGCACCAGGCGCGCTGGCAGCGCCGCTGCTACCTCGTCGTCCTCGTCTACCTGCTCGCGCTGCTCGCGATCATCATTCTCCCGGAGATAGCGCCCAGCGGCGGCATTGCGCCGGAAATCCGCACCGCCGCGGAATACGGGCTGCCGATGCTGCTGCTTGCGCTCGCGTTCATGCCTGTCGAGTCCGAGTCCCCGGAATCGCCGCAGGTCATCGATTTTTTCTACAGCATTTTCCTGATGCTGATCCTCGGCATGGTGATCCTGGGCAGCTTCACGTTCATGACGCTGGGGCGCGTGCCTTACCTGGAGGCGCTCACCAATACGGTATTCCTGATCGCCGGCACGATCTTCGTGCTCGGCCTGGCCTGGAGTCCGCGCACGGGCTATGCGGGTTTGAACGTATTTTTTTCCCGCTACCTGTTCTCGATCGGCCTGCCGGTCGAGAAGTGGCTCTACTTTCTCGCCGAACTGTCGCAGTTGGAGTCCAGGCCTGAGCGCTTTCTCGCCGAAGGTGTGGCGGGACTCGCGCGGCTGGAATGGATTGCCGGCGCCGCCTGGCGCGCGGGCGGGCAGCACGGCGAGACCGGCGAACGCAGCGAATATGCGGTGGCGTATGAAAGTGTCGGTCTGGAACTGACGGTTTTCTCGCGCTACCGCACCAGCCCGGCCTTGCAATGGCACATGCACCTGTTGGGGCAATTGCTCGACGAGTTCTACGCCGCCAAGCTGCGCGAGCAGACACTGCGGCACGCGAGCTACCTGCAGGCGGTGCACGAGACCGGCGCACGGCTGACGCACGACGTCAAAAACCTGCTCCAGTCCCTGAATGTGCTCTGCTCGGTGGCCGGCCAGGAGGACTCCCCCGGACTGCAGGCGCTGATCCGCCGCCAGCTGCCGGCGATAGCGCAGCGATTGTCGGCGACTCTGGACAAGCTGCAACGGCCCGGCAACGAGGATTCCCAGCAGGTGACGCTGCTGGAGTGGTGGGAATCGATCGGACGCCAGTATCAGGGACAGGGCGTGGAATTCTCCGCAGCGGGCCTCGAGCCGGGGATGCAGGTTCCCAGGGCGCTGTTCGACAGCGTCGCCGATAATCTCCTCCAGAATGCGATGGCGAAGCGCGCAGGCGGCACGGATATCCGCGTCCGGATGACGATCACGTGCGGCAAGGCGCCGGTATTGCGCGTTTGCGACAGCGGCAAGGCGGTGCCGGCAGAAGTCGCGGCCACGTTCCTGCAGGCACCAGTGCGTTCGAGCGCGGGACTGGGGATCGGCTTGTACCAGGCCGCGCGTCAGGCGGAGGCGAACGGCTACACGCTCTCGCTGGCGGAGAACCGCGACGGATCGGTGTGTTTTGCGCTGACTGCGGCGGACGCCTGAATCAGGGAAGCACGCCGCCGGCGATCATTCTTGCGTAGAGCTCGCCGACACTGATCCAGGTGAATTGGTCGTCGAACTCGCCGTTCGCCGCGGTGCTGGGAGTCGGCGTGTGATAAACATAGGTCACATTGCCGTCCAGGTTCTTGGCCTCATCGGTGCCGGTACCACCGGTCGTCGAGCCGTTTTTGCCGGTGGCGTAGGCGATGGCGACGACCAGGTTCTGGGTCATGATCTGATTCGCGACGCCACCGCACGATGTGGCAGTGACGCCGGTCCCGGATTTGCACACCACCAGATCGCTTGGCTGGCAGGTAATGCCGTAGGTCTTGAGATTCGACGGACTGAACGAGTTGGTGAAGAGAATCGTGTTCGCGGGCGGCGATGTAGAGCAATTCGTAATGGCCTTGGCCACGGTATAGCGGATCCGGTTGCCCCAGGTGTCGGTTGCAAATCCGTTTGCGTCGGTTTGCTGGGTCCCGAGCGATGCCGCCGGAAGGTAGCCGTCGTAATTGGAGCAATTGCCGTGGGTCTGCACGGTCGTCGTTTCGCTCCCCGAACAGGTGGCGGGCGCCGCTGCGGCACAAAAACTCTCGAGGCCCTGGCTGTTGCTCGCCGCGCTGACATAGCGCGCCGGGCAGGGCAGGCGGCCATTGACGATCGAAAACGACAGCAGCAGCTCGCGCGCCTGGTCCAGACGCCGCTGCGTGTCTTGAAAATTACGCTGATCAACCTGGGCCGACAGCACGTACAGCGCGCTGGCGAGGAGGAAACTGGCGATCGTAAATACAACCGCCATTTCCACCAGCGTGAATCCCCTGGCGGTTCGCGAGGCGGCGCGTCTCATTCGCATCAGTTCGAGCCGATGACTACGATGCGGTCGTTGAAACGTTGCGCGGCAGGCGTTGCCATCGAGGTGCGGACCGTCTGGCGTACATAGGTGCCGGAGGCGTTGCCGCCTTCCAGATAATTTTGCAGCGTCGGACTCGACCCCGGGCGTGTGACGCCATTGACGCTGCTCCCCGCCAGGATCAGGATCGCACGCTGCGCGCCGGCCGGGGTCACGTTCGTTATCGCCGACAGGCAGTCGATCCCGGTGGTGCAGCTGGGCGGCAGAGTGCCCGTCGTATAACGCGATGTGACGGCGTAGTAGATCAGCCGGTACCATTCGTTGCGCACGAACCAACCCGTCGACCCGTTAGTGACGCTTGTCGAATCCAGGAGCGAGTGGTCGCCCACCGCGGCGCGGTCGATGCTGATCACGTAATCCGCGTACGTCCCCCAGCCGGCGGTGACGATGTCTGGAAGCAGGTCGGTCGTGACGGTGAACGTGGCAGACCCGTCGCTATTCAGCGTGGCCGTCGTGGTGCTCGAGATCGTCGTCGTCCCCCAGCCGCCCGAAGTGTCGTTCATAGCAGTGACAACCACCTTCGTGGTATCCAGCGCGCGCAGCCCCATGGCTACGTTGGTGACCTTGAATTTGAACGTGACGGCGATCGTGGGCTGGTTATACTGGCCCGTGCAGACATATGCCGTGGACTGCCAGCTGCAGGTTGATTGGGTCCGGATCGAGCCGCTCCCCGAGCTGGATTCGTTGCCAAACTTCGAGAACACTAGAAAGGCCGAACCGCCCGTAGTAGCCGTAGTGCAGCGCGGGTCGGAGGCTGGATTGCAGCCCTGCGTCTGAAAGAACGGCAGCAGGCCGTTGTACGTGTTCGGCGCTCCCTGGTAATTCGAGGTTCCTGGATTGGCGGTGTTGCCCCATGGTGCCGCGAACGGGTAGACCGGGTTGCTTCCGGAAAAGCCCCAGCCCGCGGCCGTGTAGACAGAGTTGAGCGCCGGTACGATTTCTCGGTTGGTGCGGTCCGCGATCGCCGCCTCGATCGCCGGCATGACGTCCGCAACAGTGACGACCATCACCTGGTCGTTGAAAGACGTGCTCGGCCCGGTGGCGACAAAGCTCGCGTCTGCCGGAGTGGTCGCGTTGTCGCATTCGAGATAATTCCGCCAGTCAGGCGGCGCGGTGGTGGTCCTGACCTGGTTCCATGCAGTGCAGCCGGCAGCGGCCGGTACGAAGAACGCAGGGCCCGGTGCAATGATGAGTGCGACGGCGGCGTTGGGGACGCCGTTGACGGTCAACTGCCCCAAGGTGTTCGAATTGATGTCGGAATTGGAGCCGGAAGCGACTCCCCAGTTTGGGGATACCACGTACCAGAGAGGCTCGCCGTACGCATCGACAAGTTTGTCCAATCCCAGCGTGCGCCAAGGGAATCGCCCCACGGTCGTGGCGCCGCAGGTGGATCCTTCCTTGCCGTCATTACCCGTAGTGCTGTTGAAATCGCCGGGATTCTCGGGGCAAGGCAGTGCGCCGGGGTTTGGTTCGGTCGCCTGGCCGGCCTGAAAGGCGACGTACCCGATCAGGGCTTGCTTGGCGCGGTTCAGCACTGCGGCGTTCTTGCTCATCCTGATCGCCGTCATGCCGCCGCTCTCGTCATTTAGCCGGTTCACGTAAAACCACGAAGCGCCTATCGCGATGACAAACAGCATCGCGAGCAGGACGCCGCCGCGCTGCCGGCTGAATTGCCTGCGCTTCATTTTTGTGTCGCGGCAGGGCGGGGACCGATCTTGATTTCTCCCGTTCCGATCAGGTCGCTCACTTCGCCGTTGCCCCGGTCCAGCGATTCGCCGACGCGCAAATCCTTGGGCTGCGCGCCTTCGCCCACAGGAATGGAGACTTGGTCCGGCTTAGCGCCGGCGGGCGAAATTTTCGGACTGCCCGGCTGCGCGCTTTCAGGTATGGTCTCGCCGTTCACCCAAACGGTGGATTTGCCGCCCGACCGGCGCACGACGCCATCGACGCGGGTCAGCGGCGACTCCTCCACTGGCGCGGCGGTGGGCTTGTCGGGGACGCGCGCTTTGCGCCGCTCATCCAGCGCTGCCCGCTGGTCGGGCGTGAAGAACAGGCGCAGCAGTTCCTGCGTCTGCGCGGCAGCAGACGAAAGCGACATTGCAATGCCCAGCAGGATGGCGGCGGCCGGTTTCATGCCTTGGCTGCCCGGTCGAGAATGGTGATGAGATCAATGTCGCAGTCGGCGCGCAGTCTCGGCGCAATCGTCAGCCCGGTCGGTGCCGTGCCGGTACGCGCGATGGCGCAGCGCTTGACGGAGTAATAGGCATTGCCCGAATCGCGCAGGTCGCGCAGGAAAGTAAGCAGGTCCCCCTCGTGCAGCAACGCGATGTTTACCTTCATGGTGCTGGCGAGAAAATCCACGTTGGCCGGCTTGCCGGGGACCGAGACCAGCAGGCGCTGGCGCTCGACGATGTAGCGCAGGTCGAGCAGTTCTCGCTGCGTGCGGATGCGGGTCATCGCATCGGCCCATTCCAGGCGCTGTTCCTCGCCAAGAATGTGCAGGCTCTTCAGCCGTAGGTACACTGCCAGCTTGTCGTTGACTTCTTTTTCCTCTTCTGCAATCCGCAGCAGCCGCTCGCGCGCTTGCGTGCGTTCGGTGCGCGCCGCCCCGAGCTGCCCCTCGGCAAGGCGCTGCTCCTGCTGCGTCCAGTAGATCAGTCCGGCGCCTGCCGCGAGCAATCCCGCCAGCAATGCCAGGGGAGCGGCGAGTTTTCTCAATTCGGCGGCGGAGAAATTCATTTCAGTTCGCGCCCCACGGTGATGACGAACCTCGGCGCCTCGGTGCCTTCGCCGGACCCGATATCGCCGGAAAGTGTACCCTCGGAGGTGACGTCGAACGGCAGTTGTGTGCGCAGGAGGCGCCAGGCCGGGTCGGTGCGCAGCGCTTCGGCGAAACCCTGCACCTGTCCGGTGATCGCACGATAGTCCGACCGCCGGGTCGCATTGACTCGCCCCGCGACTTCGAGTATCTGCATCGTTCCCCCAGTTGCAGCCGGAGCATTGGCCGGCTGCGCCGCCGCGGCCTTCGTCGGCATTGCCGCTTCGCTCCCGCCGCCGGCTTCGGAGGTCTTGCCCGTGCGCCATACAATTGATTCGATTTCGAACTGCGGGAATTTCTCCATGATTTGCGACAGGTACACCAGCGCCGGCTCGGGCGACGCGGACTGCGCCGCGATCTTGGTGAACTCGATCACGGTCGCCTTCAGGTTGTCGGTGGTAGTCTGGGTCACTGGAAAGGATGCCGTGATCCGTTCGTACTGCTGAGTGTCCGCGCGCGCTTCGCTTTGCTGCCCCGAGATCTGGTTCTTCAGGCCGAACAGTTCGAACCATTGCGCCGCCGCGAACAGTACGCAGGCGCCGAATCCGGCCACGCCGGCGGTAACGATCCAGCGCTGCAGCCTCCAGAGGAAAAAACTGCGCCGGTCCTCGACGCGGGCGAACTGGTCTTTGGGCGGCGCCTTGACCGCGAGGTGCAGAAACAGCTGCTCGCCAGGCGCATCGGCGGCTATGCTCTTGATGCCGACCTTGCGCGCCGCTTCCTCCATCACGACGGTGTGGAACGCAAGCCGCGTGTCCGAAACCAGAGCCTGCTCGAAGCTCGCGCGCCGGGCTGCCGGGGCGACCACGATGACCTGGACCGGAGGGCCGTCGCGCGGCATGGCCCTGAGCGTCGTCAGGTATTGCGCGAGTCGCAGCGTTTCCGCCCGGACGAACGCCGGCAGCGCCTCCGGCGCCATGTCGGCGATGCGCTCGAGGCGAGCAAAGCGCAGACGCCCATCCTCCACGTAACATTGCCGCAATCCGGTGCTGTTCGCCGTCACGACAAACGCGCGCCCGCCCCGCACGCCGAGTCGCGCCGCCAGCGCCGGCGCGAGCAGCGGCACCGAATAGACGCCCGAGAGCCTCGCCCCCGATGCGGCCAGCGCGTCCAGCCAATCGGTGAATTGCTGCGTGTTTGTGAAGGATGCGAGCAGCAGCCGCTCGCTGCGTCGTTCGCCGGTTGCATGGCCGAGCGACAGCGCTGCGGCGAGTCGCGTGTCTCGATAACGCTGCGCGAGACGACGGTCGACCACCGCCTGGCGGTCGGAGCCCCGCAGGTAGGGAATCTGATCCTCGTGGAAATCCTCGCCCGCGAGATCGGCGAGCACGTATGCCAGCGCCCCGTGGCGGCTCTTCATGTGGGCGCGAAAATCATCCAGCCCCTGATCGTCGGCGGCGAACGTCGCTTCCAGCTCGAGACCGCGTCCCGCCCAGCGGTACAGCGAATGGCCCGCAGCGGTGAAATAGATGACGAGTTTGACCGACATTGCGCTAGAACTTCATTTTAGAAATCGTGTCGTAAATCGGTCCCAGCACCGAGAGCATCACCCAGCCCAGGATCGCGCCGAGCAGCACCGTCATCGCGGGTTCGATCATGGCCTGGACCCGGTCGATGCCTTCCTTTACTTCGCGATTGTAGAAATAGCTGACATTGAGCAGCGCCCTGTCGAGGGCCCCGGTATTCTCGCCGATTCTGAGCATCCGGATCACCAGTTGCGGGAACAAGCCGACGTCGGTGAATGCCGCACTGAGGCCCTTGCCCTCGGCAATCTGCTGGCCAGCGGCACGCAGCGCATTCTCAAGCGGGCGGTTGCCGACGATCTCTTCCGAGGAGCGGATCGCATCGAGCACCGTGATGCCCGCACCATACATCATCGCAAAACTGGACGCGAAGCGCGACAGGATGATCTTGCGCAGGATCGGCCCGACGTATGGCACGCGCAGCTTCAGGTCGTCGATCGCATAGGCGACGGCCGGGTTCGTCTTGGCGGCTGCCCTGAGGCCGAACCACAGCGCGAACGGCGCGGCAACCACCGCCCACCAGTAGCCGACGAAGAAATTCGAGACCTGGATCAGGAGCCTGGTCGAGAAAGGCAGGTCCTGGCCCATATTCTTGATGAACCCGACCATCTGCGGCACAAGGTAGATCATCAGAAAGAGCGTAACCAGGATCACGATGCTGCCGACGAACGCGGGGTAGAGCAGGATTTTCTTGGTTTGCTGCGCGAGTTCGTCTTCCCACTTCAGGGTTTCGGCGAGGCTTTTGAGGACTTCCGAAAGCTTGCCGGTCTGCTCGCCCGAACGGATCAAGCTGACGATCACTTTACTGAAGACCTCCGGGTAGTCGGCCAGTGCCTGGGACAGGCTCTTGCCGCCTTCGATGGTTTCGATCAGGCCGCCGATGACTTCCCGAAAGCGCAGGTTCTCTGCGCTTTCGCGCAAATCGATCAAGCCTTCCACGATCGGCACCCCGGCGCTGGCCAGTTGCTCCAGATGGAAGCAGAAATTGATCAGATCCGGACGCTTGACGCCGGAGCCGCCGATAAGCCGGGATTTCTGCGCGCTCTGCGCCCCGGTGACGAGGTCGAGCCCCATGCGGGCAAGGCGCTGCTCGAGGTCGAAGACATTGCCGGCATCGACGCGGCCGACCACCGACTTGCCGTTGGCGTCGATTGCCTTGTAGGTATACAGAGGCATGGTGCTAGGTTACCGGAGGCACCGGGGGGTACGGGGGGATGTTTCCCCCTGTACCGAGTCACGCCATGCGGTCGGTCAGGTCGGCGACGCGCATGAGTTCATCCACGCTCGTCACGCCGCTGCGCACCAGCCGGATGCCGTCGTCGGCCAACGGCTTGAAGCCCTTGGCGCGCGCCGCGGTCAGGATCTCGCGCGCCGTGGCGCGGCGTGCCACCAATTCATCGATCGCCGGATCCATTTTCAGGATCTCCATGATGCCGACGCGGCCGCGGTAGCCCTGGTAGTCGCACTGTTCGCAGCCTACCGATCGGAACAGCGCGGCAGGTTCGGCCGGCGTGATGCCGAGCAGGCGTCTTTCCTTGACGTCGGGGTCGTAGGACTGCCGGCAGGTGCGGCAGAGCTTGCGCACCAGCCGCTGGGCGATGATGCCGATGATGTTTCCCGCCATGATGTCGGGGACGATGCCGATGTCGAGCAGGCGGGGGATCGCGCCGACGGCGGAATTCGTGTGCAGGGTCGTGTACACCTGGTGGCCGGTCATGGCGGCGCGGAACGCCATTTCCGCCGTTTCCTCGTCGCGTACCTCGCCGACCAGGATCGCGTCCGGATCCTGACGCATTAGCGCGCGGATGCCGTTCGCGAAGTCGAGCTTCGCCGCCTCCGCCACCGAGGTTTGGCGGATCAGGGTCATCGGGTACTCGACCGGGTCTTCCAGCGTCATGATGTTGACGGCGTCGGAATTGATGTGGTTCAGGATCGAATAGAGCGTGGTCGTCTTGCCGCTGCCGGTCGGCCCGGTGACCATGATGATGCCCTCCGGGCGCGCGATCATGCGCTTGAGCAGCTCGAGCTGCGATTCTTCCATGTTGAGGCGGTCGAGCGGCACGATGCCCTTCTGCCGGTCCAGAATCCGCAGCACGACGTTCTCGCCATGGGTGGTGGGCAGGCTGGCAACGCGGAAGTCGATCACGCGCCCCGCCATCGTCGCCGAGATCCGGCCGTCCTGCGGCGCGCGCGTCTCGGCGATGTTCATTTTTGCCATCACCTTCAGGCGCACGGCCATCGCCGGCCAGTAGGTCTTGTGCAGGCTGCGGATCTGCCGCAGCACGCCGTCGATGCGGTAGCGAATGCGCAGGAAGTTCTGTTCAGGCTCGAAGTGGATGTCGGAGGCGCTGCGCTCCACCCCATCGGCCAGCAGGGCCGAGATGAGCCGCACGACCGGCTGGCTGTATTCGTCGCCTTCGGATATCGAGGTGTAGTCCACCTCGCCGGTTTCGATCTCGCGCAGAATGCCGTCGATCGAGAACTCGTGGCCGTAGTAATGCTCGATCGCGCGTTCGATTTCCGAGTCGCCGGCCAGGCGCAACTCGATCTCCAGGTCGCCCTTGAGGTGCGCGCGCAGCTGGTCCACCGCGACGATGTTGTTGGTATCCGCGAGCGCGACGATGAATTTCTTGGACTGGCGGTCGAGCGCCACCGGGAACATGCGGTAGCGCCGTGCCAGTTCCCTAGGCAGCATCTTCAGGGCCGCGGGGTCGACGATGATGTGCGCGAGGTCGACCGACTGCAGGCCGAGTTTCTCCGACAGCGCGTCGCGCAGTGTCGCTTCCGACACGAAACCGAGCTGCACCAGCAGCCGTCCGACCGGCAGGTGCGACTTCATCTGCTCGAGCAGCGCGATCCTCAGCTGGTCTTCCGTGAGGATTCCCTGGTCGATCAGAATCTGGCCGATGTGGCGCTTGGCCTGAGGATTCGTGGGCGAATTCATCCAAGCTCCATGATACCCGGCGCGCCGTTACGCCGCACTGCAAAAAAATGTCAGTGAGAGAGCTGCTGAACGCGCGTGCGCGCGCTTTCCAGATTGAAGCTGGCGCTGCGTTTTTCCGCCAGTTCGAGCGCGCGCCGGTAATATTCCAGGGCCAGCTTCGGCTGGCGCAATTGATCGACGCTGACCGCGAGGTTGAAGGCGAAATCCGGATTGTCCGGGTCGGCCGCGAAGGCCTTGAAGTACGCCTGCTGAGCCTCGGCCCAGCGGCCCTGCTGCGCATACTGGTTGCCGAGCGTGAAAAAGAGCACGTTCGATTCGCCGTTCGTGGCGAGCAGCGATTTGACGCGGCTCTCCACCTGAACCGGGTCGAGTTGCTGGCTGCGCAACGCGAGCATGCCGGCCTGCGCGCTCGGATCGCGCGGGTCCGCCTGCAGCACGCGCTGGTAGTACCCATCGGCGAGGTCGTAGCGCTGCGCGCGCATCTCGACCGCAGCGAGTCCGAGCAGCGCGTCCCGGTTCGCCGGTTCTTCGCGCAGCACCTGCTGGTATTCGCTGCGCGCCTTCGCCAGGTCGCCCGCCTGGTAGGCGGCGTATCCCGCACTGACTCCCGGGTGGATCTGCGGGCCGCCGCGGTTGATGGTCAGCGGTCGATCGTCGCTGTTCTCGGCTGCCGCCGGTTTGCTTCGTCGCGCCTTTGTGACGGCCACGGCAGGCGCAGCAGGCGCGGCCGAGGGGAGCGCGGTGGGCGCCGCGGCCACTGGGGTTGGGGGAACAGCAGCAGGGCTTGCGGCCGCTGCAGGGGCCTGCACCGCCGGAGTGGGCGGCAGGCCGGGAGTGGCGCTCGCGCCCGGCGCCGGCTGGCCGGAACCTGCTGCGGGCGCTGCAACTGGCGCCGCAGCGGTATCGACAGGCTTTTCGTCCGCGGAACGCACCGGATTGGTGTTCACAAGTGAGGACGCGGGCCGCAGCTGGAGCCAGAAATAAATTACCGTGCCGAGCGCGAACGCGCTCAGCACGCCGACCGTGATGTAGAACGGCAGGCGCGGATTGGGTTCCTTGAACTTCGCCTCGAACACTCTTTGCGCCGTCGCGCGCTCGGCATTCGGCGTCTCGGGCTGGACGCGCGGGCTTTCGCGCCGCGGCGGAGTTTTCGGTTCGGGCGCGGGCGGCGGTTCGTCGGCGATCGCGAGCTGCAGCGGTGCGGTCTTTGCCCGCGTGCCGGGCCGCAGATCATCGCTCAGGATTTCCAGCGGCGCCGAGATATCGGGCAGTTCGTCTCGCGTCGTGACGTGCTTGCCGTCGTCGAGGACGGTGGCTTCGGGGTCGAAAGGGCCGGCGACCGCCGCTTCGGCGTCCTTGGCGCGTCGCTGCGCCTCCTCCTTGGCTTTTTCCGCCTTTTTCAGGGCTTCGAGCAGCAAACTCATGTCACCGCGCGGGCCGTTACCTGCTCGGGTTGGGCTTCAGGAAGTAGTCTTTGTCGGGGAGCAGGTCACGCAGGCGGGAATAGTCGCCGTCCATGCTCGCCTCGCGAATCACCGTTGGCTTAAGGAAAATCACCAGCTCGGTTTTCGCATTGATGTCTTTGCGTTGCGCCAGGAGCTGGCCGATGCCCGGAACCTGGCGCACGCCCGGGACCGTGTCCTCGATGTTTGTGACCGAATCCTGCATCAACCCGCCCAGCACCGCGGTCTGCCCGCTCTGCACGCGCATTATGGATTCCATCTCGCGCGTCTGGATTACCGGTATCAGGCTGGCAATCCCGGGGATGTTGCAGCCGGTCGTCGGCACCGGAATGCCGCAGGGATTGGCCAGCGACGGATTGGGGTCCGCCACGTCAGTCAGTTTGCGCGAAATGGTCGGGCGGATGTTCAGCAGCACGGTGTCGTTTTCGCTGATCTGGGGGATCACCGCCATGATCAGGCCGACCGGCACGGAGTTGACGGTGGTGGTGAAAGTCGTGATCGCCGGCGTGTTGGCGGCAGCCACTGTATTCGCGGAGACGGTGAAGTACACCAGGTTGTCCACCACTTTGAGCGTCGCGGTCTGGTTGTTCAGCACGCTCAGCTTGGGACTGGAGAGCACCTTCACGTCGCCGAAGGACTCCAGCAGCTTGATCGTGCCGGCAATGCCGAGCCCGGGCCCGGTCGCGAAAGACGTTATGAAATTATTGGTGTTGATCGCCGCAGGCCCGGCGCCCGAAGATTGCGAGAAACCGAGTCCCGCACCGCCCAGCAGGCGGGTCCAGTCTATGCCGCGCTGGTACTGGTTGTTGAGCTCGACTTCCGCGATCGTGGCTTCGATCAGCACCTGGCGCTTGGCGCTCGACATTACCTGGTCGAGGAATTCCTGGACTTTCT
This sequence comes from Burkholderiales bacterium, assembly GCA_035308765.1. Classification (GTDB taxonomy): domain Bacteria; phylum Pseudomonadota; class Gammaproteobacteria; order Burkholderiales; family SG8-39; genus RBG-16-66-20. The sequence continues at coordinate 56,732 of DATGGA010000027.1, forward strand.
CCTGCTGGCGCGAGGTCGCGCGGATGCTGAGCACGCCGGTTTCCGCATTTGCGATTACCGAGGCGGCTTCGCGGAACTCCACCACCGCCTGCGGTGCCGCTGCCGCGCCTTGCGCCGCCGGCGCGCCCGCTGCTCCCGCTGCAGGCGCCGCCGCGGGCGCCGCGGGCGGGTGGTTCATCGAAACGATCTTGTCGGTCTCGCGCAAAATGTCTTTGACGTTGCCGATGAGGGTTTCCCAGAATTTATTGATCGAGGTGGTCTTGACGACCGAAGTCGAGTTGTTGACCGCGCCGGTGCCGCCACCGCCTCCGGTGGTGGTGGCTCCTGAACCACTCACGTTCGTGGAAAGATTTCCGGTGCTGGTGGAGTCGCGCGACAGGTTCACGTAGTCGACCCGGTAGATGCGCAGATAGGGCGTATCGCGCATCACCGACAGCGTCTGGCCGTCCATTTCGTAGCGCATGTCGACCTGCCTCGCGATCCTGCCCAGAAGCTGCGGCAGCGTCTGCTCGATCGCGTTGAGCGTCACGGTCCCGGTTACGCCGGGATGGATGTCGACGTTGAGCTTGGCGTCACGCGCCAGCGCGAACAGCAGATCCTGCACGCGCACGTTGTTGACGACGACGGAGTAGGTTTCGGCCCGAGGCGCCGCTGTTGGCGGCGGCAGTATCGGCACGACCTGCACCGGTGCCGGAATGCTCCCTTCCGTGGGATGCGAGTCGCCGGCGAGGATATGGTCCGGCGACGGCTTGAGAGATGTTTGTGAGCAGCCGGTGAGTGCCAACACCAACGCCGCAACGATGGCCGCATCGGCCAGCCCAGCCGCGCGCGAGGGTTCTCCCATCGGGCTAGGATAGCATGATCCACCGAGGAAAAGCTGCTAAGCATTTGTCGGCATGACGTTTTCTGACGTCCAGTCGGGTTTGGGCAAGCGCCCTAAATCGACGACCTGAGCTCGGCAAAACTGCGCAATTTGAGTTGAAACGCGTTCTGGTACTTGGGGGGCAGCCGTTTGGCGGCAGCGGCGGCGGCTTCCATGCCTTCGTAGCTGCCGTAAACCACCCGGATTGAATAACGCGATGCGGCGGCGACCGGGATCACGTAGACCTCCGACAGCGGCACCAGGTCGCGGGCACGAACGAGAAACCGCTCCATGCGCGCCGCGTCGCTGTTTTCCGCTATGAAAAGTTCGATGCTGTACTCGGTATCGGCTTCGTTCCCGAGTTTTTCGCGCGTTGCGGCGAGGCGCTCGCGCAACAGGAGATTGCGGCCCGGGTTGTAGCCTTCAAGACGATGCAGCTGTTCTCTCGTTAGTTCCTGCGCGGCCGGTTTTTCGAGAACCGGCCGGGGTGGCGGCGGGGGTGCTGCGGCTTCGGGAGGGCGCGGATTTGCGGCCGCAGGCATTGGCTGCGGCGCAGGCGTGGCGATCGCCGCCGCGGCTGGTGCGGGGGCCGCGGCAACGTCTTTGCCCCGGTTGAACCAATGGAGAATGGCGGCTCCGGCAACGGCGCCCAGCGCAACCAGGCTCACTGCGGCAATTGCCCGGACGCCGCGCGTCCGGTCGCCGGCGATCGGGGCAAAGTCGGAGTCGGCGATTGCGGCCCGCACCTGCTTCGGTGTTACTGCATGCGTGTTCGCAGCGAATGCCGCGAGCAGCGACTTGTCGCATAGTACGTTGATGCGCCGCGTGAGGCCGCTGGATGCGCGCGCGATCGCAGCGATTGCCGAAGCGGAAAAGACGTCCGGGCCTTTGTAGCCCGCGGCGCGCATGCGGAAGGAAACGTACTTGGCGACCTCGTCCACGGCGAGCGGCCGGGTACGGAAGCTGTGGGTGATGCGGTCCTTGAGCTGGCGCATGGAGGGCTTGTTGAGCGCTTCATCGAGCTCCGGCTGGCCGAAGAGCACGATCTGCAGCAGCTTGTGGCGGCTCGACTCCAGGTTCGACAGCAGGCGCACTTGCTCCAGCGTGTCTTCGGGCATGGCGTGCGCTTCGTCGATCATCACCACCACGCGCCGGCCGCTCGCATAGAGCTCGATCAGCTTGGCTTGCAGCTCGCGCAATGCGGATGCCGCGGGCCCTTCGGTCCCCGGCCGCCCGAGTTCCTCGGCGATCGCATGCAGGATTTCCGTGCGCGAATACGAAGGGTTGGCGAGAAACACCGTCTCGACCTCCTGCGGCAGGCGATCCATCAGCACCCGGCACAGCGTGGTTTTGCCACTGCCGATCTCGCCGCTGACCTTGACGATGCCCTCGTCGTGCAGGATGGCGTACAGCAGCCCTTCGAGCGTCGCGCCGCGGTCGGCGCCGTCGAAGAAGAAATCAGGGTGCGGCGTGATGCGGAACGGCGGTTCTCCCAGGCCGAAGTGCTCCAGGTACAGGGCCACCGGTCAACTCCCCTTGTCTTCCGGATGGTTCATCCGGCTGTAGAGCGTGGTGCGGTTGACGCCGAGGAGCTTGGCCGCCTGGCTGACGTTGCCGCGCGTGAGCTTGAGCGCGGCCTCGATGTAGCCGCGCTCGAGCGATTGCAGTATCTCGTCGAGGCGCACGCCGCGGCTGCGCTCGAGATGGCGCAGCGCCTGCTCGAATGCGTCACCGTCCCCCGGAGGAGTGTCCGCCGGGACGTTGTACGCGAGATCGAATTCCGGCTCCAGTTCGGATGGCGGGAGCCGCTGGCCGGCGTGCTTGGCGGTGAGCCGGATCACGATGTTGCGCAGTTCGCGCACGTTGCCCGGAAAGGGGTAGGCGAGCCAGCGCCGCTCGGCTGCTTCGTCCAGCGAGAACGGCGCTACTGCAGACTGCTCGGCGTAAAAACGGCGGAAATGCTCGAGCAGCAGCAGTTTATCGCCCTCCATTTCCCGCAGCGGTGGCACGGCGAGCGTGAACACCGAGAGGCGATGGTAGAGGTCCGGTCGAAAGGCGCCCTTCCTGACTTCCTGGCGCAGGTCCCGGTTGCTGGCGGCGATCACGCGCGCGTGCGACTTGTGGCTCGCGGTTTCCCCGACGCGCTGGTATTCGCCGTTTTCCAGCACGCGCAGCAGCTTTGCCTGCATCTCAAGCGGCAACTCGCCGATTTCGTCCAGGAACAGGGTGCCCTCGCCGGCATCCTCGAAATAGCCCGACTTGGTGGCTAGCGCGCCGGTGAATGCGCCCTTGGCGTGGCCGAACAGGGTCGGCTCGACCAGCGTCGGCGCGATCGCGGCGCAATTGAGCGCAAAGTATGGCTCGTCCGCGCGCGCCGACAGCCGGTGCAGGCTCTGCGCGACCAGTTCCTTGCCGCTGCCCGATTCTCCCTCGATCAGGACCGGGAACGGCGAGTCGGCGAACTGGGCGAGCTGGCTTTTGAGCTTCATCAGCGCCGGGCTCTGCCCGAGCAGTTCCTTGGCGTCCCGGGCATGGCTCAACTCCGCGTCGCGCACCGTAAGGGCGCGCGCCAGGATCTTCTTCAGCGCGGCCGGATCGCAGGGCTTGGCGACGAACTCCGCCGCGCCAAGCGCCCGCGCGTGGCGCGCATGCGCCGCGTCGTTCTGGCCCGAAAGCACGAAGATGCGCATCCCCGGCGAATGGGCCAGCAGGTCGGCGATCAGCAGGAATCCCTGGTCCGGCGAGTGCGGCGTGGGCGGCAATCCGAGATCCACCAGCGCAAGTTGTGGCGCTTCGGGCAGCTGGCGCAGCAGTTCGATCGCGTGCTGCCGGGATTCGCAGGTGAGCACCTCGTATTCGGCGCCCAGTGCGAACGAGAGCGTGTCTGCGATCAACGCATCGTCGTCGACGATCAGCAGGCGGGGCCGGCCTTCAGGCGCTGATTGCAGGGGCATCGGCATCGCTTCTAATGCATCTGAGGAACGCGCGCTCCAGATTGTTTTCGCCGAAGCGCCGGCACAGTTCGGCGGGCGCGCCGCGAAAACGCAATTTGCCGCCGTCGAGCACGCCGATCGCCGAGCACAATTCCTCGACGTCGGCGAGCACGTGCGAAGTGAAAAACAGCGCGCGCCCGGCGCGCCGCAAGCGCGCCAGCACCGATTTCACCGCCACGCGCCCGGCGGGATCGAGTCCGCTCATCGGTTCGTCGAGGATGTACAGGTCGCGCTCAAGCAGGAAGCAGCCAGCCAGGCCCAGCTTCTGCGTCATGCCTTTCGACAGCTGGCGAACCGGGCGCTCCAGCGCCTGCGGGTCCAGTTCGAGTTCCACCGCAAGTGCATGCGACCGCGCGGCGTCGAAGCGCGCCCCGGCCAGTTCAAGCGTCATGGCGAGAAACTCGCGGCCAAGCAGGTAGTACGGCGGCACGAAGCGTTCCGGGACATAGGCGAGGCGGCTGCGGGCACCGGCCCGGCGGCTGTCGATGCCGAAGATTTCGACGCGGCCGGCGTCGTAGGCGCACAGGTCGAGGGCGCATTTGATGAGAGTCGTCTTGCCGGCGCCGTTGGCGCCTACCAGGCCGACTGCGGCTCCAGGCCCGACTTCCATTCCCACGCCATCCAGGGCCCGGCGCGCGCCGAAGCGCTTGACGAGCCCCTCGGCGCGAAATGCTGCAACGTTCGCGGGGGCCTCCATGCGGTCGATACTATAATCCTGCCTTCCGTTGCGCATCTTTCCTGCCGTGGCCAGTGCTCCCATCGTCGAGATAGAGAATGTTTCGTTCGGCTACGACGCCGGGCGGCCGGTGTTGCATGGAGTAAACCTGCGAATAGAGCCGGGCAGCGTGGTGGGCATCATGGGCCAGTCCGGCTGCGGCAAGACGACCTTGCTTCGCATCATCGCCGGCTGGCTGAAGGCGAGCGCCGGCGCGACCCGGGTGCTGGGCGAAACCGTGGATATGCTGGACAGCGCGGGCGTTTTCACGCTGCGCCGGAAAATGGGCATGCTGTTCCAGTTCGGAGCGCTGTTCACCGACATGACGGTGTTTGACAACGTTGCTTTCCAGATGCGCGAGCATACCGACCTGCCGGAGGAACTGGTCGAGGACCTGGTCATGATGAAACTGGAGGCGGTCGGGCTGCGCGGCGCGGCGCAGCTGATGCCGTCCGAACTTTCGGGCGGCATGGCGCGGCGCGTGGCGCTGGCGCGCGCGGTAGCGCTGGATCCGCGCCTGATGCTCTACGATGAGCCGTTCACCGGCCTGGACCCGATTTCCCTGGGGGTGATCGCGCGCCTGATCCGCACGCTGAACGACTCGCTGGGCCAGACTTCGATCGTGGTCAGCCATGACGTCGAGGAGTGCTTCGCCATCGTCGATTACGTTTATTTCGTGTCCGCCGGACGGGTCGTGGCCGAAGGATCGCCGGATGAACTGCGGCGCTCGGGCGAACCGTTCGTCAATCAGTTCGTGCGCGGCGAACCCGACGGGCCGATCCCGTTTCATTACCCCGCACCGGACTACGAGGCGGATTTAGACGGAGGACGGGCCCTGTCTTCCCTCCCGGCCGCCCCCGCGATCCATGGCTGAACCGACGCCGCACGCCGGGGTCCGCCAGTGGCTCGAGAGCCTGGGCCATGTCGTCACGTCCAAAATCTGGCGGCTGGGCTATGCGGCGCGGTTCTTCGGCTACGTGCTGCTCCACTCGGGCACCGCCCTGCGGCGCTTCGGCCTGACGATCCGGGAAATTTATTTCGCTGGCGTGCTGTCGATGATCATTATTCTCGTTTCCGGCCTGTTCGTCGGCATGGTCCTGGGGTTGCAGGGCTACGACACCCTGCAGCGCTATGGCTCTGGCGAGGCGCTCGGCGTGCTGGTCGCTCTGTCGCTGGTGCGCGAGCTTGGGCCGGTGGTTGCCGGGCTGCTGTTCGCCAGCCGCGCCGGGTCGGCAATCACGGCTGAAATCGGTCTCATGAAGGCAACCGAGCAGATCGCGGCGATGGAAATGATGGCCATCGACCCGATCGCAAGAGTGGTCGCGCCGCGCTTCTGGGCCGGGGTGATCTCCATGCCTCTGCTGGCCGCCATGTTCTCGGCGATGGGCATCTTCGGCGGCTACCTGATCGGGGTGCAACTGATCGGGGTGGACGAGGGGGCTTTCTGGTCGCAGATGCAGGCCTCGGTGGACGTCCGGGAAGATGTCCTGAACGGGGTCATCAAAAGCCTGGTTTTCGGAGTCGCGGTGACGTGGATCGCAGTTTTCGAAGGCTACGACGCCCCGCCTACGGCTGAGGGGGTCTCGGGGGCCACAACTCGCACCGTGGTGACCTCCTCGCTCGCCATCCTGGCGCTTGATTTCATGCTTACCGCGCTCATGTTTACGGGAGGATCCGCCAAATGAAACGTTCCACTATCGACATCTGGGTCGGTGTCTTCGTCGCCGCCGGCTTCGCCGGGCTGTTGTTTCTTGCGTTAAAGGTAGGTAATTTGGCCTCTTTTTCCACCGCCCAGACGTATATGATCCAAGCTAAGTTTGCTAACATTGGCGGATTGAAGGTGCGCGCGCCGATCAAGAGCGCCGGGGTGGTCGTAGGGCGGGTGTCGAGCATCGCATTCGACAATGAAAGCTACGAGGCGGTCGTTTCCTTCGATGTTGACGCGAATTACAAGTTCCCGCGGGATACGTCGGCGAAGATTCTGACATCGGGGCTGCTTGGGGAACAATACGTCGGGCTGGAGGCTGGCGGCGACGCGGTTATGCTCAAGGAGGGCGACCGGTTGCGGCTGACGCAATCGGCCGTGGTGCTGGAAAATCTGATCAGTCAGTTCCTTTTCAACAAGGCGGCTGAAGACAAGGACGGCAAGGACGGCAAGTAGACATGAAAGGCGGCACCAGGATCCTTCTTCTCGCGCTACTGCTCTCCGGAGCGGCCGGATGCGCCACGACCGCCGCCGACCCGCGTGATCCGTTCGAGGGGTTCAATCGTGCGATGTACTCGTTCAACGACGGCTTCGATGAGGCGATCGGCAAGCCCCTCGCTACCGGTTACCGCGACGCGCTGGATCCCCACGTTCGCTCCTGGGTCCGTAATTTCTTCGCCAACATCGCGGATCTCATGATCGGCGTCAACGATCTGCTGCAGGGGAAACCTTACGACACCTTCACGGATTGGGCGCGATTCGCGTTCAACACCACGGTTGGAGTGTTCGGCATCAACGATGTCGCCACCGACATGGGGATTGAAAAGCACGACGAGGACTTCGGCCAGACCTTCGGCCGCTGGGGCATGGGCGATGGTCCTTACCTCGTCTGGCCTTTCCTAGGATCGAGTTCGGTGCGGGACAGCGCCGGGACGGTGCTTGACGTCTACACCGACCCCGTGGCGCGGCACAAGCCGAGTGGCGTTGCCTATGCCGGGGTCGCGTTGCGGACCCTCGGCAAGCGCGCCGACCTGCTCGATGCCAGCCGCATCCTGGAAGAGGCAGCCCTCGACAAATACGTGTTCCAGCGCGACGCCTACCTGCAGCGGCGCCGCAACCAGGTTTACGACGGCAACCCGCCGCGCGCTCAACGCGAGGCTCCGAAGGCCGAGATCGAAATACCCGGGTCCGAGACGAACGGGCCGGGCGCTCAACTGTCCACGGAGCCTGCGGCCCAGTCTTCCGCGCCGGCGCTTCCCGCGCTGCTGCCGACTCCGGAGGCGACGGTCTCCTCAAGGCAGGGTCCGGGGATGGACGCGGCGGTGCAGTTGCTCGAGCAGCCTGCCGCACTTCCCGCGACCAGCGGGAGCTAGGATGTCTTCCATTTTTGCCCGGTCCGCGACCGCCGCCGCGACGGCGGCCCTTGTACTTGCCGGAAGCGCATGGGCGCAGGCGGAACTCCAGGCACCGGATGCGCTGGTAAAGGCCGTCACTCTCGAAGTCGTCGACATCATTCAGAAGGACAAGGACATCCAGTCCGGCAACCGCCAGAAGGTGATCGCGCTCATCGAGGCCAAAGTCCTGCCGCACTTCAATTTCCAGGCGATGACTTCGAGCGCCGTCGGCCGCAACTGGGACAAGGCTAATGCCGACCAGAAGGCGCGCCTGATGGACGAGTTCAAGACGCTGCTGGTGCGCACCTATGCGAGCGCCCTGGCCGCCTACAGCAACCAGAAATTCGATTTCCGCCCGCTGCGCGCCAAGCCGACCGATACCGATGTCACGGTAAACGTCCGCATATTGCAGTCCGGCGCGGAACCTGTGACCATCGACTACGACATGGAAAAGCGGCCCACCGGCTGGAAGGTGTGGGACGTGCGCGTCGGCGGCATCAGCCTGGTGGCGAACTACCGCACCGAGTTCGACAACCTGGTGCGCGAATCCGGGATCGACGGACTCATCAAGACACTGCAGGCAAAGAACCAATCGCTCGAGCGCGGGTCAGTTGCCGGAGCGGGGAAGAAATGATCCGGCGCGAGGGCGAACGACTGGTCGTGAGCGGCAGCCTGACGCTTGCCAACGTCGCCGCTGCGCTGGACGAGGGCAGGGCGGCCATCGGCGAGGGCGTGAGCAGCGTGGATCTCGCAGAAGTGGGCGAGCTCGATTCCTCGGCGCTGGCGCTGCTGCTGGCCTGGCTGCGCGAGGCCAAGCGCCAGAACCGGAGCCTCGCATTCGCCAACCTTCCCCAAGGCCTGACCACCATCGCCCGTCTGTACGGCGTGGCAGAATTGTTGCCCGCCTCCCCGGCGCACCACTGAGTTTCGCGCCCGCGCAAGCGTGCCCCGCAGCACGTAGTCGCGGGCGCGCCCGCCCATGACCTTCGCCATTGAAGCCCTGAACGTCGAGAAGCGCTACGGCGCGCTGCAAGCGCTCGCCGGCGTGAGCCTCGCGGTTGCCGAAGGCGAATTCTTCGGCCTGCTGGGGCCGAACGGCGCCGGCAAGACGACGTTGATCAGCATCATCGCGGGCCTTTCGCGCGCGAGCGCCGGGCAGGTGCGCGTGATGGGCTCAGATGTGATCGCGGACTACCGGCGCGCGCGCCGCATGCTCGGCGTTGTGCCGCAGGAGCTGGTGTTCGACCCGTTTTTCACCGTGCGCGAGACGCTGCGCATACAGTCGGGCTATTTCGGCTTGCGCAGCAACGACGCCTGGATCGACGAGGTGATCCACCACCTCGACCTGGGCGCGAAGGCCGATGCCAACATGCGCACGCTCTCCGGCGGCATGAAGCGGCGCGTGCTGGTGGCCCAGGCGCTGGTTCACAGGCCGCCCGTGATCGTGCTGGACGAACCCACCGCGGGGGTGGATGTCGAATTGCGCCAGGGGCTCTGGAAATTCATCCGGCGCCTGAACCGCGACGGCCACACTATCGTGCTTACCACGCACTACCTCGAGGAAGCCGAGGAGCTGTGCGACCGCATCGCCATGCTCAAGGCGGGCCGCATCGTGGCGCTGGACTCGACCAGGAACCTGCTGGATACGTTTTCGGGACTGATGCTCAAGCTGCGGCTCGACCGCGACAGCCTGCCCGACGGCCTCGACGCGGAAATCCTGGCCAGCGACGCTGGGCGCTTCGCGCTTCGCCTGCGCGACTATGCCGCGCTGGAGGAGGTGCTGCACCGCCTGCGCGAGGCGGGCGCCGCCATCCGGGAACTCGAGCTTGAGCCGCCGGACCTGGAGGAGGTTTTTCTGCGCGTCATGGCGAAGCACTGATGGGCAGCTTCCCGACATTGCTCTACAAGGAGACGCTGCGTTTCTGGAAAGTTAGCTTCCAGACTGTCGCCGCGCCGGTGCTGATGGCGCTGCTGTACCTGGTCGTCTTCGCACATGCGCTCGGCGGCAGGATGCGCATCTACGACCAGGTGAGTTACGCCCAGTTCCTGGTGCCCGGCCTGGTGATGATGAGCGTGCTGCAAAACGCCTTCGCCAACAGCTCATCCAGCCTGATCCAGTCCAAGATTACGGGCAACGTGGTCTTCATGCTGCTGCCGCCGATTTCCTACCTGGAATTCTTCGGCGCCTACGTGCTCGCCTCCGTGATCCGCGGACTGGTGGTCGGCGCCGGCGTGCTCCTGGTGACGGTCTGGTTCGTCGATTTGCATATGGTGGCGCCGCTCTGGGTGCTCGGCTTCGCGCTGCTCGGCGCGGCGTTGCTGGGCGCGCTGGGACTTGTCGCGGGAATCTGGGCGGACAAGTTCGACCAGATCGCGGCGTTCCAGAACTTCGTCATCCTGCCGCTGACGTTTCTCTCGGGCGTGTTCTATTCGATCCGCACGCTGCCCGGGTTCTGGCAGGCGGCGTCGCATCTCAACCCGTTCTTCTACATGATCGACGGATTTCGCTACGGCTTTTTCGGCGTCTCGGATTTCCCGCCGCTCGCAAGTCTCGCCGTGGTTGCCGTGAGCTTCGCGCTCCTGTCGGCGGCCTGCCTGCTGCTGCTGCGGTCGGGCTACAAACTGAGGCAATAAGATGGGAAAACCCAGATGGTGACCCCCGAAAGCATCAAAGACGGCATTGAAGCGGGCCTGGCCTGCGACCGCGTGGAGGTGATCGGCGACGGCCAGCATTTCCAGGCGGTGATCGTCTCGGCGGCATTCGAAGGCAAGAGTCGCGTGCAGCGGCACCAGCTCGTCTATAGGGCGCTGGGCGAAAGGATGCGCGAGGAAATCCATGCCTTGTCGATGCAGACCCTTACGCCGCAAGAGGCGAAACAAAGTGGATAAGCTCCTGATCACGGGCGGCCGCCCGCTGTACGGCGCTGTGCCGATTTCGGGCGCCAAGAACGCCGCGCTGCCGGTGATGGCGGCGACGCTGCTGGCCCCAGGCGTGCACCGCCTTCGCAATGTTCCGCGGCTACGCGACACGCAAACCTTCGCCAGGGTGCTGGAGCTGCTCGGCGCGAAAGTTGCCTTCGACGGCAACCTGTGCACGATCGATTCCACCGAGGTGAACTCGGTCGAAGCGCCCTACGAGCTCGTCAAGACGATGCGGGCGAGCATTTACGTGCTCGGGCCGCTGCTGGCACGCTTCGGCGCCGCGAGGGTGTCGCTGCCGGGCGGCTGCGCGTGGGGACCGCGACCGGTGAATCTGCATCTGGCGGGACTGCAGGCGATGGGCGCGGCGCTCGACATCGAGCACGGCTACATAGTCGGCCGCAACGTGAAACTGAAGGGCGCGACGTTCGGCTTCGACGTGGTCTCGGTCGGCGCCACTGCGCAGCTCATGATGGCGGCCGTGCTCGCGGAGGGCACGACGGTGCTCGAGAATGTCGCCGTCGAGCCCGACGTCACCGCGCTCGGTGACGTGCTCGTGGCTTGCGGTGCGCGCATCGAGGGCCTCGGCACGCGCCAGCTCACGATACGCGGCGTCAGCGCATTGCGTCCGATAGACACTACGATCATTCCCGATCGCATAGAAGCGGCGACGTTCGCGGCCGCGGCGGCGGTGACCGGCGGGCGCCTCAAGCTCGAAGGGGTGGTGCCGGCGCATTTCGACGCCGTGCTGCTCAAGCTGGAAGAGGCCGGCAGCGCGATCGAGCGTGCCGCGGGCTCGGTGACCGTCGCCGGCCCGGCGCGCCCAAAGGCGGTGAACGTCGTGACGCAGCCATTTCCGGGTTTCCCGACGGACATGCAGGCGCAAATGATCGCGGTGTGCGCGATCGCCGGCGGCACCAGCGTGATCGAGGACACCGTATACCTCGACCGCTTCACGCACGTTCCCGAGCTGGCGCGCATGGGCGCGAGCATCGAACTGAAGGGCAATGTCGCGGTGGTCAAAGGCGTGGAACGGCTTTCGGGGGCGCCCGTGATGGCGACCGACCTGCGCGCCTCGGCGAGCCTCGTGCTCGCCGGCCTGGCGGCGCAGGGCGAGACGATCATCGACCGCATCTATCACCTGGACCGCGGCTACGAGGCGCTCGAGAAGAAACTGGGCGCGGTGGGCGGCCGCATCGAGCGGGTCAGCTGACGCGGGTAAACTGGATCACATGGGCATCATCAGCATCGCACTGTCGAAGGGCCGGATCCTCGGGGAGACGGCGCCGCTGCTCGCGCGCGTCGGCGCCCGGCCGAAGGAAGACCCGGAAAAATCGCGCAAACTGATAATCGCGACGGAACGGCGCGGCGTGCGCCTGATCGTGGTGCGCGCCTCCGACGTCCCGACCTACGTCGGTCAGGGCGCCGCGGAGCTGGGCATCGCCGGCGGCGACGTGCTCGCCGAGCATGGCGGTACTGGCCTGTACCAGCCGGTCGACCTGGGCATCGCCCGCTGCCGCATGATGGTGGCGACGCGGCGCGGCTTCGATTACCAGGCCGCCGTGCGCCAGGGGGCGCGGCTCAGAATCGCGACCAAGTACGTCAACCTCACGCGCGAGCATTTCGAGGCCAAGGGCGTGCACGTGGACCTGATCAAGCTCTACGGCTCGATGGAACTGGCGCCGCTGGTCGGCCTCGCCGATGCGATCGTGGATCTGGTGTCCAGCGGCAAGACGCTGCGCGCCAACAACTTGGTCGCAGTCGAGGAGATCATGCCGGTGTCGGCGCGGCTGGTGGTCAACCAGGCCGCGCTGAAAACACGCCGCGCCGAATTGCAACCGTTGATTGACGCTTTTTCAAAAGCGTCACGCACATGAAAATGCGACGCCTCTCGGCGCGCCAGCCCGGATTCGACGCGAAACTCGCGGCGCTGATCCGCTTCGAGGCGGCGCAGGACGCGAAGGTACCCGGTGTGGTACGGGCCATCGTCGCCGCAGTACGTAAACGGGGCGACTCGGCCGTGCTCGCCTACAGCCGCCGCTTCGACCGCGTCAAGGCGGCTTCCGTGGCGAAACTCGAAGTGTCGCGCGCGCAAATGCGCGCCGCGTTGAACAGCCTGCCGAAAAAGGATGCGGCTTCCCTTCGCCAGGCGGCCGCGCGCATCCGCCGCTTCCACGAGCGCCAGCTTTCCAGGTCGTGGAAATACTCGGAGGCCGACGGCACGCAACTCGGCCAGATCGTGACCCCGCTCGAGCGCGTCGGCATCTATGTGCCAGGCGGCAAGGCGGCTTATCCGTCGTCAGTGCTGATGAACGCGATTCCGGCCAAGGTGGCGGGCGTGCCCGAAGTGGTGATGGTCAGCCCGAATCCGAATCCGCTGGTGCTCGCGGCGGCCGCGATCGCCGGCGTCGATCGCGTGATCGCGATCGGCGGCGCGCAGGCAATTGCGGCGCTCGCCTGCGGCACGCGCTCGGTGCCGCGGGTGGACAAGATCGTCGGCCCCGGCAACGCCTACGTCGCGGAAGCCAAACGCCAGGTCTTCGGCCAGGTCGGCATCGACATGATCGCCGGGCCTTCTGAAATCCTCGTCATCGGCGACGGCACGACGCCCGCCGACTGGGTGGCGATGGACCTCTTTTCACAGGCAGAGCACGACGAACTCGCGCAGGCGATCCTGCTCTCGCCCAGGCGCGGCTATCTCGACCGGGTCGAAACGGCCATGCGGCGGCTGATCAAGGACATGCCGCGCGGCGAGGTGATCGCCGCCTCGCTCGCCGGACGAGGCGCGCTGATCGAGACCCGCAGCCTCGCCGAAGCCTGCGAAATCTCGAACCGGATCGCACCCGAACACCTGGAACTGTCGGTTGCGAAGCCGCTGGCGCTGCTGCCGAAATTGCGCCATGCCGGCGCAATTTTTCTCGGCCGCTGGAGTTCGGAGGCGATCGGCGACTACTGCGCTGGCCCGAACCACATCCTGCCGACCTCGGGAACGGCGCGGTTTTCGTCGCCGCTGGGCGTCTACGATTTCCAGAAGCGCAGTAGCCTGATCAGCGTGTCGCGCAGGGGTGCGCGCAGGCTCGGGCGCCTCGCGTCGCGCCTTGCGCGCGGCGAAGGCCTGTTCGCGCACGCGATCGCGGCAGAAATGCGGACAGAGCCTCGGCAATGAGCTCGGCATCCAAAGTGATCCGGCCGGAGATCCAGGCCATGCACGCCTACCAGGTGTCGGATGCGACCGGGCTGGTGAAGCTGGATGTAATGGAAAGCCCATACCGCCTGCCGCCCGAGCTCGCGGCCGAGATCGGCGAGGTGGTCTCCCGCGTCGCCATGAACCGCTATCCGGTCCCGACGGCGCATGAACTGCGCGCCCTGATCCGCGAGGTGATGCAGGTACCCAAAGGCTGCGACGTGCTGCTCGGCAACGGGTCGGATGAATGCATCCAGTACATCACGGCGGCGGTCGCGCGAGAGGGCGCGGTGGTGATGGCGCCGGCGCCTTCGTTTGCGATGTTTGCGATGCACGCGCTGTTTTTCCGGCTGCGCTTCGTGGGCCAGCCGCTGCGCGAGGATTTCTCGCTCGACACGGAAGCCTTCCTGGCGGCGATGACGAAGGAGAAGCCCGCGCTGGTCTGGATCGCGTTTCCGAACAATCCGACGGGCAACGCGTTTCCCGTGGCCGACATCGAACGCATCGTACGGGCCGCGCCTGGCCTGGTGGTGATCGACGAGGCCTACCAGCCGTTCGCCGGGGCGACTTTCATGCCGCGGCTGGCCGAGTTCGAAAACATGGTGGTGATGCGCACCGTCTCCAAGATCGGCATGGCCGGGCTGCGGCTGGGCTATGTCTGCGGCCGTCCGGAATGGATCGAATCATTCAACAAGACGCGTTCACCGTTCAACATCAACGTGCTGACCGAGGCGGTGGCGATCAAGCTGCTGCAGAACAAGGTGTTGCTGGATGCGCAGGCGGCCAAGGTGCTGGAGGAGCGGGAACGCCTGAGGCCGGAGCTTGCCCGCCTGGCTGGATTGACCGTCTACCCGTCGGCGGCGAATTTTCTGCTGGCGCGCGTCGCAGGCGGCAAGGGCGCCGGCACGCAGGTATTCGAGCGCCTCAAAGCGCAGGGCGTGCTGGTGAAGGATTTTTCCGGCGGCCATCCGCTGCTGGAAAACTGCCTGCGGCTCACCATCGGCACGCCGGAGGAAAACCGTATACTGCTTGCTGCCATGCGAGAGGCGCTGAAATGAGAGCGGCTGAAGTCCGGCGGAATACCAAGGAGACGCAGATTCGCGTCCGGCTCGATCTGGACGGAAAGGGCGTAGCGAAGCTCGCCACGGGGATCCCGTTCCTCGAGCACATGCTCGACCAGGTGGCGCGCCACGGCATGCTCGACCTTGACATCGAGGCCAAGGGCGACCTGCACATCGACGCGCACCACACGGTCGAGGATATCGGCATCACGCTCGGCCAGGCTTTTTTCAAGGCGATCGGCGACAAATCCGGCATCCGGCGCTTCGGCCACGCCTACGTGCCGCTCGACGAAGCGCTGTCGCGCGTGGTGATCGATTTCTCCGGCCGGCCCGGATTGACCTACGAGGTCAGGTTCACGCGCGCGCTGATCGGCGAATTCGATGCCGACCTGGTGCACGAGTTCTTCCAGGGCTTCGTCAACCATGCGCAGGTGACGATGCACATCGACAACCTGCGCGGCGACAACGCGCACCACCAGTGCGAGACCATGTTCAAGGCCTTTGCTCGCGCTCTGCGCATGGCCGCCGAACCCGACCCGCGTGCGGTGGGGACTGTGCCGTCAACCAAGGGTTCGCTCTAGTTGAAAATCGCGGTGGTTGATTACGGGATGGGCAACATCCGGTCCGTGTCCAAGGCGCTGGAACATGTCGCGCCCGGGGCCGAAGTGCTCGTCACCTCAGATCCGGAAGCGATCCGCGCCTCCGACCGGGTGGTCGTGCCCGGCCAGGGCGCGATGCCCGACTGCATGCGCCAGCTGTCGGCCAGCGGCGCGCGTGAAGCGGTGATCGCGGCTGCCGCGAGCAAGCCATTTCTCGGCGTCTGCATCGGTCTGCAGATGCTGTTCGAGCACGGCGAGGAGGGGGATACTCCCGGACTGGGGCTGCTGCCGGGCAGGGTGCCGAAGTTCTCGGTGACCGGCCTGAAAATCCCGCACATGGGCTGGAACGAAGTGATCCAGGAACGCCCGCACGCCCTGTGGGATGGCATCGCCGACCGCAGCCGCTTCTATTTCGTGCACAGCTACTATCCACAACCCGCCGACCGTGCGTTGACGGCGGGAAGCTGCGCCTATGGCGTCAGCTTTACCTGTGCAGTGGCGCGGGATAACATCTTTGCCGTGCAGTTTCATCCGGAGAAAAGCCAGAATAGCGGCCTGAAGTTGCTGTCCAACTTCGTCCAATGGCGACCGTAGCGCCTTACTGACTCCGGTTCGCAGCACCCCGTGCTGATCATCCCCGCTATCGACCTCAAAGACGGCCACTGCGTGCGCTTGCAGCAGGGGCGCATGGATTCCGCGACCGTGTTCTCCGAGGACCCGGTGGCGATGGCCAGGCACTGGTCGTCGCAGGGCGCCCGGCGCCTGCACATCGTGGATCTGAACGGCGCGGTCGCCGGCCGGCCGAAGAACGAAAAGGTGATCCGCGAGATGATCAAGGCGGTCGGCGACAAGACCCCGATCCAGCTGGGCGGCGGCATCCGCGACCTGGACACGATCGAGGGCTATATCGATGCCGGCGTCGCCTACATCGTCATCGGCACGGCGGCGGTGAAGAATCCCGGGTTCCTGAGCGACGCCTGCTACGCTTTTCCCGGCCACATCATCGTCGGACTGGACGCCAAGGACGGCAAGGTCGCGGTCGAGGGCTGGTCCAAGATGACCGGACACGACGTCGTCGACCTGGCGAAGAAATTCGAGGAATACGGCCCCGAGGCGCTGATCTATACCGACATCGGGCGCGACGGCATGATGACCGGCGTCAACATCGACGCCACCTTCAAGCTCGCGCAGGCTATCAAGACGCCCATCATCGCCAGCGGCGGCCTGAACAATCTCAAGGACGTGCAGGCAATCTGCAGCAAGCTGGAACCCGAGGGCGTGGTCGGCGCGATTACTGGCCGCGCGCTATACGAAGGCGTGCTCGATTTCAAGAAAGCGCAGGCCGCCGCCGACAAGACGACCGAAAAACCGGCCGCCGCCAAGCCGCCCGCCAAGGAATAGCGGTGGGCCTGGACGAAGGGACGCTCGATGGGACTCGCTAAGCGCGTCATTCCCTGCCTCGACGTGACCGCGGGCCGGGTCGTCAAGGGCGTGAATTTCGTCAGCCTGCGCGACGCAGGCGACCCTGTGGAGATCGCTGCGCGCTATGACGCCGAGGGCGCCGACGAACTCACCTTCCTCGACATCACCGCGAGCTCCGACCAGCGCGACATAATCCTGCACGTGATCGAAGCGGTTGCCGCCAAGGTATTCATCCCGCTCACGGTGGGAGGCGGCGTGCGCAAGGTCGAAGACGTGCGGCGGCTGCTGAACGCCGGCGCCGACAAAGTCTCGATCAACACCGCGGCGGTGCAGAATCCGGCGCTGGTGCGCGAAGCCTCCGGCATCGTCGGCAACCAGTGCATCGTGGTGGCCATCGACGCCAAGAAAAAGGGTGACGCGTGGGAGGTGTACACCCACGGCGGCCGCAATCCGACGGGGCTCGACGCGGTCGATTGGGCCCGGCGCATGACCGAAGCAGGCGCCGGCGAAATCCTGCTCACCAGCATGGACCGCGACGGCACGCGCGACGGCTTCGATCTCGCGCTGACGCGCGCGGTATCGGATGCGGTGAGCGTGCCCGTGATCGCCTCGGGCGGCGTCGGCTCGCGTGAGCACCTCGCTGCCGGCGTGCTGGAAGGGCATGCGGATGCGGTACTCGCAGCCAGCGTGTTCCATTTCTGCGATTTCACGGTGCAGGACGCCAAGCAGCACATGCGTTCGCGCGGCATCGAGGTCCGGCTGTGAGTCAATGGCTCGACGAAGTGCCCTGGAACGAACAGGGGCTGATCCCGGTGGTGACGCAGGAATTCACCACCGGCCGGGTGCTGACGCTGGCGTGGATGAACCGCGAGGCGCTCGCCGAGACGGCCAGGAGCGGAGAGGCGGTCTACTGGTCGCGCTCGCGCCAGAAGCTGTGGCGCAAGGGCGAGGAATCAGGCTACACGCAGAAAGTGCGCGAACTGCGCCTCGACTGCGACGCCGACGCGATCCTGCTCAAGGTGGATCAGGTGGGCGGCATCGCCTGCCATACCGGGCGCGAGAGCTGTTTTTTCCGCAAACTCGAAAACGGGAGATGGGTGACGACGGATCCGGTGCTGAAGGACCCGGCGGACATCTACAAAAAATGAGCGACATCCTGGAACGGCTGGCCCGCACCATCGAGCAACGCAGGGGCGCGGACCCGGAGAAATCCTATGTCGCGCGGCTGCTTGCGGCGGACGAGGACGCCGTACTGAAAAAAATCGGCGAGGAGGCGACCGAAACGGTGCTCGCCGCGAAGACGGGCGACCGCCTGCATCTGGTGCGCGAGACGGCCGACCTCTGGTTCCACTGCATGATCCTGCTCGCGCGGCATGGCCTCGCGCCCGGGGATGTGCTGGCGGAATTGCAGCGCCGCGAAGGCATCCCGGGCTTGGATGAAAAGGCGTCCAGGAAGAAGAAATGAGCGACCCCGATTGCGTCTTCTGCAAGATCGTTCGCGGAGAAATCCCCTCGAAAAAAGTCTACGAGGACGAGGATGTATTCGCGTTCCACGACGTCCGGCCGCAGGCGCCGGTGCATTTCATGATCATTCCCAGGGAGCACGTGGCGACGCTGTACGACGCGGGCATGGCCCAGCACCGCGCCCTGGGCAAGATGCTGGCGCTGGCGGGCGAACTCGCCCGCAAGGAAGGCGCGGCGGACGGCTTCCGCACCATCATCAACACGGGGCGGGTGGGACATCAGGAGGTGTATCATGTGCACATGCACGTGATCGGGGGTCCGGAACCGCTGGGCCCCATGATTATGAAGAGGAAATAAGGAGGCTTTATGGGCTCGCTCAGCATCTGGCACTGGCTGATCGTTCTGGTCATCGTAATGCTGGTATTCGGCACCAAGAAAATTCGTAACATCGGCGCGGATCTCGGCGGCGCCGTGCGCGGTTTCAAGGACGGCATGCGCGAAGGCGACGCTGCGGCTGGCACCGTCCCCTCGCCGCAGGTCACCGGCGGCAAGACGGTCGACGGCGAAGTAAAGAGCAGGACCGAGAGCAAGGCCTGACGCGGTTTCGGTCTGGCCCAGGAACGGGCGCCCAACGGGCGCCCTTTGCATCTTAGGACGTCATGTTCGACATCGGTTTTTCCGAAATGGTGGTCATCGGGCTGGTCGCGCTGATCGTGATCGGGCCCGAACGGCTGCCGCGCGTCGCGCGCACCATCGGTCACCTGGCGGGCCGCCTGCAGCGCTACGTCTCCGACGTCAAGGCCGACATCAACCGCGAAGTCGAACTCGAGGAACTGGGCAAAATAAAGGACAGCGTGCAGCAGGCGGTGACGGGGATAGAAACCTCGCTGCAGAGCGAACTGAACCAGGCGGAAACCGAGCTTAACGCCGCGGCCGAATCGGCCACGGCGGCGCCGGCGGAGACGCCCAAGCTTCCCGACAAGGCCGGCTAGCCGTGCAGCAGGACACCTTCATCTCGCACCTGATCGAGCTGCGCACGCGGCTGATGCATGCGCTGATCGCGGTGCTGGCGGCTTTCGTGGTGCTGTTCCTGTACCCGGGCGCTGGCCCGATCTACGATTTCCTCGCCGCGCCGCTGATGCACGCGCTGCCCGAAGGCACCAAGATGATCGCGACCGGCGTGGTCACGCCGTTCATGGTGCCGATGAAGGTCACGGCGCTGGTGGCGTTCATGATCGCGCTGCCCTACGTGCTGTTCCAGGCCTGGTCGTTCATCGCGCCGGGGCTCTACGAGCACGAAAAGAAATTCGCGGTGCCGCTGATCGTCGCCAGCACGGCGCTGTTCATGCTAGGTGTCGCGTTCTGCTACTACTTCGTGTTCGGCAAGGTGTTCAGGTTCATCAACAGCTTCTCGCCCAAGTCGATCACGCCGGCGCCGGACATCGAGGCCTACTTTTCGTTCGTCATCACCATGTTCATGGCTTTCGGCGTCACCTTCGAGATCCCGATCGCGGTCGTCATCCTGGTGCGCTCGGGCATCGTCAGCGTCGAGAAGCTCACGGAGGCGCGGCCCTACGTGATCGTGGGCGCCTTCGTCGTCGCCGCGGTCGTCACGCCGCCCGACGTGCTGTCGCAACTCATGCTGGCGCTGCCGATGTGCCTGCTGTACGAGGCGGGCCTGCTCGTGTCCCGCTTTGTCGGCGCGCGGGCCAAGGCCGGGGACGATTCTCGGGTAGAATCGCGCCCCTCGTAGATCAGAGAAGGTCCATGAAACGCAAATACGGTTCCGCACTCAAGAACGAATCCATCGCCGACCAGCGCATGCGCGAACGCGCCAAGGAAGCGGGCGACAACAGCTTCAATTTCGGTTCCCAGCTGCGCAAGGGCGCCATCGGCCGCGGCAAGCATCGCGGCCGGGCCGACGTCGCCGCCCACACCAAGAAGTAACCGGTCTAGGGACCGTTCAGGAAGCGCTCGACCAGCGCGAACTGGTCCGGCACGTTCAACGCGGGCGCGTGCCCGCAGCCGCGGATCGTCGCTACCTCGGCGCGAGGCCCGCGTGCGCGCATTTCCTCGGCGACCTCGGGTGGCAGCAGGTCCGACGTTTCTCCCCGCAGGCATAGCGTCGGCACATCGATCGCATCCCAGGCGTCCCACTGGTCGTAATCGGCGGGATGGTGGGTGAACTGCATGACCATCTTCGGGTCGTAGTGCGGCGTCACCTTGCCCTCGTTGGTGCGACGGGTCGAGGTTTCGGTAAGCCGGCGCCACTGCTCGTCGGACAGCCAGCCGTAGGGTTTGTAGACGGTGCGGAAATATTGTTCCAGCCCGCCCACGCGCTCGAACTGCGGCGGACTGCCTGCATAGCTGCGGATGCGGGCCACCGCCGCCTCGCCCAGCTTCGGCCCGATGTCGTTGATGACGAGGCGCCGGATGCGCCCCTTCAGCGCACCGGCGGTGAGGCGGATGCCGATGGCGCCGCCCATCGACGTCCCCAGCCAGTGCGCCTCCTGGATGCCGAGCTGGTCGACGAGCGACACCGCGAGCCGGGCATAGAAATCGAGGCAGTATTCCTTCTCGGGCGCCGGGCTCCACTGCGACAGGCCGCGGCCGATGGTGTCGGGGCAAACGACGCGGTAACGCGAAGAAAGATGTGCCGCGATCTCGTCCATGTCGCGGCCGGTGCGCGCTAGGCCGTGCCAGGCGATCACGGTGTCTGGGTGCTCCGCACCCCACAGCGTGTAGTGGATTTCCCGGCCTTCGCAGATCAGGTAGTGCGACGCGAAGTTCATCGCTTCGACCGCGCGCGCAACTGGCCCACGATGCCGTGAGGGAAGTAGTAGACGGAAAGCACGAACAGCACGCCCAGCCACAGCAGCCAGCGGTCCGGGTGAAACAGATCGGGCAGCAGCGGCACGCCTTTCATCGCTTCTGAGAAGGCCTTCATCGCATCCTGCAGGTAGTTTTGCGCGATGACGAAAATCGTCGCGCCGATGACCGCGCCGTACATGGTCCCCATGCCGCCGATCACCACCATCAGCAGGATGTCGATCATGATGCCGAAGTCGAGCGTCGTATTGGGGCCGGTGTAGCGCAGCCACAGCGCATACAGCGCGCCGGCCAGCGTGGCCACCACGGCGGCCAGGCAATTGGCGAGGGTGCGGTAAATGACGGTGCGGTAGCCGAGGGCTTCGGCGCGGAAGTCGTTCTCGCGGATTGCCAGCAGCACTCGCCCGAACGGCGAATTGACGGCGCGCAACAGCGCCAGAAAAAGCGCCAGCGCCATCCCGAACACCATGTAATACGCCGCGTTGCGCGAACGCAGCAGCTCGGGCACCTTGAAGGTGATGCCGTCCTCGCCGCCGGTGATGTCGGAAAGCTGGGAGGCAAGGATGGCGAAGAACGAGGCCACCGCCAGCGTGATCATGGCGAAGAAGATCGCTTTTACGCGCAGCGAGAACAAGCCGATCAGGAACGACAGTACCAGCGATACCGCAACCGCGGCGGCGGCGCCCAGCGCGATCGCGCTCCAGCCCACGTCCAGCTTCGAGAGCGCAATCGCCACGCCATAGCCGCCGATGCCGAAAAACATGGTGTGCGCGAAGGACACGATGCCGGTGTAGCCGAGCAGCAGGTCGTAGCTCGCCACCAGCAGCACGAACACGCAGATCCGCGCCGCCACGTCCAGCGGCCGCGTGCCCGGAAACAGGAACGGCGCGAGCGCCAGCGCGACGAAGATCGCCGCCAGCATCCCCGCGAGGATCCGGCTGCGCGGCCCGTCACCAGAAAGGAATTTGGAAATCATTGCTTATTCATCGGATAGAGACCCTGCGGCCGCCACAGCAGGACGATCACCATCAGCAGGATGTTGGAGCCGAGCGCGATCTTGGGCGAGAGGTAGCCGACGTAATTCGCGACCAGGCCGACCAGCAGCGCGCCGACGAAGCAACCGCCCACCGAGCCCAGGCCGCCAATGATGATGACGATGAAGATCAGCACCATCATGTTCGCGCCTATCGCCACCGTCACGCTCTCCTGGTACATGCCCCACAGCGCGCCGCCCAGGCCGGCCAGCGCCGAGCCCGCGACGAACACCGCGACGAACAGGCGCCGGACGCGGTAGCCCATCGCCTCGACCATTTCCTTGTTTTCGACGCCGGCGCGGATCAGCAGGCCGATCTTGGTGCGGTTGAGCAGGAGCAGCATGGCGGCGAATATCGCCAGCCCGAGCACCACCGCGACCAGGCGGAATTTCTCGATCGCCATGTCGCCGATGAGAAACGAACCGCGCAGCGTTGCCGGCCGCGGCAGCGGCAGCAGGTCGGGCCCCCACAGCACGTGGATCAGCTGCTCGGCGACGATCATGCCGCCGGTGGTGATCAGGATCTGCTTCAGGTGCTGCCCGTATACCGGCCTGATGATGACGCGCTCGAAAAAAAGACCCAGCAGGCCGGCGACCGCCGCAGCGGCCAGCATCGCGGGCGCCAGCGCGCCCAGATTGACGAGAAAACTCTCCGAATCAACGCTCGCCGAGAGGAATTTCATCACCGACGCCGCAACATAGGCGCCGACGGCGATAAACAGGCCGTGCGCGAAGTTCATCACGTCCATCAGCCCGAATACCAGCGTGAGGCCGGATGACA
The DNA here is from genome assembly GCA_035308765.1 of Burkholderiales bacterium. Classification (GTDB taxonomy): domain Bacteria; phylum Pseudomonadota; class Gammaproteobacteria; order Burkholderiales; family SG8-39; genus RBG-16-66-20. Next base: position 79,693 of record DATGGA010000027.1, read on the forward strand.
TGATGAATATCAGCAGGCCCATCGCCAAGCCCGCCACCGAGAGCGTTACCCAGGTCGACGGATTGCCGATCAGCGCGAGGCCGCCCAGCGCGATCGCCAGCAGCAGGGCCGGGGGAATCCAGTCGGTGCGAGGGACAACAGCAGGCGTCACTGATGGGCCTCCAGGGACAGGCCGAGCAGCCGGTTCTGCAGTGCGTCGTCGGCCGCCAGATCCGCCATGCGGCCGCTGTGCACGATGCGCCCGGCGTCCATCACCGCGACCGAGTCGCCCAGCGAGCGCGCAGCGTGGAAATTCTGTTCCACCATCAGGATGGTGGTGTCGGTCTTCTTCAGTTCGCCCAGCGCCTCGATCAGGTTGTTGATGATCGCGGGCGCGAGACCCTTGGTCGGCTCGTCGATCAGCACCAGTTTCCTCGGCTCGACGATGGCGCGCGAGATCGACAGCATCTGCTTCTGGCCGCCCGAAAGCAGGCCCGCGGGCAGGTGCCAGAATTTCTTCATCGGCGGGAAGAAGCGGAAGATCCAGTCCAGCCGCGCCTCGTCGGGCGGCCCGCGGCGCGCTGCCAGCATCAGGTTTTCCCGCACCGTGAGGCCGGCGAAAATACCCATCGACTCGGGCACGTAGGCGATGCCGAGATCGGCGATCGTGGGCGTCTGCCAGGACGCGATGTCGTTTGACTCGAAGCGGATCGAGCCCGCGGAGGCGCGCCACAGGGCGATGATCGTGCGCAGCGCGGTGGTCTTGCCCGCGCCGTTGCGGCCGAGCAGCATGGTGAGTTCACCGCGCGGCACCACCAGGTCAACTCCTTGGAGGATGTGATAGCCCCCGATACGGGTGTGAACACCACTCAATGCGAGAAGCGAGTCAGGCACCGGCCGATACCCCAAGGTAGGCTTCCTGCACGATCGGCGAGGCGATCACTTCGGCCGGGATGCCGTCGGCGACCAGTTCCCCCTGGTGCAGCACGATGATGCGGTCGGCCAAAGACCGCACCACGTCCATCTTGTGCTCGACCAGCAGGATGGTCTTGTCCTTCTGCTGCTTGATCTCGTGGATCAGGTCGAGGATCACCGGCACTTCGTCCACGCTCATGCCAGCGGTCGGCTCATCGAACATGAAGATGGCGGGCTCGAGCGCGAGCAGGATCGCCACCTCGAGCTTCCTCTGGTCGCCGTGCGAGAGTTCGGAGGCGAGCGCGGCACGGCGCTCCGCCAGCGCCACGCGCGACAGGAAATGCTCGGCACGCTCGGTGAGCTCGACGTGGCTGCTCCACATCGAGACGAGGTTCAGGCCCGTGCCGGCGCGCGCCTGCACCGCGAGACGCACGTTCTCCAGCACCGTGAGATTGGGGAAGAGGTTCGTCAGCTGGAAGGCGCGGCCCATGCCCTTGCGGGTGCGCACCGGCGCGGGATCGCGGGTGATGTCCTCGCCGTAGAGCAGCACCTGGCCGGCGCTGGCCGGCAGCTGCCCCGAGATCAGGTTGAAGTAGGTGGTCTTGCCGGCGCCGTTCGGCCCGACGATGGCGGTGAGCGTGCCTGGTTCGAAGCGGCAGTTCACGCCATTGACGGCGACGTGGCCGCCGAAGCGGATGGTCAGGCCGCGGGTTTCCAGGACAGGATGCGCGCCTGCCATGAGGCTTCCTGTCCTGTTTTTCCCTTCTTAGCGTTTATTGCGGATCGGCAGCGGAATCTCTTTCGCCGGAATCTCGCGCACGAGCTCCAGCAGGTCCCACTCGTCCTTCTGCACCTTCTTGATGCGGAATTCGTACATATTCTGCAGCGCCTGGTGGTCTTCCTTGCGGAAGGTCATGGTTCCCTTGGGCGTCTCGAAGCTCATGCCTTCCATGGCCGCGATCAGCTTCTCGGTGTCGGTGCCGCCGGCCTTCTTGATCGCCTCGACCGCCGCGACGCCGGCCGCCATGCCGCCGGCGACGAAGAAATCGGGCGGCGCGCCGCCGTAGCGCTTGCGGTACTCGGTGACCATCCAGTCGTTCATCTTGTTCTTGGGGAAGCCGTAGTAGTAGTAGATCGCCCCTTCGAGGCCGGCGAGGTCCTTCCAGCCCTTCATCACGGGAAGGATGTTGCCTCCCGGAGCGAGCGAGATGTTGAAGCGCTCAGGCTTGAGGTCCGCGATCTTGGTCACCGGATTCGCGCCGGCCCAGTAGATGCCGATGATCCGCGTGCCGGGTTTGTCCTTGAGCACGTCGAACATGCGCTGCGCGGCGGCGGTGAAGTCCGTGGTCGCCTGCGGCACGTACTCCTCGTGCACGATCTGCGCCTTGCTGCCGATCGCCGCGAGCGCGTCCTTGTACGCTTTCACGCCGTCGCGGCCGAAGGCGTAATCCTGCGCCAGCATCGCGATCTGCGCGTTCTGCGGCGTCGCCACCGCGGCCGCGATCCCGTCCTGCGACGAGTTGCGCCCGGTGCGGAAGATGTAGCGGTTCCACTTGTCCCCGGTGATCGCGTCGGCGACCGCCGGCTCGACGATCAGGAGTTTCTTGTACTCCTCGGCCACTGGCAGCATCGCCAGCGCGGAACCCGAGCCCGTCGGTCCAATGGCGAAATCAACCTTGTCGTCGCCGTAGGCGGCGGCAAGCTGCGATTTGGCGATGTCGGGCTTGAGCTGGGAATCCTTCTCTATGATCACGATCTTGCGGCCGAGCACCGTCATCGTGCCGCCGGTCGCGTATTCCAGGCCCAGCATCAGGCCGGCTTGCGTCTGCTTGGCGTAGGCCTCGAGCGCGCCGGTTTTGTCGTAGACATGGGCGATCTTGATGTCCTGGGCCGATGCCAGGCTGGTTGCGCCCGCGAGCGTTACCGCCGCGAGCAGGGAGTACAGGCGTTTCATGGTCCCTCCTAGGATTGAAAAAACCGGACTGCAAACCGGCCAGAGTATTTTTTTATGATTCTAGCCGATGCGTCATTCCGCCCGCGCCTGGGGCTTGGGCCGGCGCCCGACGGTGATCTCGAGCTCCATGTCCTGGCCCTTGCGCTTCAGTTTCAGCCTGGCGGCGTTTCCCGGCGCGATGCCGGTCACCTGAGTGAGCACGCCCTGCGGATCTACGACCGCTTTGCCGTTGATCGCGACCAGTACGTCGCCCGGCTTGGCGCCCGCCTTGTCCGCCGGGCCGCCCGCAAGCACGCCGTTGATGATCGCGCCTTCCAGTGTCCCAAGCTTGAAGGATTCGGCGAGCGCGGGCGTGAGCGACTGCAATTCGACGCCGATCCAGCCGCGAGTCACTGCGCCGGACTTGATGATCTGCTCCATGACCATTTTCGCCGTCGATACCGGCGTCGCGAAGCCGATGCCGATCGAGCCGCCGGTCTGCGACAGGATCGCGCTGTTGATCCCGATCAGGTTGCCGCGCGCGTCGATGAGCGCGCCGCCCGAATTGCCCTGGTTGATGGGGGCGTCGGTTTGAATGAAATTTTCGAAAGTGTTGATGCCGAGTCCGCTGCGGCCCAGCGCGGACACGATCCCCGAGGTGACGGTCTGGCCGACGCCGAACGGATTGCCGATCGCCAGCACGATGTCGCCCACGCGCAGGGCATCCGACGAACCGAAGGTGATGGCCGGCAGGTCCTTGGCTTCGACGCGCAGCACAGCGAGGTCGGTGTCCGGGTCGCTGCCCACGATCTTGGCCAGCAGTTTCTTGCCGTCCGGAAACGCGATTTCGATCTCGTCGGCGGCAACCACGACGTGGTTGTTGGTGAGGATGTAGCCTGCCGGGTTCACGATCACGCCCGATCCGAGGCTGGTCGCCTTCTGCGTGTCGCCGCCAAGCTGGTCGCCGAAGAAGCGCCGGAACAGGGGATCGTCCGGCATCGGGTTGCGCGTCACGCGCACTTCCTTCGAGGTGGAGATATTCACCACCGCGGGCGCGGCCTTGCGCACCGCTTCGTTGTAGGAATCCGCGCGCGGCCCGCCGCCCTGCTGCGCATCCTGCTGCAGGAAAGAGACGCGCGGCGATTCCGGGCCCGGGCGTGAGGGCAGCCATTCGGGTTTCAGGGTGGAGACCACGAACAGCAGCGCAAGGCAGATCGTGGCGGTCTGCGAAAAGATGATCCAGAGGCGGTACATGTAGCTGTCCAATTTACCATGTTTAGCCTTTTGTTTTAACCACTTAGGGGCGAAATCGTGGACATTCCGCAAGCGGAACGCTAAAATCGCGGCTGCCTCTGAATTGACTCCAGAACACCTCCTTCTTCTCTTTCCCGTCCAGAGTCCAAATGAGCGAAAAAAAGATCGACCACACGCGGCGCAATCTGATCGTCGCCACGAGCGCCGTCAGCGCCGCGGCGGGAGTAGGGGTAGCGGTGCCGTTTGCCCTGAGCTGGTGGCCCTCGGAACGCGCCAAGGCGGCCGGCGCGCCGATCGAGGCGGACATCTCCGGCATCGAGCCGGGAGAGATGAAGGTGGTCGAGTGGCGCGGCAAGCCGGTGTGGATCATGCGCCGGACCAAGGAAATGCTGGAGGCGATCGCCAGCGATAACCCCAGGGTCTCCGATCCGAAGTCGGAGGTGGACCAGCAGCCCGATTACGCGAAAAACGAATTCCGCTCGATCAAGCCCGAGTTCCTGGTGCTGGTCGGCATCTGCACCCACTTGGGATGTTCGCCGCAGCCGAAGCCCGCGGACGACAAAGGCGAGATGGGCAGCGACTGGTCGGGCGGCTTCCTCTGCCCCTGCCACGGCTCCAAATTCGACCTCGCCGGCCGCGTGTTCAAGGGATCCCCGGCGCCGATCAATCTCGAAGTGCCGCCGTATGCCTATCTCTCGGACAGCAAGCTGCTCATTGGCGACGACAAGAAGGGGGCGTAGGACATGGCCAGCCGTCTGATGGCGCTGTGGGACTGGTTCGACGCGAGGATGCCCTCGGTCGGCGAAGAATATCGCAAGCACATGTCGGAGTATTACGCGCCGAAAAACTTCAACTTCTGGTACTTCTTCGGCGCTTTGTCGATCCTGGTGCTCGCGATCCAGATCGTCTCGGGCATCTTCCTGACGATGAACTACAAGCCCGACGCCGGGCTCGCCTTCGGCTCGGTCGAGTACATCATGCGCGACGTCGCCGGCGGCTGGGTGATCCGCTATATCCACTCGACCGGCGCCTCGGCTTTCTTCATCGTGGTCTACCTGCACATGTTCCGCGGGCTGCTCTACGGTTCCTTCAAGCAGCCGCGGGAACTGGTGTGGATCTTCGGCGTGCTGATTTACCTCACGCTGATGGCCGAGGCATTCTTCGGCTACCTGCTGCCCTGGGGCCAGATGTCCTACTGGGGCGCGCAAGTGATCGTGAACCTGTTCGGCACCATCCCGTTCATCGGACCGGACCTGTCGCTCTGGATCCGCGGCGACTACGTGGTGGGGGACGCGACGCTGAACCGCTTTTTCGCGCTGCACGTGATCGCGGTGCCGCTGGTGCTGCTGGGCCTGGTCGCGGCGCACATCCTCGCGCTGCACGACGTCGGCTCGAACAACCCGGACGGCGTCGAGATCAAGAAGAAGAAAGGCTCCGACGGGCATCCGCTGGACGGCATTCCGTTCCATCCGTACTACACGGTGAAGGACTTCGCGGGCGCGGTCCTGTTCCTGATGCTGTTCTGCGCCGCGCTGTTTTTCATCCCGGAGATGGGCGGCTACTTCCTCGAAGCCAACAACTTCATCCCGGCCGACGCGCTGAAGACCCCGCAGCACATCGCGCCGGTTTGGTATTTCACGCCCTACTACTCGATCCTGCGCGCGGTGCCGCCGCTGTTCAATTCCCAGTTCCCCGGCGTGATGGCGATGGGGATCGCGACGCTGATCCTGTTTTTCCTGCCATGGCTGGATCGCAGCCCGGTAAAGTCGATCCGCTACCGCGGCACGCTTTACAAGAGCGCGCTCGCGATCTTCGTCGTCACCTTCCTGGTGCTGGGCTACCTCGGCACCGAGCCGGTGACGGTATGGGGCCAGGCCGGCGCCCTGTTCGGCCACGCCGACCGGGCCACCATCACGGCGCGCTTCCTTTCGGCGATCTATTTCGCGTTCTTCTTCCTGATGCCGTGGTACACGGCGAAGGACAAGACCCTGCCGGTGCCGGAACGGGTGACGATGTGAGGCGCGCCATGAAAAAAATGCTGCTGGTTCTCGTCATGGCGCCCGCGCTTTCCTGGGCGTCGGAAGAAGGCTACCGCCTGGATACCGCGCCGATCGACCCCAAGGACCTGCTCAGCCTGCAGTCGGGCGCGCGTACCTTCGTCAACTACTGCCTCAACTGCCATGGCGCGCAGTTCATGCGCTACAACCGGCTTACCGACCTCGGCCTCACCGAGGCGCAGATCCGCGACAGCTTGATCTTCACCGACGCCAAGGTCGGCGACACGATGAAGGTCGCGCTCACGCCCAAGGACGGCAAGGCGATGTTCGGCGTCGCGCCGCCGGACCTCACGCTGGTCGGCCGCTCGCGCGGCGCCGACTGGCTCTACACCTACCTGCGCACTTTCTATCGCGATCCCAAGACCCTCACTGGCTGGAACAACGCGGTTTATCCGGCGGTGGCGATGCCGGACCCGCTCTGGTCGCTGCAGGGCGAGCGTTCGCTGGAGGTGGTCGAGAACGAAGAGCGCCACGGCGCGCCGGAATACAAGTGGACGCAGCTCTCGCCCGGCACCCAGGACGAGGTGCAGTACGACACCACGGTGCGGGATCTCGTGAATTTCATCGTCTACATGGGCGAGCCGGCGGCCATCAGCCGCAAACGCTACGGCATCGCGGTTCTGTTCGCGCTTGGCGTGCTGTTCATCTTCGCCTATGCGCTGAAGAAGGAATATTGGAAGGACGTGCACTAGCCCTGCCCCCGAATAAACAAAAGCCGGGCACCACCCGGCTTTTTTCTCTGCCTAGGAACCCCGCGTCATGATGCAACTGTATTCAGGCACCACCTGTCCGTTCAGCCACCGCTGCCGCTTCGTGCTCTACGAAAAGGGCATGGATTT
>DATGGA010000028.1:0-11657 GCA_035308765.1 Burkholderiales bacterium
CTCGATTGCTGAAACCACCATTGCGGCGAGGTACCCCAGCACGACAACGTGTCCGATAACGGGGATGGTTAGGAACACCCCACCAAAGAGCCAGCCCCATAGGCCACCCCAGAATGCGCCACGTTTGCCCCACAACTTGACCCGATCGCCTACGTTGAAGAAGCCGACGGCCTTTTCGTCGGTGTGGTACCCCTTGCCGACGATGCTCAGATGCTTCATTTCGATTCCACCGTCCGCAAGCTTCCTTATCGCGGCGTCCGCCGCCTGATGGTCGTCGAAGACAGCGACCACGGTATTGAGGTCAGTCATTTTTTGTGCTCCTCTGTGAACGGTTGTCGCCGACGGATGCGCTGGCGATGAATCTGAAGTCAGCGAAAGTAGCCGCGCAATGATGGCGCGTCCGTGTGGTACCGCGCATACGAGACCGTTGTCCTGCCCGCCTGAATGACCGCTTTGGGTCGAAAGCGGCCGTTCGACGTCCGGAAGCTGACTGATCTGTAAGACGCAGCAGCGCCGCCGGCATCGCGGAACGGCGCAGTTATAGTGCTGTCGTATGCCTCACATGAGCGGCACGTTCGACGTCCTTCCCAGCCGCCGCGACCGCATCACGATCGAGACGATCCATGCGGCGTTCGCGCTGTCGATCGTGCTGCACCTGCTGGCCCTGTTCGGCTGGCTGCCGAAACTGCCGACGCTGCCGTTCGACGACGACAAGCTGGGCAGGAAGAGCGGCTCGCTCGCGGTGCGCCTGATGCCTTTGCCCCAGACGGCGCCGACGCCTCCGCCGGCGCCTGCGCGCGAAGCCGTGATGGAGTCGTCCGCGCACCGCCCGCACATGCCCAGGATGGCGCACCTGCCGCCGAGCGCGCCCGTCCTCGCGCGCGCGGGCCCGGCGCCCGCGGCCATGCCGGCGCCTGCCGCGGCCCAGAGTCCGTCCGCCGAGCAGGACTTCGCGGCCGCCGTCGAGGCGCGCCGCCGTGCCCGCGCCCAGCCCGAGTCCGCGGCGGCGCCCTCGCCGCCGGCGGAGACCGAACAGGAACGCCACAACCGCGAAGTCGCCGCCAACCTCGGCCTGAACACCACGCCCAACTTCGGCAGCGAGCGCCAGCGCGGCGGCGGCATGTTCCAGATCGAGCGCATCGGCTACGACGACGCCGAATTCTTCTTCTACGGCTGGAACAAGGACATCAGGCGCAACGCGCAGCAGATGATCGAGGTGCGCAAGGGCAGCAACCCGAACATGCAGATCGCGGTCGTGCGCAAGATGATCGAGATCATCCGCCAGCACGTGAAGGGCGATTTCGTGTGGGAGTCGATCCGCCTCAACAGGGACGTCACGCTGTCCGCGGCCCAGGAGGACAACGCCGGCCTCGAGGATTTCCTGATGAAGGAGTTCTTTTCCGATCCGCGGCGCTAGCGGCGGGTTCTGGCAGAATGCGCGGAGGGGGAACGACCGATGATCCGTAGCGCCGCGCTTGTCCTTGCCGTATTGCTGCCGCTGCCCGGCCTGGCGGCCGACGCCGCGGCCGAGCAGAAGCTGTTCCGCGACATCTACCAGGAACTGATCGAGATCAACACCTCGCATTCGGCGGGCGACAACACCAGGGCGGCTAACGCGATGGCCGGGCGCCTGCGCGCCGCGGGATTCGCCGCGGGCGAGATCCATATCTTCGAGCCGTTCCCGCGCAAGGGCAACCTGGTGATGCGCTACAAGGGCAGCGGCGAGAAAAAGCCCATGCTGCTGATCGCGCATCTCGACGTGGTCGAGGCGAAGCGCGAGGACTGGGACACCGACCCGTTCAAGCTGCAGGAAAGCGGCGGCTATTTCACCGCGCGCGGCAGCATCGACGACAAGGCGATGGCCTCGATCTTCGTCTCGGTGCTGGGGCAGCTCAAGCGCGAAGGCTGGGCGCCGAAGCGCGACGTCATCCTCGCCCTCACCTCGGACGAGGAACGCGGCGACGTGCCGAGCAACGGCGCCGCCTGGCTGGTCAACAACCAGCGCGCGCTGATAGAGGCCGACTTCGGCATCAACGAGGGCGGCGGCGGCGAGCTGCGCAACGGCAAGGCGCATCTGCACCGCATCCAGGTGGCGGAGAAAGTGTTCGTCACCTACGAGCTGGAAGTCACCAACCCGGGCGGGCACAGTTCGGTGCCCAAGCCCGACAACGCCATCAACCAGCTGGTCGAGGCGCTCGCGCGCATCGCGCAGTACCAGTTCCCCGCGAAGATGTCCGAAGTCACCAGGACGTACTTCGAGCGCAGCGCGGCGTTCGCGAGCGGGCAGCAGGCGGAGGACATGCGCGCGGTCGCGCGCGAGAATCCGGACCCGGCGGCGATGGCGCGCCTGTCGGCGAACCCGTTCTACAACGCGCAGCTCCGCACCACCTGCATCGCCACCATGCTGGAAGCCGGGCACGCCGAAAACGCGCTGCCGCAGCGCGCCAAGGCCACGGTGAACTGCCGCATCCTGCCGAACGACGACGCCGCGGAAGTGGAGCGCCGGATGAAGACGCTCGCCGGCGACAAGGTCGCGGTCAGGCACCTCTATCCGCCGACGCTGAGCCCGCCGTCGCCGCTGCGCCCGGACGTGCTGGGCGCGGTGGAGAAAATCACCGCGCAGATGTGGCCGGGCGTGCCGGTGGTGCCGGCCATGAGCACGGGCGCGACCGACAGCCGCTTCCTGCGCAACATCGGCATGCCGATGTACGGCGTGTCGGGCCTGTTCGCCGAGCCCGCCGACCTGCGCACCCACGGCCTGAACGAGCGGATCCTCGTCAAGCAGCTGTACGAAGGCCGCGAGTTTCTCTACCGGCTGGTGAAAGAGCTGGGCGGCTGAACTAGCGGGATTTCCGGCGCGCTGCGCGGAAGGCGGCGATGCGCCGGTTCGGCTCGCCGGACTCGTAGGACAGCGAGAACTCGTCGATGCTCGTGCGGATGCTCTCGGCGAGCGGCGCTTCCTCCCACAGTCTGCACAGGCGCTTCTGCGCGCGGATCGACTCGTCGCTGCCGGCGAGAATGGCGTCGAGCGCACCGTTTACGCATTCGTCCAGATTTTTCAAATCGACGATCTTTTCTACAAGACCCCAGACCAGAGCTTCAGCCGCGCCGATGGTTTCGCCGGTCATCACCAGCCAGCGCGCGCGGCCGGTGCCGACGATGCGCGGCAGCATGGCGGCCTCGACCACCGAGGGAATGCCGAGGCGCACTTCGGGCATGCCGAAGACGGCGGTATCGGCGGCGATGCGCAGGTCGCAGCAGGCGGCGAGCTCCAGCCCCGCGCCCAGGCACCAGCCGTTGATGCGCGCGATCACGGGCAGCGGGCAGTCGCGCATGCAGGCGCAGGCCTCGTGCACGCGGCCGATGAATTCGCGCGCCGAGACCGGGTCCAGCGAGCCCAGCGCCTCCAGGTCGGCGCCGCCGATGAAGGCCTTGTCGCCGGCGCCGGTGATCACGACGGCGCGGACGAGGGGATTGTTTTCCAGCTCCTTGATCGCCCCGGCCAGCTCCTCGAGAGCGGCCCAGGTGAAGATGTTCAGCTTGTTCGGATTGTCCAGCGTGACGCGCGCGACGACGCCCTCGCGCCGCGTTTCGAGTGCGGTCTTGATCAAGCGGCCGCGCGCGACTGTTTGAGCAACGTCGCCATGGCGCTTTCGAGCTTGCGCGCGTCGGCGTCGAACCGGCGGATGCCCTCGGAGAGCTTCTCCACCGCCATGGCGTCCTCGTTGTGCCGCCAGAGGAAGGCTTCGTGGGTCAGGGGCTGCTTCTCGATCGAAAGGGTTTTTGCTTTTTCGGGGGACAGCATTCTTTCAATGTCGCCTTCTTTTTGCGAAAGCTTCTCCAGCAAATCGGGAGCAATGGTCAGAAGATCGCAACCCGCCAGGGAAATTATCTGTTCGATCTTGCGGAAGCTCGCGCCCATCACCTGCGTCTCGTAGCCGTGCTTCTTGTAGTAGCCGTAGATTTTGGTCACCGAGGCGACGCCGGGATCGTCATGGACCGGGATGTCTTCCACTTTCCGCGCCGCCTTGTGCCAGTCGTAGATGCGGCCGACGAAGGGCGAGATCAGCGTCACGCCGGCGTCGGCGCAGGCCGCCGCCTGGGCGAACGAGAACAGCAGCGTCATGTTGCAGTGGATGCCCTCGCGCTCCAGCCTTTCCGCGGCGCGGATGCCTTCCCAGGTGCTGGCGAGCTTGATCAGCACGCGGTTGCGGTTGATTTCCCGGCTTTCGTACAGGGAAATCAGGTTCCGGGCCTTCGCAATGCTTCCTTCGGTGTCAAAGGAAAGCCGGGCATCCACCTCCGTGGAGACCCTTCCCGGGACGTATTTCAGGATTTCGCTGCCGAAATTCACGAACATGCGGTCCATGTCCGCATCCAGCAGGTGCTTGAACCGGGGGTCCTGCGCGGCCGACAGCAGGAGCGAGGGATTGGTCGTGGCGTCCTGCGGGCGCCACTTCGCCACGGCGTCGATGTCGCCGGTGTCGGCGACGACGATGGAGCATTTTTTCAGGGAATCCAGCACACTACGCATGGCGCAATTTTACAGATTCTGACAACGCGCGGCGGCACGAAAACGGCCATCCGATAGGCTCGCACAGCCATGCAAATCGACCGGCACGTCCAGACCATCTACACCATCCGGGTGGTGTCGTTCGCCTGGTGCTTCCTGGTGGTCGCGCTGCATGCCTGGGAGCGGGGCCTGGGCGCCGGCGTGTTTGCCGTGGCGGCGCTGCACTTCCTGGTCCTGCCGCACCTCGCGATGCTGCGCTCGGCCCGCTCGCGCGACCCGCGCCAGGCGGAAATGCAGAACCTTTACGCCGACGCCTTCCTGCTGGGCGCGTGGATCGCGGTGCTCGAGTTCCCGTCGTGGATCGCCTACCCGATGGTGTTCGCGCCGGCGCTGAACGGCATGGTCAACCGCGGCTTGCGGGGCTTCGCGCTCGTGATCGTGAGCAGCTCCCTCGGCATCCTGGGCGGCGTGATGCTGCATGGCTTCAGGTACTGGCCCGCCACCAGCCCGCTGGTGACGACGCTGTGCTTCTTCGGCGCGCTCGCCTACAGCGCGGGCGTGGGCTACGTGGTGTTCCGCCAGACCCGGCGCCTGGCGGCGACGCGCGAGGCGATCCGCGAAAGCGAGCAGCGCTACCGCCTGATCACCGAGCACGCCGGCGACCTGGTGGCGATGGTGGACCGCGACGGGCGCTGGCTCTACAACAGCCCGTCGTACGCGCGCATTTTCCGGGCGGAAGACCTGGAGATCGGGGTCGACGCCTTCCGCAACGTGCACGAAGACGATCAATTCCGGCTGCGCGGCGCGCTGCAGGTGGTGGTACGCAGCGGCGAATCCTGCCGGCTGCGCATGCGCCTGCACACCGTGGAGGGCGAGGTGCGCAGGTTCGAGGCGCTGGTGCATGCGGTGACGGAAGAGGGCGGCGGCATCACCGGTGCGGAGAAAAGGATCACCGGTGCGGTGATAGCGGCGCGCGACGTCACCGAATTGCGCGACCGCGAGGAGCAGCTCGAAATCGCGGCCCAGGCCTTCGAGCGCATGGCCGAGGCGATGATGATCACCAGCGCCGCGGGCCGGATCCTGATGGTGAATCAGTCCTACACGCGCATCACCGGCTACCCGGCGGGCGAGGTGGTCGACCGTCCCGAGAGCGACTTCCGCAACGCCATGCAGCCGGAGGCCTTCTACGACGAGATCTACGCCGAGGTGCTGCGCACCGGCCACTGGGACGGCACCACCTGGAGCCGCCGCCGCGACGGCACGCTGTACCACGAGTGGCGCAGCGTCAGCGCGGTGCGCGACGCCGAGGGGCGCACCACCCATTACGTGACGCTGTTTCGCGAGCTGGACAGCCGAGGAGCTGACATCAAGTCAGCTTAGGTGGACCGGCACCCGCGCCTAGGACCTTGAAAACCAAGACTTTCCTTGATTCCTGCAGCGGAGTAGACTGCGACGCACCATAAAAATTACGCCCATTACATTCCGGAGACTTGGAGTTGCAGCCGACCAATACGAAGAACCCCGACTACTTCCATAAAGTCGTCGATTGCCAGTGGGCGTGTCCCGCCCACACTCCCGTCCCCGAATACATCCGGTTGATCGCAGCAGGCAGGTACGACGATGCCTACATCGTCAACTGGAAGAGCAACGTGTTCCCCGGCATCCTCGGGCGCACCTGCGACCGCCCCTGCGAGCCCGCCTGCCGCCGCGGCCGCGTCGAGGACGAAAACCTCGCCAAGCCGGAACCGGTCGCGATCTGCCGGCTGAAGCGCGTCGCCGCGGATTTCAAGGGCGACGACATCCAGGCCAAGCTGCCGAAGAAGGCGGAAAAAAAGAACGGCAAGAAAATCGCCTGCGTCGGCGCCGGCCCCGCTTCGCTCACCGTGGCGCGCGACCTCGCGCCGCTGGGCTACGACGTCACCGTGTTCGACCAGGACCCGAAGCCGGGCGGCATGATCTGGTCGCAGATCCCGCGCTTCCGCCTGCCCGAGGAAGTGATCGACGAAGAGGTCGGATATATTTTGAATTTAGGGGTTTCTTTTGTTCAAAGAAAAATTGAATCCATGAAAACCCTCATGAAAGAGGGCTATGACGCGATCTTCGTCGGCTCGGGCGCGCCGCGAGGGCGCGACCTGGACATTCCCGGCAGGAAAGAGGGCGCGAAGAACATCCACATCGGCATCGACTGGCTGTCCTCCGTTTCCTTCGGCCATACGACCAAAGTCGGCAAGCGCGTCATCGTGCTGGGCGGCGGCAATACCGCCATGGACTGCTGCCGCACCTCCAGGCGCATCGGCGGCGACGACGTGAAAGTCATCGTGCGCTCGGGTTTCGACGAGATGAAGGCGAGCCCCTGGGAGAAGGAAGACGCCGCGCACGAAGGCATTCCGATCCTGAACTTCCTGGTACCGAAAGAATTCGTCACCAAGGGCGGAAAACTTTCCGGCATGATCTTCGAGAAGGTCAAAGCCGTCTACGACGACAAGGGCCACAGGACTCTCGTTCCTTCCGGTGAGCCCGATCAGCATTTCGAATGCGACGACGTGCTCGTCGCGGTGGGGCAGGAGAACGCCTTCCCCTGGATCGAGAAGGATTGCGGCGTCGAATTCGTCAAGGGCCTGCCGAAGCTGGACAAGGCCACGTTCCAGTCCTCGGTGCCCGGCGTGTTCTTCGGCGGCGATTCGGCCTTCGGCCCGAAGAACATCATCTGGGCGGTGGCGCACGGCCACGACGCGGCCATCTCCATCGACAAGCTGCTGAACAAGGAAAACATCGGCGAGCGGCCGGCGCCGGGCATGGCCATGATGTCGCAGAAGATGGGCATCCACGAGTGGAGCTACGACAACGAGATCGCCAACGACCTGCGCTTCGCGGTGCCCTGGGCCGACATCAAGAAGACGCTCAAGAACGTGAAGATGGAGGTCGAGCTCGGCTTCGACGTGGCCACGGCATGGAAGGAAGCGCAGCGCTGCCTCAACTGCGACGTGCAGACCGTGTTCACCGCGCAGATGTGCATCGAGTGCGACGCCTGCGTCGACATCTGCCCGATGGACTGCATCACCTTCACCGCGGATGGGGAAGAAAAGGATTTAAGAGGCAGATTGAGCGCTCCCGCCTTGAATCCGATTCAGGAGCTTTATATCGGCGGGCCGCTGAAGACCGGCCGCATCATGGCGAAAGACGAGGACGTCTGTCTGCATTGCGGCCTGTGCGCCGAGCGCTGCCCGACCGGCGCCTGGGACATGCAGAAGTCGCTGATCGAGATGGCGGTCGCGGGCCCGCAGGCGCGCAGCCCGCTCAAGGCCTCGCAGAAGAAGGCCGCCTGATGAAAAGGATCGAGGCGGTAAACGATTTCGTCGTCAAGTTCGCCAACGTCAACGGTTCCGGCTCGGCCTCGGCCAACGAGCTCTTCGCGCGCACCTTCCTGCGCATGGGGATCCCGGTCTCGCCGAGGAACATCTTCCCCTCCAACATCCAGGGCCTGCCGACCTGGTACGAGGTGCGCGTCACGGAGAAGGGCCACCTCGGCAGGCGCGGCGGCGTCGACCTCATGGTCGCCATGAACCCGCAGACCTGGGCGCAGGACATCAAGGAGATCGAGCCCGGCGGCTACGTGTTCTACGACAACACCAAGCCGCTGCCGCCGTCGAAATTCCGCGACGACATCAACGTCGTCGGCATGCCGCTCACGGAAATCTGCAACTCGGCCTACAGCGACCCGCGCGAGCGGCAGCTGTTCAAGAACATCATCTACCTGGGCGCGCTGGCCGCGCTCATGGACCTCGAGCCCGGCGCCATCGCCGAGCTGATCGGCGAGCAGTACAAGGGCAAGGAAAAGCTGCTCAAGCCCAACCTGAACGCTCTTCAGTTGGGTTTGAATTACGCCCAGGAGCATTTGAAGGATCAGTTGGGCCTCAAAGCCAAGCGCACCTACGCCGTCGGCGACCGCATCTTCATCGAAGGCAACGCCGCGGCCGCGCTCGGCATGGTCTACGGCGGCGCCACGGTCTGCGCCTGGTATCCGATCACGCCCAGTTCGTCGCTCGCGGAAGCGTTCCAGAGCTATTGCGCCAAATTGCGGGTGGATCCCGTCACAAAGAAAAATAAATTCGCGATCGTCCAGGCCGAAGACGAGCTCGCCTCCATCGGCATCGTCACCGGGGCGGGGTGGAACGGCGCGCGCGCCTTCACCTCCACCTCAGGCCCCGGCGTGTCGCTCATGACCGAATTCATCGGCCTCGCCTATTTCGCCGAGATTCCCGTCACCATCGTGGACGTGCAGCGCGGCGGGCCCTCGACCGGCATGCCGACGCGCACCCAGCAGGCCGATCTGCTCGCCTGCGCCTACGCGGGGCACGGCGACACCAAGCATCCGCTGCTGTTCCCCGAGGATCCGCACGAGTGCTTCGAGTTCGCCGCGCAGTCGCTGGATCTCGCCGACCGGCTGCAGACGCCGATCTTCCTCATGTCCGACCTGGACATCGGCATGAACCACCGCCTCTCCAGGCCGCTGCAGTGGGACGACGCCAGGGCCTACGACCGCGGCAAGGTCATGACCCACGACGAGCTGGAGGCGGGCAAGGACTTCGGCCGCTACCTCGACGTGGACGGCGACGGCATCCCGTACCGCACGCTGCCCGGCACGCACCCGAAGCGCGGCGCCTACTTCACGCGCGGCACCACCAAGAACGCCTACGCCAGCTATTCCGAGGCCGGGCCGGACTATGTCTACAACGTGCAGCGCCTGCTGAAGAAATTCGAGACCGCGAAGAAGCTGCTGCCCAAGCCCGTGCTCACGCCCTCGGCGGAGCCCGCGCGCTTCGGCGCCATCTTCTTCGGCTCGACCAGCCCCTCGATGCACGAGGCGCTGGAGGCGCTGGCGGAAAAGGGCATCTTCATCAACGCGCTCCGGGTCCGCAGTTTCCCGTTCCAGGACGAGATCTTCGACTTCGTGCAGTCGCACTCCAAGGTGTTCGTCGTCGAGCAGAACCGCGACGCGCAGATGAAGACGCTGCTGGTCAACGACGCCGGCATCAACCCGGCCTCCCTCATATCCATCCTGCACTACGACGGCACGCCCATCACCGCGCGCTACATCGCCAAGGAAATCTCCGAAATCGTCGCCGCGCTCAACGTGCGGCCGATCAAGAAGGACAAGGCGGCGTGAGATTTTTCGTTTTTTTTATTTTTTTATTCAGCAGTCTTTCCTTCGCTGCTTCGGACGAAGCCATCCTCGGCAAGGCCGAGGGCTACCCGGTCTGCCCGCTGCCGACAGGGCCGACCGAGGAGCGCTGCCTGGTCGGCATGCTCAGCCACTACGACGAGATCGTGCCGGCGCGCAAGGTGGCGAAGCCCGCCGCGCCGCGCGCGCTCAAGCGCATCGCGCGGGAACCGATCCTTGCCTACACCTGGCGCGACAAGCCCGAGACCCTGGAAAGCTTCCTCGCCAGGAGCCGCGACACCGGGCTGCTGGTGATGCAGGGCGACACCATCCTCGTCGAGCGCTACCAGTACGACCGCAAGCCCGAGATGCGCTTCCAGTCCTACTCCATGGCCAAGACCGTGGTGGGGATGCTCGTCGGCATCGCGATTGCCGACGGCAAGATCGCTTCCATCGACGACAAGGCCGAAAAATACGTCCCGGCGCTGAAGGGCCATCCTTATGGCGAGACCAGCCTGCGGCACCTGCTCACCATGTCCTCGGGCATCAAGTTCAGCGAGGAGAACTACGACGCCACGGAAGACATCGCCCAGCTCGGCCGGAAGACGCTCTACCAGCAGGGCCCGGGCGGGGCGGACAGCGTCCTCGGCTTCACGCAGCGCGCGGCGCCCGCCGGCACGCATTTCAACTATTCCTCGGCCGAGTCCGAGGTGCTGGGCCTGGTGCTGCGCGCCGCCACCGGCAAGACGCTCGCCGAATACCTGTCCGAGAAAATCTGGCAGCCGATGGGCGCCGAGGCCGACGCCACCTGGCTGATCGACGGCGGCGGCTATGAGCTTGGCTACATGGGCATCAACGCCACGCTGCGCGACTGGGGGCGGCTCGGCATGCTGCTCGCGAACGACGGCGCGCTGGATGGCAAGCAGATCATTCCCGCCGCGTGGGTGAAGGCCGCCACTACCGTCGAATCGCCGCACCTGCAGGTGGGCGTCGCCACCAGGAACAACGGCTACGGCTACCAGACCTGGATCATCAATCCCAGGGAGCGCATGTTCGCGCTGCTCGGCCTGCGCGGCCAGGCAGTGATGATCGATCCGGCTACCAAGGTCGTCGTCGTCCATACCGCCGTGCTGGCCACCGACGGCGGCCCGCTGCGCGGCGACCAGTTCGGCCTATTCTACGGCGTCGTCAATTCACTGAAACAACAATAACCGTGACCTATCTCACCAAGCCCAAGCTCCACCACCCGACCCTCAAGAAAAACAAGGTCGGCTACACCCGCCGCGACTACGAGGGCAGGGTTTCCACGCTGTGCGCCGGCTGCGGCCACGACTCCATCTCCGCGGCCGTCATCGAGGCCTGCTACGAGCTCGACGTCCAGCCGCACCGCCTGGCCAAGCTCTCCGGCATCGGCTGCAGCTCCAAGACGCCGGACTACTTCCTCGGCAACTCGCACGGCTTCAACACCGTGCACGGGCGCATGCCCTCGGTGCTGACCGGCGCGAGCCTGGCCAATCGCGAGCTGATCTACCTGGGGGTCTCGGGCGATGGCGACTCTGCCTCGATCGGCCTCGGCCAGTTCGCCCACGCGATCCGCCGCGGCGTCAACATGGTCTACATCGTCGAGAACAACGGCGTTTACGGCCTGACCAAGGGCCAGTTCTCGGCCACCGCCGACAAGGGCTCCAAGTCGAAGAAGGGCGTCGTCAATGCCGACAGCCCGGTCGACCTCGTGGCGATGGCGCTGCAGCTCGGCGCCTCGTTCGTGGCGCGCTCGTTCTCGGGCGACAAGACCCAACTCGTGCCGATCATCAAGGCGGCGATCGAGCACCAGGGCGCGGCCTTCATCGACGTGATCAGCCCGTGCGTGGCGTTCAACAACCATCCGGGCTCGACCAAGAGCTTCGACTACGTCCGCGAGCACAACGAGGCGGTCAACCGGCTCGACGTCATCGAGTCCAGCGAGACCATCACCGTCGACCA
>DATGGA010000029.1:0-118708 GCA_035308765.1 Burkholderiales bacterium
GTACTGGCGGCGGGTTCCGACAACCAGTCGCTTCCCCCTGCAAAGCAGAAGTTTCTCAGCAAACCCCGGTGGTTATTTCTGGCTCAGGCGCTAGCGCCCCTGCGCCTTTGGACGCTCATAGCCGGTTCGCTGGTTATGTCATGCGCGGTCGGTGGCTCTCGGACGATCGCTACGGGCGGCTGCGGAACGCGGCGTGGTTGCTTAGGACAAGCCGTGCCGGGCAGGTCAACAACCCTGCGGCGCTGCGTCTTGTGATTCACGAGGCCGAGGCCTTGTCAGCGGCCGGCGACCCGCTGGCGGATATTTTGGAGGCCTTCGCGGAGCTTCTCATCCATCCATGAGGGGAGAACCGCTAACGTTTGAGCTCAGCCGCGTGCGAATGCCGCAGGCCCTAGTACGTCGGCTGGAGGCCGCACGGGCTTTACTTGCAAGTGAAGGTGACGGTAGCCACACCGTTTGCCGGGAAGGCGTGTTCAGTCTTGATATCCATAACTGTGATTTGACGTTTGAGTTCGTCGCACTTCTTGTTGGCATTTGTGAGTGCCATCTCTCGCGCGCCCGTGACGCCGCCTCGCGCGGGGGACGCATTGGCCGAGACTTGATATGTGTCTTCACCCATTTGAAGCGCTTCTGACTGCCATGCGCAGGCACTGAGCGCGGCGACGGTTCCTAGCGATGCGAATAGACCCTTCATTTGTGACCCTCCGGATTCGAGACTTCGTGGGGGCTATGCCCACCGAGCGCAGCACGGATCTAGGCGCTGTTAACCAGTCATGCTGCTTACTGCTTGAAGGATGCTCGCGTGGCGTTGCCACAACCTGATGGAGCGAAGAAATCCAGCAAAAAGTAAGACCAGCGGAAGCGGCCAGAACTTATAGCAATTTAGGACCGTATAGAGACCGGAAGCAATGGCTAACCCGTATACCAGT
The DNA here is from genome assembly GCA_035308765.1 of Burkholderiales bacterium. Taxonomy (GTDB): domain Bacteria; phylum Pseudomonadota; class Gammaproteobacteria; order Burkholderiales; family SG8-39; genus RBG-16-66-20. The sequence goes on from DATGGA010000029.1 coordinate 930, forward strand.
GAAACCTCAGCGGACAGTTTCGTGACGACCATCCCCTGCGTCGGATCTTTCGTTTTGATGAGATCGTGTGCTCTGTCAAGAACAAAGGAAGCATTCAGAGGGCACTTCCAATCGAGCTTCAGGGAGTCAACTTTCAGCGTCGATTTGAGAATCGTCATGAGGCGCTCATTGGCATCGGTGCTCGTCGCCAAGAACGCGTAAACGAAGGGCCAGGTGCCCCAATAGAGCGGATGTGCCAATGTGGAGACCGCCATTCCAGTGGCGTAAGACAGCACGAGAAATATGGTGACCGCCAGTGTCTCGGAATTTGTATTCAGCGAGAAACCAAAGGTCTGTGGGTAATACGACGATGCGAGGATCGCAACAACAAGTCCACCGGGCACCATTCGACTTATCAGGTCGTATGTGGCCTCAGGAATGAGGTCAAGCAGCTTTTTGAAGAACGTGTCCATTGCCCCTATGGTGCCAGTCGGGCTGAATAAAAGGGCATTCGAGCCAGCCTTGACGACTGGTTAGGTTGAAGTTATAGTTGCGCAATGTGTATTATGTAAAGTATGGATTGAGTAATGCAGTTAATCCAACAGGGACTTAGCTATTCCGTGGCCCCAGCCCGCTGCAGCAAGGCAGTTACCTCATCGAATTTCTTCTCTTTGGCGATTCCTAGGGCAGTCTCACCCTTGGGGCCTTTGATAGACATGTCGGCGTCGGCATACAGGAGGACGCGCACGGCTTCCGTGAAGCCGCCGCGCGCGGCCAACATGAGGGGCGTGTAGCCGTTGGGGCCGAGGCCGTTCTTGTCGGCACCCTTCTCCAGCAGGAATTTGATGACTTCGGGATGGCCTCCGAAGGCGGCGTAGTGAAGTGCGTCCCAGCCGCTCTGCGTGATCGGGGCGCCGCTGCCGACCAGGATTTTCACGATCTCCAGGTGGCCGCCAAGAGCGGCAAACATGAGCGCAGTGTCGCCATGCGGGCTGCGCTTGGTCACGCTGGCCTTGTGGGCGATCAGGTACGCGACGAGATCGGTGTGGCCGAGCCGCGAGGCGATCATCAGGATCGTATTGCCATCCTTGTCGGCGGTGTCGGCGTCGAGCCCCTCGCCAATGAAGGCGCCGACGGTCTTCACGTCGCCGTCATTCACCGCTTTCAGGAAATCGTCGTAGGAAGTCGCGGCAGCGACGGCCGGCACGGCGACCAGCAGGGCGACCGCAAGCGCGCGAAAAATCCTCACGCTAGTTTTTCGGCATCGCCGCGACCATCTCGGCGGCAAACAGTTTCGGATTGAGCGGATGGCGCGTCAGCACGCGGTTGCGGCCCATGGCGCGGGCGTAGGCCAGCCAGGCGCGCCCGTTTCCAGGCGCCACGCCGCCGCCAAACCGGGTGCGTCCTGTCAGCGCGGCGAATGCGCGATCGAGGGCCATCTTCTGCAGGACCTCGGCCAGCGGTTCCAGTTCTTCGCGATCCTTCGCTTCCGCAAGAATATTCCGGTCTCCGGAGGCGATGCCGCGCAGCACGCGCTCGATCGCGGCGCCCCGTTCGCCGGTGGCGTATTCGAGCGCACGCAGCGGCGCGCCGCCGGCGAAGGCGAGCCAGCGCTCGGGCGAACGCACGCCTTGCGCTGCCAACCACGCGGCGGCAGCTTTCGGTTCCGGCAGCGGCACGGGCACCGGAACGCAACGGCTGCGGATCGTCGGCAGCAGCCGCGCCGGGTGGTGAGAAACGAGGAGAAATACCGCGCCCGCCGGCGGTTCTTCCAGGTTTTTCAGCAAGGAATTCGCGGTAGCGACGTTCATGTCTTCCGCGGGATGGACGATTGCAATCCGGCGCCCACCGCGGTGCGAGTAAATGTGCAGAAAATCCGCCAATCCGCGGGCTTGCTCGATCTTGATCTGGATACTTGGTTTAGCGGTCTTGGCTTTCTCCTCATCGCCCTCCTCCGCAACGAGCGAGGGGCGGCCAAGGGCGAGGGCGACGGCGGCGGGCTCGACAATGCGGGCGTCGGGATGGTTGCCGGCCAAGAACCATCTGCAGCTCTCGCAAGCATCGCAGGGGGCTGTGCCCTGCCCCCGCTTCTCACATAGCAGCAGCTGGGCAAAGCGCTCGGCCAGCTTCAATTTTCCGACCCCGGACGGCCCGTGGAGCAACAAGGCATGGGGCAACCGGTCTAGCTTTCCTGTCAGCTGAGTCCAAGTGCCTTTTTGAAGATCAGAAATCATTAATATCAACTTGTTATGAGGCTATTCTTGATTTCTACTTTAACTTGTTCTGGGGCCTTGGAGCCATCGAGCATGACTATCCTTTCCGGCTCTGCCCCGGCCAGCTTCCGGTAGGTCGCCCGAACACGGTCGAAAAAGGCTTTCTCCTCGGTCTCAAAGCGGTCCAGGGCCCGGCCGGAGGCGCTCAGGCGGCTGCGGCTGACCTCGTAGGAGCAGTCGAATACCAGCGTCTGGTCCGGCTCAAGGCCCGGGTGGACGGCCAGCGCCAGGCGCCGGATCAGGTCCTGGGACACGCCCTTGCCGCCGCCCTGGTAGGCGAGCGTGGCGTCGGTGAAGCGGTCGCAGACCACCCATGCGCCGCGCGCCAGCGCCGGAGCGATCACCTTCTGCACGTGGTCGGCGCGCGCGGCGAACATCAGCAGCGTTTCGGCGAGCGGATCCATGGGTTCCGCGAGCACCATCGCGCGCAGTTTTTCCGCCAGCGGCGTGCCGCCAGGCTCGCGCGTGATCACGACTTCGCGCTTTCCCGCGCGCAGCCGCTCCGCGATCCAGGGGACGTGCGTGGATTTGCCGGCGCCGTCGACGCCCTCGAGCGTGATGAACTTGCCGCGCTGGGCTCTAACGGGCGCCATTCAACTGGTATTTTCGCACGGCGCGATTGTGCTCATCGAGCGTGCGCGAGAACTCGCTGCTGCCGTCGCCGCGCGCGACGTAGTAGATGGCGTCGGTTTTCGCCGGGCGCAGCGCCGCGCGCAGCGACGCGAGCCCGGGCGCGGCGATCGGCGTCGGCGGCAGCCCGGCGCGGGTATAGCTGTTGTACGGGCCGTCGGCGAGCAGATGGAGCTTCTTCAGGTTGCCGTCGAAGCTGTCGCCAAGGCCGTAGATGACCGTGGGATCCACCTGCAGCAGCATGCCGCGGCGCAGGCGGTTCGCCAGCACGCCGGCGATCATCTCGCGCTCGGCGGCCTGGCCGGTTTCCTTCTCGACTATGGAGGCCATGATCAGCGCTTCATAGGGCGTCTTGTACGGCACTGTGGGATCGCGCGACTCCCACTCGCGCGCCAGGTGCCGCTGCATCGCGCGGTAGGCGCGCTGCAGGATGTGCAGGTCGCTGGTTCCTTTCGAGAACAGGTAGGTGTCCGGGAAGAACAATCCTTCCGGGTGCGTCTCGGCAGCGCCTATTTTCTGCAGTACCTGGGCGTCGCCCAGTCCCTGCATGTCGTGGCTCACGAAGGCCGCGGCGTCCAGCGCCGCGCGAAGCTGCCGGAACGTCCAGCCTTCGATGAAGCGCACGTCTGCCTGGGTGACGTCGCCGCGCGTCAGCTTGTCAAGCAGCTCGACCGGCGTCGGCGCCGCGGCCAGTTCGTAGCTGCCCGCCTTCACGTCCTGCGCGCGCCCCAGCGCCCGTGCCAGCAGCTCGAACTGCAGGCGGCCGACGGCGACGCCGGCATCGTCGATGCGCCGGGCGGCGGCGCGAAAACGCGTGCCGGGCGGAATGTCGAATGCGGCCGGGAGCTTGTTTACCGCGACCGGCGTCGCCACATACCACAGGGCGTAGCCGCCCGCGGCGAGCGTGCCGACGACCACTAGGATGAAGAGGTTTTTGAGCAACGGAAGCGAATAAAATTCATTCCATTCTACTTTGAGCATGGCGAGCATCGCGAAGCTGGACCAATACGGGCTGCTGCAGGTGGCCGGCGCCGACGCGCGCGCCTTTTTGCATGCCCAGCTGACCAACGACGTCGAGAACCTTGCGCCGGGCCAGGCCCGCTATGCGGGCTGGTGCTCCGCGAAGGGGCGCCTGCTGGCGACCTTCCTCGTCGTACCCCGCCCCGACGGATTCCTGCTGCAGTTGTCGCGGGACCTTGCTCCCGTGGTGGCCAAGCGCCTGTCCATGTTCATCCTGAGATCCAGGGCCAAGATCACGGATGCCGGCGGCCAGTGGGCCCAATTCGGCATCTGGGGGCCGGGCGGCGAAGCGCCGCTTTCCGTACAGGAAAGCGACGGCGTCATCTCGGTCCGGATCGACGCGGAGCGGCGCCTCGTTTTTGCTCTCGAAGGCAGCTACGCACCGGATGCCTCCGCGGAAGATTGGGCGCTGGCGGAAGTGCGCGCAGGCCGGCCGCTCATCAACCAAGCCACCCAGGACCAGTTCGTGCCGCAGATGGTCAATCTCGAACTCTCCGGCGGCGTCGATTTCAAGAAGGGCTGCTACCCCGGCCAGGAAATCGTGGCGCGGGCCCAGTACCGCGGCGAGGTGAAGCGGCGCATGTACCGGCTGCGCGGCGGCGCGCTGCAGCCGGGGCAGGATTTGTACAGCGACGACGCGCCGGCCGGCGGGACCGTGGGCACGGTGGTCAACGCGGCCGGCGGCGAATCGCTCGCGGTGCTGCAGACCTCCGCGGTGGCGGGCAAGTCGCCGATACGCGCGCAGCCGCAGGCCGCGGCGCTGGAAGTGCTGCCCCTGCCCTACGCTCAGTGACGAATTACTACGTCTATTACCGCGTTGACGCGCGGCGCCTCGATGCGCTTCGTTCGTCCGTTCAAGATCTTTTCAAAATCATTGAACGCGAGGCTGGAGTTCGCGGTCGCTGGATGCGCCGCCGCGACGGGCCGACGACGTACATGGAAGTGTACGAAGGAGTGAAGGACGAGCGCGCGTTCGAAGCGGTGCTCGAGCGTGAAGCGGCGAAGCTGAAACTCGAGCGCAAGGTCGAACGATTCGTATGTGCCTGATCCTGATCGCATGGCGCAGGCACGCCGGATTTCCCCTTGTTGTTGCCGCCAACCGCGATGAACTCCACTCCCGCCCCGCGGCGCGTGCCGGGTTCTGGAAAGACCGGCCGGCCATTCTCGCGGGGCGCGATCTCGAAGCGGGCGGCACCTGGATGGGCGTATCGCGCTCGGGCCGGTTCGCGGCCGTCACCAACTACCGCGGCGGGCGCGACGCCAATGCCGCGGAGTCCAGGGGGGTTTTGGTGACGAATTTTCTTTTGGGTTCTAAAGATCCAAATTCTTATTCCTCCGAGACAGAGCAAAAGAAAAACGGTTACAGCGGTTTCAACCTGCTGGTTTCCGACGGCGGCGAGCTGTGGTGGCTGTCCAACCGCGACGGCGGCCCGCGGCGGCTCGAACCGGGTTTCTACGCGCTGGGAAATTTCCTGCTCGACACGCCCGAGGTCCAGGACGTGAAATCGCGCTTCGAGGTGACGGTCATCGCCATCGAACCGCTGTTCAGGCTGCTGTCCACGGCGAAGATCGTCAACCAGACCTACGGCACCCGCTGCTCGACCGTGCTGCTGCAGGGTGAAGATGGCCGGACGCAGTTCGCCGAGCGGTCTTTCGACGCGGCCGGCTCGGACGGCAGCACCCTGCGCAACGAATTCCGCCGCGCAGGCTAGAGCTTCTTGGCCATCTTCTGGTGCAGGATCCCGGCTTCGGGATAAACCTTGCCTTCGGCAACGAAGCCGTGCTCGCGGTAGAACTCGGCCGCCTGCAATTGCGCCGACACCATCACCTGCTGGTGGCCGCGCTTGCGCGCTTGCGCGATCAGGGCCGCGAGGATCTCCGCTCCTACGCCCCTTCGGCGCCATTCGGCCACCACGGCCATGCGGCCGATGTGGCCGTCGGGCAGCAGGCGCCCGGTGCCGATGGGTTTGCCATCCACGTCGAAGGCGACGGCATGGGTGCAGCTCGCGTCCAGGTCGTCGAGCTCGATCCCGGGCGGGACGTTCTGCTCGCCGACGAAGATGGCGAAGCGCAGCGGTCCGGCGGTCGGCTGCGCCTGCTCCCAGGTCATGAGTTCTACCCTGGCCATGATCCGAAAGTATAATCCGCGCCGATGAAAAGCCTCTGGAACGACGCCGAGGCCGCGGCTTTCGGCGGCCCGCTAGGCCTGCGCGTCTACACCTCCCGCCTGCTCGGCCGCGACAAGTCGCTGGTGCTGCACGGCGGCGGCAACACTTCCGTGAAGATCGGGGAAAACAACCTCTTCGGCGAAAAAGAGGAAGTGCTTTACGTCAAGGGCAGCGGCTGGGACCTGGAGACCATCGAGCCCGCGGGCTTCGCGCCGGTGAAACTCGACTACGTGCGGCGGCTGGCCGCCCTGCCATCTTTGTCGGACCCGCAGATGGTGAACGAGCTGGCGACGCATACCCTGCGCTCCGGAGCGCCGGCGCCGTCGGTGGAAACCATCCTGCACGCGATCCTGCCGCACAAATACGTGGATCACACTCATGCCGACGCGGTGCTGTCGGTGTCGAATTCTCCGGAGGGCGAAAAACGCATTCGCGACATCTACGGCGACAAGGTGGTGGTGATTCCGTACATCATGGCGGGCTTCGATCTCGCGGCCTATTGCGCCCGCGAGTTCCCGAAGCAGAAGACGAAGAACACCGTCGGCATGATGCTGCTGTCGCACGGCGTGTTCTCCTTCGCTGCCGATGCGAAGGAATCCTACGAGCTCATGATCGAGCTCGTGTCCATGGCCGAGAAGTACCTGGCGGCGAAAAAGGCCTGGAGCGTGGGCCTGCCGTCAGCCACCGCCGGGGCGTTCAGGCGCGAGGATGCGGCGAAACTGCGCAACGATGTCTCCAGGGCGGCGGGTTTTCCGATGCTCTGCCGCTGCAACGATTCGCCGCATTTCCTGGGCTTCGCCCGCCATCCGGACGTCGCGCGCATCTCGCAGAGCGGACCGGCGACGCCGGACCACGTGATCCGCACCAAGCCGCTGCCGATGCTGGGAAAAAACGTGGCCGGGTTCGTTTCTTCCTACAGGAATTATTTCGAAAAAAACGCGAAAGCGGCCAGGGAACCCAAGACCATCCTCGACCCGGCGCCGCGCATGGCTCTGGACCCGGAGTTCGGCCTGGCCGCTTTCGGCCGCACCGCGAAGGACGTGGGCATCGTAGAAGATCTCTACGAGCATACAGTCGACGTGATCCTGCGCGCCGAGGCGCTGGGCGGCTGGAAGGCGCTGGAGGACAGGCACACCTTCGACATCGAATACTGGGACCTGGAGCAGGCCAAGCTGACGAAGGCCGGCAGCCCTCCCCCGTTCGCGGGCGAGATCGCCGTCGTCACCGGCGCCGCCTCGGGCATCGGCAAGGCCTGTGCCGAGGCCTTCCTCAGGCGCGGCGCCGCCGTGGTCGGGCTGGATCGGAATCCCGCGGTGGAGACGCTGTGGAAGCGAGCAGACTATCTGGGTTTGGTTTGCGACCTGGCCCGGGAAAAGGAAATAGCGACGGCGATCGACAAAGCCGTCAAGCATTTCGGCGGCGTGGACATGCTGGTTCTGAATGCCGGCATCTTTCCGGCCTCGCAGGCGATCCAGGACATCGGCGCCGACATGTGGACCCGGGCCATGACGGTGAACGTGCAGGCGAACCTGCTCGTGATGCAGGCCTGCCACGCACTGCTCAAGCTCGCGCCGCGCGGCGGCCGCATCGTCGTCATCGGCTCGAAGAACGTGCCCGCGCCCGGGCCCGGCGCGGGAGCCTACTCGGCGTCGAAGGCGGCCATGAACCAGCTCGCGCGCGTGGCCGCGCTCGAATGGGGCAAGGACGGCATCCGGGTCAACAGCATCCATCCCAACGCGGTGTACGACACCGCGCTCTGGACCGACGAGGTGCTTGCCTCGCGCGCCAAGGCCTACAACCTGACCGTCGAGCAGTACAGGAAGAACAACCTGCTGAAGACGGAAGTGACTTCGAAGGACGTCGCCGAACTCGCGGCCGAAATGTGCGGCCCGCTGTTCGCCAAGACGACCGCGTCGCAGGTGCCCGTGGACGGCGGCAACGAGCGCGTGGTGTAGGTGAAGATCGAGCCGATCCGCTGGAAGGGCGACCGGCTCGAGTTGCTCGACCAGCGCCTGCTGCCCGACCAGACCGTCTACATCAGCTGCAAAAGCGCCGCGGAAGTCGCCGCTGCGATCCGCGACATGGTGGTGCGAGGAGCGCCGGCGATCGGATGCGCAGCTGCTTTTGGTTTTGCCTTGGATAAAAAAAATAACCTGAATGAAAAAAGGGCATTTGAAACCCTGGCTGCCAGCCGCCCGACCGCAATGAATCTCTTCTGGGCCCTCGAGCGCATGAAGCGCGCGAAGAATCCGGAAGCCGAGGCGATCGCCATCTTCGAAGAGGACCTCGCCGCCAACCGGGCCATGGGCGAGCACGGCGCGAAGCTGATCCCCGACCGGGCGCGCGTGATGACCTACTGCAACACCGGGGCGCTGGCCACCAGCGGACATGGAACGGCGCTCGGGGTAATTCGTTCAGCAATGGCGAAGAAAATCTCCGTCATCGCCTGTGAAACGCGACCCTATCTCCAGGGCGCGCGCCTGACAGCCTGGGAATGTGTCCAGGAGAGAATTCCCTGCACTCTAATCACCGACAACATGGCCGGCCACCTGATGAGCAAGGGCGAAGTGGATGTCGTCATCGTCGGCGCCGACCGCATTGCCGCCAACGGCGACACCGCGAACAAGATCGGCACCTACATGCTGGCGGTGCTGGCTCGGCGCCACCGTCTGCCCTTCTACGTCGCGGCCCCCACGTCCACCTTCGACCCGAAGATCGCCGACGGCTCGGCAGTCGAGATCGAGGAGCGCGCCGGCGACGAAGTTACCGGCTACCGCGGCATGCGCTGGGCGCCGGAAGGCGTAAAAGTGCGCAATCCCGGGTTCGACGTCACGCCCGCCGAATTGATCAGCGGAATCGTCTGCGAGAGAGGCGTGGTGCTGGGACCGGACCGCGGGCGGGTTCTGGCAATGCTGAAGTAGGCCCTAGTTTGCAGACACCCGGCTGGCGGGAGCGCCGTCCACCGGCTCCTTTTCGAGCGCCTCGCCGAGCTCGATCGGGTGGCGCATCGCTTCTCGCAGCTGGTCGCTGTTCAGTTCGCCTTCCCACCGGCTAATGACGACCGTCGCGACGCCATTGCCGATAAGGTTTGTCAGTGCGCGGCACTCGCTCATGAACTTGTCTATGCCGACGAGGATCGCGAGCGCCTGGATCGGGATGTCCGGGATGATCGTCAAAGTCGCGGCGAGGGTGACGAAGCCCGCGCCGGTCACGCCGGAGGCGCCTTTCGAGGTCAGCATCGCCACCAGCAGGATCGTCAATTCCTGCCCCAGCGTCAGCGGCGTGTTGGTCGCCTGCGCGAGGAACAGCGTGGCCAGCGTCATATAGATGTTGGTCCCGTCCAGATTGAAGCTGTAGCCGACCGGGATCACGAGGCCCACGACCGGGCGCGACGCGCCCAGGCGCTCCATCTTCTGGATCATGTGCGGCAGCACAGTTTCCGAAGAACTGGTTCCGAGCACGATCAGCAGCTCGTCTTTGATATAGGCGATGAAGCGCAGGATCGAGAATCCCGCGAGGCGCGCGATAGTGCCCAATACGACCAGCACGAACAGGAGACTGGTCGCGTAGAAGACGAGGATCAGCTGCCCCAGATTCACGAGCGCGCCGATGCCGTAGGCGCCGATGGTGAACGCCATGGCGCCGAAGGCGCCGATCGGCGCCGCCCGCACGATGATCCCGATGATGCGGAACAGCACCTTGCCGGCGGCATCGATAGCGGTCGTGATTTTTTCGCCCAGCACGCCCATGCGGGAGACCGCAAATCCGGTGAGGATCGCGATCAGGAGCACTTGCAGCAGGTCGCCCTTGGCGAAGGCGTCGACGAAGGTGTTCGGGATGATCGCGAGCAGGTGCGCGACGATGCCCTCCTCCTTCGCGCGCGTGACGTAACTCGATACCGATCTCGGGTCGAGGCTCGCCGGGTCGATGTTGAACCCGGCGCCCGGATGAGCCAGTTCGCCGACCACCAGGCCGATCGCGAGCGCGAGCGTCGAGACCAGCTCGAAATAGACCAGCGCCTTCAGGCCGACCCGGCCGACCTTGCCCAGATCGCGCATCGAGGCGATGCCGTGCACCACGGTACAGAAGATCACCGGCGCGATCATCATCTTGATGAGGGAAATGAAGGCATCGCCAAGGGGTTTGAGCGCGGTGCCGGTCTTGGAGAAGAAATGTCCCACGAGGACGCCGAGGACGATCGCGATCAGGACCTGCACGTACAGCACGGTGTACCAGGGCCGGCTCGTTCGGTTCATCGTCTTCTCCCGAAAAGACCTTCGTCGAAGTCCGTCTAAAGCGACTCGTTCTTCCCCAGCACGCCGGCCGATTTCAGGCCTTCGGCGACCCAGGGCTGCGCCAGTTCGCCGCGGCCGATCGCGTTCATGCGGTCGGTTTCGGCGTCCACCTTGGCTTGCGCCGCGGCGACGATCCCGGCGGCGCTTTCGCGCGGCAACACCACCACCCCATCGGCGTCGCCGACGATCAGGTCGCCCGGATTCACCGCGGTGCCGGCGAGGGATACCGGCCAGTTGATGCGGCCGCCCGAATTTTTCAGCGGCCCGTTCGGATTGGCGCCGGCGGCGAATATCGGGAAGTCGCCCTTCGCGCAATCTTCGGTATCCCGTACCGCGCCATCGATGACGAAGCCTGCAATGCCGGCCTTTTTCGCGTGAGCGGCCATCAGCGCGCCGGTCAGCGCGCAGGAGAGGTCGCCCTTGCCGTCCACCACGATCACGTCGCCCGGTTTCGCCAGCTGCAGCGCGGCGTGGATCATCAGGTTGTCGCCGGGGCGCACTTCCACCGTGAACGCTGGCCCGGCGACCTTCATGGATTTTACGAGCGGTTGGATGCGGCCGCCCAGCGTGCCGCGCCGGCCGCCGACGTCGGCGAGGATGGACGCCTGGAATTTGCGCGCAGCCTCCACCAGGGCGGCGGGAACACGTTCAAAGTCTCTTTGAATGGCGGTCATGGCTTGATTTCCACAGGGGTATAGGGCGGCACCAGGTCGAACAGTTCCGCGATGTCCTGGTTCCTCATTCTGATGCATCCGTGCGAACCGGGTTTGCCCATCTCCGCGAAATCATGGGTGCCGTGAATGTAGATCACCCTGCGCATGGTATCCACGTTGCCGAGCCGGTTGAAGCCCGGTTCGCAGCCGGAGAGCCAGAGAATGCGCGTCAGCATCCAGTCCCGGCCGGGATACTGCGCGTGCAGTTCGGGCGTCCACACTTCGCCGGTGGGACGGCGGCGCACGAACACGGCATTCATCGGCTGGCCGGCGCCTATCCTGGCGCGCACGATGTGCCGCCCGCGCGGCGTGCACATGCTGCCGTTCTTTTCCCCCAGCCCGTTCTTGGCGGTGGAAACGGAATAGGACTTGCCGCCGAAGACCAGCGTTTGCCCGCCGACGTCGATGTCGATATTCATCGGCGCGAGGCGAAAAATGCGCTGAGGAGGCTGCCGCACTCCTCGGCCAGCAAGCCGCCTTCAACGGCGGTCTGCGGCTTGAGGACCGTCTTCTTCGGATCGGCGGCGCCGAATACCGTCCGCGCGATGCGCGCGTGGAACATCGCGCCCAGGCACATCTCGCAGGGCTCGAGCGTCACGTATAGCGTCGCTCCGGGAAGGCGGTAATTTTTCAACGCGCTCGAGGCGGCGCGCAGCGCCTGGATCTCGGCGTGCGCCGTCGGATCGCAGGCCGATATCGGCCGGTTCCAGCCCTCGCCCGCGATCCTGCCGTCCATCGCGACCACGGCCCCCACCGGCACTTCGCCTTCCGACTCGGCGCGCCGCGCCAGCTCCAGCGCCCGGCGCATGAATGTTTCATCGCTCATCCGGGGGTCAAGTCTGCCTGAACTTCAGTCCGAATGCCGCGTAGCTGTCCTGGCCGAGCAGCCTGACGAGCGGCGGCATCGCCGCGCGCAGCGCCTGCTCCAGTTTCCACGGCTGGTTGAAAACGAACAGGCCGCTCCCGTGCAGGCCCAGGCCGTCCTGCGCCGCCGCCTTGACCGTGAGCGAGACGTGAAGCCAGTCGCCCCGGGCCAGTTTCTTCAGCTGGCCGGGCAGATCCTGCGACTCCTGGCGCTGTACCTGGGGATACCACACGACATAGCTTCCCGTGGCAAAGCGCTCCAATGCGTCGTCCACGGTCTCCACGACTTTGCGGTAATCGGCCTTGTCTTCGTAGGACGGGTCGATCAGCACCAGGCCGCGGCGCGACGGCGGCGGCAGCAGCGCCTTCAGGCCGGCAAAGCCGTCGGCGGCCTTCACCGCGACCCGGCGGCCCGCGCCGTGAAAATGCATCTGCAGAAGCTGGCCTTCGGTGGTGTGCAGTTCGAATAGATGCAAGCGATCCTCGCGCCGCATCATTTGCAGCGCGATCTGCGGCGATCCCGGGTAGTTGCGCAGCCTGCCCTCAGGATTCGCCTTCCGGACCTGGGACAGATAGCCGGCCAGGGCGGGAGGCAAATCGTTGCGATCCCACAGCCGGCCGATGCCATCCTTGAATTCGCCGAGCTTGCGCGCGTACTTGCTCTCGAGCGAATACGCCCCGGCTCCGGCATGGGTATCGACGATCCGGAGCGGCGTTTCCTTGGCACTCAGGTACGTCAGCACCTGGACCAGGACGACGTGCTTGAGCACATCGGCATGGTTGCCGGCGTGGAAGCCGTGGCGGTAGCTGAAAATGGTCCTGCCCTAGCGACCCGGGCTGCGGGTCACACGGTGCGCTTGAGCAGGCGAAGAATGCTGGAAAAGTCGAGGGAGCCCGCGCCACCGGCGCTATGCAAGGCGTACAGGTTGCGGGCCAACTCGCCAAGCGGAATCGAAGACCGGGTGGCCATCGCCGATTCCGCGGCGAGACCCAGGTCCTTCAGCATGAGATCGACGCCGAAGCCCCCGGAATAGCCGCGCGCCGCCGGTACATTCTCCATCACGCCGGGGTACGGGTTGTAGACCTCGAGCGCCCAGTTGCGCCCCGAACTCTTGCTCATGATCTCGGACAGCACCTTCGCATCCAGCCCGTTTGCGGTCCCCAGCGCGAGAGCTTCCGCCAGGCCCGCCATCTGGATGCCGAGCATCATGTTGTTGCAGATCTTGGCCGTCTGCCCGGCGCCATGGCCGCCGGCATGGAAAATGTTCTTGCCCATCGCGGCAAGGACCGGGCGCGCGCGTTCCAGGGCCGGCGCATCGCCGCCGACGATGAAGGTGAGCGTGCCGGCGGCGGCGCCCGCCGTGCCGCCCGACACGGGCGCGTCGAGCATCGCCAGCCCTCGTGCCGCCGCAGCCTGGGCCACCGCCTTCGCCGATTGCGGTGCGATAGTGCTGCAGTCAATCACAAGGGCGCCGCCTTCGATCGCGCGCAGGAGGCCGCTTTCCCCCAGATAGAGCGTTTCCACATGAATACTCGCGGGCAGCATCGAAATGACGATTTCCGCGCCCGCAACGCAGGCCTGCGCGGTCGCGGCGGCTTTTGCGCCCGCCTGCGCGGCCTTTTCGACCGCCGGCTTGACCAGATCGAAGACGCCGAGCGTGTGTCCCGCCTTCAGCAGATTCAGCGCCATCGGCGCGCCCATGTTTCCCAGACCGATGAATGCAATGCGGCTCATTGGCGTCTCCTCGTAGCTTCGCCCAGTTCGGCAAGCGGATGCTCCGCGCCCTGCCATGGCGAGACGAAATAACCGTCGATCCACTCCTGCGAGACCTCGCCCAGCGACGCGGGGCTCCAGCGCGGGCTGCGATCCTTGTCGATGAGCAGCGCGCGCACGCCTTCGGCGAAATCCGGGCGCGCCGCGCAATACATCGATGCCACCAGCTCCATGCGAAAAACTTCGGCCAGCGACAGCAACCGGGAGCGCTGCCGCAACGCATGCGCCAAGGCGGCCGTGCTGGGGGAGCCGGCGAGCAACGTGGCGGCCGCGGCCGAAAGCCACGGCTCCTCAGCCTTCAGGTCCGCAATGGCGGCGGCGATCTCCAATAACGCGCCATGGCCGCAAACCTTCCCGATCAGGTCGAAATGCCGGCGGGCCGGCCCGGTGCTCTCATCGGCGGAGTTGAATGCGCGTAAAAGGTCCGTAAGGGCGCGGCTGTCGTCGCGGCACGAGCCGGTCCAGGGTTGGCGCAGGAGCGCCTCGAATATCTGCCCCTTGTCGGCATGCCGGACGGCATGGTCGGCGACGCCGGCGAAGAGCGCATCGGCGGCGTTCAGCGGCGCGCCCGTGAGCGATAGGAACAGGCCAAGCTTTCCCGGCATCCGGCCCAGGAGCCAGGTACCGCCGACATCGGGATACAGGCCCACATTGATTTCCGGCATTGCGACGCGCGTGCGTTCCGTCACCACGCGATGGCTTGCGCCGGCCATTAGACCCAGCCCGCCGCCCATCACGATGCCGTGCCCCCAGCACAGCACCGGCTTGGGGTAACTGTGAATCAGGTAGTCGAGGCGATATTCGCGGGAGAAGAACTGCAGCGCGTATTCGTTCGCCCGGACATCGCCGCGCCTGGGCGATGCATGGTGCTCGATCATGGACTGGTACAGGCGCTGGAGGTCGCCGCCGGCGCAGAACGCCTTCTCGCCTGCCGCCTCCAGGACCACCAAGGCGATCGAACCATCCTGCGCCCAGGCGGCAAACCGCTCGCTCAGCAGGTCGATCATCTCCAGCGACAGCGCGTTCAGCGTACCTTCCGCGTTCAGGCGGGCGATGCCGATGCGCAAGCCGTTGCCGGCCCGGCGTTCTTCGAACAGCACCGGCGCGGCCACGCGCTGGTCCACGCTCAGATGTCCTCCAGCGTCTCGGCCTCGAGCACGTGCCGGGCAACGATGACCCGCATGATCTCGTTCGTGCCTTCCACGATCTGGTGGACGCGCGCATCGCGCAGCAGGCGCTCGACGGGATACTCGCGGATGATCCCGTACCCGCCGTGCAGCTGCAGCGCGTCGTTGCATATCCGGAAGCCGGCATCCGTGGCGATGCGCTTGGCCATGGCGCAATAGAGAGACGCATTCTGGTCGCCGGCGCCCAGTTTCACCGCTGCGAGGCGCACCATCTGGCGCGCGGCGGTCAGGTCGGTCAGCATGTCCGCGAGCTTGAATTGCAGCGCCTGGAAATTCGCGATGGGCCGGCCGAATTGCTCGCGGCCGGCGGCATAGCGGCGCGCCGCGTCGAGCGCCCCTTGCGCGGCGCCCACCGAGCACGCCGCGATGTTGACGCGGCCGCCGTCCAGTCCGCGCATGGCAATGACGAAGCCTTCGCCTTCGCGGCCGAGCAGATGGCTCCCGGGAATGCGCACGTTCTCGAAACTTACCGCGCGCGTCGGCTGGGTGTTCCAGCCGAGCTTCTCCTCCTTGCGGCCGTACGTGATCCCCGGCGTATCCGCCGGCACCGCGAATGCGGAAATGCCCCCCGCGCCCTCGCCGCCGGTACGCGCCATGACCACGAGCAGATCCGTTTCGCCCGCGCCCGAAATGAAGGCCTTCGAGCCATTCAGAATGTAGTTCCCATCGGACCGTTCCGCGCGCGTGCGCAGCGACGCGGCATCGGACCCCGCTCCAGGCTCGGTCAGGCAGTAGGATCCAAGCTTCTCTCCCGAACACAGCGCCGGGCCCCACCGGCCCCTCACTTCCACGCCTGCCCAGGTGCCGAGCATCCAGGCCACCATGTTGTGGATGCTCAAATAGGCGGCAGTGGAAGGATCCGCCGCCGCGAGGGCTTCGAACACGATCGCCGCATCCAGGCGCGAAAGTCCGAGACCTCCACTTTCCTCCGGCACGTAAATGCCGCAGAAGCCGAGCCCCCCCGCCTTGCGGATCGCGTCCTTCGGGAATACGCCCTTTGCATCCCACTCCGGCGCATGCGGCGCGAACTCGCGCGCCGCGAACTCGCGCGCCGCGCGCCGAAACGCGCACTGCTCCGGCGTCAGCTCGAAATCCACCCCGGCTACTTGAGCGAGATGGTGGTATTCACCCCGCCCGACAGCGCCGCGTCGTCGAACCAGCGCTGCGTAATCGTCTTGGTCTGCGTGTAGAAGAGGATCACCTGCTTGCCGTAGGGCCCCAGGTCGCCCAGTTTTGAGCCGCGCGAGCCGGTGAAGGAGAACAGCGGCACCGGCACCGGGATCGGCACGTTGATGCCGACCTGGCCGACGTCGATCTCCTCCTGGAAGCGGCGCGCCGCGGCGCCCGACTGCGTGAAGATCGCGGTGCCGTTGCCGTTGGCGTTGGCGTTGATCAGCGCGATGGCCTCGTCGAGCGAGCCCGCCTGCATGAGGCACAGCACCGGGCCGAAGATCTCCTGCCGGTAGATCGTCATCTCCGGCTTCACGCCGGAGAAAATCGTCGGCGCCACGAAGTTGCCCTTCTCATAGCCCTTGACGCTCGCGGCGCGCCCGTCCAGCTCGAGCTTTGCCCCCTCCGCGACGCCGCGCTCGACCAGCCCTTTCACGCGCTCGTGCGCGGTGCAGGAAATCAGCGGGCCGAGATCTGCGCCGGCATCCGTGCCGGCGGCGACCTTCAAGCCTTTCGCCTTGGCGACCAGGTCGGGAATCCATTTGCCCGCCTCACCCACCAGCACCGCCACCGATACCGCCATGCAGCGCTGCCCCGCAGCGCCAAAGGCCGCGCCCGCCAACGCGTTCAGGGTCTGCTCCTTGTTTGCGTCGGGCAGCACCACGGCGTGATTCTTCGCACCCATCATGCATTGCACGCGCTTCCCGGCGGCGGAGGCGCGGTGGTAGACGTGCGTGCCGACGCGTGTCGAGCCGACGAAGGACACGGCCTTGATGTCCGGATGGTCGCAGATCGCGTTGACCGCGTCTTCCGTGCCGTGCACCACGTTCAGCACGCCAGCCGGGACGCCCGCCTCCATCGCCAGTTCGGCGAGGCGCATCGTCACCATCGGGTCCTGCTCGGAGGGCTTGAGCACGAAAGTGTTGCCGGTGGCGATCGCCATCGGGAACATCCACAGCGGAATCATCGCGGGGAAGTTGAACGGCGTGATGCCCGCGCATACGCCCAGCGGCTGCAGCAGCGTGTAGGTATCGACGTCGCCCGCCACGTTGTTCGCCAGCTCGCCGAGCTGCAGCGGCCCGATGTTCGAAGCCTGCTCCACCACCTCCAGGCCGCGGAAGATGTCGCCTTCGGCGTCGGGCAGCGTCTTGCCCTGCTCCGCGGTCAGGATCGCGGCAAGCTCCTTCATGTGCTCGCGGATGAGCTGCTGGTACTTGAGGAAAACCCGCGCCCGCGCGCCGATCGGCGTCTTGCGCCAGGTCTTGAAAGCACCCTTCGCGCTCGTCACCGCCGCCGCGACCTCCTCGGGCCCGCAAAGCGGCACGCGCGCGAGGACCTGCTGCGTGGCGGGGTTCACCACGTCGCGCCACGCCGTCGTCTTCGATTCGATGAATTTGCCGCCGATCAGCAGCTTGACCGTCGGCGCGGACACCCGCACCGCCGCCCGTTCCTGCGCTAGATTGCCCATGTTCCGTCTCCTGATTGAAGTTTGCCGCGCCGATATTGCCGCGCCGCCTTCCTGTTTGAGACTAGCACGGGGTAACGTGAACGTAAACCTGCGGGCCATTGCGCGAACGCCCGGATTCGGCGCAGAATTTCCCCATGACACGGCATCCGGAAAACGCCTCCCCTGAACGTCGCGTGGCGGCCCTGGAATCCGCTTTTGAGGCCCGGGGCCTGCAGCCGCAGGCCTTCATTGACGCACACGTGCGCACCACGGAGGAAGATTGGGTGCCGCAAAACGGCGCGCGCGTCGTAGCGAAGGCCTGGACCGATCCGGCCTTCCGGCAGCGGCTGCTCGCGAACGGCCGCGACGCGGTGGCGGAACTCGGGCTCGGCATGCCGGCTCACCACCGGCATCTCGTCGCGCTGGAGAACACGTCCTCGGTGCATAACGTCATCGTCTGCACGCAATGCTCCTGCACTGCCTACTCCATCATCGGCCTGCCGCCTGACTGGTACAAGGATTTCGAGTATCGCGCGCGAGTGGTGCGCCAATCCCGCACCGTTCTGCGCGAAATGGGCCTTGACCTGCCGCCGGAGATCGAGATCAAGGTATGGGACACCTCGGCCGACACGCGCTACATGGTGCTGCCGCTGCGGCCGGCGGGCACCGAAGGCTGGAGCGAGGAAAAGCTCGCCGGCATCGTCACCAAGGACGCCATGATCGGCGTGGCGAGGCCGTAGCCATGGACGGCATGCACGATCTGGGAGGCAAGCAGGGGTTCGGTCCGGTCCGCCACTCGCCGAAGGCGGAAGTGTTCCATGCGCCGTGGGAGAAGCGGGCAAATTCGCTGCTGGCGCTCGCCGTCAAGCACGGCATTCTCAACATGGACGAGTATCGCCACGCGATCGAGCGCATGGAGCCCCGCCACTACCTTGCCGCCGGCTACTACGAACGTTCGCTCACCGGCCTTCTCACGCTGCTGGTCGAAAAAGGCGTGGTCGCGCGCGCGGAACTGGAGCGCCTGGCGGGAGGGCCGATCCCGCTATCGCGACCGAGCGCGCCGGGCCGCCCCAACGCGCCCGTGCGCGAACGCTTCAGGCCGGGCGACCGGGTTCGCGTGAAGGAAGAATTTGTTCCGGGCCATATCCGCATGCCTGCGTACATCCGCGGCAAGACCGGCGTGGTGGTCGCCGAGACGCCCTTCTATCCTTTTCCCGATGCCCATGCGCACGGCATAGCCTCGGCGGATGAACCGACCTACGACGTGCAATTCCGCGCCGAAGACCTGTGGCCGAACGACGCCGACCCGGCGTTGGTGCATGTCGGCGTGTTCCAGAGCTACCTGGAGCGCGCCGCCTAGGAACGCCCGCTCAGGCGGCTTTCCTTGCCGGGCCCAGCTTGCGCCGCATGCGCCGCGCCGCTTCCACCATGTTGGCGAGCGCGGCTTCGGTCTCGGGCCAGCCGCGCGTTTTCAGCCCGCAGTCCGGGTTGACCCAGAGCCGTTCCACGGGAATGACCTGGGCGGCCCGCTCCAGCAGCGCGACCATCTCCTCGACCGACGGCACGCGGGGCGCGTGGATGTCGTAGACGCCCGGGCCGATCTCGTTGGGATATTTGAAGGCGCCGAAGCCATCCAGCAGCTCCATGCGCGAGCGCGAAGTCTCGATGGTGATCACGTCGGCGTCCATCGCCGCGATGGACGGCAGGATGTCGTTGAACTCCGAATAGCACATGTGCGTGTGGACCTGCGTGTCGTCGCGCACGGGCGAAGCGGACAGGCGGAACGCGCGCACCGCCCAGTCGAGGTAGCGTTGCCAGTCGGCGCGCCGCAGCGGCAGGCCCTCGCGGATCGCAGGCTCGTCGATCTGGATGACGCGGATGCCCGCCTTCTCCAGGTCGGCGACCTCGTCGCGGATCGCGAGCGCGATCTGCGTGGCGGTCTCGCTGCGCGGCTGGTCGTCGCGCACGAAGGACCACTGCAGGATCGTCACCGGGCCGGTGAGCATGCCCTTCATGATCTTTTTCGTGATCGACTGCGCGTACTTCGTTTCCTTCACGGTCATCGGCCGCGGGCGGCTCACGTCGCCGTAGATGATCGGCGGCTTGACGCAGCGCGAGCCGTAGCTCTGCACCCAGCCGTTGCCGCTGAAAGTGAAGCCCGAAAGCTGCTCGCCGAAGAACTCCACCATGTCGTTGCGCTCGGCTTCGCCGTGCACCAGCACGTCGAGGCCGAGAGCCTCCTGCCGCTCGACCGCATGGCGGATCTGCGCCTGCATCGCGGTTTCGTATTGCGCGTCCGAAAGCTCCTTGCGCTTCCAGGCGGCGCGCGCGGCGCGGATATCCGAGGTCTGCGGGAACGATCCGATGGTCGTCGTCGGGAGCAGGGGCAGATCGAGGTGGGCGCGCTGCGCGCGAATGCGCGCGGCGAATGGCGACTGCCGGTCGGCCATCCCGGCGGTAAGCGCCGCCATGCGGCCGCGAACGGCCCGATCGGAGACGCGCGGGCTGGCGCGTCGGGCCTTCAGCGCCGCGTCCGCCTTGTCCAATTCCGCTTTCACGGCGGCCTCGCCGTCGTTGAGCGCCCTGCCGAGCAGGCGCAGTTCTTCAAGCTTTTCTTCGGCGAACGCCAGCCAGGGGCGCACTTCCGGATCGATGACCGCGTCCCCGGCGGTGGACACCGGTACATGCAAGAGAGAGCACGAAGGCGCGACCCACAGGCGATCGCCGAGCGCCTTCTGCGCGGGCCGAAGGCGATCGAGCGATGCGCGCAGATCCGTCCGCCAGATATTGCGGCCGTCGATTACGCCGGCCGAGACCACCCAATTCGCGGGCAGCGCCGCGGTCCAGGCCTCCCATTGCGACGGGTCGCGCGCCAGGTCGAGGTGGACGCCGTGCACCGGGAGGCTGGTAATGCGTCCGATGTGCCCGGCGACGCCGCCGAAATAGGTGGCGAGGAGGATTTTCGGCCCGACGCCGGCGAGCGGAGCGTACGCGCGCTGGAAGGCATCCAGCCAGGCCGGCTCGAGGTCGGTGGCGAGCACCGGCTCGTCTATCTGCACCCACTCGATGCCCATCGCCTTCAGGCGCGCGAGCACGCGCGCGTAGGCCTGCGCAAGGGAATCCAGCAGCGACAGCCGGTCGAAGCCCGGCTGGACGCTCTTCGAGAGGCGCAGGAGCGTGAGAGGGCCGATCAGCACCGGCTTCACGGCCCTGCCCCGGCCGAGCGCTTCGGCGATGCGATCGAAGTACCAGTCCGGCCCGCCGTCGAAACGCGTCGCGGCGTCGAGTTCGGGCACGAGGTAGTGGTAGTTGGTGTCGAACCACTTCGTCATCTCCATCGCCGGCTGCCGCGCATTGCCGCGCGCCAGCGCGAAGTAGTCCGCGAGCGAAAGCGCCCGGGCATCGAAGCCGAAGCGCGCCGGCAGGCAGCCGAACAGCACAGCGTGGTCGAGCATGAGATCGTAATGCGAGAAATCGCCGGCGGCGAGGAATCCCCGGCCTGGGAAGCCCAGGCCTGCGGCTTCCTGGCTAGCCCAGTGGGCGGCTCGCAGTTCGCGCGCGGTCGCTTCCAGCCGCGGGGCCGCGGCCGGGTCCTTCCAATAGGCCTCCAGGGCGAATTTGAGCTCGCGCCGAGCGCCTATGCGGGGATAGCCGGAAATGTGGGTAATCGCCATGGGAATGCCCTTCGGATCTCAAGGCCGTGGAGTCTGGGCCGCCCGCGGTCTATAATCAAACGATCATTTTTCAATCTCTGTTGAATGAATTTCATATCGTTCGCCGTCGATGCTTGAATTGCGGCACCTGCGCTCCCTCGCGGCGATCGCCGGCGCCCGCCGCCTTGCAGACGCGGCCGAGCACGTGCACCTCACGCAGAGCGCGCTTTCGCACCAGGTACGGGCGCTGGAGGCGCACTACGGCATTACGCTCTTCCAGAGGACGGGCGCCGGGCTCCGCTTCACGCCGGCCGGCCAGCGGCTGCTGGCGCTGGCGCGCGAGACCCTCGCCGGTGTCCAGAACGCCGAACGCGACCTGCTTCGCCTCAAGGGCGATGCGGGCGGCGAACTGCGGATCGTGCTGGAGTGCCACACCTGCTTCGACTGGCTGATGCCGGTAATGGACGATTTCCGCCGCCGCTGGCCCGAGGTCGAGGTGGACCTGGTGGCGGGCTTTCACAGCGACCCGATGAAGCTGCTGCAGACGGGCAAGGCGGAACTGGTCATCGGCTCGCAGCCGCCGCGCGGCAGGGAATGGACCGTGCTGCCGCTGTTTCGCTTCGAGATCCTGGTCGTGCTGCCGGTGGAGCACCGCCTGCGCGGAAAGCGCAGCATCGAGGCCGCCGACCTCGCCGGCGAGACGCTGATTACCTACCCGGTTCCGGAGGAGCGCATCGATTTCATCCGCGAGGTGCTCAAGCCGGCCCGCGTGCGGCTGCCCCGGCGCACGGCGGAGTTGACGGTCGCCATCCTGCAGCTGGTCGCGAGCCGGCGCGGCATCGCGGCGCTCCCAAATTGGGGACTGAAAAACTACGTGGACCTCGACTATGTTCTGGCCAAGCGGATCGGGGCGAAAGGCCTGTGGAGCAGCCTCTACGCAGTCGCGCCGAAGGCGCTCGCGGAAAAACCTTATCTCGCCGAGCTGGCCACGATCATCCGCACCAAGTGCGCAGCCGAGCTGGACGGCATCGAGTTGCTCTAGGGGCCGCCCCTACCCCGCGCCGTAGTACTTGACGCCGATACGGATCGGTTCGCGCCCCTGGCTGCGGCGATGGCGGTTGGTGTCGCGCAACGAATAGACGCAGCCGCAGTACTCCTGCTGGTAGAACCGCTCGCGCTTGCTGATCTCGACCATGCGATTGGCGCCGCCGCCCTTGCGCCAGTTGTAATCCCAGTACGAAAGGCCCGGGTAACGGGCTGCGGCGCGCGCGCCGCAGCCGTTGATCTGCTCCATGTTCTTCCAGCGCGAGATGCCGAGCGAGCTCGTGATGACGGGAAAGCCGTGCTCGTGCGCGTACAGCGCCGTCCGTTCGAAGCGCATGTCGAAGCACGTGGTGCAGCGCGCTCCGCGCTCGGGCTCGTTCTCCAGGCCCCGGGCGCGTTTGAACCAGTTGTCGCGATCGTAGTCCGCATCCACGAACGGCACGCCGCGCTTTTCGGCAAAGCGCACGTTCTCGTCCTTGCGCAGCTCGTACTCCTTCTGCGGATGGATGTTCGGGTTGTAGAAGAAGATCGTGTAGCCGACGCCGGAGGCGAGCATCGCCTCCATCACCTCGCCGGAGCACGGCGCGCAGCAGGAGTGCAGCAGTACCTTGCTCCCGCCTGCCGGCAGGGGCAGAGGCGCGCGCTCGAAGTCGGCGTTCATGGACGGGATTCTACCGGTCTCGCTGCGCCACGGCGTGTTCGGACGGATAGCCAAACAGCGCGGCCGCCGCTTGCGCCGTCTTCGCCGCGGCTTCTCCGGGCACAAAGACATAGAAGCGCCACAACCCGGCATAGCGCTCTTCCATGACGCGGATTTCTCCGTGTGCCGCATTGTCCGGATCGTTCAGGCGGGCCAGCCCGGTTCCGGCCTGAACGAGCGCCGCGGCCTCTTTCATCACTGTCAGCGCCGGACAATAGACGACGACGTCGCCCGGCGAAAGCCCGAGTTCCGCCGCAAGGCGCGCTTCCGCCAGCGAGCGGCCGGAACGCGACTCGTGGTAGTCCCGCACGAATGCCGAGCGCTGCTCCGGCCCGATGGTCTGGGCCGAGACGACGTAACCGCGCTTGAGCAGGTCCCGCCGGTGCAGGCGCCGCGCCAGCGCCGCGACCGGCGGTTGACTGCTGCGCGCCAGGCGATCCAGAAACGTCCAGTCGTTCAGGCCCAGCAGGCCGTTCTCATCGAGCTCGCCGGCGTCGACGGCAAGCTCCACCGCTTTCGAGATCATCGCGCCCGCCGCGACCTTGGTATGGTGGTAGTAGACCCGCTCGGTAAGGAAGTAGCGCATGCGCAGAAGCTGGATCACTTCGGAGCGCGCGTCCGGGCGCTCCATGCCGTGCTTCGCCATGCGCAGCGCGAGCCGGTCCTCGGCGACTGAAAAATACCGGAGCACCCGATCGTCGTAGTCGTGCCTGAGGCCGGCAAAGCAGCTGTCCCGCCTGAGATAGTCGAGAAGGTCGGCATCGATGGTGCTGGAGACCACGTCCCGCGCCCATTTGGGCAGACCGCTCGGTCCGGATCCGAGGAGAAAAATCACCTCGTTGCGCAGGCCCAGTCTCGCCAAGTCTTCGCCAAGCTCGCCTTCCAGCAGGCGTCCCAGACGATCGCCCTTGTCGTGGCGCGGGAAAAGGCGGCGCTCATCTTCCAGCGTATGGCCGAAAGGCACGTGCGTGACATCGTGCAAGAGTGCCGCCGCTCCGACAAGCGCTTCGACTTCGACGGAAATCGCCGCACCGCTCTCCCTGAGAGCAGCGACGATGCGATGCGACGCGGCGCAAGCGCCGAGCGAATGATCGAATCGCGTGTGGACTGCGCTGGG
This sequence comes from Burkholderiales bacterium, assembly GCA_035308765.1. Taxonomy (GTDB): domain Bacteria; phylum Pseudomonadota; class Gammaproteobacteria; order Burkholderiales; family SG8-39; genus RBG-16-66-20. Next base: position 24,964 of record DATGGA010000029.1, read on the forward strand.
ATAGACGAGGTGTGCGGTACCCAGTTGCTTGATCCCGCGCAACCTCTGAACAGCCGGCAGATCGAGCACCGCAGATTCCAGATTGCCGAGCTTTATATCCCCGTGAACCGCGTCACGGATCACTAGATTCCGCTGCAGGGCCATTGTCCGACGGACTCCCGTCACTCCCACTCGATCGTGGCCGGGGGCTTGGAGGAGATGTCGTAGGCCACGCGGTTGATGCCGCGAACCTCGTTGATGATGCGGCTCGACACTTTTGCCAGCAGTTCGTGCGGCAGCGGCGCCCAGCCTGCGGTCATGAAGTCGGATGTTTCCACTGCGCGCAGCGCGACCACGTATTCGTAAGTCCGGCCGTCGCCCATGACGCCGACCGATTTTACCGGCAGGAACACGGCGAAGGCCTGGGCGGTCCTGTCGTACCAGCCCGCGTTCCGGAGTTCCTCGGTGAAGATGGCGTCGGCGCGCTGCAGCAGCCCCACGTAATCCCGCTTTACTTCGCCGAGCACGCGCACTCCCAGTCCCGGCCCGGGGAAAGGATGGCGGAACACCATGTCGCGCGGCAGCCCGAGCGCGAGACCCAGTTCGCGCACCTCGTCCTTGAAAAGTTCACGCAACGGTTCCAGCAGCTTGAGCTTGAGCGATTTCGGCAGGCCGCCGACGTTGTGGTGCGACTTGATGGTGACGGCCTTCTTGCCGGCAGCACCACTGCGGGCGCCCGCCGATTCGATGACGTCGGGGTAGATGGTCCCTTGAGCGAGCCATTGCGCGCCTTTTATTCCTTTTGCTTCCTTTTGAAAGACGTCGACGAACAATTTGCCGATGATCTTCCGTTTCTTCTCGGGGTCGGCGACGCCCTTCAGCGCCTTGAACATGCCGGCGCCGGCATCGACGTGAATGACCCTGACCTGCAGGTTGTTCGCGAACGTATCCATCACCTGCTTCGCCTCATTCAGACGCAGCAGGCCGTGGTCGACGAACACGCAGGTGAGCTGTTTGCCGATCGCCTTGTGGATCAGCGCGGCGGCCACCGAAGAGTCGACGCCGCCTGAGAGTCCGAGGATGACCTCCTCGTTTCCGACCTGTCGCTTTATTCTCTTGATCGATTCAACGACATAATTCGGCATCGTCCAGTCGCCGGCGCAGCCGCTGATCTCGCGTACGAAGCGGTGCAGCAGCCTGGTGCCCTGCGCGGTGTGCGTCACTTCGGGGTGGAACTGCACCGCGTAGTAACGGCGGACTTCGTCCGCCATGCCAGCGATCGGGCAGGATTCGGTGGAGGCCATCAGCTTGAAGCCCGGCGGCATCTCGACCACCTTGTCGCCGTGGCTCATCCAGACTTTCAGCATGCCGTGGCCTTCCGGCGTGCGGAAATCTTCTATACCGTCGAGCAGCCTGGTATGACCGCGGGCGCGCACCTCGGCGTAGCCGAACTCGCGCAGCTTGCCGGGCTCCACCTTGCCGCCGAGCTGCTGCGCCATGGTCTGCATGCCGTAGCAGATGCCCAGCACCGGCACGCCGAGCTCGAACACGGCCTTGGGCGCCTTGAGCGTGGAATCCTCGTAGGCCGAGGCATGGCTGCCGGAAAGGATGATTCCCTTCGGCGCGAATTCGCGCACGAAGGCGTCGCTGGCGTCGCAAGGATGGATCTCGCAGTAAACCTTGGCTTCGCGTACCCGGCGTGCAATCAACTGCGTGTACTGCGCGCCGAAATCGAGGATGAGAATTCTGCCGTGCACAGCCCTACTCGACGCGGTAATTCGGGGCCTCCTTGACGATCTGGACGTCGTGCACGTGCGACTCGCGCATCCCGGCGGACGTGATCTCAACGAATTGCGACCGCGTGCGCAGTTCATCGATGTTCTTGCAGCCGGTATAGCCCATGCTCGCGCGCACGCCGCCCAGCAGCTGCTCGATCATCGACAGCGCGCTGCCCTTGAACGGCACCCGGCCCTCGACGCCTTCCGGCACCAGCTTGTCCACGTTCATTTCGGAGTCCTGGAAATAGCGGTCCGCGGAGCCCTTCTGCATCGCGCCCAGCGAACCCATGCCGCGGTACGACTTGTAGGAGCGCCCCTGGTAGAGCTCGATGTCGCCGGGCGCTTCCTCGGTGCCGGCAAACAGGGAGCCCAGCATCACCACGTGAGCGCCAGCGCCCAGCGCCTTGGCAATGTCGCCCGAAAACCGGATGCCGCCATCGGCGATCAGCGGTACGCCCGATTTTGCCAGCGCCTCCGCAACGTTCATGATGGCCGAGATCTGCGGCACGCCGACGCCCGCCACCACTCGTGTGGTGCAGATGGAGCCCGGGCCGATGCCGACCTTCACCCCGTCGGCGCCGTGGTCGACCAGCGCGCGGGCGCCGTCGCCGGTGCCGACATTGCCGCCGATGACCTGCATGTTCGGATATTTCTTCTTGATCCACTTCACGCGGTCCAGGACGCCCTTGGCGTGCCCGTGCGCCGTATCCACCACGAGCACGTCCACGCCGGCGTCGACAAGCCGTTCCACGCGTTCGTCGGTGCCCTCGCCCACGCCGACCGCCGCGCCGGCGCGCAGCTTGCCCTGCGCGTCCTTGCAGGCGTCCGGGTGCTCGGTTTCCTTGATGATGTCCTTGACGGTGACGAGCCCCTTCAAGCGCCACTGCTTGTCCACCACCAGCACGCGCTCGAGGCGGTGCTTGTGCAGCAGCGCCAGCGCATCGGCGCGGCTTGCGCTCTCGCTCACGGTCACCAGCTTCTTCTGCGGCGTCATGATGTTGCGCACCGGCTGGTCGAGTTTCTTCTCGAAGCGCAGGTCACGGTTGGTAACGATGCCGACGACCTTGCCGGCCGCCACCACCGGAAAGCCCGAGATGCGGTGCCTCTTCTGCAGCGCGATGACCTGCCGCACGCGCATCTCCGGCGTCACGGTCATGGGATCGCGCAGTACGCCGGATTCGAAGCGCTTCACCTTGGCCACTTCGGCGGCATGCTCCTTCGGCGAGAAATTCTTGTGGATGATGCCGATGCCGCCCTCCTGGGCGATGGCGATCGCGAGCCGCGCCTCGGTCACCGTGTCCATGGCGGCCGATACCAGCGGCATGTTCAACTCGAGTTTTCGGGTAAGGCGGGACTTCAGGGAAACATCACGCGGCAGGACGCGTGAATGGGCGGGAAGAAGGAGGACATCGTCGAAGGTCAGCGCCTTCTGGATCACCCGCATGGCTACCTTGGCTTTCAAAAACGCATTATACGGGAGTAATGTGCGCTCGTCATGCGCGCGACGAAAGCCGGCGCGCGCGCCGCGTACGGACAGCGCGCTGACGTCTGGCCTCCTTGGGATCCGCCGCAAGCGGTCGCAGGATTTCGACCCGGTCGCCGTCCCGCAGCACATGTCCCGGCGCGATTCGCCTGCCGAAATTTCCCAGCGCGAGGTCCGGGTCCGCCAACCGGCGGCGCGTCGCGATGCCGCTTGCCGCCACGGCTTCGCGGGCGGTGGCGCCTTCCCGCAAATCCAGGGAGACGATGTCCTGGACATCGGCCAGCGCGTAAACGACCTCAACGCGCAGCCTGGCCATCCAGATGCGCCCTGGCGCGGCGCGCAAACGCCTCGACGGTGCTGTCGGCGATCCTGCTGAACACCGGATCGAGCGCGGCGGCCACGATGCGGCTGGAGAACTCGTACTCCAGGGAAAATTCGACTCTGGCCGCGTTCGCCTCCAGCGGCGTGAAGCGCCAGGCCGCGGCGAAATGCTTGAACGGACCTTCGAGCAATTGCATGTCGATCGAGCGCCCCGGGACGTTGGTGTTTTCCGTGGTGAAGGATTGCCTGACGCCTTTCACGCCCAGCGTCAGAGTGGCCACGGTCCGCCCGGGCGTGCGCTCGCGCACCTCGGCCGCCGCGCACCAGGGCAGGAACGATGGATAGGATTCGACATCCTCGGCCAGCGCATAGAACGCTTCGGCGCTGCTTTCGACGATTGCCGAGCGTGAGATGCGCTTCATGGGAAAATCCGGGTCCCATGTCGATCGTCGAGAACCGCAAGGCCTTCCACGACTACTTCGTCGAGGAGCGCTACGAAGCCGGCCTCGTGCTCGAGGGCTGGGAGGTCAAGGCGATCCGCGCCGGCCGCGCCAACATCGGCGACGCCTACGTCATCGTCCAGGAAGGCGCGCTCTGGCTGATCGGCAGCCACATATCGCCGCTGCTCGCCGCATCCACGCATGTGAAGGCGGATCCGATGCGCACCCGCAAGCTGCTGATGAAGGCCGAGGAAATCCGGCGCCTGATCGGCAAGGTCGAACAGCGCGGCTATACCCTGATCCCGCTCGACCTGCACTTCGCCAAGGGGCGCATCAAGCTGCAGGTCGCGCTTGCCAAGGGCAAGCTCAAGCACGATAAGCGGGCAGCGGAGCGAGAGAAGGAATGGCAGCGGGAGAAGACCCGCCTGCTGCGTCCGCGCTGACGCCTGCGAGCGAAAGCCAGGTCGAAACCACGGTATCGGGGTTGAGCGACAGGCTCTCGATGCCCTGCTCCATCAGCCAGCGGGCGAAGTCGGGATGATCGGACGGCCCCTGGCCGCAGATGCCGACGTATTTTCCCTGCTTGCGGCAGGCCTTGATCGCCATCGACAGCATTGCCTTCACCGCACCGTCACGCTCGTCGAATCCGGCGGCGACCAGGCCTGAATCGCGATCCAGGCCCAGCATGAGCTGGGTGAGGTCGTTCGAGCCGATCGAGAAGCCGTCGAAATATTCCAGGAATTCCTCCGCCAGCACGGCGTTCGAGGGCAGTTCGCACATCATCACCAGCCGCAGGCCGTCCTGGCCGCGCTTCAGGCCGTTGTCCGCCAGCAGCCGCACCACGTTCTTCGCCTCATCGAGCGTGCGCACGAAGGGGACCATGAGTTCGACATTGGTCAGGCCGAGTTCGTTGCGCACCTTGCTCAGCGCCGCGCATTCGAGTTCGAAGCACGGGCGGAAATCCGCGGCGATGTAACGCGAGGCGCCGCGAAAGCCTAGCATCGGGTTCTCCTCGACCGGCTCGTAGCGCTCGCCACCGACCAGTTTGCGGTACTCGTTGGATTTGAAATCCGAGAGCCGCACGATCACGGGCTTGGGCCAGAACGCGGCGGCGATCGTCGCCACGCCCTCCACCATCTTTTCGCGGAAGAAGGTGCGCGGGTCCGGATAGCCGCGTGCAGCATGCTCCACTTCCGTCCTCAGGGGCGCCGGCAGCTCCGGCCAGTCGATGCAGGCCCTGGGATGGACGCCGATCTCGTTGTTGATGATGAATTCCAGCCGGGCCAGTCCGACCCCGGCATTGGGCAGCTGCGCGAAGCCGAAGGCGAGCTGCGGGTTGCCGATGTTCATCGCGATCTTGACCGGGATGCCCGGCATCTCGCCGCGCTCGCTGGTCGTGACTTCGAAGGCGACCGCCCCCTCGTAAACGTTGCCGGTATCGCCCTCGGCGCAGGAAACGGTGACCGAAGCGGTGCCGGCAAGCCGCGAGGTGGCGTCGCCGCAGCCGACTACCGCGGGGATGCCGAGCTCGCGGGCGATGATCGCTGCGTGGCAGGTGCGGCCGCCGCGGTTGGTGACGATCGCCGAGGCGAGTTTCATCACCGGCTCCCAGTTCGGGTCGGTCATGTCGGTCACCAGCACGTCGCCTTTCTTCACGCTGGCCATTTTCGAGGCGTCTTTCACGATGCGCACCCGGCCGGCGCCGATTTTCTGTCCGATGGCGCGTCCGCTGGCGAGCAGCTTGCCCTGGCCCTTCAGCCGGTAGCGCTCTTCGCTGCTGGTTCGCGCGCGAGCGCGCACCGTTTCCGGGCGAGCCTGCAGCACGTGGATGCTGCCATCGATGCCGTCCTTGCCCCACTCGATGTCCATGGGGCACCCGTAATGCTTTTCGATCGCGCAGGCGGTGCGCGCCAGTTCCAGCACGTCGGCGTCCGACAGCGAGAAACGGTCGCGCATCGCCTGAGGCACGTCTTCCGTACGCACCGACTTCCCGGCCGATTTCTGCTCCGAGAAGGCCATCTTCTGCAGTTTGGAGCCGAGGCGCCGCCGCAGGATCGCGGGCTTGCCCAGCTCCAGCATCGGCTTGTGGACGTAGAATTCGTCCGGATTTACCGCGCCCTGCACCACCATTTCGCCCAGGCCCCAAGACGAAGTAATGAAGACGACGTCGCGGAAACCCGACTCGGTGTCCAGCGTAAACATGACGCCGCTCGCCCCCTCGTCGCTGCGCACCATGCGCTGTACCGCGGCCGAAATGGCGACCTCGCCGTGCGCGAAGCCATGATGGGCCCGGTACGAGATCGCCCGGTCGTTGTAGAGGGAGGCGAATACCCGCCGGATGGCGGCAAGGATGTTATCCGCGCCGCGGATATTGAGGAAGGTCTCCTGCTGGCCGGCAAAGGAGGCGTCCGGCAGATCCTCAGCCGTGGCAGAAGACCGCACCGCGAATGATGCTTCGCTGGAGGTTTCATCCACAAGTTTATGATAATAAGACTTAATATCATGTTCTATATTTGCAGGAAGCGGTTCTTTCTCGATCCAGGTCCTGATTTCGGCGCCGCAGGCAGCAAGAGCCTCGACATCCTTCAGGTCCAGGGTCTTCATGCGCTCCGCGATGCGGCGACCGAGCCCACCGGCCGAAAGGAAGGCTTCGAAGGCTCTGGCGGTGGTGGCGAAGCCCCCGGGCACCCGCACCCCGGCGGCGGACAGGCCGCCGATCATCTCGCCCAGCGAGGCATTCTTGCCCCCGACGCTGGGGAGATCCGCCATGCGGAGATCTTTGAGCCACGCGACGTACATTTCCTTGGTATTTTATCTGCATGCCGCAGCGCCGCACCGTGTTCTTCGTCTCCGATGGCACCGGCATCACCGCGCAGATGCTGGGGCACAGCCTGCTGACCCAGTTCGAGGGCGTCGAATTCAACCAGGTGACCCTGCCCTTCATCGACAGCGTCGACAAGGCCCGTGACTGTCTGCAGCGGATCGAGCGCGAATCGCAGCGCGGCGACGGCCAGCCGATCGTGTTCTCGACGCTGGTGAACGGCGACGTGCGCGAGGTGGTGCGGGGGGCCAACGCGCTGTTCGTGGACTTCTTCGAGACCTTCATCGGCCCGCTGGAGGGCGGCCTGGGCGTCAAGTCGAGCCACACCATCGGCCGCTCGCACAGCGCGACGGACAAGCAGGAATACAAGCAGCGCATAGAAGCGATCAATTTCTCCATGTCGCATGACGACGGCTCTTCGCACCGCGAGCTGGGCGAGGCCGACGTCATCCTGGTCGGGGTCTCGCGCAGCGGTAAGACGCCCACCAGCCTGTACCTGGCGCTGCAGTTCGGCGTCAAGGCCGCGAACTATCCGCTGATCCCGGAGGATTTCGACCGCAAGGCGTTGCCGGAGGCGCTTCATGCCTACAAGAAAAAGCTCTACGGCCTGACCATAGCGCCGGGGCGGCTGCACGAAATCCGGCGCGAACGGCGCCCGGGCAGCCAGTACGCCGATGCCGCCAACTGCCGCTACGAAATCGAGCAGGCGGAGCAGCTGATGCGGCGCGAAGGCATCCAGTGGATCAATTCCACCTCGAAATCAATCGAGGAAATCGCCACCACTATCCTGCGCGAGCTCAGGCTCGAGCGGCACGTCTACTGAACTCGTAGAAGCAGATCGCCGCCGCCGCCGCGACGTTCAGCGACTCGGCTGCTCCCGGCATTGGAACCGTCGCCTTTAGTTGCGCCCGCGCGGCCAGCGCCGCGCTCACACCCTGCCCTTCGGCGCCGAACAGCCAGCCGATCCTGCCGGACAGGTCGGCGTCCGCGAGCGGCGTGCCGCCGCGCGTGACCGTGCAGGCCACCTTGCCGCCGAAGCTTTCCATGGCTGCCGCCAAGTCGGCGTTCTCGAGGATCGCCATCGCGAAGTGCGCTCCCATTCCGGCCCGCAGCACCTTTGGCGACCAGGCATCCGCGCACCCTTGGCCAAGGGCCGCATGCAGAATGCCGAACGCCGCCGCGCTGCGGAGGATGGCGCCGACGTTTCCCGCGTCCTGGACGCCTTCGAGGAAAACACAATTGGCGGCGGTTTTGAGGTCCGGTTCTGCGCTTGGAAGAGAGATCTCCGCTGCAATTCCGGCGGGCGCATCCGTGTCGGCGATCGCCCGGAACACCTTGTCGGCGAGCACTATGGGCGTCTTCCCGCACCGCTTTGCCAGGAGATTGAACCCAGCGGCCCGGCTCTTGCTCAGGATCAGCGCCTCGATCTTTCCGCCCGCGTCTACGAAAGCTTCGACCAGATGCTCACCCTCGATCAGCACGCGCTTTTCTTTGCGCCGTTCGCGCGCATCCCGCACCAGCGCCTGCCAGCGCCGCACGCGCGGGTTGTCGCGGGAGGAAAGAACGGTCATCCCGCTTCCAGAATACGCCGCACCGGCGCGAAGCTGCGGCGATGGATTTCGCTCGGGCCGTGCCTCTCCAGCAGCGCCAGGTGCTCCGGGGTCGGGTAGCCCTTGTGGCGGTCGAAGCAGTATTGCGGGAAACGCTCGTGCATCAGGCGCATTTCCGCATCGCGCGCCGTCTTGGCAAGGATCGAGGCCGCCGATATGACCGGGTGCAGCCGGTCTCCCTGCACGAAGGCGCGGGTACGGCAGGCAAGTTTCGGGCAGCGGTCGCCGTCGATCCAAGCTTCGTCCGGCCGGATCTTCAGCAGTTCCACCGCGCGCCGCATGGCGAGCATCGTGGCCTGCAGGATGTTGAGGCGGTCGATTTCCTCGACGGTCGCGTACGCGACGGCGAATGCAATTGAATTTTGCTGGATCAATTCCGCGTATTTATCCCGTTGCAATGCGGAAAGCAGTTTTGAATCCTTCAATCCCTCGATGGGTTTTGCCGGGTCCAGAACGACCGCTGCAGCGTAAACAGGTCCTGCAAGCGGTCCCCGTCCGGCCTCGTCAACACCACAAATGTTACGCGCGGCCGGCATCCATCACCGCCAGCACCGCGTCGGCCGCCTTCTGCGCGGTGTTCTGCCGCAGCAGCACGTGGATGTCGCGGAACTTCTCGATCTGCCTGCGTTGCGCGCCGGCATCGTGCAGCAGCTCGAGCAGCGCGCCGGCGAGTGCGTCGGGCGTGGCCTTGTCCTGAAGGAGTTCCGGCACGAAATGTTCTCCCGCGACGATGTTCGGCAGGCCGATATAGGGGAGATAGCCCATCCTGCGCATCAGCACCGTGGTCAGCGGCGATTGGCGGTAGGTAATCACCATCGGCGTTTTGAAGAGCGCCGTCTCCAGCGTCGCCGTGCCGCTGGCGACCAGCGCGATGTCTGCCGCGGCCAGCGCCTCGTGCGAATGTCCGAACAGCAGCGTCAGCGGAAGGTCCCTCCCCTCGTTGCGGCGCAACGCGGCTTCGAACATGTCTCGCGTGGCGCGCGAGGCCGTGGGAACGATGAAATGGGCGTCCGGCCGGTCCTGCAGCAGCCGGCGTGCCGTCTTGACGAACAGATCGGCCATGTAATGCAATTCCGAATGCCGGCTTCCCGGAAGCAGCGCGAACAGCCGCCGCCCGGCGGGAATCCGCAATTCGACCCTCGCCTTGCCCCTGTCCGGTTCCATCGGAATCAGGTCGGCGAGCGGATGGCCGACATAGGTCACCGGCAAGCCCGTTTGTTCATACAGCGCCGCCTCGAATGGAAACAACGCCAGCAAATGGGTAACCGAACGGGCGATCCTGCGGATACGCCAGCCGCGCCAGGCCCAGATTGCCGGGCTGACGTAGTGGACGGCGGGGATGCCGGCGTCCTTGAGCCTGCGTTCCAAAACGAGGTTGAAGTCGGACGCATCGACGCCTACAAAGACCGCCGGCCGTTCCGCAAGCATGCGCGCGGCGATCCGGCGCCGGATGCCCGAAATCTCCCGGTAGCGCCGCAGCACTTCCACGTAGCCGCGCACACCCAGTTTGTCCATCGGCGCCTGCGATTCGAAACCCTGTTCGGCCATCTTGAGGCCGCCGATGCCGGAAAAGCCCAGCCCGGGCCTGCGGTCCTTCAGGGCGGAGATCAGGTGCGCCGCGAGCAGGTCCCCCGAGGCTTCGGCGGCCACCATGCCGATGTGGGCCGCGCTGACCGGCACTAGCGTATGAAGCCGCGCGTCGAGGTGTTCAGGAAATCGAGGAGTACGCGCACCTCGGCGCAGGACGCCGCCTGGGATTCGAGTTCGCGCTTCACCTCGTCCTGTCCGAGGCCGCTGCGGTAGATGGTCCGGTAGGCACGCTTGATCGCGTCTATGGTTTCGCCCGGCAGGCCGCGCCGCCTGAGTCCCACGGTATTGATGCCGTAGGGCTGCGCCCTGTCGCCCGACGCCCTGACATATGGCGGCAAATCCCGGTCGACGGCGGTACCCATGCCGGTGAAGCTGTGGATGCCGATGCGCACGAACTGGTGCACCAGCGTGACGCCGCCAAGGATCGCCCAGTCGCCGACCTGCACGTGGCCGGCAAGCGCCGTGGCGTTGGCGAAGATCGTGCTGCTGCCGACCAGGCAATCGTGAGCGATATGCACATAGGCCATGATCCAGTTGTCGTTGCCTATGCGTGTCACGCGCGCGTCGCCCATGGTGCCCCGGTTGATCGTCACGCACTCGCGGATGGTATTGCCGTCGCCGATTTCGACCGAAGTGTCTTCGCCGGCGTATTTCTTGTCCTGCGGCATGCCGCCGATCGAGGAAAACTGCCAGATGCGGTTGTTGCGGCCGATCCGCGTGCGTCCCTCGATCACCACGTGCGGCCCGATCCAGCTGCCTTCCCCGACCTCGACCTGCGGCCCGATCAGCGAATACGCGCCGACGTCGACATTGGCCGCAAGCCTTGCGCCCGGTTCGACGATGGCGGTGGGATGGATCATTTGCCCTCGACGCCGGCCTGGCGGACGGTGCACAGGATGTCGGCTTCCGCCGCCAGCAGCTCGCCGACGCGGGCGGTGCAGGAAAATTTCCAGATGCCGCGCTTGCTGCCGAGGAGCAGCACTTCGATCGCCAGCTGGTCGCCGGGCTCCACCACCCGCTTGAAGCGCGCGTTGTCGATGCCGGCGTAGTAGTAGACGGAGTTTTCGTCGGGCCGCTGCCCCATGGTGCGAAAGGCGAGAATCGCCGCCGCCTGCGCCATCGCCTCGAGGATCAGTACGCCGGGCATCACCGGCCGGCTCGGAAAGTGGCCCGGGAAGTGGGGCTCGTTCGCAGTCACGTTCTTCAGCGCCTTGATGCGCTTGCCGGGCTCGCACTCCAGCACCCGGTCGATCATGAGGATCGGAAAGCGCTGCGGCAGGTATTCGAGTACCTGATGGATATCCATGTCAGCCATTGCCCGTCTCCTTGTCTTTCAACCGCTTCTCGAGCGCGCGAACGCGGTCCAGGAGCTCCGCAAGGTGGCGCACGACCGCGGTGTTGCGCGCCCAGGATTCATTGTCGTCGGCAGGGAACATGCCGGTGAAGTGCGTTCCCCGAGTTTTGCGCCCGTTGTCGCGAGCCTGGGGCCGTGTTTCGGGCTGGAAAGAAAGGCGATCTGGCCGCTGCCCGCGCGCTCGATCGAGCCGACCTGGCGGATCAGGGTGCCCGGCTCGCCAGCGATCCGGCCGCCGAGCCGCGACACGATCTGCGCGAGCGTAAGCGGCCCCGGCATGTCATTTGGCTGGCGGCTTGGCCTCGAGCGCCTTGATCACCTTGTCGGTGATGTCGATGCGCGGGTTCGCATAGGCGGCGTCCTGGAAAATGATGTCGTATTTCTCGCTCTCCGCGATCTGGCGGATGATGCGGTTCGCGCTTTCGATGACCTGCGACAGTTCTTCGTTGCGGCGCTGGTTCACGTCTTCGCGGTATTCGCGCTGCTTGCGCTGGAATTCCCGGTTCAGGTCGTTGAACTCGCGCTCCTTGTTGCGGCGCTGCGATTCCTGCATCGTGACCCCGTCCTTCTCCAGCTCGTCCTGCATGCGCTTGAGCTGGTCGGCGACCTTGGCCAGCTCCGCTTCCCGCTTGGAGAATTCAGCTTCCAGCTTCTTTTGCGCGCGCAGCGCGGGGGCTGAATCGCGCACGATGCGCTCGATCTGGACGACGCCGATCTTGGCTTGGGCCACGGCCTGGGTTGCCGGAAACGCCATACAGAGGGCGGCGGCGGCAAGTAGGATTTTGCTTTGCATAGGTCGCGAAAATTTCCTGTCCGGAGGCTAGAAGGTAGTGCCAAAGTTCAATTGTAACCTCTCGATATGGTCAAACCCGCTCTTTGCGTTCAGGGGCTGCGCCAGAGAGACTTTCAGCGGACCGAAGGGCGAATTCCAGGAGATGCCTACGCCGGCCGAATAGCGCAACCCGCCGCCGGAGACGTTTCCCGCGATGTTCGGGCCTGGATCGTAAACCTGGCCGGCGTCCAAGAAGGTGCTCAAGCGCAGGCTCTTGTCTTTCTCGGCGCCCGGCACCGGGAAATAGAGCTCGGCGCTGCCGTAGGCGCTCTTGGTGCCGCCGAGCGAGTTGCCCTGCGCATCCTGGCTGCCCAGCGAGTAGGCCCGGTAGCCGCGCACCGATCCCGGGCCACCGGCATAGAACGTTTTGAAGAACGGTACCGGCTTGCCGCCGAGGCCGTTGATGTAGCCGACATTCTCCGTGAAGGACAACGTCATTGTCCGGCTCAAGGAGAAATAGTTCGTCTGGGAGGCGTTCAGGCGGTAATACTCGAGGTTCCCTCCCGCAACTTCCCCTCCTATGCGCGTGGTGTAGCCGCGCGTGGGCAGGATCGCGCTGTCGCGCCCGTCGCGCGCCCAACCGATATTGCCGGCCCCGTAGACGTAATGGTCGCCGAATTGGCTCTGGAAATTGAGGTACGCGGGCGCGCTGGTGGGAAACAGGCCCAGCGTCACGTCCTCGGCGTTGAGCCCGAAACTGACCGCATCGGTTTCGCTGAGGGGGTAGCCGAACTTCACCCCTCCGCCGTAGGTATTGGTCGTGTAGGGAGAGAGCGCGAGGTTGGATGCGTCCACTTTCCTGTTGTAGACGTCGAAGCCCTGGCTCACGCCGTCCACGGTGAGGTAAGGATTGAGGTATGAAAGGGAGATGTTTCTGTTCACCGAGCCCGTGTTCATGTTGAGGCCGACGTATTTTCCGCTGCCGAAGATGTTCGTCTGCGAGATGCCTGCCTGCAGCACCACCTTGTCGACCGTGGAGTATCCCGCGCCCAGCGTGATCGCGCCGGTCGGCTTCTCCTCGACCGTGAAATTGACGTCGACCTGGTCCGGGCTGTCGGCCACCGGCGCGGTCTCGACGTTCACGTCCTTGAAATACTGGGTGCGGTCGATGCGCGTCTTCGACAGCTGGATCTTGGAAGCGTCGTAGTAGGCGCCTTCGAGCTGCCGCATCTCGCGCCGGACGACCTCGTCGCGCGTCTTGGTGTTGCCGCCGACGTTGATGCGCCGCACGTACACGCGCCGGCCCGGATCGATAACGATGGTGAAGGCGACGGTGCGCTTTTCCTTGTCGATCTGCGGCACGGCGTTGGCGTTGGCGAAGGCGTAGCCGTCGTTGCCCAGCCGGTCGGTGATCGCCTTGGTGGACTCGGTCAGGAGCTGGCGCGAAAACGTCGCGCCGGCCTTGACGCGTATCAGCTTCTCGAGCTGCTCGCGCGGTACCAGCATTTGCCCGTCCAGCCGCACCGCCGACACCGTGTACTTCTCGCCCTCGAAGATATTGATGGTGAGGTAGATGTCGCGCTTGTCGGGAGTGATGGAAACCTGGGTCGATTCGACGTTGAAGTCGAGATAGCCACGGTTCTGGTAGAAGGCCTTGAGCGTCTCCAGGTCGGCGGACAGCTTGGGCTTGGAGTACTGGTCGGCCTTGGTGTACCAGGTCAGCCATCCGGGCGTGCGAAGCACGAGCTGGTCGAGCAGCTCTTTTTCGCTGAATACGCGGTCGCCGACGATGTTGATGGCGCGGATCTTCGCCACTGAACCCTCGTTCACCGTGATGGTGATGCCGACCCGGTTGCGTTCCAGCGGCGTCACCGTCGTCTGCACGTCGGCAGCGTAGAGGCCGCGTGACAGGTACTGGCGCTTCAATTCCTGCTCGGCGCGGTCGAGCACCGAGCGGTCGAAGGTGCGGCCGTCGGCCAGTCCGACATCGCGCATGATCTTACGCAGGTTTTCGGTCTCGAATTCCTTCACGCCAACGAAGTCGATCTGCGCGATGGCCGGCCGCTCCTCGACGATGACCACCAGCACGTCGTTCTCGACCTCGAGCCTCACGTCTCGGAAGAAGCCGGTGGCGAACAGGGCGCGCACCGCCTGCTGCGCTTTTTCCTCGGTCAGGGTCTCGCCGACTTTCACGGGCAGGTAGCTGAACACCGTGCCGGGCTCGGTCCTCTGCAGTCCGTCGACCCGGATGTCCTTGATGACGAAAGCATGGAACGCCTGGCCGAAGGCGCCTGAGGCCAGCGTGAACAGCAATACGCCGGCAGCCACGACGAGGGAAGGAAAGCGCATCACTATCCTGAGAACAGGCGATTCAGGTCGTTGTAAAAGGCGAAGGCCATGACGACGAGCAAGAGCGCCATGCCTACGCGCTGTCCGAGTTCCATGGCACGCTCGGACACCGGGCTCCCCTTTATTATTTCCACTGAATAATACATTAAGTGCCCCCCATCAAGGAGCGGAATCGGCAGCAGATTCAGCACCCCCAGGCTGATGCTGATGAGCGCCAAGAATGTGGCATAGGCGAGCCATCCCAGCTGCGCCGACTGGCCGGCGTAGTCGGCGATGGTCACCGGTCCGGAGAGGTTCTTCCAGGACACTTCGCCCAGCAGCATCTTGCCGAGCATTTTCAGGCTGAAGATCGAAATGTCCCAGGTCTTGACGGCGGCCTTGCCGAGACTGTCGAGCGGGCCGTAGCTGACTCGTACGACAATGCGCTCCGATTCGGCCGTGGAAATGCTGGGCGCCGCGCCAATGCGGCCGATGCGCGTGCCGTTCTCGGTTATCGTGTCCGGCAGCACGTCTATGCTCAGGGTCGAGCCGCCGCGTTCCACCAGCAGCCGCAACACCGCGCCGGGGCTCTCGCGCACCGCCTGCACCAATTGGTCCCAGGTAGCTATGTCCCTGCCCTCGGCCTGCGCGATGCGGTCTTCCGCCCGCAGGCCCGCACGTTCTGCGGCGCCACCCGCGATAACGCGCCCGATCACCGGCTGCAGCGGCGGCCGGTACAGCCGCAGCCCGATTTTCTCCATGGCGTCGCTTTCGACGTTCTCCGAGGGAAAATCCCGCAGATCGAGCACGTGCATCGCGATGGTGCCGCGGCTCTCCTCGACTTCGACGCGCAGGGCTTCGCGCTGCAGCGCGCCCTGCAGCACCCGCCAGCGCAGGTCCTGCCAGGTAGCGATCGCATCGCCTTCGATCGTGCGCACGGCATCCCCGGCGGCAAAGCCCGCCGTGTTCGCGAGCGTGCCCGCCGCCGGCGCGGCGAGGACCGGACGCGCCTCGGGAAGGCCGTGCATGTAGAGGCCGGCGTAGACCGCGATCGCGAACAGGAAATTGAACACGGGGCCGGCGATCACGATCAGGAAGCGGCGGCCGACGCTCTGCCGGTTGAACGCCCGATGCGTTTCCGCGGCATCGACAGGCGCTTCGCGCTCGTCCAGCATCTTGACGTAGCCGCCGAACGGGATCATGGCGATGGTCCATTCGGTTGCGTCGCGGCCTAGCCGCCAGGTGGCGAGGGATCTGCCGAATCCCACCGAGAACCGCAGTACGCGCACGTTGCAGAGCCTCGCAGCGAGGTAGTGGCCATATTCGTGCACCACGATCAGCACGCCCAGCGCGACCAGGAACGACACCACGGTATGCAGCAGGTTCATGCCGCCCGGCCCATCAGGCCCGCGACGCAATCCGCAGCCGCGCGCCGGGAACCGCGGTCCGCTTCGAGCACGGCCTCGAGCGCGTCGGCCCTCAGGCCGGGCGCGCGCTCCAGAGCGTGTTCGATGACCTGCGGGATCGCGGTATAACGCAGCTTGCCCTCAAGGAAGGCGGCGACCGCGACCTCGTTGGCGGCGTTCAGCACCGCGGGCGCGGCGCCGCCGGCACGCAAGGCCGCGTACGCCAGCTGCAGGCAGGGAAAGCGTTTCGCGTCCGGCCGCTCGAACGACAGCTGGCCGATCGCTGCCAGGTCGAGCGGCGTGGCGCCGGATTCAATCCTTTCCGGATAGCCAAGCGCGTGCGCGATCGGGACCCGCATGTCAGGGTTGGAAAGCTGCGCGATCACCGAGCCGTCGACGAACTCCACCAGCGAATGGACGATGCTCTGGGAATGGATCAGCACCTCGATGCGCTCGGGCGGCACGTCGAACAGCCAGCGAGCCTCGATCACTTCGAGGCCCTTGTTCATCATGGTCGCGGAATCGACCGAGATCTTGCGTCCCATGATCCAGTTGGGATGCGCGCAGGCTTCGTCCGGCGTCACCCCGAACAGGCGCTCGACAGGCGTCGCCCTGAAAGGCCCTCCCGAAGCGGTGAGCAGGATGCGGCGCACGGCGCTTCCCGCCCCGCCCGGCGGCAGGCACTGGAACACCGCATTGTGCTCGCTGTCGATCGGCAGCAGCGTGGCGCCGCGCTCGCGGATGGCGCGCATGAAAAACGGCCCCGCCATCACCAGGGCTTCCTTGTTGGCGAGCAGAATGCGCTTGCCGGCGCGCGCGCCTGCCAGCGTGGGAGCGAGTCCCGCGGCGCCGACGATCGCGGCCATCAGCACGTCGCATTCCGGGTCGGCGGCAACCTGCTCCAGAGCCTGAGCGCCGAACAACAGCTCGGTCTTGCAGCCGGAGTCCGCCATGCGCCGTCGCAGGGCCGCGTCTTCCGTCAGCCCGGAGAGCACCGCGTAGCGCGGGGCATGCTTTGCGCAAAGCGCAAACAGCGCGTCGGCCGCGCGATGCGCGGTCAGGGCGAAGATGCGGTAACGGTCGGGATGCCGCGCAGCGACGTCCAGCGTGCTGGCGCCGATCGAGCCGGTCGCGCCCAGCAATGTCAGGTCTCTGGTCATGCCGCGCCCATGGCCTGCATCAGCAGCAGGGCTCCGGGGAGCGCAGCCGTGGCGCTGTCGATCCGATCCAGCACGCCGCCATGGCCGGGAAGCAGTTTGCCGCTGTCCTTGGCGCCGGACTGCCGCTTGAGCGCGGATTCGAACAGATCGCCCAATACGCTGAGCGCGCAGAGCAGCAATACGCCGGCCAGAAACGGCACCCAGATTACCCCCTGCACGCGGGCCCTCAATTCCGGATCGAAAGACGCCCAGATGATAGCGTAGATGATGCATCCGGCGACTGCGCCGGCGACGCCTTCCCAGGTCTTGCCGGGGCTGATCGAGGGCGCCAGTTGGTGCCGTCCGAACGCCCTTCCGACGAAGTAGGCCGCGGTATCCGCCGTCCAGATCAGGCCGAGGAGGAGGAGGAGCAGATCCCGCGCAAGCGTCGCCATCGCGACCCCTGCCGGCACGATCACGATCAGTCCAGCCGCGAGCGTCCAGAGGACCGGCGTCGGCGCCAGGCCTCGCGCAAGGCGCCACGGAACCACCACCGCCCAGAACGCGAACGCGCCCCACATCAGTCCGCGCGCCAATTCCGGCAGCAGCAGGAACAGGCCGTATGCGAGTACGCTCGCTCCGGCATAGGCCAGGCGCGTGATCTTTCCGGCCCCTGCCAGCGCCGACCATTCGTTGGCGGCTATCGCGACCACCAATGCGACCAAGGCGGCAAACTGTTTTTGATCGAGGTAGAACAGCGCCGCCAGGAACGCGGCAAGCAGCGCGGTTGCCGTAAGGATTCGGGTGGCGAGCAAGCGCTCAGGCGTCGGTCGCGGCCGGCAGCGGGGCGAGCTTGTCCTGCTTCGCCTCGTTCAGCTGCTCGCTGGTGCGGCCGAAGCGCCGCTCCCGCTGTCGGTAGGAGGCAAAGGCGCTCTCGAGCGCGGCGGCGTCGAAATCAGGCCACAGCGTGTCCGTGAAATACAGTTCCGTGTAAGCAAGCTGCCAGAGCAGGAAGTTGCTGACGCGCTGCTCGCCGCCGGTACGGATGAACAGATCGGGCTCGGGCGCGTAGCTCATCGACAGGTAGGGCGCCAGCGCCTCTTCGGCGACGCCCGCCGCCGCGGCTTCCGGATGCTCGCGCGTGAGGCGCGAGAGCGCCTGCAGGATGTCCCAGCGGCCGCCATAGTTCGCCGCAATCGTCAGCGTCAGGCCGTCGTTGGCCGCCGTCAGCTGCTCGCCCTGCGCGATCAGGGCCCGGATTTTCGGATCGAAACGGCTCTGGTCGCCGATCAGCCTGAGCCGGATGCCGTTGCGGTGCAGTTTCTGCACCTCGTTCTCGAGCGCGCCGAGGAACAGCTGCATCAGCAGCGCCACTTCCTCCGGCGGGCGGCGCCAGTTCTCGGAACTGAAGGCGAACAGCGTGAGGAACCCGACGCCGCGCTCGGCGCAGGCTTTCACCGTCGCGCGCACCGCCTCGACCCCGCGCCTGTGGCCGGCGAAGCGCGGCAGGCGGCGCTGCTTCGCCCAGCGCCCGTTGCCATCCATGATGATCGCGACGTGCCGCGGCACATCGCCGTGCGGCGGAATTTCGGCGGTGGAGCTGGCGTGCGCGGCGCGGGGTTTCATGCAGCCTCACACCGCCATAAGCTCGGCTTCCTTCTGCGCGAGGAGCTTGTCGATTTCGGAAATGTGCCGGTCGGTCAGCTTCTGCACGTCGTCGGCGGCACGCCGCTCGTCGTTCTCGGAAATGGTCTTCTTCTTCAGGGCTTCCTTGACTGCATGGATGGCGTCGCGCCGCAGGTTGCGGATCGCGACGCGCGCGGTCTCCGCCTCCTTGTGCACCACCTTGGCGAGCTCCTTGCGGCGTTCTTCGGTAAGCGCGGGCATCGGCACGCGGATGGTATCGCCCGCGGCCGCCGGATTGAGCCCCAGGTCGGACTCCCGGATCGCTTTCTCCACCGCCTGCGCGATCTTCTTCTCGAACGGCGTCACGCCGAGCGTGCGCGCATCCATGAGCGTGACGCGCGCGATCTGGTTCAGCGGTGTCTGGGCGCCGTAATAATCCACCGTGATGTGATCGAGGATGCCGCTGTGCGCGCGCCCGGTCCGCACCTTGGAAAGGTCGATTTTGAACGCCTCGACGCTCTTGTGCATCTTCGCTTCGGTGTTTTTCTTCAGGTCCGCGATCATGGCTGGCTCCGTCCCCCCGCGTCTACACGTGCACCAGGGTGCCTTCGTCTTCTCCGGCAACCACGCGCCCCAAGGCGCCGCTGTTGAATATGCTGAACACGTTCACCGGCAATCTCTGGTCGCGGCACAAGGCCAGCGCGGTGGCATCCATGACCTTGAGATTGCGCTGGATCGCCTCGTCGAAACTGACCCGGTGATAGCGCTTGGCCCCAGGATCCTTCTTCGGATCGCTAGTGTACACGCCGTCCACCTTGGTGGCCTTGAGCACGATTTCGGCGCCCATTTCGCTGGCGCGCAGGGCCGCGGCGGTGTCGGTGGTGAAGAACGGGTTGCCGGTGCCGGCCGCGAAGATCACGATCTTGCCCTCCTCGAGATAGCGTATCGCCTTGCCGCGGATGTAGGGCTCCACGACCTGCTCGATGTTGAGCGCCGATTGCACGCGGCTTGCCACGCCCGCCTGACGCATCGCGTCCTGCAGCGCCAGCGCGTTCATCACGGTCGCCAGCATGCCCATGTAGTCGGCGGTCGCCCGGTCCATGCCCGCAGCCCCCGGCGCGACGCCGCGGAAGATGTTGCCGCCGCCGATCACCACGCCGATCTCGACCCCGAGTCGCGCCACCGCGGCGATTTCGGCGACGATGCTCTCGATGGTCGGGCGGCTGATGCCGTAGGCGCCGTCTCCCATCAGGGCTTCGCCCGACAGCTTGAGCAGGATGCGCTTGTACTTCGGTTTCATTTTCTCAGTTCTTCACCATCGACATCACTTCGGCCGCGAAATCGCTCGCTTTCTTTTCAATGCCTTCGCCGACCACGAGAAACCGGAAGCCGAGCACTTTTGTTTTCTTCGCAGCAAGCATCTTCTCGACGCTCTGCTTGTCGTCCTTGATGAAGGGCTGGCCGAGCAGCGTGGCTTCGGCGAGGAACTTGTTCAGGCCACCGTCGACCATCTTGGCGACGATTTCCGCCGGCTTGCCCGATTCCTTTGCGCGCGCCGCGAGGATGTCGCGCTCGCGGGCAACGACGTCGGCCGGGACTTCTGATTTCGCGAGATAGGCGGGCCGGGAGAACGAGATGTGCATGGCCACGTCCTTGCCGACGTCATCTGCGCCTTCGTATTCGAGCAGCACGCCGATGCGCCCGCTATGCACATACTGCGAAAGCTTCGCCGGCGAATTTTCCTTCACGTTCATCTGCGAAAAACGCCGGATCGAGATGTTTTCGCCGATCTTTTGCACCATGCTCTGCCGCTGCGCCTCGATGCCCGGGTAGGCAACCAGCGCCGCGACGTCAGCCGGATTCTTGGTGGCCACCAGTTCGGCCAGCACCTGTGCGTAGACGACGAAATCGTCGTTCTTGGCGACGAAGTCGGTTTCACAGTTGAGTTCCACCAGCGCGCCCGACTTCGCATCCGGCGACAGGTAGGCGCCGATCACGCCTTCGGCGGCGATGCGCGACGCGGCCTTGCCGGCCTTGGCGCCGCTCTTGATACGTAGCAGCTCCTCGGCCTTCTTCAGGTCGCCGTTCGCTTCCGTGAGCGCCTTCTTGCATTCCATCATTCCAAGCCCGGTCATCTCGCGCAGTTCCTTGACCAGGCCCGCGGTTATCTCAGCCATGCTGTAAGCAATCCTTTCGTTCCCGCATCAGATTGAAAAAAGGGGCCCGAGGCCCCTTTCTCGAAGACTCGTGCCGCTGCACTCAATTGCCGCCCTCTTCCGCCACTTCGACGAACTCGTCGCGCGACGCGGCGACGACTTCCTCCACCGCCTGCGAGCGGCCTTCGAGGATCGCATCGGCCATGCCGCGGGCGTAGAGCCGGATCGCGCGGTTCGAATCGTCGTTGCCAGGAATGACGTAGGCAATCTTGTCCGGCGAATGATTCGTGTCGATCACCGCGACTACGGGAATGCCGAGCTTGACGGCTTCCGTCACGGCGCCCTTGTGGTAGCCGACGTCGATGATGAACAGCGCGTCGGGCAGGCCGCCCAGGTCCTTGATGCCGCCTAACGAGCGCTGCAGCTTGGCAAGCTCGCGCTGGATGCCGAGCGCTTCCTTCTTGGACAGGCGCTCCAGCGAGCCGTCCTCGATCATGCCTTCCATCTCCTTCAGGCGCTTGATCGACTGCTTGACCGTCTTGAAATTGGTCAGCATGCCGCCGAGCCAGCGGTGATCGACGAACGGCATGCCGCAGCGCACCGCCTCTTCGTGGACGATCTCGCGCGCCTGGCGCTTGGTGCCGACGAACAGGATGCTGCCCTTGTTGGCCGCCAGCTGGCGCACGAATTTCAGCGCCTCCTGGTACAGGGCCAGGGTCTTTTCCAGGTTGATGATGTGGATCTTGTTGCGGTGGCCGAAGATATACGGCGCCATCTTCGGGTTCCAGTAGCGGGTCTGATGGCCGAAATGGACCCCCGCCTCCAGCATTTGACGCATTGTCACCGACATGAAGCACTCCAAGTTTAGGGTTAAGGGTCAGCCGCACCGGTCAATTGCACCCCGGCTCGTACAACCAGCAGGGGCACCCTAAGCGCCGGGCGGGAAATTTGGTCCGCGCATTTCCCTATCGGAATGCCCAGACCAGCCTGAAATTCTAGCATAATCAGCGCTTTTTCCGGCTATCGGATGTCCATCGTCCTCAAGGATCAGGAAGAAATCGCCAAGATGCGCATCGCGGGGCGCCTCGCCTCCGAGGTGCTCGACTACATCGCGCCGCACGTACGTCCGGGCGTGACCACGGGCAAGCTGAACGACCTCTGCCACGCCTACATGGTCGGCACCCAGGGAACGGTTCCGGCGCCCCTGAACTACGCCCCGCCCGGCTACAAGCCGTTCCCCAAGTCCATCTGCACCTCGGTGAACCATCAGGTATGCCATGGCATTCCCGGCGACCGCGTACTCAAGCAGGGAGACATCCTCAACATCGACGTCACCGTGATCAAGGATGGTTTCCACGGCGATTCGAGCCGCATGTTCCACATCGGCGAGCCCGGCATCCAGGCGCGCCGCCTGGTCGACGTGACCTACGAGTGCATGTGGCGCGGCATCGCGCGCGTGCGCCCGGGCGCGCAACTGGGCGACGTCGGCGCCGCGATCCAGGCGCATGCCGAGCAGCATGGTTTTTCGATCGTGCGGGAATTCTGCGGTCACGGCATTGGGCGCAAATTCCACGAGGAGCCGCAGGTGCTGCATTACGGCAAGGCCGGCACCGGGCTGCGCCTGGAACCCGGCATGATTTTCACCGTCGAGCCGATGATCAACGCCGGCAAGGCCGGAATCCGCGAACTCGCCGACGGCTGGACCATCGTCACCAAGGACCACAGCCTGTCGGCGCAATGGGAGCACACTGTGCTGGTCACCGGCGAGGGGTACGAAGTCCTTACAGTCTCGGCGGGAACGCCGCCGCCGCCGTGAACGTCGATGCGCTGCGCGAGTCGTTGCGCGAGGCCCGCGAGGCGCTGCATCAGGCCTATCTGAAGGGCAAGACGCCGGGCTGGCAGCTGCGCGCGCATTCGCGCCTCATCGACCGGACGCTGCAGGAACTCTGGCAGGCGCATGCCCCCTCGTCGTCCATGGCGCTGGTGGCCACCGGCGGCTATGGCCGAGGCGAACTGTTTCCTTTCTCGGACGTCGACGTTCTCGTGCTCCTTGGCGCCGAGCTGTCCGCGGCAGAGCGCGGCAGCGTGGAGCAGCTGATCGGGATGTTCTGGGACATCGGCCTGGAGATCGGCCACAGCGTGCGCACCGTGGAAGCCTGTGCCGATTCGGCCGGGGCCGACATCACCATCGAAACTTCACTGCTGGAAGCGCGCCTGCTCGCGGGCAATGCGCCCCTGTTTCGGCGCCTGTGCCGCACCATCGAGAAAAGCGTCGATCCCGCAACCTTTCTGAAGGCGAAGAAACTTGAGCAGGAACAGCGCCATGCCAAGTACCGGGACACGCCGTTCGCGCTCGAGCCGAACCTAAAGGAGGCGCCCGGCGGCCTGCGCGACCTCCAGGTCATCCGCTGGATCGCGCAGGCCTGCGGCATCGGCAGGCGCTGGCGCGACCTCGTCAGTCGCGGCCTGCTGCAGCGGGGCGAGGCGCTGCGTCTGGCGCGCCACGAAACCGCGCTGCAGGACCTGCGCATCCGGCTGCATTACCTGGCCGGCCGGCGCGAAGACCGGATCGTGTTCGACCACCAGGATGCGCTCGCGGCGCAGTGCGGCTTTTCGTCCACGCCCTCGCGCCGCGCCAGCGAACAGCTGATGCAGAGCTACTACCGCCATGCCAAGGCGATCACCCAGCTCAACACCATCCTGCTGCAGAACCTGGAGGCGCGCGTCGTTCCGGAACCGGATGCCGCGCCGCGCGTCCTGAACGAGCGCTTCCAGGCCCGCGGCACGCTGCTCGAGGCGCGGCGCGAGGACCTGTTCGAGCGCGAACCGCGCGCCATCCTCGAGAGCTTCCTGCTGATGCAGCAACACGGCGACCTGCGCGGCATGAGCGCCGCCACCCTGCGCGCGCTGTGGCGCGCGCGCGGCAGGCTGGACGCGAAGCTGCGGCGCGATCCGCTGGCGCAACTGCTGTTCGTCCAGATCCTGCAGCAGCCGCGCGGCATCGTGCACGAGTTCCGCCGCATGAACCAGTACGACGTGCTGGGCGGCTACATGCCGGAATTCGGCCGCATCGTCGGCCAGATGCAGCACGATCTCTACCACGTCTACACCGTGGACCAGCACATCCTCATGGTGCTGAGGAACGTGCGGCGCTTCACCATGCCTGAATTCGCGCACGAATTCCCGCTCTGCAGCCAGCTGATGAGCGGTTTCGAGCGCCGCTGGCTGCTTTACGTGGCCGCCCTGTTCCACGACATCGCCAAGGGGCGCGGCGGCGACCATTCGACGCTCGGCACGATAGATGCGCGGCGATTCTGCCGCCGGCACGGCTTCGCGCGCGAGGACACAGAGCTGGTTTCGTTCCTCGTCGAGCATCACCTGACCATGTCCTCGGTGGCGCAGAAGCAGGACGTCGACGATCCCGAAGTGGCGCGCGATTTCGCCGCCAAGGTGGGCAGCGAGCGGCGCCTGGTCGCCCTGTACCTGCTCACGGTGGCCGACATCCGCGGCACCAGCCCGAAAGTCTGGAATGGCTGGAAGGCGAAGCTGCTGGAAGACCTGTTCCGGCTGACGCGCCGCATCCTCGCCGGCGATGCGCCGGCGCTCGACACCGCGGTCGCCGAGAAGCAGGCCGAGGCCACGCGCCTGCTGCGGCTATACGCGCTGTCCGACGCGGTCAAGGACCGGTTCTGGGCGAACCTGGATACCACCTACTTCCTGCGCCACGACGCCCAGGAGATCGCCTGGCAGACGCGCAACCTGCACTACCGTATCGATACCGCGACGCCGGTGGTGCGCGCGCGCCTGGCGCCGTTCGGCGAAGGCCTGCAAGTGATGATCTACGCGCCGGACCGTGAAGCGCTGTTCGCGCGCATCTGCGGCTATTTCGAGCGCGCGGGATTCAACATCGTGGAAGGCAAGGTCCACACCACGCGCAACGGCTACGCCATAGATACCTTCCTCGTCATGGGCAAGGGCCCCGGCGCGCACTACCGCGACATGATGGCGATGATCGAAAGCGAACTCGCGGAGGAACTGCGTTCGCAGGAACCGCTATTGCCGCCGCGCGGCGGCCGCGTATCGCGGCGCGTGCGCCACTTTCCGATTCCGCCTGCGATCGATATCCGGCCCGACGAGCGCGGCACCTACAATTCGCTGAACATCGTCGCCAGCGACCGCCCGGGCCTACTCTACAGCGTGGCGCGGCTGCTCTCCAGCCACAAGCTCAACCTGCACTCGGCCAAGGTAAATACGCTGGGAGACCGGGCGGAAGACGTGTTCCTGGTCTCCGGTTCGATGCTCTCCGACTCGAAGGCGGTGCTCAGGCTGGAGCAGGAACTGCTCGCGGATCTGCAGATCTGAAGACTAGTCCTCCGCGGGCATTTCCTGCCCCGGAAACAAGGCTTCGTTGAATCCGAATCGGGCGAGATCCCGGATCCGCATCGGGTAGAGGATGCCGTCCAGGTGGTCGCATTCGTGCTGCACGACGCGGGCATGGAATCCTTCGACGTTGCGCTCGAAACGTTTTCCCCCCTCGTCAAACCCCGAGTACCTGAGCCGGTGCCAGCGCGGCACCCAGCCGCGCATGCCGGGCACCGACAGGCAGCCTTCCCATCCTTCTTCAATTTCGTCCGACAGCGGCCGCAGCTCCGGGTTGATCAGCACCGTATCCGGCACTTCCTTCGCGTCGGGATAGCGCGGATTGGATTTAAAGCCGAAAATCACGACGCGCAGGCCGACGCCGATCTGCGGCGCGGCAAGCCCTGCCCCATTCAGGTGCGCCACGGTGTCGCGCATGTCGGCGAGCAGGGCCGCGAGCTCGGGCGTGCCGAAGCGCTCGACTTCCGCGGCGCGCAGCAGCAGCCGCTCGTCGCCCATCCTCAGCACCTCACGGATCACGGCGTGTACGAAGCTGCGACCAGCTGGGCGATGATGCGGCGCACGCGGTTCATCGCCTGGTCGACCACTGCCTGGATCCTCTCCAAGGGTATGGCATGCGTGCTGTCGCCCCGCCCGGCGGCATGGTTGGCGACGACCGCGATCGCGGCGTATTCCATTCCTGCTTCCCGCGCCAGCGCCGCCTCGGGCATCGCGGTCATGCCGACCAGGTCGGCGCCGTCCCGCTCCAGGCGGTTGATCTCCGCCGCGGTTTCCAGCCGCGGCCCCTGGGTCGTCGCATAGACGCCGCGCTCGGCGACGGTTTCGCCGCAGGCCTCCGCCGCCTTGAGGATGCGCTCGCGCAACGCGGCCGAATAGGGTTCCGTGAAGTCGATATGCGTGACCTTGGCGCCGGCGCCTTCGAAGAAGGTCGAAGGCCTGCCCCAGGTGTAGTCGATGATCTGGTCGGGCAGCACCAGCGCTCCGGGCCCGAATTCCCGGCGGATGCCGCCTACCGTGGCGACCGACACGATTTCCTTCACGCCCGCCTCCTGCAGCGCGCGGATATTGGCGCGGTAATTCACTTGGTGCGGCGGAATCGAATGGTCGTCGCCGTGCCGGGCGAGGAATACCAGCTCGCGGCCGCCGATGCTGCCGAAGCTGAGCGCCCCGGATGGCTCGCCGTATGGTGTGTGCACCACCTTGCGCTGGACATCGCTCAGGGTCGCGAGCCGCGACAGCCCGCTGCCGCCGAGAATCGCTAGCATCGGGTCCCCCGCATCGCCCGGATTTCCGGCAGGTTGCGCCAGAAACCTTTCGCGTCCATGCCGCAGCCGAAAACGAAGCGGTCCGGGATGGTCAGCCCGACGAAATCGGCCGCGATGGGTTTCTTCTCCTGCAGGATCTTTTCCACCAGCACGGCGCAGTGAAAGCTCGCGGCGCCCAGTTCCAGCAGCCGGTCGCGGATCGCGCACATGGTCTGGCCGCCGTCGAGGATGTCGTCCAGCACCAGCACCGCCCGCCCGCGCACGCCGGCTGGAGGATCGACGCGCCAGTCTATGCCGCCGCCCACCGTCGCGGCGCCGTACCGGGAGGCGTGGATGTAATCGAGATCGAGCGGCATCCGCAGCTGCGGCAGGAGCTGGCCTGCGAAAACCACGGCGCCGCCCATGACGACCAGCACCAGCGGGTACCGGTCCGTGAACTGCTGCTGGATTTCCCCCGCAAGCCGGTCGATGGCCGCGCGAACCTCCGCGGCGCCTGCTACCGGATCCGACCGTTCGAGAAAAGCCCAGGCTTCGCCGATGTCTGGCATGTCAGCGGTTCCTGCCGGCGAGGAAGCCCGAGAACTCCTTGCCCACTTCCGCATGCCGCAAGCCGAGCTCGACCGTCGCTTTCAGGTAGCCGAGTTTGGTGCCGCAATCGTAGCGCTTGCCGCCGATGCGCATCGCCATCACGCGCTCACGCGCCAGCAGCGCGGAGATGGCGTCCGTAAGCTGTATCTCGCCGCCGCTGCCCGGTCGGGCCGCCGCAAGCATGTCGAAAATCGCCGGCGTGAGCACGTAGCGCCCGACAACCCCGAGCGTCGACGCCGCATCCTTGGGCGCCGGCTTTTCGACGATGGCGTTTATTTGAGTGACATCGGCCTTGGCGTCGGCCGGACTGACGATACCGTAGCTGCCGGTACGCTCCCGCGGAATGTCCTCGACGCCCAGCAGCGAACAGGCTTCCTTCTCGAAGCGGGACGCCATGGCGGCAATGGTCGGGGGCTGCGCGTCGATCAGGTCGTCTGCCAGCAGGACCGCGAAGGGTTCGTCGCCAACCACCGAGCGCGCGCAAAGAACGGCATGTCCGAGACCAAGCGGTTCCGCCTGGCGGATATAGATGCACTGGCAGCCCGGCGGCAGGACGGTGCGCGCGATCTCCAGCAACTCGCGTTTGTTCACCAGCGCGCGTTCGAGCTCCGGGTTCATGTCGAAATGATCTTCAATGGCGCGCTTGTTACGCCCCGTGACGAAGATCATGTCGGTGATGCCCGCGGCGGCCGCTTCCTCCACCGCATACTGGATCAGCGGCTTGTCGACGATGGGCAGCATTTCCTTCGGACTGGCCTTGGTGGCCGGCAGGAAGCGGCTGCCCAGGCCCGCCACGGGGAATACCGCCTTGCTGATCTTCTTTTGCATCCGCTTACCGCTCTCCAAGTAGTCGTACCAGGCCGCGCTCATCGAGCACGGCGACGCCAAGCGCGCGGGCCTGCTCCAGTTTGCTGCCCGCTTCGGCGCCGGCCACGACGTAGTCGGTCTTTTTCGATACCGACCCCGCGACTTTGTGGCCTTTCGATTCGATCAGCGCGCGCGCCTGATCCCGGCTCATCCCCGCAAGAGTACCAGTGAGCACGAAGGTTTTGCTTGCTTCTCCCATCCCCCTGGTTGCGGCAACTCCTTTGACGGATACGCCATGCGAGGGATCGACCAGCCTGACAATGACCTTGCGGTTGTGCGGTTCGTGCACGAATTTGTCGATGCTTTCCATGATCTCGGGCCCGATCCCCTCCAGCGGCACCGGCGCTGGCGCTTCGTTTTTCCGTTTGCGCCTGGCGTTATCCTTCCGCGTCGCCTCCTTTTCCGCTGCCAGCGCCTGCCAGTCGGCATCCAGCAACGTCTGCAGTCGGCCAAAGTGCCGTGCCAGGATCTTGGCGACTTCCTCGCCGACACCCGGAATGCCGAGCGCGAAGATGAACCGGGGAAGATCGACGCTACGCGAGCGCTGGATGGCATCGGCCACGTTCTGCGCCGATTTTTCCGCCATGCGCTCCAGTCCGGCGAGCATTTCCTTGTCCAGCCCGTAGAGGTCGGCGGGGTTTTGTATCAGGTCGCGATCCACGAGTTGTTCGACCAGCTTCTCGCCCAGGCCTTCGATGTCCATGGCGCGCCGGCCCGCAAAATGCAGCAGCGCCTGCTTGCGTTGCGCCCCGCAGTACAGTCCACCGGTGCAGCGGGTCGCCGCCTCGCCCTCGAGCCGGATCACGGGCGACTGACACACTGGGCACCTCTCCGGCATCACAAAGCGGTCCTCCACCCTGCGCGGTCCCTTTTCGCGGACGCTCACCACCTCGGGAATCACATCTCCTGCGCGCCGCACGACGACCGTGTCGCCGGCCCATACGTCCTTGCGCCGCAGGTCGTCTTCGTTATGCAGGGTCGCGTTGGTCACCGTGACGCCGCCGACTTCCACCGGCTTGAGCCGCGCGACCGGGGTCAATACTCCGGTGCGCCCGACCTGCACTTCGATCTTCAGCACCTCGGTCGCCTGCTCCTCGGCGGGGTACTTGTGCGCGATCGCAAACCGGGGCGCGCGGGATACGAAACCCAGCTGTTCCTGCCAATCCAGCCGGTTCACCTTGTAGACCACGCCATCGATCGCGTAAGGCAGATGCTCGCGCCTGGTTTGGATTTTCCTGTAAAAATCGATCAATCCTTCCGCGCCCTGCGCGATGCCGCGCTCCCTGGATACGGGGAATCCCAGCGCGGACAGCCGATCCAGCAACTCGATATGGGTTTTCCAGCGTGACCTCGCAGCGACGCCCACTCCGTATGCGAAAAAACGCAGCGGCCGCCGCGCCGTGATCCTGGAATCGAGCAACCGCAGGCTGCCGGCCGCTGCATTGCGCGGGTTCGCGAACACCTTCTCCCCCGCCTCGCGCTGCCGCTGGTTGAGTTTCTCGAAATCGTGCTTGTAGTACAGGACTTCGCCGCGCACTTCCAGATCGGCGGTATCCGGCGCCCGGGGCAGCCACAAGGGGACGGCGCGCACCGTGCGCAGGTTTGGCGTGACGTCCTCTCCCGTGGCGCCGTCACCCCGGGTTGCGCCTTGGACGAATAGCCCCTCCCGGTAGGCAAGGCTGATCGCCAGGCCGTCGAACTTCGGCTCAGCGGCGTACTCCACGCTCTCGACGCCGAGCGCTTCGCGCACACGCTTGTCGAAGGCGCGCACCTCCTCCTCTTCGAATGCGTTGCCCAGCGACAGCATCGGCACGCGATGGCGCACCTCGGCAAAATCCGACAGCGGGGCCGCCCCCACGCGTTGGGTCGGGGAGTCCGCGGCCGCGAGTTGCGGATGCGCTTTTTCCAGCTCGGCCAGTTCTCGAAAGAGCCGGTCGTATTCGGCGTCTTCTATTTCAGGGTCGTCGAGGACGTAATACCGCTGATTGTGGCGCTCGATATCCTTGCGCAGCAATGCGGCCCGTTCGAGGACCTTCTTCGGGACCGCCATAACTCAGGAAAACAGGCGCAGCGCAGCCGGGCTGCCGGGAGGTACGCCCCGAGCCTCCAGCCGCGCGCGGACAGCATCGAGCTGCACGGCTATCGCCTCGATCGCGCGCTCGTCGAGCGCATTGCCGTTGTCGTCGGCCATGCTGCCGCCCAGTACCGCCGCGAGCTGGTGCGCGAGCCGCGTCATGGATTCGAAGGAATGGCGCATGTCCGGCGTGCGCGGAACGTCCAGCGCGAGCGTGAGCGAAGCGGGCGTGGCCTCGCGTATCGTCGCCGCCGAGAACGCCGTGCCGTCGCGCGCCCCCAGCGTGTAGAGCAGGCGTTGTTCGTCGTTGCGCAACGCGAACTTTCCGTCCGGCTCTAGCGCCAGGCCGCTCGCTTCGGCGGCGGCGCGGATTTTGGTGCCTGCAAACGGCCCGCCCAGGACATGGACGACGACCTGAATGTCGGTTTCGGCACAGAAATCGTCCAGCAAACGGGCCGCATCCACTGCGGTCCGCATTTCCGGCGCCGATACCGTGGCGCCGGCGGCGGCGGCCAAGGTTTCGACCGCTGAACGGAATTCGATCAGGTCAGCCTCGCCAATGGCGCCGTCGCGGGAAACCAGCTGCAGCCCGGCACGCCAGGACTTGCCGTCGGCGGATCCGGCCAGCAACGCCCGCCGCGCGTGCCTTCGCTCTATGGCGTGCCATTGCTCGCGCAACCCAGCCGGCGTCAAGGAATGCCCGGCGGTGAATTCCACGATGTAATCGATGGCAGGGTCAGGCTGTGCCGCCGCGTCCGGCGCCGCGGGGCGCACGGCTGGCCGCAGGCTTTCCTGCGGCGCGTCCCGGCCGCTCTCCGCAGCATGCGGCTCCATCAGCGCATCCACATGGCCGGAACGGAAGGCTCTTTCCGCCGCGCGCCGGGCGCCGCGCTCCTGCAGGCGGTTGTATATCAGCACGCCGGTCACCACCAGCGCTCCGATCGCGAGCAGGCCGATCTGAAGCTCGGTCATGGCCTGGACATGGAGAACTGCGCCGCCTGTGGAGGCCCGCTGCGGGGGCTCAGGCGGCGAGCTCCTCCCGGATGCGCAACGCTTCCTCGATGTCCACTTCCACCACGCGCGATACGCCGGACTCCGGCATCGTGACGCCGATCAGCTGCGTCGCCATTTCCATCGTGATCTTGTTGTGGCTGATAAACAGGAACTGGGTCTGCCCGGACATTTTCCGCACCAAGTCGCAAAAGCGCGTGGTGTTGCTGTCGTCGAGCGGCGCATCGACCTCGTCCAGCAGGCAGAACGGCGCCGGATTGAGCTGGAACATCGCGAACACCAGCGAGATCGCCGTCAGGGCCTTCTCGCCGCCGGACAGCAGATGGATGCTGCTGTTGCGTTTGCCGGGCGGGTGGGCCATTACCTGCACCCCTGCGTCGAGGATTTCCTCGCCGGTCATGACAAGCCTGGCCTCGCCGCCGCCGAACAGCACCGGGAACAACGAGCCGAAATGCCGGTTGACGCTGTCGAAGGTCTCGCGCAGCAATTCGCGCGTTTCGCGGTCGATGCGCCGGATCGCGTCTTCCAGCGTCGCCACGGCCTCCTCCAGGTCGGCCGACTGCGAATCGAGGAAACCCTTGCGCTCGCGGCCGCTTGCCAGCTCGTCCAGCGCCGCCAGGTTCACCGCGCCGAGCTCGCTCACTGACTGGGTAAGCCGCGTGATCTCGCCCTGCAGCGCGGACGGACGCGGCGCGTCGTCGGCCTGCGCCGCCAGCCGGGCCTCGTCGGCGCTGGCATCGTGCAGCTGCATTTCATACTGGTCGTGGCTGATCCGCGCCGCCTGCTCCTTGAGCCGCAGCTCGTTGATCCGCTCGCGCAGCGGCGCAAGCGAATTCTCGATCTTCAGGCGCTCTTCCTCCAGCGCACGCAAAGCGTTTGCCGCCGCTTCCACTGTTTCGCGCGCGCCGGACAGCGTCTTCTCGCACGACATCCGCGACTCGGCCGCCGCGCCCAGCGCGCTGCGCACGGCGGGCACCGGGTCCACCGCCAGTTCGGCGGTCAGGCGCCCTACTTCCTCCTCCGCGCGCACGATCTGCTGGTCGATCATGCGCACAGAATTGTCGATCTCGGAAATTTTCGCCGACACCTCGCGCTCGCCGAACACCGCGTCCTGCGCCTCGCGCTCGGCCTGCTGCGCACGCACCCTCTGCTCGGCGAGCGCGGTCTCCGCGGCCACATAGCCGGCGCGGACGCCCTCCAGCTTTTCCTTGGCGCCGCGAATCTCGCCGGCGATGCGCGCCAGCGCGGTCTTCGACTCGGCGAGCCGCAGGCCGTCGCGTTCCGCTTCCAGGCCGACTGCGCCCAATTCATCCCGGATCTGCGCCGTGCGTTCTCGGTAGCGCTCCTGCGCCTGGCCCAATTTGAGCGCTTCGATCTGGGCGGCGTGCTTCTCCTGCTGCCTGGCGCCCACCGCGTCCCGCGCCTGCTCCAGCGCGCCCATGCGTTCGGCCAGCTGGCCGCCGAGGCGATCCGATTGCGCACGCGCCGCTTCAGCCCGCTGCGAGAGCCCGCGGCAGCGCTCTTCGAGGGCCTCGATATCCGACTGGCGAGCAAGAATGCCTGCATCAGCCGAATCCGGCGCGTGAAAACCGATCGTGTAGCGCGTGAACTGATCGCCTTCCCGGTTGACCAGCAGCACGCCGGGCGGCAGCGCCGCCCGCCGGGCCGCGTCGGGCGCTCCCTCCACGACGTAGACGGACGCGAGCCAGTCCGCCAGCGCACCCGCGAGGCCGGCATCGATCGCATGGACTTTGTTCTGCAGCGGCGTGAGCCCGGCCAGCGTCGCAGCGCTGGCGGCAGCGCCCGGGCCGAAGAGACTCGCCTTGACCGGCGGCCGGTCGCCGCCGAGAGGACTGCTGTCCCGCAGTTCCAGCGCATGCAGCCGCTCGCGCAGCACCGACTCGACCGCAGTTTCCCAGCCGTGGTCGATGCGGATTTTCTGCCAGAAACGCGGCAAGGCGGCGAGCTGGTGGCGTTCCAGCCACGCGTGCAGCGGCGCGTCCTCCTCTGCCGCGGCCTGGACCTGCTTCAGGGTCGCCAGCTGGGCATCCGCCGCGGTGAGTTCGCGGACCGCTTCCGCATGGGCATCGGCGGCAGCCGTATTGGCCAGCGCCAGCGCTTCCGTTTCCGCCTGCAACGCATCCAGTCCCGCCTGCGCATCCGCGATCGCGCGGTCCAGTTGCAGCACGCGTACGTTCGCGGCAGCGGTCGCCGCGGCGTCCGGCTCGGCCAGCGCCTGCAGCTCCGCCTCGAGACGTTCGCGCCGCTGCGAAAGAGACTGCAGAGTGCCTTCGAGGTGCGCCACGCTCTGCTGTTCGAGCAGCAGCCGGCTCTCGACCTGCAGCAGCCTGCTGCGGGACTCGTTCAATTGTTCCTGTACCGCGCGATAGGCCCTCTCCGACTCGGGAAGGCGCGCGTTCTCCGTCGCCAGGGTGGCCTGCGCGTCCGCAACACGCTGCTTCGCCCCGCCGGAGCGCGCTGCCCACATGTGCAGCGCCTGCGTCAGCTGCGAACGCTGCTCCCGCCACGAGGTGAGCTGGGCCCTGCGTTCGGTGTGCTGGCTTTCAAGCCGGTTGCGGCTCTCCTCGACGTGGCGCAACTCCGATTCGTGCCGCGCAACCTCGGCGTTCGCCGCATAGACAGCGGCCTGCGCCGCGTTCAGCGCATCGCCGGCCCCGTAGTGCGCTATCCGCGCGGTTTCGGCCCGGCTCTCGACTTCCCGCAACTGCGCGGTGCCGGCCTCGACTTCGGTCGTGACCTTCGCGATCTCCTTTGCGTGCCGCTCCCGCTCTACGGCCGCGTCCTTGCGGCGCACGAACCAGAGCAGGTGCTGCCTGAATTGCAGTTCCTGTTGCAGCTCCTTGTACCGGGAAGCGATCTTCGCCTGCCCCTCCAGTTTTTCGATCTGTGCGCCGAGTTCGGTGCGGATGTCGGTCACGCGGGCCAGGTTTTCACGCGTATCGGAGAGCCGGTGCTCGGTTTCCTTGCGCCGCTCCTTGTAGCGCGAAATGCCGGCAGCCTCTTCGAGAAAGATCCGCAGCTCGTCCGGCCTGGCTTCGATCACCCGGGAGATCATTCCCTGCTCGATGATCGCGTAGGCGCGCGGGCCGAGGCCGGTGCCGAGAAACACGTCGGTGATGTCCCGGCGCCGGACATGCGTGCCGTTGATGTAATAGGAGGATTCGCCGTCGCGTTGCAGCACCCGCCGGACCGACAGCTCGGCATATTGCGACCACTGACCGGCCGCGCGGCCCATGGTGTTGTCGAACATCAGCTCGACGCTGGCGCGCGCCACCGGCTTGCGCGTTCCGGCGCCGTTGAAGATAACGTCCTGCATCGAGTCGCCCCGCAGCGCCGAGGCGCGCGATTCGCCCAGCACCCAGCGCACCGCGTCGATGACGTTGGACTTGCCGCAGCCGTTCGGGCCCACGATCCCGACCAGCTGGCCAGGGACGTGGATGGAGGTGGGATCGACGAAAGATTTAAAGCCGGAAAGCTTGACTTGAGTGAGGCGCACGGAGTGTTTTCGAATTTTGAAAATGATACCATCCGGGCGCTGGTTTTCTGCCGCAATTTCCGAGCTTTTTATGCCTTCGCGCCCAAGCAAGCGTCTGCAAACATTCGCCAATCCATCGCCTCGGCGGGACTACCGGATTTGCATGGAGATTCCGGAATTCACCTGCCTGTGCCCGATGACCGGCCAGCCGGATTTCGCGGTTCTGTCGCTGGAGTACGTTCCCGACAAGCTTTGCGTCGAGCTGAAGGCGCTCAAGCTCTACGTCTGGTCGTTCCGCGACGAAGGGGCCTTCCATGAAGCGGTCACCAACCGGATTCTCGACGACCTGGTGAAGGCGATGCGGCCCCGCTTCATATGCCTCACCGCGAAATTCAACGTACGCGGCGGCATTTACACCTCCGTCGTCGTCGAGCATCGTAAACGGGGCTGGAAAGCAAAAGATTGAATCCCCGCCTCGCCAGACTTCAGACCTATCCGTTCGAAAGGCTGCGTGGACTGCTTGCCGGCGTGACGCCGAATCCGGCGCTGCGGCCCATCGACCTCTCGATCGGAGAACCGAAACATCCTACCCCGGCGCTGGTCAAAGACGCCCTCGCGGGGGCGCTGGACGGCCTGTCGGCATACCCGCGCACCGCCGGCCTGCCGGAGCTGCGCGAAGCGATCGCCGGCTGGGCGCGGCGGCGCTATGCGCTGGCCGAGCTCGACGCCGAAACGCAGGTCCTGCCGGTCAACGGCAGCCGCGAGGCCTTGTTTTCTTTCGCTCAAACGGTCATAAACCCGGGCGCAACGGCGAAAGTCGTCTGCCCCAATCCGTTCTACCAGATCTACGAAGGCGCGGCGCTTCTCGCGGGCGCCACGCCCCTGTTCCTGAACGACGGCATGCGTTTCGACGCGATCGACTGGAACGGCGTGCAGCTTGCCTTTGCCTGCTCGCCCGGCAATCCGACGGGCCGCGTGCTGTCGCTCGATCGATGGCGCGAACTGTTCCAGCTTTCCGACCGGCACGGCTTCGTGATCGCCTCCGACGAGTGCTATTCCGAAATCTATTGCGACGAAGCCAAGCCACCGCTGGGCGCTCTGGATGCGGCACGACGGCTCGGCAGGCCGGATTTCCGGCGGCTGGTCGTCTTCTCCAGCCTTTCGAAACGCTCCAACGCGCCCGGCATGCGCTCCGGTTTCGTCGCGGGCGATGCCGCTCTGCTCAAACCCTACCTGCTCTACCGCACCTATCACGGTTCCGCGATGAGCCATTCGGTACAGCGTGCTTCCATTGCCGCCTGGAACGATGAAGCGCATGTGCGCGAAAACCGGCGCCTGTACGCCGGGAAATACTCGGCCGCCTTGCCGTTGATTCAAGGCCCCCTGAAAACGGAAGCGCCCGAAGGCGGGTTCTATCTGTGGATCAGGACTCCCATCGACGATACCGAGTTCGCCCGCGGCTTGCAGCGTGACTATAATGTGCTGGTCCTGCCGGGCAGCTATCTCGCGCGCGAAGCGCACGGGGAGAATCCCGGGAAAAATCACGTGCGCATCGCGCTGGTCGCGCCTCTCGCCGAGTGCGTGGAGGCGATGCAACGCATGGCGCGATTTACCAAGAGCCTATGAACGAGATCATCGAAAAAGCCTGGGAGAACCGCAGCTCCATTACCCCGGCCAGCGCTCCACGCGCTTTGCGCGATGCGGTCGAGGAAGCCATCGCCGGCCTGGATGCCGGCAAGCTGCGCGTCGCCGAAAAACTGAACGGCGCCTGGGTCACGCACCAGTGGCTCAAGAAGGCCGTGCTGCTGTCGTTCCGCCTCGAAGACAACCGGGTCATGGAAGGCGGCGCCACCCGCTATTACGACAAGGTGTCCTCGAAATTCGCTGCATTCGATTTCGAGAAAGGCGGCGTGCGGGTCGTGCCGCCCGCGATGGCGCGCCGCGGCGCCCATATCGCGAAAAACGTGATCCTCATGCCCTGCTACGTGAATATCGGCGCCTACGTCGACGAAGGCACCATGGTCGATACCTGGGCCACGGTCGGCTCCTGCGCCCAGATCGGCAAGAACGTGCACCTCTCGGGCGGCGTCGGCATCGGTGGCGTGCTGGAGCCGGTCCAGGCCGGTCCCGTCATCATCGAGGACAACTGCTTCATCGGCGCGCGCTCCGAGGTGGTCGAGGGCGTGGTCGTCGAGGAGAACAGCGTGCTCTCCATGGGAGTCTACCTCAGCGCCACCACAAAAATCTACGACCGCGCCAGCGGCAAGGTGGTGTACGGCAGGGTGCCGTCCGGATCGGTCGTGGTGCCGGGCAGCCTGCCCTCGGCGGACGGCAAATACGGCCTTTACTGCGCCGTGATCGTCAAGCGCGTGGATGCCCAGACGCGGGCGAAAACCAGCCTGAACGAACTGCTGCGCGAGGATTAAACTAGGGCCATAGTGCATTATCGGGAGAGCAGCATGTCCGCAATGAAACGTCTGTTCCAGGTGATGGCCGAGAAGAAGGCCTCGGACATCTTCCTGTCGGTCGGGTCGCCCATCAACATCAAGATCAACGGCGTCGCGATTCCGGTCAACCAGACCGTCCTGAACGCCGAGGCGGTCAGGACGCTGCTCTACGAAGTGCTGACCGAGCGCCAGATCAAGGAATACGAGGACGAGTGGGAGTTGAACACCGCGTTCGTGCTCGAGAACGTCGGGGCATTCCGCATCAGCGCGTTCCGGCAAAAGGGCTCGCCCGCAGTGGTGGTGCGCTTCATTCCCGGCAGCGTGCCGGCGTTCGCCACCCTGGGCCTGCCCGACGTGCTCAAGGAAATCATCATGCAGAAGCGGGGCCTGATCCTCATGGTCGGGGCCACCGGCTCTGGCAAGTCGACCTCGCTGTCGGCGATGCTGGACCTGCGCAACGAGCAGAAGTCCGGACACATCCTGACTATGGAAGACCCGGTCGAATTCATCTTCAAGAACAAGAAGTCCATCGTCAACCAGCGCGAAATCGGCACCGACACCAAGAGCTTCGAGACCGCCCTCAAGAACGCGCTGCGCCAGGCGCCCGACTGCATCCTGATCGGCGAGATCCGCGACAAGCAGACCATGGGCATGGCGCTCGCCTACGCGCAGTCCGGCCACCTGGCGCTGGCCACGCTGCACGCCAACAACAGCTACCACGCGATGAACCGGATCATCAGCTTCTACCCGCTGGAAAACCGGCCGACGCTGCTGCTGGACCTGTCGGCCGCGCTGCAGGCCATCGTCTCGCAGCGCCTGGTGCGCACCAAGACCGGCGCGCGCCGCGCCGCGGTCGAGGTGCTGCTCAATACGCGGCACGTCTCGGAGCTGATCGAAAAGGGCGACATCAACGAAATCAAGGACGCCATGGAAAAGAGCATGGCGCCCGGCTCGCAGACCTTCGAGCAGTCGCTGTTCAACATGTTCATGGACGGTTCCATCACGCAGGACGAGTGCATGGCAAACGCCGATTCCGCCACCAACATGCTGTGGCTGATCAACCAGGCGA
Source organism: Burkholderiales bacterium (assembly GCA_035308765.1). Taxonomy (GTDB): domain Bacteria; phylum Pseudomonadota; class Gammaproteobacteria; order Burkholderiales; family SG8-39; genus RBG-16-66-20. The sequence goes on from DATGGA010000029.1 coordinate 62,964, forward strand.
CTGCCGGCTCGATCTCCTCCGGCCAGGTGGCGGCCCCGGCGCCCGGGGAGAAGAAGGAAGAGAAGACCGAAGGCGCCCTGTCGAACACCGGCGGCGCCTCCTTCAGCGACTTCAAGATCGATACCACCGCCTGACGGGCCCGGCTTGCAAGGGGCGCTCGAACTCGCGCAGGAGTTGATTCGCAGGCGTTCCGTGACGCCGGAGGACGGCGGCTGCCAGGCGATGCTCGCCACGCGCCTCGCGACTGCCGGCTTCAATTGCGAGCCGATGCGCTTCGGCGAAGTGAGCAACCTCTGGGCCAGACGCGGTGCTGGCAAGCCTCTTCTTTGTTTTGCCGGCCACACCGACGTGGTGCCGACCGGGCCTCTCTCGGAATGGCATTCAGATCCGTTTGTTCCGACGATTCGCGACGGCAAGCTCTATGGGCGCGGGGCGGCGGACATGAAATCCTCGATCGCCGCCTTTGTGGTCGCTGCGGAAGCATTCGTCAAGGAACGCCCGAAGCACCACGGCTCGATCGCCTTCCTCCTCACCTCTGACGAGGAGGGTCCCGCGCTGGATGGCACCGCGAAGGTCGTGGAGACACTGAAGAAACGCGGCGAGACCATGGACTACTGCATCGTCGGCGAGCCGACGTCGGTGGACGCGCTTGGCGATACCTTGAAGAACGGCCGGCGAGGATCGCTCTCCGGCCGGCTCACGGTCCGGGGCATACAGGGCCATGTCGCCTATCCTCACCTCGCCCGCAACCCGGTGCATCAACTTGTGCCTGCGCTCGCGGAGCTGGCGAAGACGAAATGGGATGACGGCAACGAGAGCTTCCCGCCGACCACCTGGCAGGTATCGAACATCCACGCTGGAACCGGGGTCGGCAACGTCATTCCCGGAAGCGTGGACGTGGATTTCAATTTCCGCTTTTCCACCGAAAGCACCGACGCATCACTGGCGCAACGCGTCGAAGCGATCCTGAAAAAGCATGGCCTCGACTATTCCCTGTCCTGGGTTCTCGGCGCCCGGCCCTTTCTCAGCGGACAGGGCAAGCTCGCGCAGGCGGTGGCCGACGTTTGCAAACGGCACACCGGGCGTATCGCCGAGCTTTCCACTACCGGGGGAACGTCGGATGCGCGGTTCATCATCGAAATCTCGCCCGAGGTTCTCGAGCTCGGCCCGGTCAACGCCAGCATCCACAAACTGAACGAGCACATCGAAGTGGCCGCGCTCGACCAGCTGGCGGGCATCTACCTCGACACCCTGCGCGCGCTGCTTCCTTGAGGGTTTCGGAGCTGCTCCAACAGACCGCACGCCGCTTCGCGCGCGCCAGGCTGTCTTACGGACATGGCACGCATAACGCCCGGGACGAAGCCGCCTGGCTGATCTCGTCGGTGCTGGGATACCTGCTCGAAGAGGAAGTGCCGCCTGGGGCGCGGAAGAAAATCGACGCCCTGATCCGGCGCCGCATCCGCGAGCGGATTCCTGCAGCCTACCTGCTGAAGGAGGCCTGGCTGGGCGAGCATGCCTTCTACGTCGACAGGCGCGCCATCGTGCCGCGCTCTTTCATCGCCGAGTTGCTGCGCGACCACCTGCGCCCCTGGCTTGCGAGGGAGCCGAAACGGGTGCTGGATCTTTGCACCGGATCCGGTTGCCTGGCAATTCTTTCAGCGCTTGAATTTCCGGGCGCACAAACCGACGCGGCCGACCTGTCCGCCTCCGCCCTCCAGGTGGCCAAGATCAATATCAGGAAATACAAGCTGGGGAAACGCGTCCACCCTGTCCGGTCGGATTTGTTCAAGTCGATCGGTAGAAAATACGACCTAATCGTGACCAATCCACCCTACGTCACCGCGCGCTCGATGCGGAGACTGCCGAGGGAGTACCGGCACGAACCGGCGCTCGCGCTGGCAGCGGGCAAGGACGGGTTGGACCTGGTGCGCCGGATCCTGACGGAGGCAAAAGACCATCTGGCGCCCAGAGGACTGCTGGTGTGCGAGATCGGCGGCAACCGCAAGGCACTGGAGCGCGCCTATCCGAAGATCGAGTTTTCGTGGCCGGAGATCAGCGATCCCGGCACAGTGTTCATCGTGGCGCGGGAACAACTGCCAAGATGAGGAAGGTGGGGTGACCGATGGGACTCGAACCCACAACAACCGGAATCACAATCCGGGACTCTACCATTGAGCTACGGCCACCATTGCGACTGCCATTCTACTGGCCTGCCCGGCGGGACTCGAACCCACAACCCCCAGCTTAGAAGGCTGGTGCTCTATCCGGTTGAGCTACGGGCAGATTCGCTGCGTCCTGCCTGCATCCTGCCTTCACATCCGGGGCAGACCTGGTCGGGGTGGAGAGATTTGAACTCCCGACATCCTGCTCCCAAAGCAGGCGCGCTACCAGGCTGCGCTACACCCCGAAAATCGGGCGCCAATGATACTCTTTTTTCGGCTTGCGGCAGAATGGCTTATCTGCTAAAAAGCCTCCTTCATTTTTTCAGCAGATGCCCGGAATGCCATTGGAATTGAAGAAAAACGGTTTCGCGCCCTACGCCCCGAAAAAGGGCGAGGAGTACATGAACGCGAAGCAGCGCACCCATTTCCGAAAGATCCTCGAAAACCTCAAGTCCGAGCTTTCGCAGGAGATCGACCGCACCGTGCACACGATGCAGGACGAGGCGACGGTGTTCGCCGACCCGAACGACCGCGCCAGCCAGGAATCCGACATGGCGCTGGAACTGCGCAACCGCGACCGCGAGCGCAAGCTGATCAAGAAGATCGACGAGACCATCGCCCGCATCGACGCCAACGAGTACGGCTATTGCGAGAGCTGCGGGGTCGAGATCGGGCTGAAGCGCCTGGAAGCGCGGCCCACCGCTACGCTCTGCATCGATTGCAAGACCCTAGATGAGATGCGCGAGCGGCAGGTGGCCAAGTAAGGCCCGGAAAAAACCTTTCTAGTTCTGCTTCGCGGCCTCGGGGGTCCCGACGGCCTTCATCGACAGGCGCACTCTGCCCTTGTCGTCGGCTTCCAGCACCTTGACCTTCACGATCTGGCCTTCCTTGAGGTGATCTGAAACGGCGTTGACGCGCTCGTTGCTGATCTGCGAAATGTGCAGCAGGCCGTCGCGGCCCGGCATGAGCTGCACGATGGCGCCGAAATCCAGCAGGCGCAGCACCGGGCCTTCGTAGACCTTGCCGACTTCTACGTCGGCGGTGAGGTCCTTGATGCGCTTCAGCGCCGCTTCGCCGCCTTCCGGCGAGACGCAGGCGATAGAAATCATGCCGTCGTCCTCGATCTCGATGGTGGTGCCGGTCTCCTCCTGGATGCCGCGGATCACCACGCCGCCCTTGCCGATGACGTCCCGGATCTTGTCCGGGTTGATCTTGATCTTGAGGATGCGCGGCGCGAAGCTGGAGAGTTCGGTGCGCGAGCCGCCCATCGCCTGTTTCATCTGCGCCAGGATGTGCATGCGAGCTTCGCGCGCCTGGGCCAGCGCCACCTGCATGATGCCCTTGTTGATGGATTCGATCTTCAGGTCCATCTGCAGCGCGGTCAGGCCTTTTTCGGTGCCTGCCACCTTGAAGTCCATGTCGCCGAGGTGATCTTCGTCGCCGAGGATGTCGGTCAGCACCGCGAAGCGGTTGCCTTCCTTGATCAGGCCCATGGCGATGCCCGCCACGTGGTCCTTGATCGGCACGCCGGCATCCATCAGCGCGAGGCTGCCGCCGCAGACCGACGCCATCGAGGAAGAGCCGTTCGACTCGGTGATTTCGGAAACGATGCGCAGCGAATAGCCGAAGTCGGCGGCCGGCGGCAGCATGCCCACCAGCGAGCGCTTCGCCAGGCGGCCATGGCCGATTTCGCGGCGCTTGGTGAATCCGTAACGGCCGGTTTCGCCGGTTGCGTACGGAGGCATGTTGTAGTGGAACATGAAGCGCTCGCGGTACTCGCCAGCCAGCGCGTCGATGATCTGCTCGTCGCGGCCGGTGCCCAGGGTGACGGTGACCAGCGCCTGGGTTTCGCCGCGCGTGAACAGCGCCGATCCATGGGTGCGCGGCAGCACGCCGGTGCGGATGGTGATCGGACGCACGGTGCGAGTGTCGCGGCCGTCGATGCGCGGCTCGCCGTCCAGGATCTTGTTGCGCACGATCTTCGACTCGAGCGCAAAGCACAGGTCGTTCACGGTGTTGGCATCGGGTCCGCCTTCGCTGCCTGCGCCGACGGCCTCGTGCACGCGCTTCGAGATCGCCTTGAGGGCGTCCGAGCGCGCGCTTTTCTGCCGCATGTCGAACGCCTTGCGCAGGTCGCCTTCGATGAGCTCGCCGATCTTCGCGGCCAGCGCTTCGTCCTTCGCAGGCGCCTTCCAGTCCCAGGATGGCTTGGCGGCCTGCTCGGCCAGTTCCTCGATAGCGGCGATCGCAGCCTGCATCTGCTCGTGGCCGTAGACCACGGCGCCTAGCATCACGTCTTCCGGCAGTTCGAGCGCTTCCGACTCGACCATCAGCACGCCCTGGCTGGTGCCCGCGACCACCAGGTTCAGCTGCGACTCCTTGAGCTGCGACAGCGTCGGATTGAGCACGTACTGGCCGTTGACGTAGCCGACGCGCGCCGCGCCGATCGGGCCCGCGAAAGGCACACCCGACAGCGTGAGCGCCGCCGATACCGCGATCATGGCCGGGATGTCGGCGTCGACTTCCGGATTCAGCGACAGGACCTGCGCCACCACCTGCACTTCGTTGTAGAAGCCGTCCGGGAACAGCGGCCGGATCGGGCGGTCGATGAGGCGGCTGGTCAGGGTTTCCTTCTCGGTCGGCCGGCCTTCGCGCTTGAAGAAGCCGCCCGGGATCTTGCCCGCGGCATAGGTCTTCTCGGCGTAGTCCACCGTGAGCGGGAAGAAGCTCTGCCCGGGCTTGGGCGATTTCGAAGCCGTGACCGCGGCGAGGACCACAGTGTCGTCCACCGTGATGAGTACGGCGCCATGTGCCTGGCGGGCGATTTCCCCGGTCTCCAGCGTGACCTGCTGCGTGCCGAGGGTGAAGGTTTTCTTGATCGGGTTCAAAGGGAATCCTCTGTGTTGGGGCGCAAACAAAAAACGCTCACCGTTCGGATGAGCGTTGGTTGCTACGGCATTCGGGAAAAAGCGATGGCTGCGGAGGCTACTTGCGCAGGCCGAGCTGCTCGATCAGCGAGCGGTACTTGTCCGCGTTGCTGCGCTTCAGGTAATCCAGCAGCTTGCGGCGCTGGCTGACCATTTTCAACAGCCCGCGGCGCGAATGGAAATCCTTGACGTGCGACTTGAAATGCCCGGCCAGGCTGTTGATTCGCTCGGTGAGGAGCGCGATCTGCACTTCCGTGGACCCGGTATCGTTCCCGGCCCGCTGGTGCTGCTTTACGACTTGCGCTTTCTGCGCAACCTGCAAACTCATACGTTTCTCTCTTGGTTGGCTCTGTGTGTGAGGCGGGCATTCTAGCGGAAAATCCGGCCAATTTACAAGTTTTTCTTGGTATTTCAGCCGCTTGCAAGCAGCCGGACGGGGTGCAGACCGCCCTGCGCGCGCACTTCCCCGACCCCGAGCAGCGCGCCCGCCGCGCCGTAGACGCTTCGCGGCCCTTGGCTTGCCTCCACGGGAACGGCCTGCCCGTTGAGAAACCGCCGTGCCTGCTCTTCCGCCAGCTCAAGGCGCGGTAGATCGGCCAGCAAGCTGTCCGCCGGCAGCAACCAGCCCCGCCGGGCGTCGTCGCCCAGCGCCTGCAGGTCTTCCAGCGTCACCGCGCGGTCCAGCCTGAAACCTGCGACCGCCGTTCTGCGCAGCGCCTCAAGGTGGGCGACGGTGCCCAGTTCGGCTCCGAGATCCACCGCGAGCTGGCGGATGTAGGTTCCTTTGCTGCATTTCACTCGCAGGTGTAGCCTGTCCTGCGCGAACTCGAGCAGCTCGAGCTCGTGCACGGTGATGCTTCGCGCGCTACGCTCAACCGATCGCCCGGCGCGCGCCAGCGCATACAGCGGTCGCCCTTCATGCTTGAGCGCCGAATACATCGGCGGTACCTGTTCGATCGCGCCCCGGAAGCGCTCCAGGGCACGTGCGACCGCAGCCGCGTCCACTGCGGCCGGGCGCCGCTCCAGCACCTGACCTTCGGCGTCGCCCGTATCCGTGAGCACGCCCAGCCGTACCTGCGCCCGGTACTCTTTGATGGAATCGAGCCCGAACTGAGCGAATTTGGTGGCTTCGCCGAACAGCAGCGGCAGCAGGCCCGAAGCCATGGGGTCGAGCGTACCTGCGTGGCCCGCCTTTTCGGCTTCCAGCAGGCGCTTCACCGCCTGCAGCACGGCGCTGGAGCTCGGCCCAACCGGCTTGTCCAGCAGCAACACCCCGTCCAGCTTGCGCAGCATCAGCCGCAGTTCCTATCGCTTCGGCGGAACGACGCTGTTGATCAATTGCGACAGGCGGTCGCCCCTCTCCACCGACTCGTCGTAGACAAAGCGCAGTTCGGGCGTGGTGTACATCTTCATACGGTGCGCAAGCAGGGAGCGCAGGAAACCCGAGGCGCGCTGCAGGGCCTTGGCGGTTCCGACCAGCTTTTCCTTCTCCAGAATAGTGAAGAAAACCTTGGCGTGCGACAGGTCGGGAGAAACGTCGACCGAGGTCAGCGTCACCATGCCGACGCGGGGATCGCGCACTTCGCGGCGCAACAGCTCGGAGAGTTCCCTCTGGATCAGGTCGGCCACCTTTTGCGGCCGTCCCCGGCTCACGGCAACAACCGCCTTCGGCTCACAGGGTCCTGGCGACCTCGAGGACTTCAAACACCTCGAACTGGTCGCCTTCCTTTAGCTCCTGGAAGGTCTTGAGCGACATGCCGCACTCGAACCCCGCCTTGACCTCGCGCACGTCGTCCTTGAAGCGCTTGAGCGAATCGATTTCGCCGGTATGGATCACCACGCTGTCGCGCAACACCCGGACCTGCGCGCCGCGCTTGACCAGCCCTTCCTGCACGTAGCAGCCGGCCACGGTGCCGATCTTGGAAATGCGGAATACCTGGCGCACCTCGACCAGGCCGATGACGCTCTCTTTCCGCTCGGGCGCGAGCATGCCGGAGAGCGCCGCCTTCACCTCCTCGACGGCGTCGTAGATGACGTTGTAGTAGCGCACGTCGACGCCCGACGATTCGATCAGCTTGCGCGCGGTAGCGTCGGCGCGCGCGTTGAAACCGATGATTACCGCGCCCGAAGCGAGCGCCAGGTTGACATCCGACTCGGTGATCCCGCCCACGCCCGAGTGCACCACGCCGACCTTGACCTCCTCGTTCGACAAGCGCGTGAGCGCATGCGCCAGCGCTTCCTGCGAACCCTGCACGTCGGCCTTGATCAGCAGCGCGAGCGTCTTCTTCCCGCTCGTGCCCATCTCGCTGAACATGTTCTCCAGATTAGAGGCACGCTGTTTGGAGAGCTTTACCTCGCGGTACTTGCCCTGGCGGAACAGGGCGACTTCGCGCGCCTTCTTCTCGTCGGCCAGCACGACCATTTCCTCGCCAGCCCGCGGAACATCGGACAGGCCCTGGATCTCCACCGGAATCGATGGCCCGGCGCTCTGCACCGGCTTGCCGTTCTCGTCCAGCATCGCGCGCACGCGCCCGTAAACCGCGCCCACCACGACCACGTCGCCGCGCTTCAGCGTGCCGGATTGCACGAGCAGCGTCGCGACCGGGCCGCGGCCCTTGTCCAGGCGGGCTTCGATCACCACGCCCTTGGCCGGTGCGTCGATCTGCGCCTTGAGTTCCAGCACCTCGGCCTGGAGCAGGATCTGCTCCAGCAGCGCGTCTACGCCCTGACCGGTCTTCGCCGACACCGGCACCACAGGCGACTCGCCGCCCAGGTCCTCCGGCACGACGCCATGCGCGAGCAGGTCCTGCCTGACTTTTTCGGGATTGGCTTCGTGTTTGTCGATCTTGTTGATGGCGACCACCAGCGGCACTTCAGCCGCCTTGGCATGGGCAATCGCTTCGATGGTCTGCGGCATCGCGCCGTCGTCGGCGGCGACCACCAGCACGACAATGTCGGTCACCTTGGCGCCGCGCGCGCGCATCGCCGTGAAGGCCTCGTGGCCAGGCGTATCGAGGAAGGTGATGACGCCCCTGGGCGTCTCCACGTGGTAGGCGCCTATGTGCTGGGTAATACCGCCTGCCTCGCCGGCGGCGACTTTGGTGGTACGGATGTAGTCGAGCAGCGAGGTCTTGCCGTGGTCGACGTGGCCCATCACGGTGACGACCGGAGGCCGAGTAACCGCGACCGCAGCCGAAACGCCCGCGTCATCGACGAGGAACGCTTCCGGGTCCTCCAGCTTGGCCGCCCTCGCGGTATGGCCCATTTCCTGGACCACGATCATCGCGGTTTCCTGGTCGAGAACCTGGTTGATCGTCGCCATCGAGCCGAGCTTCATCAGAACCTTGATGACCTCGACGGCCTTGACCGACATGCGGTGCGCGAGCTCGCCTACCGTGATGGTTTCCGGCACCGCGATATCGCGGATCACCGGCTCGGCGGGCTGCGCAAACGCGGGTTCTCCGGCGGCAGGGCCCGCGCCCCTTTGCCGCCCGCCACCCCTGCCGTGCCAGCCCGCGACACCGCCGCCCATGTCGCCGCGGGTCTTGATGGTCCGCCGACGGACCGAATCGTCGCGCAGGATCGTGGTCTGCTTTACTTTCTTCGCCTTCTTGTCGGTCTTGGGCTCGCCTGCCTTGGGCGCGTGCAGCGTGCCGTCGGTCGGCGCAGCAGCAGCGGCACCAGCAGGCGCCGCGCGCTCGGTCTGCTTCTGCTCCGCCTCGCGCCGCTCCCGGTCCTGCTTCTCGCGCAGCTCGTTGGCCTGGATTTCCGAAAGCTGCCGCTGGCGCTTCTGCTCCTCCTCGCGCAGCTGCAGTTCCTTCGGATCCGGCCCGGCCGGCACCGGCGTCGGCGGCGCGGGCGGCGGCGCAGTCTCGGCCGCGGTAGCCGCAGCCTGGAGTTCGGAGGGATCACGCTTGACGAAGACGCGCTTCTTGCGCACCTCGACCTGGATGGTGCGCGCCTTGCCCGTGGAATCGGATTTCTTGATCTCGCTGGTCTGCTTGCGCGTCAGCGTGATCTTGTTTTTCGGCTCGATCGAGCCGTGCGACTTGCGCAGATACTCGAGCAGCCTCGCCTTGTCCTGTTCGCTCAGCGAATCCTCCGCCACGCGCTTCTCGACACCCGCAGCGCGCAACTGCTCGATGAGCACCGAAGGCGGTACCTTCAGCTCGCTCGCAAACTGGGCGACGCTGGTCTGTGCCACGCTATTGCGCCCCTTTCGACTGGCCGGCGGGCGTGGGCGCGGCAGCCGCCGCGGTGCCTGCGGTTCCTGCCTCGTCGGCGAACCAGTGCGCCCGTGCCGCCATGATCAGGCTCTTGGCGCGCTCATCGTCCATACCGGTCATCTCGGAGAGCTCATCCACCGCGAGATCCGCGAGGTCGTCGCGCGTCTTGACGCCATGCGCCGCGAGCTTGGCCGCGAGCTGGTTGTCCATGCCTTCCAGCTGCAGCATGTCCTGCTGCACGCCGTCGATGCTTTCCTCGCTCGCGATCGCCTGCACCAGCAGCGCGTTGCGCGCGCGGCTGCGCAGCTCGTTGACCGTGTTCTCGTCGAAGGCGTCGATCTCCATCATTTCATTGATGGGCACGTAGGCCACTTCCTCCAGCGTGGAGAAGCCTTCCTGGATCAGGATGTCGGCCACTTCCTCGTCGACGTCGAGCCGCGCCATGAACAGAGATTTGACCCGGGTGCCTTCCTCCTCCTGCTTCTTGGTGGACTCTTCCTGGGTCATCAGGTTGATGGTCCAGCCGGTGAGTTCGGATGCGAGCCGCACGTTCTGGCCGCTGCGGCCGATGGCGATGGCGAGGTTCTCCTCGTCCACCACCACGTCCATCGCGTGCTTTTCCTCGTCCACCAGGATCGAGCTCACTTCGGCGGGCGCAAGCGCGCCGATGACGAAGGTCGCCGGGTCCGCCGACCATAGGACGATGTCCACGCGCTCGCCGGCCAGTTCCTGGGTCACGGCCTGCACGCGCGAGCCGCGCATGCCGACGCAGGTGCCGATCGGGTCGATGCGGCGGTCGTTGGTATGCACCGCGATCTTGGCGCGCACGCCGGGATCACGCGCCGCGGATTTGATCTCGAGCAGCTTTTCCTCGATTTCCGGCACTTCCAGCTCGAACAGCTTCATGATGAACTGCGGCGCGGTGCGCGACAGGATCAGCTGCGGCCCGCGGGCGCCGCGGTCGATTTTCGCCACCCAGGCGCGCACCCGGTCGCCGACGCGAAGGTTTTCCTTCGGGATCATGTATTCGCGCGGCAATTGCGCTTCCAGGCGGCCGGATTCGACGATCGCGCTGCCGCGCTCCATGCGCTTGACGGTGCCCGTCACCAGCTCGTCGCCGCGCGACAGGAAATCGTTCAGGATCTGCTCGCGCTCGGCGTCCCGGATGCGCTGCAGGATCACCTGCTTGGCGGTCTGCGCGCCGATGCGGCCGAAGGGGACGTTCTCGATCGGCTCCTCGATCACGTCATCCAGCTTGGCATCGGGCTTGCGGTCCTGGGCTTCCTCGACCGAGAGCATCTGCGCGTTGATCCAGTCCGGCGCGTCGTCCGGCAGCACGCGCCAGCGGCGGAACGCCTGGTAATCGCCGGTATCGCGGTTGATGGCGACCCGGACATCGACGTCCTCGGTAAAGCGTTTCTTGGTGGCCGAGGCGAGCGCGAGCTCGAGCGCGCCGAACACCACGTCCCGGTTCACGTTCTTTTCGCGCGCCAGCGCGTCGACCAGCAGCAGAATTTCCCGGCTCATTTCTTTCCCTTCCCTTGCAGGTCCGGCACCAGCCGGGCCCGGTCAATTTCGTCCAGTCTCAACGCCACGTCGCGGCCTTCCACCTCGACCGTGGCCACCCCGCCCGCTTCGCCGCGCAACAGCCCGGTGAAGCGCTTGCGGCCGCTCTCGTCCCGCGTCCGCATCTTCACGTCCACTTTGCTACCGGCGAAACGCGTGAAATCGGCCGGCTTGCACAGCGGCCGGTCCAGCCCCGGCGACGACACCTCCAGCCGGTCGTAGTCGATGCCCTCGACCTCGAATACCCGGGCCAGATGCCGGCTTACGTCGGCGCAATGGTCCACCGTGATGCCGCCAGGCCTGTCGATGAAGATGGACAGATGCCTACCCCCGCCGGATGCCCGCGCATCCACCAGTTCGAACCCCATGCCCGCCAGGGTCAGCTTCACCACATCCGCCATCGCCATAGCGCTTTTCCAGCCGTGCAAACAAAAAATGGGCCGAGGCCCATTTGCATCTGAAACGACTTGAAGTTTAACAGCTTTTTGCCGTTCGGACAATCTCCGCGACGGCTTCGGAGCGCAGTTCCAGCGAGCGTCCCGCGGGCAGGTCGAGCGGCAGCTTCACCGGTCCGAACCGGACCCGCAGCAGCCGGCTGACCCTGGAGCCAACGGCCTCCACCAGCCGCCGCACCTCGCGGTTGCGTCCTTCCACCAGCACCACCTTGTACCAGCGGTTGGTGCCAGTGTCCTTTTTCGCCATCAGCGGCTCCAGTCGCGTCACCTTTGCCTGGCCGTCGTCAAGCTCCACCCCCGTAAGCAGGCGGCGCATCGCCTCCGAGCCCAGGCCACCTTGCACGCGCACTTCGTACTCGCGCTCGATCTCCTGGCGCGGGTGCATGAGCTGGTTGGCAAGTTCGCCCGAATCGGTAAACAGCAGCAGGCCCGAGGAATTAAGGTCCAGGCGGCCGACGGCAACCCAGCGCCCGGGGCTGAGCTTGGGCAGCTTGTCGAAAACCGTCGCGCGTCCTTCAGGGTCCTTGCGCGTCACCAGTTCGCCGATTGGCTTGTGATAGACGATGACGCGGGGACTGGTTTTGCTCGCGCTTATTTTTATTTCTTTGCCGTCGAGGAGAATCAGATCCCCGGGGCTGGCGCGGTCACCCAGCTTCGCGGTCTGGCCGCGGACCGTGACCCGGCCCGCCGTGATCCAGGTTTCGATTTCCCTGCGCGAACCGAAGCCGGCCGCCGCGAGCAGCTTTTGCAGCCGCTCGGCGCTACTCGGTGCGGTCTGCGGCGGCTTCGTTGGCGGCGGGTTGGGAGGTCGCAGGCTCAAGCTGCAGCGTCCGGGCGATTTCCTCCAGCGGCGGCAGCTCCTGCAGCGAGCGCAGCCCGAGGTCATCGAGAAATGCCTTGGTCGTGGCGTAAAGCGCCGGCCGCCCGGGCGTATCGCGATGGCCGACGACGTCGATCCAGCCCCTGCTCTCCAGGGACTGGATCACCGGTGTCGAGACGACGACGCCGCGGATATCCTCGACATCGCCGCGCGTCACCGGCTGGCGGTAAGCGATGATCGCCAGCGTTTCCATCACGGCGCGGGAATAGCGCGCGCGCTTGTCCGGGTTGAGGCGGTCCGCGAAAGGCTGAAACTCGGGCCGGGTCTGGAACCGCCAGCCGCTGGCCACGCTGGCGAGCTCCACGGCGCGGTCCGCCCATTCCTCGCGCAATTCGTCGAGCAGCTGGCGCAGCACGCCGGGCTCGATCCGGTCCTCGAACAGCCGCTTCAGGTCCGCCAGCGACAACGGCTCCCGCGAGGAAAGCAACGCCGCCTCGAGGATGCGCTTGGGCTCAGATTGGCTCGGCATGGGCGATCCTGATCCTGACGTAGATGGGCGCGAAGCCTTCCGACTGCGTGACGTCGATCAGCAGTTCGCGCGCGAGCTCCAACAGCGCGAGGAAGGTAACCACCAGCACCGCGACGCCGCGCGCCGGGTCGAACAACTCGGTGAATTCCAGCACGCGGCTCTCCTTCAGCAGGCGCAGGATCTGGCTCATGTGCTCGCGCACCGAGAGTTCCTCGCGCGAAACACGATGATGCTCGGTCATGCGGGCACGGAACAGCAGCATGCGCCAGGCTTCCGCGAGGTCGCGCGGGTGCACCTCGGGCAGGCGTTCGATTGCGGTCCGTTCGACCAGCACCGAAATCGCAAGCACGTCGCGGCCGACCTGCGGCAGCGCGTCCAGCTGCAGGGCCGCTTTCTTCATCTGCTCGTACTCGAGCAGCCGGCGCACCAGCTCGGCCCGCGGGTCCTCCTCCTCGTTCACCGCAGCCGGGCGCGGCAGCAGCATGCGCGACTTGATCTCGATCAGCATCGCCGCCATCACCAGGTATTCGGCCGCGAGCTCGAGATTCTTGGAGCGCATCAGCTCGACGTACTCCAGGTATTGGCGCGTGAGCGGCGCCATCGGAATGTCGAGCACGTCGAGGTTCTGCTTGCGGATCAGGTACAGCAGCAGGTCGAGCGGCCCCTGAAAGGCATCCAGCAGGATCTCGAGCGCGTCGGGCGGGATGTAGAGGTCAAGCGGGATTTCGGTCAGCGGCTCGCCGTAAATCGTGGCGAACGGCGTCGCGGCCCGAACTATGGGCGTAGCGGTTTCGGTCACGTGTAGGACAGCCCCATGGCCTCGCGCACGTCGCGCATCGTTTCGCCGGCGAGCGAGCGCGCCTTGTCGCAGCCGTCGGCGAGAATGTTTTTCACCAGCGTCGGATCGTCCAGGTAGGCCTGCGCGCGCTCGCGCATCGGCGCCAATTCCGCAAGCACGCTCTCGATCACCGGTTGCTTGCATTCCAGGCAACCGATGCCAGCGGTGGTGCAGCCCTTGCGCGCCCAGGCCTTGGTTTCGTCGCTCGAATAGACGAGGTGCAGCGACCAGACCGGGCATTTTTCCGGCGTGCCCGGATCGTTGCGCTTCACGCGCGCGGGATCCGTCGGCATGGTCTTGATTTTCTTCGCCACGGACTCCGGGTCTTCGCGCAGCGCGATCGCGTTGCCGTAGGACTTGGACATTTTCTGCCCGTCCAGCCCGGTGAGCTTGGAGGCTTCCGTCAGCAGCGCCTCCGCTTCCACCAGTATTTTCTTGCCGCTGCCCTCGAGCCAGCCGAACAGCCGCTCCCGGTCGCCGCGCGGCATGTTCTGCTGTTCATCGAGCAGCGCCTGCGCGCGCTTGAGCGCCTCGGCGTCGCCGCTTTCCAGGAACTTTGTGCGCAGCTCGTTGAACACGCGCGCCTTCTTGCTGCCCATCTTCTTCACCGCGGCCTTCGCCTTGTCCTCGAACCCCGGCTCGCGGCCGTACAGGTGGTTGAAACGGCGCGCGAGCTCCCGGGTGAATTCGATGTGCGGCACCTGGTCCTCGCCCACCGGCACGTATCGGGCGCGGTAGATCATGATGTCCGCGGCCTGCAGCAGCGGGTAGCCGAGGAAGCCGTAGGTGGTGAGATCCCTGTCGGCGAGTTTTTCCTGCTGGTCCTTGTAGGTCGGCACGCGTTCCAGCCAGCCGAGCGGCGTCATCATGGACAGCAGCAGGTGGAACTCGGCATGCTCGGGGACCTGCGACTGCACGAAGATCGTCGCCTGGTTCGGGTCCACCCCGGAAGCCAGCCAGTCGATCACCATGTCGATGCCGACATCCTGCAGCACGCCGGGTTTTTCATAGTCGGTCGTCAGTGCGTGCCAGTCGGCGACGAAAAACAGGCACGGATGCTCCGACTGGAGCTTTACCCAGTTCTTCAGCACGCCGTGGTAGTGGCCCAGGTGCAAGGCGCCGGTGGGGCGCATGCCGGAAAGGACGCGGGTTTCAAACATTGGATCTCGAATTCCGCCCTAGATCCGGAACACCGTTCCGAGAACGCGAAACGAGAAATTCACCATCGGCGCGAGGATGACGCCGAGCACACTGGTAAACATGAGCAGCAGCAGGATCGGGAAACCCCAGGGCTCGAGTTTCGCGTAGCCCCAGGCCATGCGGCTCGGCAGCAGGCTGGCCACGATCCGGCCGCCGTCCAGCGGCAGGATGGGCAGCAGGTTCAACAGCATCAGGATGATGTTTACTTCCATTCCGGCCTTGCTCATCAGGAGCAGCGGCTCGGTGAAGTAGTTGATCGGCAGGACATCCGCCGTTTTGAACAGAGCGGCCCAGAAAAAAGCCATCGCCAGGTTGGCGCCCGGGCCGGCCGCCGCGACCCAGAGCATGTTCTGCCGCGGGCGCCGCAGCGCCGAATAGTTCACCGGTACCGGCTTCGCCCACCCGAACAGCAGGCCCGCGCCGCCCGCGAACTTGCTCAGCACGAGAATCGCGATCGGCACGATGATGGTGCCGACGAGGTCGATGTGGCGCGCGGGGTTGAGGCTGATGCGTCCCTGCGCGTAGGCGGTCATGTCGCCGAAATAGCGCGCCACATAGCCATGCGCCGCCTCGTGCAGCGTGATCGCAAACAGGACCGGGAGCGCATAGATGGCGATGATTCTTACGATAGGTTCGATGTCCATCCAGGCGGAGAATTTTATCAGAGCAGGAACTTCTCGATCAGCCGCGCGACTTCCTCGGGCTGGTCGTGATGCAGCATGTGTCCCGCGTCCGCGACCGTGCGGTGCTCCAGGCTCCTGAATGCGCTGCGGCGCTCCGCCAGTTCGGTATCGGTGAGCCTCATCCGCGCCCTGGTTTCGGATTCGGCGGCATCGACCCACAGCACCGGCGCCGCGACGCGCTCCCAGCAGGCGCGGGCTTCGTCCAAGCGGTAAAGCGTGGCGTTGATGAGCTTGTGCGCGGGATCGCTGCGCAGCTGCACTTCGCCGCCCTCCACCTCCTTGCCCCAATGCCGCGCGAGGAATTCGGCACGCTCCCGTTTCAGACGGGGATTGTTCTTCTGCAGCCGGTCCGCGAGTTCGGCATAGCTCGCGTACGGGCGCAGGCGCGGCGTCTCACGCAGTTCGTCCATCCAGCGGGCGTAGCGCTTGGGCGCCTGGTCCGCCCTGGTCGTCGGCATGCCGAAGCCTTCAAGGTTGACGAATTTCTCGATTCGTTCCGGCCTGATCCCCGCGTACAGGCCGCCGACATTTCCGCCCAGGCTGTGGCCGACCAGCTTGACCGGCGCTTCGGGCTGGATGTGAGCGAGCAGCGCGTCCAGGTCGCCGATGTAGTCGGGAAACCAGTAATTGTCGGAACCCGACCAGGAGGTCAACCCGTACCCGCGCCAGTCCGGCGCATAAACGTCCCAATCCGGCGCCAGCGCATCCACCAGGAACTGGAACGACGCCGAGACGTCCATCCAGCCGTGCAGCAGGATGATCTTTTTCCCGGGTGTTCCGCGCCAATGGCGAACGTGATAGCGCAGGCCGCGGATGTCGAGGAAAAGCGATTCGCTGGGTTTCATGGCGGGTGGAACGTGATCGGTGGAACGACTGCGGCTATCATACCGGCCATCCATGCCGGTCTTTTCCCTGAATGAGCGCCGGGTCGAACTCCGCGGCGCGCACCACTACATCGCCTGGGACGCCACGCTGGCGGGCTCGATCATCCTGGAGAACGCGGTGAACATCTGGTTCAACGTGGTGATCCGCGCCGACAACGACCAGGTGCACATCGGCGAGGAGACCAACATCCAGGACGGCTCGGTCCTGCATTGCGACCCGGGATTTCCGCTGACCATAGGGAAGCGCGTCACCGTCGGGCACAAGGTGATGCTGCACGGCTGCACGGTCGGCGACGGCGTGCTGGTCGGCATCAACAGCGTCGTGCTGAACGGCGCGAAGATCGGCGCCGGCTCTTTGGTCGGCGCCAATTCGCTGGTGCCGGAGGGCAAGGAAATCCCGCCCGGGGTGCTTGCCGTCGGATCGCCGGCGAAGGTCGTGCGCGAGCTCACGACCGAACAGATCGCCGGGATCCTGAAGATCTCGGAAGGTTACGTGGCCCGCGCCAGGCTATTCAAGGAACACCTGAGAGAGCAAACCTAGTTATTTCGGCGCCATCCGGATCGCGCCGTCGAGGCGGATGGTCTCGCCGTTCAGCATTTCGTTCTCGACGATGGACTTCGCCAGCTGCGCATATTCCTCCGGCTTGCCCAGGCGCGAGGGGAACGGCACCTGCTTGCCGAGCGAATCCTGCGCTTCCTTCGGCAGGCCGAGCAGCATCGGTGTCAGGAACAGGCCCGGCGCGATGGTGACCACGCGAATGCCGTTGCGCGACAGGTCGCGCGCGATCGGCAGCGTCATGCCGACCACCCCGCCCTTCGACGCGGAATAGGCGGCCTGCCCGATCTGGCCATCAAAAGCC
This sequence comes from Burkholderiales bacterium, assembly GCA_035308765.1. Lineage (GTDB taxonomy): Bacteria > Pseudomonadota > Gammaproteobacteria > Burkholderiales > SG8-39 > RBG-16-66-20. Next base: position 80,114 of record DATGGA010000029.1, read on the forward strand.
GCGACCGACGCGGTGTTGATGATCACGCCGCGCTCGCCGGCCGCGTTCGGACCTGCCTTGATCATCGCATCCGCCGCGAGGCGAATCATGTTGAAGGTGCCGATGAGATTGATGCTGATCACTTTCGTGAAGCGCGCGAGGTCGTGCGGCGCATCCTTGCCGACCGTGCGTTCGGCAACGCCGATCCCGGCGCAATTCACAAGCACGTGAATACCGCCGAAACCCTTGACTGCAGCCTCGACCGCGGCCTTGCCGTCGGCTTCCGAGGTCACATCGCACTTGCAGTATCTCCCGCCGATTTCCTTCGCCAGCTTCTCGCCGGCTTCCGCCTGCAGGTCCGCGATCACGACCTTGGCACCGTTGGCCGCGGCCATTTGCGCCGTCGCCGCGCCCAGGCCCGATGCGCCGCCCGTGACGAGGAATATGCTATTTCTGATTTGCATATAAGAGCCTCCCGAATGATTTCAACGATAATTCTACCTGCATGAAACTCTCATTCGGCCTTGGTTTCGGCGATCTCTATCGGCGTGAGGGGCTGCTGCGCCTGGACGGCGCGTTTTTGTCGTTCCTCGATCCTGCTCTTCGGAAAAAACTTCTCGAGGCGAGAGACAATCCTCCTTCTTGGAAAGCGGAGTCCGAACTGCTCATCGAGCTCGCGCCGCATCTCGAGGATTTCCTCGCGCAACTGTTCGGCATCGAGACCGAAGCACAGGCGCTCGCGGCGCGTCACAACGAGCTCGCGCCGCTGTTTTCGGTGAAGCGTCTTTTCGTCCAGCGCCACGCCCTGCACAAAGTGAAGCCCGGGGATGCGACGTCCGGCGGTTATGCTTTTTCCACCGAACTGGAATTCGCGAAGCAGGTAACGGAATGGGGCAAGGACCAGGCTGCGAACGCGGGCAAGATCGAAGGCGCGGCGCGTTATGCCGCCTGGGCGGCCACGACTCCGGAAGGCAAGGCGAAGCATCGCGCGGGCATTCTGTTCAAGACCCCGCTCAAGCTCGATTTCATGCGCCTGGTGCCGGTCCACACCGATATGTCGCAGGGATTCGCGAAGCACAGCCTCGAGCACCTGCGCCAGCGCGACGGCTTCGCCCTGACCGATCACGGTACCGACCTCACAGGTGCGCTCGACCAGGCGAACTACTGCATCTGGTGCCACGAGCAGGGCAAGGATTCCTGCTCCAAGGGCCTGAAAGAGAAGGCCCCTGCCACCGGATTCAAGAAGACCCAGTTCGGCGTGCCGCTCGCCGGCTGCCCGCTCGAAGAAAAAATTTCCGAATTCCACCTCGTCAAGGCGCGCGGCGAACCGCTGGCAGCGCTGGCAGTGATCTGCATCGACAACCCGATGGCCGCGGCCACCGGGCACCGCATCTGCAACGACTGCATGAAATCCTGCATCTACCAGAAGCAGGCGCCGGTGGACATTCCCCAGGCGGAGACACGCACGCTCAAGGACGTGCTCGAACTCCCCTGGGGTTTCGAGATCTATTCTCTGCTGACGCGCTGGAACCCGCTTAACCTGCGCCGCCCTGTTCCGCTCCCGGAGAGCGGGCGCAAGGTGATGGTGGTCGGCCTGGGGCCTGCCGGGTTCACGCTCGCCCACCACCTCATGAACGACGGACACGCGGTGGCCGGAATCGACGGCCTCAAGCTGGAGCCGCTGAGCGTGCCCTTCGAGCCGGTGAAGGACGTGCGCAGCCTGTACGAGGACCTCGGCGGGCGCGTGATGGCCGGCTTCGGCGGCGTCGCCGAGTACGGCATCACCGTGCGCTGGGACAAAAACTTCCTCAAGATCATCCGCCTGCTGCTGGAGCGGCGCAGCCAGTTCGCCATGTTCGGCGGCGTGCGCTTCGGCGGCACGGTGACGCTGGAAGACGCGATGGCGATGGGCTTCGACCACGTTGCGCTGTGCGTCGGCGCGGGCAAGCCGACGGTGCTCGACATCCCGAACGGACTTGCTCGCGGCGTGCGCGCCGCATCGGACTTCCTGATGGCGCTGCAGCTCACGGGCGCCGCCAAGGAAGACTCCATCGCCAACATGCAGCTGCGCCTGCCGGTGGTGGTGATCGGCGGCGGGCTGACGGCAATCGACACCGCCACCGAGTCCCTCGCCTACTACGTCGTGCAGGTGAACAAGTTCCTCGAGCGTTATGAAGCGCTTGCGGCGGAGATCGGCGAGGACGCGGTGCGGGCGAACTGGGACGACCAGGAGCGCGAGATCGCGGAGGAATTTCTCGCGCACGCGAGGACTTTGAGAAATACGGCGAAAGAAAAGCACATCGAGTTGTTGCGGCACTGGGGCGGGGTCACCATCGCCTACCGCCGGCGCCTCATCGATAGTCCCTCCTACACGCTGAACCACGAGGAAGTCGAAAAGGCCTTGGAAGAAGGCATCTGGTTCGCCGAAGGATTGACCCCTGCTGCAGTGGACGTAGACAACTTCGGCGCCGTCAAGGGTATCCGCCTCAAGGGCGCAGCGACCGAGCACTGGCTGCCGGCGCATACCGTGTTTGTCGCTGCGGGCACCCAACCCAACACCGTGCTCGCGAGGGAAGACGCCGCGCACTTCTCGCTCGACGGCAAATACTTCGCTGCCTGCGACACCGACGGCAAGCCGGTCAAACCACAGTACTCCACTTCCAAACCGGCGACGCCGAATGTGTTGCTGTCGAAGCAGCTCGACGGCCGCTTCGTCAGCTACTTCGGCGACGTGCATCCGTCCTATTTCGGCAACGTCGTGAAAGCGATGGGCAGCGCAAAGCAGGGCTATCCGATTGTCTCGAAGGTTTTGAACTCAAGACCTCCCGTTGCAAAGGAAAATTTCTTCGATCGACTTTCCGACCAGCTCAATGCAACCGTCCACAAGGTCGAACGGCTGACGCCCACCATCGTCGAGGTCATCGTCCGCGCGCCTCTGGCGGCAAAAAAATTCCAGCCTGGCCAGTTTTATCGGCTGCAGAACTTCGAAACTCTTGCTCCTGTCGCCGCGAAAACGCGCATGCAGATGGAAGGCCTCGCGATGACCGGCGCCTGGGTGGATCGCAAGAAAGGACTAGTCTCCATCATCGCGCTGGAAATGGGCGGCTCGAGCGATTTGTGCGCCATGCTCAAGCCCGGCGAACCCGTGATCCTGATGGGACCAACCGGGACGCCGACCGAGATCGCGGGTGGCGAGACGGTAGTGCTATGCGGCGGCGGCCTGGGCAACGCGGTGCTGTTCTCCATCGGCGCGGCATTCCGCGCCGCGGGCTCGAAAGTCCTCTACTTCGCCGGATACAAGAAGGTCGCCGATCGCTACAAGGTTTCCGACATCGAGAACGCCGCCGACGCGGTGATCTGGTGCTGCGACGAGGCGCCCGGCTTCAAGCCCGGGCGCCCGCAGGACCGCAGTTTCGTCGGCAACATCGTGCAGGCCATGGACGCCTACGCCGAAGGACGGCTGGGCGCGCTCTCGATCCGCCTCGACGATTGCGACCGGCTGATCGCCATCGGCTCCGACCGCATGATGGCCGGCGTCGCGAAAGCGCGCCACGACGTACTCAAACCGCACCTGAAACCCGCCCACTTCGCAATCGGCTCCATCAACTCGCCGATGCAATGCATGATGAAAGAGATCTGCGCGCAGTGTCTGCAGCCGCACCGCGATCCGGTCACCGGCGAAACCAGCTACGTGTTTTCCTGCTTCAATCAGGACCAGCCGCTCGACAGCGTGGATTTCAAGGGCCTTCACGAGCGCCTGAAGCAGAACTCGCTGGCGGAGAAGCTGAGCGCAGGCTGGCTGCGCCACTGTATGCCCGGGCTCAGGAAGCAGCGCAGCTTCGTCTAGGCGCCACTTGACGGGATATACAAGTCTTATATAAGATTTGTATATGCCGAAGCTGAAATCGAAGATCAGTACCTTCTCCGCGGCGCCGCGGGACCTGGAGATGCTGGACGTCGTCGCGCGCTATCACGGCACCAACAAGAGCGCGACGATCGTCAGCCTCGTGCGCCGGGAATTCTGGCGTGCCTTTCCGGGTGGCACGGACAAAATCCGGCCCGATCGTGGTGCCAAGGTGGAGGACGGAAAATGAGATTCCTGTTGCTGGCTGCCCTGCTCGTCTCGTCGAGCGCTTTCTCGCAGGACATCAAGCTCGGAGAGCTGAACAGCTACAAGGTCTTCCCTGCTTTCCTGGAGCCTTATAAGAAGGGCATGGAGCTCGCGATCGAGGAGATCAACGGCTCCGGCGGCGTGCTGGGAAGAAAGCTCGAACTGATAACGCGGGACGACGGCGGCAATCCGGGCGACGCGGTGCGGGTCGCCGAGGAGCTGATTTCGCGCGACAAGGTAAACGTGCTCATGGGGACGTTCGCGTCCAACGTCGGCCTGGCCGTGTCGAATCTCGCCGCGCAGCGCAAGGTGCTGTTCATCGCCTCCGAGCCGCTCACGGACAAGATCGTGTGGGAGAACGGCAACCGCTACACGTTTCGGCTGCGGCCCTCTACCTACATGCAGACTGCCATGCTGATCCCCGAGGCGGTGAAGCTGAAGAAGAAGCGCTGGGCGATCGTCTACCCGAACTACGAGTACGGCCAGTCGGCGACGGCGTCGTTCAAGAAGCTGCTGAAGGCGGCGCAGCCGGACGCGGAGTTCGTCGCCGAGCAGGCGCCGCCGCTGGGCAAGATCGACGGCGGCGCGGTGGTGCAGGCGCTGATCGACGCCAGGCCGGACGCGATTTTCTCGTCTCTGTTCGGCGCCGACCTGCAGAAGTTCGTGCGCGAGGGCAACACGCGCGGCCTGTTCAGGAACACGCCGGTGTTCAACCTGATCGCGGGCGAGCCGGAATATCTCGACACGCTCAAGGACGAAACTCCCGACGGCTGGTGGGTGACGGGCTATCCGTGGAGCGCGATCAGCACGCCAGAGCACCGCAAGTTCCGCGATGCCTACCAGAAGCGCTGGAAGGACTATCCCCGCGAGGGCTCTGTCGTGGGCTACGTGTCGGTCTACACAGTGGCCAACGCGCTGCGCAAAGCTGGCTCGACGGATACCGAGAAGCTGGTCGAGGCGATGAAGGGCCTGGAAATGGGAACGCCCTTCGGCCCGATCGTCTGGCGACCGCTCGACCACCAGTCGACCATGGGCGCCTATGTCGGGCAGTTGGCGCGAAAGGATGGCCAGGGCGTGATGGTGAACTGGCGCTTCGCCGATGGAGCCAATTTCCTGCCGTCGTTTGAAGAGGTAAAGGCGCTTAGAAAAGAATAATATAATCAATGTCTTTATCGTCAGTCCTCATCCAGTTTCTTAACGGGCTGGCGAGCACCTCGGCGCTATTCCTGGTCGCTGCGGGGCTGTCGCTGATCTTCGGCGTTACCCGCATCGTCAATTTCGCCCACGGCTCCCTCTACATGCTCGGCATGTACCTGGCGGTCTGGCTGGCCGAACGGGTCGGGTTCTGGGCGGCGGTACCGCTGGCTGCGATCGTGGTCGCAGCCGTAGGATGCCTCGCAGAGATCGGCCTTCTGCGAAGAATCTACAAGGCGCCCGAGCTGCTGCAGCTGCTCGCCACCTTCGCGCTGATGCTGGTGATCAAGGACGCGGCGCTCTGGGCCTGGGGGCCGGAAGATCTGCTTGGACCGCGCGCTCCCGGTTTCGCCGGGGCGGTGAAAATCGCGGGCAGCGCATTCCCGCAGTACGACCTGCTGCTGATCCTGCTGGGCCCCCTGGTGTTCATTTTTCTCCAGTTCATTCTTTTCAGGACCCGCTGGGGCATCCTGGTCCGCGCCGCGAGCCAGGACCGCGAGATGGCCGGCGCGCTCGGCGTCAACCAGCGCTGGCTGTTCACCGGGGTGTTCGCGCTGGGCGCCCTGCTCGCCGGGCTGAGCGGCGCGCTGCGGATCCCGCTGGAGCCCGCGACCCTTTCGATCGACCTGTCGGTGATATCGGACGCCTTCGTCGTCGTCGTGGTCGGGGGCCTGGGCTCGATTCCGGGCGCGTTTCTCGCCGCGCTGCTGATCGCGGAGATCAAGTCGTTCTGCATCGGGCTCGGCTTCTCGCAGGCCACGCTCGTCGTGGAGTTCATCGTCATGGCCGCGGTGCTGGTGGTCCGGCCACGGGGCTTGCTGGGTCAAGCGCAGGCTTTGGCGAGAAATCCGGGGATCACGGAAGCATCCCTTGAACCGCCGGAAAGAAAATTCCTCGCCGCAGGCTCCGCGCTGCTCGTCGTCCTCGCGCTGGTTCCGATCGCTTCCCCCGGTTACACGCTGGTATTGCTCGAAGACATCCTGGTCTTCGCCCTGTTCGCTGTCAGCCTGCACTTCATCATGGGGCCTGGCGGCCTCTATTCCTTCGGCCACGCGGCCTTCTTCGGACTCGGCGCCTATGCGGCCGGCATTCTCCTTCTGCGGGCAAAGCTGCCGATGGAACTCGCGCTGGCGCTGGCGCCTCTCGCCGCCTGCCTGGGCGCGATCGTCTTCGGCTGGTTCGTGGTGCGGCTCTCCGGCGTGTATTCCGCGATGCTGACGCTCGCCTTCGCGCAGATCGCCTGGTCTGCGGCTTTCGAGTGGGATGCGCTCACCGGCGGATCCAACGGCCTCGTCGGAACGTGGCCGGCGGCCTGGCTGTCGTCGGAGCCGGCGTATTACTTCCTGACGCTGCTGCTGTGCGCGTCCGGAATTCTCTTCCTGTGGCGGGCAATGTATTCCCCGTTCGGCTACGCCCTGCGCGCCTGCCGGGATTCGCCGCTGCGCGCCGAGTCGATCGGCATCGACGTGCGCGCGACGCAATGGGCCGCATTTGCCTGCGCGGGACTGGCGGCGGGCGTCGCCGGCGCGCTGTACGCCTTCTCCAAGGGCTCGATCTCGCCCGACGTGCTGGGAATACAGCGCTCGGTCGACGGCCTGGTGATGGTGATGCTGGGCGGCATCCAGACGCTCAGCGGGCCGGCCTGGGGCGCGGCGCTGCTTACCTGGCTGCAGGACGCCGCCGCACGCAACATCGACTACTGGCGTGCGGTGGTCGGCATTGCGATCCTCGCGCTGGTTCTGATCCTGCCGAACGGAATCGGTTCTCTCTTTCAATCGAGAAAATGAGCATTCTCGCCGTCAAGGGTCTCACGAAATCTTTCGGCGGCGTGCGCGCGGTCTCCGGCGTGAGCTTCTCCGTGGATGCCGGCGAACTGCTGGCGATGATCGGTCCGAACGGCGCCGGCAAAACCACCTGCTTCAATCTGGTCAACGGACAACTGCAGCCCGACGCCGGGGAGGTTCTGTTTCAGGGAAGGAAAACTCGGGGGATGACCCCCCGTGAACTGTACCGCCTGGGCGTCGGCCGCACATTTCAGATCACCGCCACCTTCGGCTCCATGAGCGTGCGCGAGAACGTGCAGCTTGCGCTGCTCTCGCATGCGAAAAGGCTCGGCTCCCCTTTCTCGTCCTTTTCCGGAGCGATTTCCGGACCAACGGATGAATTGCTGGAAGGCGTCGGCATGCGGCGGCAGGCGGACAAGCGGTGCGCGGAACTCGCCTACGGCGACCTCAAGCGCGTCGAACTGGCTGTGGCGCTTGCCGGCCGCCCGCGGCTGCTGCTGATGGACGAGCCCACGGCGGGAATGGCCGCGGCGGAGCGTCACATGCTTATGAAGCTTGTCGAAGGAACTGCAAAGGAAGAAAACATATCCGTACTCTTTACGGAGCACGACATGGACATCGTCTTCGGGCATGCCGACCGCGTCATCGTGCTCTCCGAGGGCGAACTGATCGCGCAGGGCAGCCCGGCCGCCGTCCGCGCGGACCCGCTGGTCCGCCGCGTCTATCTCGGCGAGGAAGCCGCCCGTGCTTGAACTCAAACGCATCAACGCAGGCTACGGCCGGGCGCAGATCCTGTTCGACTTCGACCTGGCGCTGCGCCGCGGCGAAGTTACCGCCCTCCTCGGCCGCAATGGCGCCGGCAAATCCACCGCGTTGAAAGCTACGATGGGACTGCTGCCGGCACTATCCGGGGAGATTCTTTTTGACGGCCACAACCTCCGCGGCCTTGAGCCCTTTCGCATCTCGCGCTTCGGTCTCGGCTACGTGCCGGAGGACCGGCGCATCTTCACCGACCTGACGGTGATGGAGAATCTCGAAGCCGGCCGCCAGCCCCGGCGCGCGGATGCGCCCTACTGGACCCTGGAACGCCTGTTTGAACTGTTTCCCAACCTCGACCGGATGCGTGGGCGGCGCGGCGGCAGCATGTCGGGCGGCGAGCAGCAGATGCTCGCCATCGCGCGCACGCTGATGGGCAATCCCCGCACCATTCTCCTCGACGAGCCGTTCGAAGGCCTCGCACCGGTGATCGTCGATAGCGTCGCCAGGGCCATCCGCGAACTGAAACGGGAGGGGCTGAGCGTCCTGCTGTGCGAGCAGAACCCGCGCTTCGCCCGGCTGGTTGCGGATCGCGCCTGCATTATCGAAAAGGGCCGGCTGTGCCACGCCGGCACGCTCGCCGGGCTGGACGCTGACCCTGCGCTACGCGAGCGCTACCTCGCCGCTTGAGGCGAGCGCCACGGGCTGATACTCGGCGCGCACGATCGAGGCGCGATCATACCCCTATCCGGAAAGAACGCGCAGCGCCGTTTCACCGCGCAAGGTGACGATGGTCGCGATGCAGACCGCGACCACAGGCAGCACGAACATCGCAAGGCTCAGCGTCAGCATGCCCCGCGGCGGCGGCGCGGCGCGCCACCGGTTGAAGGCAGACTGGGGGAGCAGGATCATCAGCACCCAGCAAAACAGCTCCAGTAACGGCCGGCTCCAGGCTTTATCGAGCAGCACGCCGATTCCGCCCGCCAGGCCGAGGATCCAGATGCCGAACAGCAGCGAATCATCCAGCACCCGCGCCGGCAGCTCCTTGCGCGCGATTTCGTCCCTGAAATGGATGACGACGATCAGCCAGCTGCCGAAGGCGAGCGCCAGTCCCGAAACGATGGAGAACAGCCACCCGATCAGGGAGATATCCAGCAGATCCACGCCCTACTCCAGCCGCAGCGTACCTTCGATGCAGGTCACCGCGCTTCCCCCCAGCAGTATTTTGCCGCCGTCGAAGCGGATCGAAACGCGGCCGTCGCGCCCGAGCTGCATTCCCTGCCTTGCCGTGTAGCCGGCGCCGAAGCGATCCGCCCGGCCCGATGTCGCGACATAGGCCGCGACGCTGATATTGCCGCTGCCGCACACCGGATCCTCCGCGATGCCGTGCGCCGGCGCGAACGAGCGCACGTGCATGGCGGAGAGCTTGTCTTCGGACGCGCCGAAGACGGTCACCCCGCCGATGGCCAGAGCGACGCTCATTTCCGTCAGAACCTGCATGTCCGGCTTCAGCGCGGCGACCGCGGCGACATCATCCAGCTCCGCGATCAGCCAGCGCGGACCGACGTTGATGATGCGGGGCTTGCCGCTGACGCGGCCGCCGAGCGCCTGCTCCAGCCGCGAGATCTCCGGCTGCCCGATGGGCGTGTCCGTTGCCGGCGGCGAACTGAGCCAGATGGTTTCCCCGTCGACTTGAAGATCCAGGTTTCCCGCACCGCATTCCTGGCGCAGCCTGCCGCCCCGTGCCTTGACGATGCCCGCCTCGAGGACTGCATGCGCGCTGCCGATGGTCGGATGTCCCGCAAAAGGCAGCTCGGCGCGCGGCGTGAAGATCCGCAGCCGGTAGTCGGCAGCCGCGGACGTGGGCGGCAGCACGAACGTGGTCTCGGAAAGATTGGTCCACGCCGCGACGCGCTGCATGTCCGCGGCGCTCATGCCCGCGCCTTCCAGCACGACGGCAACGGGATTGCCGAGGAACGGGCGGCTGGTGAAGACGTCGACCTGCTTGAATTTGAGGGTCTTCATTCGATCCGGCAGGCTTCTTCGAAGGCGAGGCGCGGCAGGCGCTGCATCACCTTGGCCGGATCGCCGTGGCCGACGTTGCAGAGGAAATTGGATTTCCAGCGCCCCTCGGGAAAGAACGCCGCATCCACCTTCTCGTTGTCGAAACCCGACATCGGCCCGGTATCCAGGCCGAGCATGCGGGCGGCGATGATGAAGTACGCGCCCTGCATCGAACCGTTGCGGAACGCGACTTTCTCGTTGCCCGCCTTCCTGTCTTCGCCCATGAAGCCGTTTTTCGCATCCGGACGGTGCGGAAACGTCTTCGGCAGGTTTTCATAGAACAGCAGGTCGTACGCGATGATCGCGGTGGCAGGGGCGGCCATCGTCTTGTCGAGGTTGCCGGGGCTCAGCGCAGGCTTGAGTTTTTCCTTCGCCTCTTTCGAGCGCACGAACACGATGCGGGCCGGCTGGGTGTTCATCGTCGTCGGGCCCCACTTCATCAGCTCGTAGATCTCGCGCAGCTGGGCATCGGTGAGCGGTCCCGCAAACGCATTGTGCGTCCTGGCCTGGCGGAAGATGGTGTCCAGCGATTTGTCATCGAGCATGTTTTCTCCGGGGGAAAGCGAGCGCAAATGTTAGCATCGCGCGATGCCGCCGGACCTCGCGCGTTTCATCCGCCCAGGCGACGGCGTGATCGTCGGCCAGGCCTGCGCCGAGCCGCAGACGCTGGTCGAGGCGCTGGTGGCGCAACGCGCGGCGTTCACCGGCGCCAGCGTATTCCTCGGCGTCAACTATGCGGGGATCGTGAAGCCGGCGCACGCGGACCATCTGAAACTGTCGTCCTACTGCGGCGCAGGCCACAATCGGGCGCTGGCGGACGCCGGCGTGCTGGACATCCACCCGCACCCATATTCGCGGCTTGCGCCCCTGATCCGGGAACGGAAGATTCGCTGCGACGTGGCGCTGCTCCAGGTCAGCCCGCCCAACGCGCGCGGCGAATACAGCATGGGGCTCGCGGTCGACTACCTGCCGCCCGCGATCGAATCCGCACGCGCCGTGATCGCGGAAGTGAACGAGCGGATTCCCTGGACCCGCACCGAGAAGATTTTCCGCAGAGAGGACTTCGCCCTGCTGATCGAATCCTCGCGCGAGCCTGCGTTGCCGCCGCCCGCCCGCGTGGGGGAAACGGAGACCGCCATTGCACGCCATGCCGCGGAATTCATTGCGGACGGCGCGACGCTGGAATTCGGGCTTGGTTTGCTGCCCGACGCGGTTTGCGCGGCGCTGAAGGGAAGGAAATCCCTAAAAGTTCACTCAGGCACAGTGGGCGACGGTATCGTCGGGCTGATGCAGTCCGGCGTCTTGACCCGCACGGACTGCGCGATGCTGATCGGGACGCGCAAGCTGTTCGATTTCGCGCGCGATAATCCGGCCCTCGGGCTGCGCTCCACGGAATACACGCACGACCCGCGCGTGCTCGCCTCGCTGCAGAAATTCGTGGCCATCAATTCGGCGGTCGAAGTCGACCTGAGCGGCCAGGTCAACGCCGAGGTCGCCAAGGGCAGCTACCTGGGCGCGGTGGGCGGCGCGCTGGATTTCATCCGCGCCGCCGGCTATTCACCGGGCGGGGTGTCCCTGCTGCTGCTGCCCGCGGCGCGCATCGTCGAGACGCTGTCCGGACCCGTCGCCACCCCGCGCAGCGAAGCCGGCGTCATCATCACCGAGCGCGGGGCGGCGGACCTGCGCGGCTGCACCCTGAAGGAACGCAGGAAACGCATGTCGGCCATCTCGGCGCTTGATTCATGAACGCGGCGCAAATAGCGGAACCGGCGCCCTGACCTAACGATAGTTACGCAACGCCGGCACCATCCAGAACGGCGTCGACGCCAGAGCAATCGAGCATACGGAGAACACCAGGCCCGTCGCGTAGCCGCCCGTGAGGTCGTGCAGCACGCCGCCCACCAGCGAGCCGAGCGCGGCGCCGAGAGAATTGCACGCGAACACGGTGCCGTAAATGGTCGCCACGCGCGGCCCCGCGAAATGCCGCGTGCAGATGGACGAGATGATCGGGCCGCGCACGCCCATCGATGCTCCAAACACCAGCACGAACGCCGCCAGCAACGGCGTGGAGGGATAGGCGGCCAGCGCCAGCAGCAGGAGCATGCCGGCCATGGTGCCGACGAAGCTCACGCTGACGGTCTGGCGCGAGCCGAAGCGTTCGGTCAGGAAGCCGCTGCCCATCACGCTGCCGGCCGAGAGCATGCCGCACACGCCGAATGCCGTCGCCGCGGTGAGCGGCGGGAAACCGGCGTCCACCAGGAACGCCACCAGCTGCACGAAGATCGCGAACATCCCGACCGCGGTGAAAAAGAACGCCTGCACCATGCCCCAGTAGATGCGCGTGCCCGTCGCCTTGCGCAGCGTCCATTCGGAGCCCGAATGAGGCAGCTGGCTGGCGCGCTCTGCGGGCCGTCCGGCGGCGAAGCGGCGCCAGGGCAGGACCAGCAGCACCAGCGGCGCGACTCCCAGCATGACGCTTCCCATCAGCTTGTAGGCGCCCCGCCAGCCGTATTGCCCGATCAGGGTCTGCGCGATCGGCACGAAGACGATGATCCCCACGCCCGTGGCGGAAAACGCGATGCCGATGGCGCGCGACAGGCGCGCGTGGAACCATCTTGAAAGCATCGCCGAGGCGGGGACCATGCCGGTCATCGCCACTCCTACCCCCACCGTGGCGCCGATCAGCAGGTAGAACTGCCACAGGCGATGGAGCGAGCTGGCGGCAAGGTAGGCGCCGCCGATGCAGGCGATGCCGGCGCTGTAGACGAGGCGCGGCCCGACGCGATCGAACAGGATCCCGATCAGCGGCGCGGTAAACCCGCTCACCAGCAGGAACACGGAATAGACGCTGGTGAGCTGGTAGCGCGTCCAGCCGTACTCGCGCTGCAGCGGCAGCAGGAACACCGCATAGGAGTCGCCCAGGCCGCGGCCGAGCATGTTGAGGACGAAGCAGACCGCGAGTACGGCGACCGCGGTGTTCAATTCACTCCCGTCTTGTCCAGCCCGAAGACCTGGCGCAGGTAGGTCAGGTAGCCGGCATCCTTGCTGACGGTCTTGCCCGGCGAATCGGAAACCTTGGCCACCGGCTGGCCGTTGCACTCGGTCATCTTGATCACGATGTTGATCGGCTCGTAGCCCAGGTCATTGGTCAGATTGGTGCCGATGCCGAAGGCGGTGATGGCGCGGCCGTGGAAGCGGCGCGCGATCTCGATCGCGATCGGCACCGTGAGCTGGTCGGAAAAGATCAGCGTCTTGGTGCGCGGATCGACGCGGTTCTTCCGGTAGTGCTCGATCAGCCGCTCGCCCCAGACGAAGGGATCGCCCGAGTCGTGCCGGGCGCCGTCGAACAGCTTGCAGAAGTACATGTCGAAATCGCGCAGGAACGCGTCCGTGCCGTAGGTGTCGGCGACCGCGATGCCGAGATCGCCGCGGTATTCCTTGGCCCAGACGTCGAAGGCATAGATCTGCGAGTCGCGCAGGCGCGGCCCGAGCGCCTGGCAGGCCTGCATGTATTCGTGCGCCATGGTGCCCAGCGGCGTCACCGCGTGCTTCATCGCCAGCAGCACGTTCGAGGTGCCGGCGAAGTGTTCCGGGGTCTCGCGCTTGAAGGTGCCGATGAGTTCCTCGTGCCAGGCGCGCGAAAAGCGCCGGCGCGTGCCGAAATCGGAAATCCGGAAGCCGAGCGACGGTTCCAGCTTGCGCACCGCCTCGATCTTCGCCTTGAGCCGGCGCCGGCCCTGATCCAGGTCCGGCCTCGGCTGTGTACGGCGGAAATACACTTCCGACACGATCGCCAGCACCGGGATCTCGTACATGATCGTATGCAGCCAGGGACCGCGGATCGTGATGTCGATGCCGCAGGGCTCGCCGGGCGCGCGCTCGATGCGGATGTTCCTCGCGTTGAACTGGAACAGGCCGAGGAAATCGACGAAGTCCGATTTCATGAAGCGCAGGCTGCGCAGGTAGGCCAGCTCGTCGTCGCGGAAACGCAGCTTGCACAGGTCCGCGACCCCGGCGCGGATTTCGTCGAGATGCGGCGCGAGATCGACGCCTTCGGTGCGGCACTTGAACACGTACTCGACCTGCGCACCCGGAAAATGGTGCAGCACGACCTGCATCATCGTGAACTTGTACAGGTCGGTGTCGAGCATCGAGTCGATGATCATCAGCCGATTCTACCCGTCGCCCCCGTTTGCCCCTGGCGCCGATACTGGATATAATGCCAGCACTGAACAAGGGCACAGTGCCCTGGAGACCCGATGAGCGAACCGCTGACCGAACGACAAGCCGAGATCCTGCGGCTGATCAAGGATCTCACCGAAGTCTCGGGATTTCCCCCGACGCGCGCCGAAATCGCCGAGCGGATGGGCTTCCGCTCGGTGAACGCCGCGGAGCAGCACCTGCGCGCGCTGGAGCGCAAGGGCGCGCTCGACATCTCCTCGGGCTCCTCGCGCGGCATCAAGATCCGCGACCGCAGCGGCCCGCGCCACGGCAAGCTGCTCGAACTGCCGGTCATCGGCCGCGTGGCCGCCGGCAGCCCGATCCTCTCCGAAGCGCACGTCCAGGCCCGCTACCAGATGGATCCGAACCTGTTCACGCCGCGGGCCGACTACCTGCTCCGGGTGCGCGGCCTGTCGATGCGCGACGCCGGCATATTCGAAGGCGACCTGCTCGCGGTGCACCGCACGCAGGATGCGCAGAGCGGCCAGCTCGTGGTCGCGCGCATCGGCGACGAGGTGACCGTCAAGCGCCTGCGGCGCCGCGGACACGCGGTCCAGCTGCTGCCCGAGAATCCCGATTTCGAGCCGATCGAGCTCGACCTGCGGCGCGACGAATTGACCATCGAGGGGATCGCCGTCGGCGTGATCCGCAGCGGCAAGAGTCTGTAAAATCGTCCGCAACAGCCGCGGATCATCGGCCGCGGCGGCGGCGCGTCCCCTATAATGCGGGGCGAATTTCCCTCTCCCGATGACACCTTCCAGCTCTGCTGCGGCCCCAGCGCCAGCCTCCGCGAAAATCAGCCTTCGCCAGGCAGCGGATCCGCGCAGCATCCTGGCCGACCGCGTCGAGCAGCTCTACAGCCAGCTGCCGACCGCGATCATCGCCACCTTCATCATCAGCGTCGTCGCGGCCTACGAGCTGCGCGAGGGCCGGTACTTCGAGATCGTGGTGTTCTGGGGATGCCTGGTGCTGCTGCTGACGATCGCGAGCGCGGGCCTGTATTGGAGCTACCGCCGCAGCGAAAGCAGAATCGCCGAGGCTGCGCAATGGCTGCGATGGCTCGGCATCAGCGCGCTCGCCACGGGCGCGACCTGGGGATTCGCCGGCGCCGTGTTCTTTCCCGCCCATGCCGACGAGCAACAGGTGTTTCTCGCGTTTCTGCTTTCGGTGCTGGTCGCCGGCGGCGTGGCCATTTACGCGGTGTCGTGGCCGGTCTATGCGATATACGCGGCAGGAATCCTGTTCCCGTTCACTTATGTGCTGGCGACGTTCGGCAACAGGCTTTTCGTCGAAATAGCCCTGATCGTGCCCGCGTTCTACCTGCTGAACGTCGGCATAGCCTACCGCCTGAACCGGATATTCGACTCGGGATACCGCCTGCGGCACGCTTACGGCAAGTTGACCGAGGACTACACAGCGCTGAACCAGCGCCTCGAGCAGCAGCTGGTCGAGCTCGAGGAAGCGCGCCGCCAGGTCGAGGCCTCGGGCCGCAAGCTGGCGCTGTTCGCCGAGCGCTCGCCGATCGCCGTATTCGAGTTCGACCCGCAGGGCCGGATCCTCACCATGAACCCGGCCGCGGAAACGCTGTTCGGCTACAGCTCGGCGGAGCTCGTCGGGCATCCCGGCACTGAGACGCTGTTCGCTGCCGCGGCGCGCAGCGACATCCCCGAGCGCTGGCGCAGCCTGATCCAGTCGCGCGAGCCGCTGTTCGGGCTGCGCGCCGGCACCGTGCGCCGCGACGGCGCCGAGATCGTATGCGAGTGGAGCCTGACCCCCCTGGTCAACCTGGAGCAGCGCGTCATCTCGGTGATCGTTCAGGGGCGCGACGTCACCCAGCAGCTCGAGGCGGAGCGCATGAAGCAGGAATTCACCTCGACGCTGAGCCACGAACTGCGCACGCCGCTGACCTCCATCATCGGTTCGCTGCAGTTGATCAATTCGGGCGTCATGGGCGAAATCGAGAAAGACATCCTGGAATTGACCTCGATCGCCGAACGCAACGGCCAGCGGCTCCTCGACCTGATCAACGATATCCTGGATGTCGAGAAGATCGAATCCGGCAAGCTGACGCTGTTCACCGAGAAGCTGGAGCTGGGCGAGCTGCTCAACGAGTCGCTGGCGCTGAACCGGGGCTTTGCCGACCGCTTCAAGGTCCGCCTGGCGACGGTCGGCGACCTGCGGCCGGTGACGGTCGGCGCCGACCGCAAGCGCGTGCTGCAGGTCATGACCAACCTGCTGTCCAACGCGGCCAAGTTCTCTCCCGAGGGCTCGACGGTGGAAGTGACCATGGAGGAGAGCAATGGCGCGGTGCGTGTCGGCGTCCACGATGCGGGGCCAGGCATCCCGGAGAGTTTTCGCGGCCGGATATTCGGCCGCTTCGCGCAGGCCGACATGTCGCATACCCGCCAGAAAGGCGGCACGGGACTCGGCCTGGCGATCTGCAAGCGCCTGCTCGAGATGATGGGCGGCCGCATCGGCTTTACCGACCGCGCCGGCGGCGGCACCACGTTCTGGTTCGAACTGCCCAAGCAAGGCTGAAAGGACATCATGCCCGCGCAACCGCTGGTCCGCGTCTGCTATGTCGAGGACGACGAGGACATCCAGAGAATCGTGCGCATGGCGCTGGAGCGCGTCGGCAAGATGACGGTGGAAGTCGTCAGCGACCCGATGGTCGCCATCGAGCGCATGATTGCGTTCAAACCCGATCTGGTGATGCTCGACTGGATGATGCCCGGCATGGACGGACCGACGCTGCTGCGCAAGATGCGCGACACGGACGGGACACGGACGCTGCCGGTGATTTTCATCACGGCGAAGGCATCTCAGCGCGAGTTGGAGGAACTGCGCACGCTGGGCGCCGTGGGCACGATATCGAAGCCCTTCTCGCCCAAGGACCTGCCCGAGCAGCTGCGGGCCATATGGAACACCTTGCCCTAGGGCAAGGCGTTTTCGAAGCGGGCAGCGATCCCCCGCCTAGTTCAGCCTGGTGGTTTTCTCGACGCCGAACGCGCCGGTGCCCTGGTAGAACTTGCGCGACAGGAAGCCGATGACCTCGTCGGCGTTGCGGAAGCGCGCATCGCGGTCCTTTTCCACCAGCTTGTCCAGCAGGCGCTGGTAGCTTGCCAGATGCTCCGGCAGGTCTGGCGGCTGCGTGTTCAGGTGGTGCAGCGCGACTTCGACCGCGGTCTCGCCGTCGAACAGGTGCGATCCGCTCAGCATCTGGAACAGCAGCACGCCGGCGCTGTAGATGTCGGTGCGCAGGTCGAGCGCGGCGCCCCTCACCTGCTCCGGGCTCATGTAGCGCGGCGTGCCGAGTATCTCGCCATGCCCGGTGCGGTCGATGGCGTCGATATGCTTGGCTATGCCGAAATCGAGAATGGCCAGGCTGCCGTCGGCGCGAAACATCAGGTTCTGCGGCTTGAGGTCGCGGTGCAGGACCCCGGTTTCGTGGATGTCGCCCAGTGCGAACATCAGCTCGCGGAAGATCTTCAGACACTCCTCCGGTGCGAGCGCCTTGTTCGCGAGCCGCTTGTTCAAGTCGCCGCCGTCGAAAAATTCCATGACCAGGTAGGCCAGGTCGCCCGAAACGCCGTGGCCGAAGATGCGCGCAACATGGCGGCTGCGGATGCGCTCGACCAGGTTGTATTCCTCGATGAAGCGCGCCAGCGCCGTCTTGTCGCCCGTCACTTCGCTGCGCAGGATCTTGACCACCAGCGGTTCGTCGTCGCCGTCGCGCGACGCCAGGTACACGCGCGACATGCCGCCCTCTCCGATCAGCCGGAGCACCTTGATCCCCGGAATCTGGATGCGCGCGCCCAGTTCGTGCCCCTCGATCCGCGCCGCGACCTCGGGCGCGACCGTCTTCTCCATCTTGCTCCTGGACAGCTCGCGCACCGAGGTGACCAGTTTTTGCCGCGTCAGTTCCTGCTTGCGCTGGTAATCGTCGGCGCCCGCTTTCATGGCGCGAACCGCGACCACCTCGTTGCCGGCGCCGGTGAGGAACAGCACGGGCGGGCAGTCGGAGCGCGTCTTGAAATGCTGCAGCCAGTCGAGGCCGTCGCCGCGCCCGAGCATGTAGTCGAGAATCACCACGTCGTAGCTGCCGAGCGGAAACGAGGCGTCGGGCATGTCCCTCTCGAGCGGGTCGAACTGCTCGACCTCCAGCTCCGGCCATTCCTGCTTCAGATAGTGCGCGAGGATATTGCGCAGGTCCTCGTCGTCATCGATGATCAGGATCTTCACCGCCCCCCCTCAGGCCCTCTAGGCCGGTGCCACCGTCAACGATACCACCGCCACCGGTTCCGCCTTGCCCTTGAGCGCGACTTCGCGCCGCTCCAGCGGCGTCGAGCCGCCGAGCAGCGCGTGCAGGGAGAGGGAGGCGCCGGGGCCGATCAGGATCTCGTTCGCTGCCGCCGTCTGCATCAGGCGCGCGGCGACGTTTACCGGGTCGCCGATGATCGTATAGCTCATGAAGCTGGGCGCGCCGACGTTGCCGACCACGACTTCGCCCGACTCGATGCCCACGCCGATACCGGTCGCCAGGCCGTACTCGGCCTGCCAGCGCGCCGCCACCGGGGCGAAGCGCTGGATCATGGCCCGGCCGGTCGCCACGGCGCGGCCGGTGGCGTCGGGCTGCGGCACCGGAACGTTGAAGCCGACGAGCAGGCTGTCGCCCGCCATGCTGATCACCGTGCCTTCGTTTTCATGCACCGCCGCGGTCAGAACGGTGAAAAATTGGTTCAGCATCGGCACGATGCTGGAAACCGGCACCGTTTCCGACAGCCGCGTGAAGCCGCGCAGGTCTGCAAACAGCACCACCACCGCGGCGCGGTTCGAGAGATTGCGGAACACGTCTTCGCTGCCGCGCGATTCGTTCAGCACTCGTTCGGCAAGGCGAGGCGAGATGTAGCGCGTGAACGCCTTGCGGATCTCCTCCTTGCGCTGCACCTCGGCCGCCAGGCGCCGGCCTTCGAGTTCCTTGCGCGTTTCGTGCAGCCGCCGCAGCGTCTTGACGCGCGCGATCAGCTCTTCGCGGCGCACCGGCTTGGAGAGAAAATCATCGGCGCCCGCTTCGATGCCGCGCACGCGGCTGTCCTGGTCCTCGAGCGCAGTGACCAGCACCACGGGCAGCAGCGCCGTCGCCTCGCTGGCCTTGAGGCGGCGGCAGACGTCGAAGCCGCTTGGTCCCGGCATCTGCACGTCCATCAGCACCAGGTCGGGCGCCGCGGACGCGATCATGGCGAGCGCGGCATTGCCGTCGCCGGCGATCTCCGCCTGCATGCCCTGCTGCTTCAGCAGCCTGGCGAGAAACCCCGCCATGTCCGGATCGTCGTCCACGACCAGGACGCGGAACGCGCCCAGCGCGACGTCCGACGCGCGGCCCGAGGCAAGGTCACTCATAGACGATCGACACGCGCGCCAGGTAGTCGGCGTATTCCGCGATGCAGGCATCGAGGCCTGTGCGGTTGCCGCTCTTGGCGCCGTCTTCGATCTGCTTGCCGAGCTGGGAGACCTTCTCGAAGCCGTAGGAGTTGCCCACGCCTTTCATGCGGTGGCCGAGCTGGCGCAATTGCTCCATGTCGCCCGCGGCAACAGCGGCTCGAAGACTGTCGAGCTCCTTGGCGCGGTTCTTCATGAACGTCGGGACCAGGTCTTCGAGATCCCTGGCGACGGTAACGATGATGGGTTCGCTCATCAAACGATTATAAGGTGTTGACGCAAAAGCCGCTTTCGAGCTTTTGTGAAAGTCAGTGAAAGTCGTGGGAAGCGATGTCCAGGGGCCCCAGCAAGCGGGACAGCAATGGAGTATGGTCGACAAACCGCCGCGCGATCAGGTGGGCTACGCGGCCATCGCTCTCGATCACGCCCTCCACGCCCAGCAGGCGCGCGCCCAGCAGTTCCTTGCGGTAGCGCGCGAACGGTCCGCTCCAGACAATCACATTCGTACAGCCGCTCTCGTCCTCGAGAGTGACGAACACCACCCCGGTCTTGGTGCCGGGCCGCTGCCGGCAGGTCACCAGCCCCGCCGTGCGCACCCAGCGGCCATGGGGCAGCAGCGAAAGTTTCGCCGCGCTGACCAGCCCGATTTTTTCCAGGCGATTTCTCAACAGGGCAAGCGGGTGCCTGCCAAGGGTAAAACCCAGGCTGTCGTAATCCGCCGCGATGTCCTCCGCCTCGGTCGGCGGGACGAAACCGGGAGCATGCTCGACGGCGTGGACGTTCATAGGAGGGCGGCTTTCGACGCCAGCAGCAACCCAGTGCGCGTCCTTCCGGTGTCCCGCCAGGGATTGCAAAGCTCCGGCATCGGCAAGGCTTTTCAGGTCCTTGCGGTTCAAGCCGGCGCGCTGGGCGAGTTCCGCCATCGAGCCGCAGGGCCGGCTGGCAACGATGCGCGTGCCCGCCGCGGCAGCCAGCCCGCCCACCATGCGCAGGCCCAGCCGCACGGCCGCTTCCTCCAGCGTACAGTCCCACTGGCTCAGCATCGCGTCCGCCGGCCGCACCTCCACGCCGTGGCGCCTCGCATCCTGGATCAGTTGCGAAGGCGCATAGAAACCCATCGGCTGGCTGTTGAGCAGCCCGGCGAGGAATGCCGCCGGATGATGGCATTTGAGCCAGGCCGAAAAATACGCCAGCTGGGCGAAGCTTGCGGAGTGCGATTCCGGAAAGCCGTATTCGCCGAAACCCCGCATCTGCAGGTAGATCCGCTTAATGAAATCAGGAGGACAGCCGCTGCGTTCCATCCCCTGCTTGAGTTTTCCCTCGAACGGCTCCAACCCTCCCTTTCTCTGCCATGCCGCCATCGCACGGCGCAGCTCGTCCGCTTCGCCAGGCGTAAAACCGGCAGCGACAATAGCCAGCTGCATGACCTGTTCCTGAAAAATCGGTATGCCGAGCGTGCGCTCAAGCACCGCTTTCACCGCAGGAGTCGGGTAATCCACCGGCTCTTTCTTGTCGCGCCTGTTCAGGTAGGGATGCACCATGCCGCCCTGGATCGGCCCGGGGCGCACGATCGCCACCTGGATCACCAGGTCGTAGAAATTTGCCGGCCTCAGGCGCGGCAGCATCGACATCTGCGCGCGCGATTCGATCTGGAACACGCCGATAGTGTCCGCCTTCTGGATCATCTTATAGACGCGATCATCGCCCTCGGGGATGTCCTGCAGCTTTTCGAGACCGACGAACTTCAGCATGCGCCGCAGCGCCGTCAGCATGCCCAGCCCGAGCACGTCCACCTTCATCAGCCCCATCGCCTCGAGATCGTCCTTGTCCCACTGGATCACGCTGCGCTTTTGCATGGCCGCGTTCTCCACGGGCACCAGCTCGGCCAGCGGCCCGCGCGAAATCACGAAGCCGCCGACGTGCTGCGACAGGTGCCGCGGGAAACCGATCAGCTGGCCGGCGAGCGCAAGAAGCTGCCGTGCCTGCCTGCTTGCCGGATCGAGACCGGCCTCGCGGACACGATCTTCCCAATCCGACCGGCCGTCCCACCAAGCGAGGGACTTCGAGAAGCGGTTCATCTGCGCCGGGCTGAAGCCGAGCGCCTTGCCGATGTCCCGCAACGCGCTTCTCGACCGGTAGCTGATCACGGTCGCCGCCAGCGCCGCGCGCGCGCGGCCGTACTTGCCGTAGATGTACTGGATCACCTCCTCGCGCCGCTCGTGCTCGAAATCCACGTCGATATCCGGCGGTTCGTTGCGCTCCCTGGACACGAAGCGCTCGAAGAGCGTATTCCCGTTCTCCGGATCTACCTCCGTGATACGGAGGCAATAGCAGACCGCCGAATTCGCTGCCGAGCCCCGCCCCTGACAAAGAATGTCCTCGGAACGGGCGAAATTCACGACGTCGTGCACGGTGAGAAAAAATGCTTCGTACTTCAGGTCTTTGATCAATTCGAGTTCGCGCGTCACCATCGCCCGGATCTTGGCCGGCACGCCGCAGGGAAAGCGTTCATCCATCCCCTTGAAAGCGAGCTTCCTCAGGCGGGAGGCCGGCGTCTCGCTCTCCGGCACCAGCTCTTCGGGGTACTCGTAGCGCAATTCGCCGAGGAAAGATCGGCACATGCCGGCGATGCGGACGGTCTCCTGCAGCAGTTCCCGCGGGTACAGTTGCGCCAGCCGCGCGCGCAAGCGCAGGTGCCGTTCTCCGTTCGGATACAGCGCCTGCCCGCACTCGGCGACCGGCTTGCCCAGCCGGATCGCGGTGAGCGCGTCCTGCAGCCGCCGGCGCGAGCGCAGGTGCATGTGCACGTCGCCCGCGGCCGCCAGCGGCAAGCCCGTGCGGCCGGAAATTTTTTCCAGCCGCCGCAGCTTCTGGAAATCGCCGGCGCCGTGATGCAGCTCCGCCGCCAGCCAGCTGCGGCCCGGGAACCTTTCCATGACCCAGAAGCAATCGGTCTCCGACTCCGACAGGCACAGCGCGAGCAGTCCCTTCAGGTCCGTTTCCAGGTCCCTGCGGGAAATCGCATAGCTTCCCTTTGCCGAGCGCATGCGCCCGGCCGTGATCAAGGCGGAAAGCGCGCCGTAAGCCTCGCGGTCCGGCGCCAGCAGCACGAGCTTCGGGCCGTCGCCGAGGCGGAACTCGCTGCCGACGATCAGCTTCAGCCCGGCTTCCTTCGCCGCGACATGGGCGCGAACGATGCCCGCGAGAGAGCATTCGTCGGTGATGGCGAGCGCCGAGTAGCCGAGCTGCGCCGCGCGCGCTACGAGTTCTCCGGGCTGCGAAGCGCCGCGCAGGAAACTGAAGCTGGAAAGGCAGTGCAGCTCCGCGTAGCCGGGCAGGCGCGCAGGCGGCGATTCAGGCGAAATACCCATGCAGGAACCAGCCGCCTCCCCGTTCCCGGTAGATCCAGCCGAGCGACGCCTTGCCGATCCGGGCGATGAAGTAGTCGCGCAGCGCTTCGGCCTCGTCCCACCAGCCCGATTCGATGCGTTCCGGCCCCGCGAGCAGCGCAAATTCGTTCTCTGCGAGCCGGCGCGGCCGCTCAAGCAGCCACAGGGGGCGCGGTCCCTGCGCCATTTTTCCTTTCGACGGGACGTCCGCCACAGGAGAAACCGCGGCCCAGGCTAGCTCGGGGCGGTGATCTTCATGCGTGTCCAATCCGTGCACTGCGGCACTGCCCAGCCGTGCCTGCAGCCGCTCGACGAGGTGCAGCCATTCCTCGCCGCCCGCCCGGGCATTCCGGAAGATCCGCCCGTTCTCTCCCGCGAGGGTCTCGGGCTTGCCGGCTACGAGGCAGATGGCCTCTATTGGCCCGGCCAGTCTGGCCTGCGACAGGCGTTCCCGCAGCAGCCGCGCGAAATGCTCCGCGTCCCGGCCAGGTGCGGCCAGCCCGACTTCCACTGGCGTCGCCGCCGCGTCGTCGTGCACCAGCTCGAGCGTGAACACCCGCACCCCCGCCTGCCTCGCGGCAAGAAAGCCCTCCATCTGGTCCAAAAGCCGCTTTGCGGCGAACAACGCCTGCCCCGCCTGGCGCACCGGCGCCGGCATCTTGAGACGCGCCTTGAAGCGCGCCGGCGGCACGAAGAATTCACGCGCTTCGGGCGCCTGGCCATGGGCCTGGTCGAGTTGCCGGAGCAGGACGGCAGCGAAGCGCCGCGCAAGGTCGTCGCGCGGCAGCCGCATGAGACCGCCGATGGTGTTCACGCCGATACGGGCGAGAAGAGCGGACGCCTCCGGGACGAGCTCCATGACCGCAACCGGTTGCGCTTCCAGCCTGCGTCCGTCGCCGCGCGCCCGCCAGAGCGCGGCGCGCGCCGTCGGCGCCTCTGCGATGCGCGCCTCGAAGCCGAGGCCGGTCAGTCCCGCGCGCAGCCGCGCGAGGAATTTCCAGCGTCCGCCGAAATAGCGCAGGCTGCCTTCGACTTCCATGAGCAGCGCCTGCGGCGGCTCGAGCGAGACGCGCGGCGTGAACTGGCAGGCCCAGGCGGCCACCGCCGCGAGCGCCTCCCGCTCTGGCTCAGGCGGCGCATGCCCGCGCGACAGCGCCTGGCGCCGGAGCTGCGGAAAATGGAGCGCGACCCAGAGCATGTGCGGGTCTTTCAGTGAATGGCCTTTCGATGGGGAGAGGAAACGGCGCTTCGATCGGCGCGCCCCGCCGTTTGAGGATGCATACCTTCAGTTCGCTTTCCGGCCCGGGCTGGAGCGCGAGCCGTAGCACCGCGGGCGAGGATTCGCAGGCCGCCTCCGGCGGACGGAACGCCAGCACGAACCCCGGAGCGCCCTGGGCCGCCACGGCAAGCCGCCGCAATTCCGGATAGCTCGCCCGCGGCAGCCATAGAAGCAGCGCGTGGAAACTGCGCGCGCGCAGCGCCTGTTCCGCCGCCCACAGCGCATCGCGCCGCCCCGGCGCACGCACCACGGTCAGGCGCTCCAGGCGCACGCCCGCGGCGCGCAGCGCAGGCGCGTAAGGCAGGTACGGCGGCGCGAGCCAGGCGATGCGGTGTCCCGCGGCGGTCAGTGCCGCGAGCGCCGGCAGCACGACCTGCAGCTCGCCGATGCCCTCGGCCCGGCAAAGGATCTCGACCAGCCCTCCGGCCGGCCACCCGCCCCCGGGAAGCTCGGCATCGAGTCCGGCGTAGCCGGTGGGCGCAGCCGGCACCGCCGGCTCGGCGAGTGCGCCGCCGCGCCAGACGGCTTGCCGCTGGAGGATGTCTGCTAGGATGACCATTGATACTGTATTTTTATACAGTATCCGGCTGCTTGGCAAGCTCTATTTTGACGTCGCGGATCACGCTTTCCCAACCGGCGCCGGTGCGAGCCTGCCGGAACAACCGCGCCGTGGGGTACCAAGGGCTGTCCTCGCGCCCGGTCAGCCAGACCCAGTGCGGGGTATGAGGCAGCAGCAGCCAGAACGGCTTGCCGATCGCGCCCGCCCAATGCGCCCAGACAGTGTCGACGGAGATGACCAAGTCCAGCGCCGCGACCATTTCGGCGGTGTCGTTGAAACTCCCGCCTCCGTGAATCAGCGGCAGTCCATCCGCCAGTCGCCGTTCTTCCCCGGTCAGTTCCTTCTGCAAGCTGAAGAAGCGGAAACCCGGCACCGACAGCAAGGGGGCGAAATCAGCGAAAGCGATGCTGCGCTCGGCATCGCCGCCATAGTTCTTGCTTCCCCGCCAGCACACCCCGACGAGCCTGTCGCCACCCTTCGCCAGCCGCGCACGCCATGCGGCGGCGGCTTCCTCCCTGACCGACAGGTACGGAACGGGGGCGGGAATCGTCTCGGGGATGGTGGCGAACGCGAGCGGAAGACTGAGCAGCGGACAGTGGAAATCCGTCTGCGGCAGCGGTGCGCCCCGCGCGATGACGCGGTTCACGCCATCAAGCGAAGCCATCAGCGGCGCGATCTCCGGAAACGTTTCGAGCGTCACATCGGCGCCCAGCGCGGCGACCCGTGCGGCGTAGCGCACGAAATGGATCGCATCGCCCAGGCCCTGCTCCGCGTGCAGCAGGATGCTCCTGCCGCGCAGATCCTCGGTACCCAGCCAGAGCGGCTGGGCGAAGGCGCGCGGCGGCAGCTTCAGCTTGTCGTTGCGCCAGCGCCATTCATATTTTTCCCATCCCCGCGCATAGTCGCCCAGCAGGAGCCGGCAGATACCTTCGTTCCAGTGTGCTTCGGCGTACGCGGGATCGACGGCTTGCGCCGCTGCATAGTCGTCGAGCGCCTCCTTATACAGCCCCAGCTGGTAGCAGGCGGCGCCGCGATCGTTCAGCGCTTCGCGATACCCGGGCCGCAGCGCGAGAACGCGGCCGTAAGTGGCGAGCGCCGCTTCGTAACGGCCGAGCAGGTGCTGCACGTTGCCGAGATTCTTCATTGCCTCTGGCCAGTCAGGGCGGACGGCGAGGGCCTGCTCGTAGGACCTGAGCGCCTCCGCATGGCGGCCGAGGGCCTGCAGGGCGTTGCCGCGGTTGTTCAGCGCCTCGTCGTACGCGGGATCAAGGGCCAGGGCGGTCTCGAGGCTCGCCAGCGCCTCGGCCGGGCGATTCATCGCGACCAGTACGTAGCCGCGATTCGAATGCGCCATCGCCGAACGCGGATTGCCGGCCAGTGCCCTGCCGATCAGCAAATGCGCCGAATCGTAGCGCTGACGTTGGGCTTCCAGGACCCCGAGCATGTGGAGCGCATCAAAGTCCGCCGGCTCGGCCTCAAGTATCGCGCGGTAGATCTGTTCGGCGGCCGGAAGATCGCCCGCCTGGTGCGCGGCCAAGGCGCGCTTCATTGCCTCCTGCAAAACCGCCGGCCCGGGCAACTCTCTAGCGGCTGCCGCGCAGCCGCTTCACCTGTTCCATGTAGGTGCCCATGAATTCACGGCCGAAGACCTTGTTGAAATCGTCCTCGGCGTCGCGAGCCAGTTTTTGCTGGAAGGCGGCGAACTGCTCCCAGAGCTTGGCCTTGCGGTTCAGGCCCAGGCCGCCGGCGTTCTTTTCCAGCTCGGCCTCGAGCGTCTTCGGATCGAAGCGCTGGATCGAACCGAGCAGCGCCGCGCGCATGCCGGCGAACAAGGCCACCTCGTGCGTGCGCAGGTCGTCGAAGGCATCGCCCATCGCCCGCACCGGATCGAGAAAACCGCCGGCGCGGTCCTTGGTATCGAACAGGAACGCCAGCGCCTCCTCCGGATCGGACATCAGCTTGAGCGGATTGTTGTCCTTGGACGCCACCATGGTGCGGTCTTCGGCGCGCAGTTCCTTTTTCGCCGTGGCGCGCGCAACCAGCAGCGCCATGGCCCCCTCCACTGCGGCGCGCATGATCTTGCCCGATTGCAGCAGGAAGGCTTCGATCTCGGCATCCGAAATTTCCTTATCCTGCAACCCGGCGCCTTCGAGGAATGCCTGGACCGCGGCGCGCATACCCCCGCCGCCGCCAGACTGGCCCGCGCCGGCCGGCCCCGCTCCCTGCCCCGGCGGCCTGCCGCCGACGTAAGTCGCTTCATCGAAGAGGTTCGACGGCGGCGCGCTGGAGGCTCCAACGTAGGTCGATTCCGCGAATACATCGCCCTCGGCCGCAGCCGCGGGCGCGGGCGCTACAGCCGCCCCGGGTTCGTCGAATATTCCCGGCTCCACGGGCGGCAGCTTGCTGTGGTCCAGCGCGGGTTCCTCGGCCTCGGCCGGCGCAGCGGCGGCTTCCGGCGCCGCGGTTTCCACCGGCACGGTCTTTTCCGACACCGGTTTCGCCGCCTCTGCCTTCGGCATCTGCAGCATCGGGTTGTCGGGCCGCGTCGTCTCCTCGACATCAAGCACCGGAGCGGCCTTGTAATCCGTCTTCGGCGGCGCCAGCAATTCGAGCTCGTACTCGCCCAGCTCGAAGCGGTCCCCCGCGCTAAGCGCCATCTGGCTGCCCGGCGCATGCCTCTTGCCATTGACGAAAACCGGGTTCACTTTCGATATCACCGTCAGCTGGAAAGTGCCCTCGTACTTTTCCTCGAGCTCGACGTGCACGCGCGAAACGTGCTTCTTCGGATCCTCGAGCACCAGAGTGCATTCCTCGCCGCGGCCGATGGAGATCTTGTTCTGCGGCCAGGAGCGGCTCGCGATCATGTCGGAGCGCCCGCCGGCTTTTTTCGAGATTTTGATCGAGAGGGACATGGCGTCGCCTACGCGCTCCGGCGCTCGCCCGGGCGCGATATCCACTCGCCATTCAGCATGGCGCAGAACTGATCGACCGCCGGCAGCTTCTCGCACAGCATCAGGCTGCGGCCGAAAATTTCGGACTCCTCCGCCAGCCAGGCGGAATATGGTTCGGCGAGCGGCTTGGCCAGTCCGCGCAGGCCGGCTTCGCCCTGGAAGTCGCTGCCCAGCGGGATCCACAGCGCGCGCTGCCCGCGGCTGCGCGGCGGCACGGTCTCTTCCGTGGATTCCGGAATGGCGATCAGATCCTCCGGAAAGCTCCGGTTGCGAAGCTGCGCGTCGAAGGTCTCCATCTCGGCATCCGGCGAAAGCGCGGCGTAGGCCACGGGCTCGACTTCGCCGTACCAGTTATGGGCCCGCACCACGGTAGTCACCGGATCCATGCTCTGCGACGGCAACGCGCTTGCCACCGTGATCGGAAAATAGCGGCCGACCGAATCGACGCTGGGCACGATCAGGCCGGCCCAGCCGTGATCGCCGATGATGCCGGGCGCGAGCACGAAGCGCCAGGCTGGAGCCGAAAGAAACGCGTCGCGCCAGGCCGGACCCAGGCGCTCGCGGCTGCCCGCCAGCATCGCGTTCAGCCAGGCGTCCCATGGCTCGATGAAGGACGGCGGCAGCCGCCGCGTGACGAAGTCGCCGTTCGCGGGCAGTTTGCCGTACCAGCCGGTTTCGAAGGATCCGCTCATGAGGTCTTTGCCGGCGCTGATTTCCTGCGCCCGTTCTTGATTATCGCCTCGTCCCGCGTTTGGTGCATCAACGTCATGCCCTCCGCCAGGCTGGCCCGCAAATGCCCTGCCAGGTCAGCGCGGTCTTCGTTCGGCAGCCGCCACTGGCGCACCGCGGCGGCCGCGATCTGTTCCGCATCGGGTTTCGGGTCCGCGTACAGCCTGGCCGCGTCGTCCAGCGCCGCCAGGCGGGGCATCAGGGCGTCGCGCAGCGCGTTTTGGTAGGCGCGCATTGCCTGCGCTCCTATTTTTTCTTCCTGAGAAAGTCCGAAGCCGCCAGCCGCGGCGGTACCGCTTTCCCGGTCTCCGTATCCGCCGGGCAAGTCGCGCAGCGCGTTCAACGTCCGCAGCAGCTGTTCCTGGTCCCCCGCCTTCGGCACCCCCAGTTTTTCGAGTTCGCTCCTGGCCGCCCCGGCTTTCGCCTGCGCCGCAGCGACGAATGCGCGATTGCCGAGATAGCTCAGCGTCCAGACCGAAAACAACGCTACGGTCGCGACGGCCATGGCGCCGTAAGCCAGCTGGCGCGCCCGGCGCCGCATGCGCTCGAGACGTTCGTCGCTGCCCGCCATGCCGGATTCCGGAAAAATCACCTCGCGCACCAGCCGGGTCAGAAAGAAACTCTTGCCGCTGCCGCCGGGCGCCAGGTTTCCGGCAGGCGCCGGCCTGCCCTCGCGTTCCAGGTTGAAACTGCGTGTCAGCGCGCCCAGCACGCGGTCGATAGGGTTGCCCTCCTGCGTGCCGCTGGTGAAATAGATGCCGCGCAGCAGAGGTTCGGGAGCGCCCTGCACGCCGATGAAAGCCGAATCGAGGAATTGCTCTATGAGCGGCCCGGCGCTGCGGAATTGCTGCGGGAAGCGGTACACGGCGGCACGGCGCTGCAGATCCGGTTCGGCCTGCAGGCGCTCGAGCATTTCGCCGTAGAGCCGGCGCTCGAGCGCGCTGAATTCCTCGGCGAAGCGCTGCCCCGGGGTGCCCAACACGAAACCGCCGTCGCTGAGGCCGAAGGTCGCGCCCCAGACGCGCGCCCTTTCCTCGGCACCCTGTTCGTCGAAAAATTCCATGAACCCCGCAAGCAGGTCCGCCTTGGTCACCAGCAGGTAGACCGGAAAGCGCACGCCCAGGCGTTCGTAGAGTTCCGCCACCCGCGCGCGCACATGCCAGGCGTAGCGCCTGCGCTCGTCTTCGTTCCACAGCATCAGGTCCGAGATGCTCAGCGTCACCAGGGCGCCGTTGAGCGGCCGGAGCGGCCGGAAACGCTTGATCAGATCGAGAAAACCAAGCCAGGCCGCGGCGTCGGCCTCCAGGTCGCTCTCCTGGGTGGTGTAGCGGCCCGCCGTGTCCAGCAATACCGCTTCATCGGTAAACCACCAGTCGCAGTTGCGCGTGCCGCCGATGCCGGCAAGCGCCGGGTCGCCGCTCGCACCGGCAGCCTCCCGCAGCGGGAAACGCAGGCCGGAATTGACCAGCGCGGTGGTCTTGCCCGATCCAGGTGCGCCGATGAACACGTACCAGGGCAGTTCGCTGACGTAGCGGCTCTCTCCATCGGGCCCCTTGAAGCGCGCCTGCTTGAGGATCGCGGCCGCTTCCTCGAAGCGCTGGTGCAGCACCGCGATTTCGCGCGCCGCGCGCGCCGCCGAATCGGAATCGCCGCCGCTCGCCAGCACTTCGAGCAGCTTTTCGTTCTCCATCCGCGCCTTGCGCGAGCGCCGGAATTCCAGGCCCGCCCAGGCGATTCCCGCCGCCGCTATCAGCGCCGCGCGGCCCGCGGGCGTCTCGAAAGGGCGCCAGGCGCCGATGCAGACCAGATCGCCCACGAACCACGCCACCAGCGAAAACGCGACCAGCGCCAGCGCGCCCAGCAGCCATCTCTTCATGTCGCGCTCCGCAGGATGATCACCACGCGCCGGTTGCGGGCCCGGTTTGCCGCCGAGTCGTTGGGCACCAGTGGCGCCGAATCCGCGACGCCTTCGGCGCGCAGGCGGGCCGGATCCGCGAGCTTGCCGGCCATCAGCTTCATCACGGACGCCGCGCGCTCCTTGGACAGTTCCCAGTTGGACGGGAAGCGGGCGGTGCGGATCGGTACGTCGTCGGTATGTCCGGCAACAAGGATGATGCCGGGCACCCGGTCGAGCGCCGAGGCAACGCGCTGGACGACCGGCTCGAGATCCGGTTCCAGGCGCGCGCTGCCGGAGGCGAACAGCCGGTCGCTGCGTATCACGATCGTGCTCATGCCGGCGCTGTCGGTAACGGCGACCTCGCCGCGCGCGATCTCCGCCGCCAGCTGTTCGCTGATCGCGGGCGTGGCCGCCGGAGGGACCGGGCTCGCTGCGGGGGCGGACTCTGCCGCTTTCAGCTGCGCCAGGTCGCGCGCCACCGGATCGGACAGCGTTCCCAGCGATACGCTGTAGCCGACGTACGCAGCCGCCAGAAACAGTGCCGCGCCGCAGGCACTCGCCCAGAGCGCGAGGCCGCCGCCCGGGCGCCGCGCCGGCGCAGCCACGCCGCGCCAGTGTGCCGACAGTTCGCCGTCGCGCGGCGCGTGCTGTTGCCGGATCAGGCCGAGCAGTCCCGCGCGCAGTTCGATCAGCGCCTTGCGGCCGTCGGCGGCATCCCGGTAGCGGCCTTCGAAGCCAAGCGCGAGGCAGGCGTAGAAAAATTCCAGCAAATCGAGATGCGCCGCGGGATCCGCCGAGAATTTCTCCAGCAGCGCGAAGAATTTTTCGCTCCCCTCGCCATCGCCATGGCGCTCCGCCAGCAGGTTGTTGCCTCCCCAGCCGGCGCCCCAGGGAGTGGAAGCGGCCGATTCGTCGAGCAGAGCGCAAAGAGCATAGCTGGCGGCAGAAACCGCCTCCTCGTCGGCGCCGGCCGCACGTGCCTCGCGCTCGAAACTGTCGATGCTCCCGAGCAGGCTTGCCCGCAGGCCTGCGGGATCGGGATGACGCAGGGTGTGCCGGACCTGCGGCACCACCGCGAGAACCGGATTCGCCGCACCGACGAGCGGATTGATTCCACCGAGCGCGGCGGTATCGGTGGAAACCGCCTCCCGCCCTGCCGGCGGAGCGGACGGCGGCGCGGTCGGCACGGCGTCGCGCTTTCGGCCCGGGGTCGGAATTGCAATCGTTGCTTCGGGGTCGGGTTCCGCTGCAGCGCCGGCGTCGCCTTGCAGCGGCAGCATGACCGTCGCGTCATCGTCGGTATTTTCGGCATTGCCGGCACGTTGCGCCGGCAGCATCACCGTGGCATCGTCATCGGGGCCGCCGACAGGCGGCACGGGCATCATGACCGTCGAATCGGGGTCGGGCGCGGCATCGGCGCCGCCGCGCGGTAGCACCACGGTCGCGTCGGGGTCAACGCCGTCTTTCGGGCGCTCGCTCATCGCAAGTCCTCGTTATGACCCTCTTTGTCCATCCAGCCTCGCAGAACCGCCGGCTGGTGAATTCTAAACGTCAGCGCTTGCCTGACAGCTCGACCGTTTCGCCGAGTTCGCGTGCCTTTTCGTACCAGGAAAGGGCCTCCTGGTAGTCGCGATCCACGCCCGGCGCTCCCTTGTCGAAAAGCTCGCCCAGCCGCTTCGCCGCCTTGCCGTTGCCGTCCCGGGCCGCGCGGCGATAGATCCGTACCGCCGCCTTCGCATCGCTGCTCTCCATCTTCAGCGCCTGCTGGTACAGCAGGTCGCCTTCCGCCCCCTTGGAGATGGCTGCCGGTGGCGATGTCGAAGCGGAGGTCGCATCAGGCGCAGCTGCCGAGCCCGGGGCCGCGGAAGCAGACGGCGCGACTGCAACCTGCACCGGCGCCTTGCCGGCTGCGGCCAACGCCTTCGCGGCCGCTTCGGCATCCCGCGCCGCTTCCCTCTCGGAACGGGTTTTCGGCTCGTGCTTGACGGGTTCCGCCTGCTTGGCGGTGGCGGCTGCGGCATCGACCTTGGCCGGCTCGGCCTTGGCCACGGGCTCCTGCTTCGGCGCCACCACAGCGACTTCCGCCTTCGTCTCCGTTTTGGCCGGAGTAACCGCGGATTGCTTGGCCGCATCCTGCGCCTTCTTCATGTCGTCGCGCGCCTTGTTGGCGGCAGCTTCACGCTGCTTGACGAGTTCGGCCTGCTTCTTCGCTTCCTCTTCGGCGCGGCGCCCGGCTTCCTGCGCTTCCTTCATTTTCGCGGTGTCGCCCGACTTGCGCGCCGCTTCCTCGTCCGCGCGCGCCTTCTCGATCGCCTTGAGCGCATCCAGCTGCTTGGCCTGCGCCTGCTTGAGTTCCTCGGACGCCTTGGTCGCGGTCTCGAGCGCCGCGGTCAGGGCCGCCTGCCTTTCAAGATTGCCCTTGTTGAAGTAGTACCAGGCGCCGCCGCCCGCCAGCGCAATCGCCACGATCGCGCCGATCACCGTGCCCATCGGCATCTTCGCCTTGGGCGCTTCGGCGAGCTTCTTCTTCAGTTCGGCTTCGCGCCTGGCCGCTTCGGCATCCTTCTTCGCCCGCTCCTCGGCTTCCCTCTTGGCCCTGATTTCCGCTTCGGCCCTCGATTTTGCTTCTGCCTCCCGCCTGGCCTTCTCCTCGGCTTCGCGCCTGGCCCGCGCCTCGGCCTCGGCCTTGGCGCGCAGTTCCGCATCCCTCTTCGCCTTTTCTTCCAGCTCGTGCCGCGCCTTCGTCTCGGCTTCGGCCTTGGCGCGGGCATCGGCTTCGCGCTTCTGGTACTCGGCTTCGCGCTTCGCCAGCTCGGCCTGGGCTTCCTTCTTCGCCTTCTCGATCGCCTCGAGCCGCGCCTTCTCTTCGATCGCCGCTCTCGCCTTGGCCTCGGCCTCCCGCTTGGCATCCGCTTCGGCGCGCGCCTTGGCCTCCGCGGCCTGCCGGGCGGCGGCCTCTTCCTCGCGCTTCTTGTATTCGGCTTCCTTGGCCGCCAGCTGGGCCTCGAGCTTGGCCTTTTCCTCGGCCAGTTTCCGCTTCACCTCGGTCTCGCGCTTGGCGGCTTCCTCGGCTTCCTTCTTTTCCTGCTCGGCCTGCGCCTTGGCCTTGGCGCCGGTTTCCTCGGGGGCTACGCCGCGCAGCTTGGCGATCTTGCGCTTCGCGAGCGCCGCGTATATGCCGTTCGGAAACTGCTGCACGTAGAGTTCGAAGTCGTCGGGGTCGTTGCCGTCCTTGATCGCGCGCCAGAACTCGAGCTCCACTTCCTGGCTGCCGGTGGCGGTGGTCCCCTTGGTCGAATCCGCCTTGGCCGTCGCCATCTGCGCCGACGGTTTGGCGATGTTGCCGATGTCGACCATCGAGCCCACGACCGTCTTGTCGGATTCGTCTTCATCCGATTTTCCCTCCAGCGCGCGCTTGAGCGCCGAGCCGAACTCCTTCGCGGACTGGTAGCGTCCCTCGACGCTCTTGGACAACGCCTTGTTCACCACCGAGTCGAAGAGCGGCGATATCGTGTTGTTGATCGACGAGGGCAGCGGCGGATGGTCCTGGATGATCTTCTTCGCGATCGTCCAGGCGCCCGAGCCGGTGAACGGCTTTTCACCGGTGAGGAACTGGTACAGGATGATCCCGGCCGAGAACACGTCGGTGCGCCGGTCGATGTTGCCGCCGGTGATCTGCTCGGGCGACATGTAGGCGGGCGTGCCGACCATGGTGCCGGCCTGGGTCTTCTCGGCCGAGGAGCGGTCGTCCGTGACCCGCGCCACGCCGAAGTCCGCGAGCTTGACGCGCGCCTGGCCGTCGAGCATGACGTTGGCCGGCTTGATGTCGCGGTGGACGATGCCGCCTTCGTGCGCGAAGTCGAGCGCGTCGAGCAGCTCGCACATGATGCGCACCGCCTCCTTCAGCTCGAAGCGCTCCGCCGCGTCGAAGAAATTCTTGAGTTCCTTCCCCTTGATGAATTCCATGACGATGTACGCGACTTCCTTCTCCTCGCCGAAGTCGTACACCTGCACGATGTGGGGGTGGTTCAGCCGCGCGACCGCCTGGGCCTCGCGCATGAAGCGCATCGAATATTCCTTGGCCGCTTCGTCGTCGTCGAGGTGGCCCTTCAGGATGGTCTTGATCGCGACCTTGCGGTGAAGCTTCGGGTCGAGGCCTTCGTAGACGATGCCCATCGCGCCCTTGCCGAGGATCCGGGTAAGGTCGTACCGCCCCAGCTGCTTGAGGTCTTCAGCCGCCGCCATGGCAGCAGCCCCTAAGCGCTAGATTTCGCAGGCGATTTTCCACGTCTGCCTATTATCTTGACGCTATGGGCGTTAGACAAGGGCAGAAGTCGCATGGCCGCGGTCACTTCGGCGTCATCCGTTGCAGGGGTTTGTCGATCTCCACCCCCTGCTCCCGCGCCTTCTGGTACCACTTGAGGGCAGCCTGGTAGTCGTGCGATACAACGGAGTTCCCCTTGTCGTAGATTTGCCCCAGCTTGCGCTGCGCCAGCCCATAGCCCGCCTCCCCGGCTTCGAGGAACGCCGCCAAGGCCCCTTTGTCGTCGCCTTGACGCTCCAAGTTGAGGCCGTCGCGATAGCGCTTGGCAGCCTTCTCCATGCCCGGAGGCACCACTTCCGGCTTGGGGACAGGCTTGATGGTCGCAACAGGCGGAACCGCCGCTGGCTTGGCGGCCAGCAGGCCGCGGACCGCCCGGTCAGCCTCAGCAGGGTCGATTGCCGCTACAACCTCCCGAGACGGGATATTGAGAATTGTTCCCACTGCCAGAATATTTACGTTCCCGCCCGGAAATGCTCCCGGGTTAGCCCGATAGATCGCGAGGATCATCTGGTTGCGCGTCACTCCGTCGTGCTTGGCTTTGCGTGCCACTGCAAACAGGGTGTCGCCCCTGCGCACTTCGTGGGTCGCCCGGACCTGGTCCTGCGCCACTGCCGCAGGGACAGTGGCCAGGCCTGCCCACGCCAGCAGCACCGCGCCGGCGATCCGCGCCGCGTTCATTCGCAAAAGTATTCGAGGATGTCGGTCGCGGTCGTCTTCGACTGCCCGAACGCGATCCAGCCCTTGCCGCGCAGCGTGAATTCCTCCCGCCGCAGCACGATCTCGCGGTCGCCGTCGACCATCACGAACGTGCCGTTGGCGCTGTGGTCGGTAAGGATGAATTTGTCCAGCCGCCGCTCGATCTTGCCGTGCGAGCGGGAAGCCATGCGGTCCTTGATCACCAGGTCGGCCGTCGCATCGCGCCCCATCGAAACGGCGGTGCGCTCGTCGGTCAGGAGGTGCTCCTGCCCCTGCAGGATCAGGCGCAGCGTGGTCTTCTTCGGCTTGTAGACCGAGCGCGACGCCGCCATCGTGGTCGCGTCTTCGCTCTGCTGCCACATCAGTTCGTAGACCTCGACCTCGGCGGCCTTGCCCTTGATCTGTATGGCGGTGATCTTGCGCGTCGCCGACTTGAGCATCGGCGACATGAGCACCACGGTATCGCGCGCGGTGATGATCTGGCCCTTCACCGCGACGTGCGACAGGCGCGAGGCGACATTGACCGCGTCGCCGAAAATATCGCCGTCGGCCTGCACCACGATCGGCCCGTAGTTGAAGCCGATGCGGATCCCGATCTTGGTGTTGCCGACCGGCTTCAGTTCGCTGATCGCGGACTGCATTTCGATCGCGGCGTCGGCCGCGGCATCGGCGGTGGGAAACGATGACATGACCTCGTCGCCGATCGTCTTGATTACCCTGCCCTTGGCCGCATCGGTGCGCTCGCGCATGATGCGGATGCACTCGTCGATCGCGGCCTTCGCGACCTGATCGCCCGCGGTCTCGTACAGCTTGGTGCTGCCGCTGACATCAGCGAACAACACGGCGGCTTGGGCTTGCTCCTCGGCCATCTGGGTGCTTCCACTCCCCTGGACACGGCGGCTAACCGTGCAATTTTACACGGCCCCAAAAAAAGGGGCGCCGGAGCGCCCCCTTGATTCCTCGCCGTCGCGCCGGGGCCGTCCCCGCCCCCAGGCCTGGCTAGCAGTCTTCGCCTTCCCGGCTCTCGTTGAAGCACTTCGGAACCGAGATGCCGACGCCCGTAAGCCTGTGGTCCATCGGCGGCAGGTTGCCGACGTCGCCGGCGAAGCCGTATTCGATCTGCTCCGCGACGCTGTCGGTGCCGAACGTATTGGCCGCCTCCTTCGCCGCCTCCGCCGCCGCGTTGGCCGACGCCGTGGAAGCGGCGTTTACGGCTTGCGACTGCAGCGCGCTCTGGCTCAGGACCGTGCCACCCACTGTCACGCCGATGTCTGATCCGGAAGGCGTTAGCACCTTGTTGCTGCTTACCGTCCCGCCCAAACTCCAGCTCGTGTTCGCGCCGGAGATCGCCAAATTGGTCACGTTGACCGATACCGCATTGTTCGGCGGCGGCGTAATCGCGTTAAGTCGCAGCAGCCCGGTGGTGTAAGTCCCCCCCGTCAGCCCGGCAAGATTCGTCGCGCTCAGCGTGATGGTTCCCGTCGTGGAGCTCGAGCTCGTGATGCTCTGCGAGCTGATGATGGCGCCCGCTTTCGGAATGTTGGTGAGATCCGTGAACGGATTCGGCTCTGCGGCGGTCGGCAGTAAACCCGTGACGTAAAAGTTCGTCATGCCGCTCACAGGGCCGCCCAACGTAACCGTTCCGCCGGTTGCAATCTCGAAATTCGTGCCGCCCGTGATGGAGCCGCCGAAGGTGATCGCACTGGCTGCCGATTGAACGTAATTCGTCGTCCCGCTCGCAGTCACTGCGCCGGTGTAATTCTGCGTGCCCCCACTCGTGATTTGGGCGCCGTTCATCCCAGTCGTCCCGGTCACCGACAGGTTCCCATTACTTGAGAGAAACCCGCTCACCGTCGCGTTCCCGCCCACCGACAGGTTGCCGCCGGCAGCAAGCGAACCGCTCAACGCGGCGTTCCCCGTCACCGCAATATTGCCAGCCACGCTGCCGTTACCCGAGATCGCAGCGCTGCCGGTGTCGGTAAGGTTCTGGAACGACGACCAGTTGAATCCGCCGCCGGTGCCCGAGTTCGCGCCGGTCAGGGTCCAGATCACGTTCGTGCCTTCCACCAAATTGGTCTGCGCCGCGTTCGCGTTGACCGTCTTCGTGCCGTTGAACGTCAAAATCCCGCCCACGCCGCTATTGAGGAGCGACGATGCCGTCACGTTCAGCGTCAGGGCCTGGCCATATGTGGTGTAGTTAAACGTCTGCGCCGACAAATTGCCCGTCAGGCTGCCCGTGTTGTTGAAGTTCACCGTGCCGGTCGCATCGGTGATGTTCTTGAACGCCGTCCAGTTCACGCTATTGGAGCTGCCCGCATCCGGCGTGCCGTTGGTCAGCAGGTAGGTCTGCCCCGTGCCGCCCATCGTGTTGCTGTTGGCCCCGTTGGCGTTGATCGTGCTCACGCCGCTGAACCCGCCGGTGCCCGTGATCGTGCCCGCGTTCGCCCCCGTCACCGTCGCCGAAATCGGCGCCGTGTAGGTGCTGAAGTTCAGCGTCGGCGCCGTCACCGTCCCCGTGATGCTTCCCGTGTTCTGGAAGTTAACCGCCGTGCCCGCGTTCAGCTTGCCGAAGTTCGTCCAGGCCACCGTGCCGTCCGTGCCCGCGTTCGCCGTGCCGTTGGTCAGCGTGTAGGTCGCCCCGCCCTTGATCAGGTTGGTCGCCGCGTTCGCCGCGTTGCCCGTCACCGTCGTCACCCCGGTGTGCGTGCCGCCGATCCCCGTGGTCTGCCCCGCCCCGTTGGCGATGTCATACGTTTCCGCCGCCGTGTAGGTGCCGTAGTTCAGATTCGGCGAGGTGATGCTGCCCGTCACGCTGCCCGTGTTGTTGAAGTTCACGCTCGTGTTCGCGTTCAGCTCACCGAAGTTCGTCCAGGCCACCGTGCCGTCCGTGCCCGCGTTCGCCGTGCCGTTGGTCAGCGTGTAGGTCCCGCCGTTGGTGATCGTGTTGGTCGCCGCGTCCGCGCTGTTGCCCTTGACCAGCGTCACTCCACTGGTGCCACCGGTGCCCGTGCTCGCCCCCGTGCCGATGTTGTAGGTCACCGCGCTCGTGGTCCAGGCGCTGTAGTCCAGCGTCCCCACCGTCGCCGTGCCCGTCAGGCTGCCCGTGTTGTTGAAGTTCACCGTGCCGGTCGCATCGGTGATGTTCTTGAACGCCGTCCAGTTCACGCTATTGGAGCTGCCCGCATCCGGCGTGCCGTTGGTCAGCAGGTAGGTCTGCCCCGTG
>DATGGA010000030.1:0-6738 GCA_035308765.1 Burkholderiales bacterium
TTCTTCCGGTCGACCCCGCGAAAGGGGCTGCCACCCGTCAATTCCCTTATCTGACCCGGCGGACAGCTCTTGTCGTTTATATAGATGATTTCCTTGTACTGGATACTGCCCGTGGGAGGCTCTGCCTCTTCCACCTTGCCCGGATGACGCGCCTTGAATTGCTCGATGCTGGAGGTGGCCGCGAGCTTGGCTTTCTCCTCGGTCGCCTTTTCGCGCGCCACACGTTCAGTAGCAGCTTTGTCCGCAGCAGCCTTGTCTGCCGCCAGCCTGTCGGCCGTCGCTTTTTCTGCAGCCGCTTTCTCGGCCACCGCCTTCTCCGCAGCTGCGTGTTCCGCCGCCAGTCGCTCTGCCGCTGATTTGGCCGCCAACGCCTTGTCCGCTGCCAGCTTCTCGGCGGCCGCTTTGTCGGCAGCAGCTTTCACGGAAGCCATTTTTTCCTGGATGGCCTTCTCGTTGGCCGCCTTGGTCGCGGCAGCCTGCTCCGCCGCGGATTTGTCGGCGAATTCGCGCCGGATGCGCTCCTCCGTTTCCTTCTTGGCCTTTTCGATGTCGGCCGCGTTCACTTCCGGTTTTGCCGGGGCCACCTTCTCCACCTGGGTCGGCGGAGCCGTGTCCGCAACGGGCACCGGCGCTCGGCCCATGTACAGGTAGGCACCTGTGCCCGCAGCAATCAGGGCAAGACCGATGAACGCCGGCGCCGCCATCGACCGTTTCTTTTCCGCCGGCGGGCTCGCCGCAGGGCGGCGCTCGATGATCGCCACGGTCGCATCGTCGGCATCCGGCTGCCGCAGCTTGTCCAGCTTGATCTGCGCCAGTTCCGCATAGGTGCCGTCTGGAAATTTCTTTAAATACACTTCGAACTCCGCGGCCGCATCGCTGTTCTGGATCGAACGCCAGAATTCGATCTCCGCATCGCTCGAAATCCTCTTTGGCCGCGGCGCGGCGGGCCTGGGCGCGGCCGGAGCAGCGGGTGCGGAACCCTGGGTGCGGCGCAAATCCGCCGCGAACTCCCGTGCAGTCGCGTAGCGGTCGGCGGGCCTTTTGGCCAGCGCGCGCTCCACGATCTCGTCGAATGCCGGCGACACGTTCGAGACGAAGCTCGAGGGCAGCGGCGGGTCCTCCTGCATGATCTGCTTCGCCACCGTCCAGGCGCCTGCGCCCTTGAACGGCTGCTCCCCGGTCAGAAGTTGGTACAGCACCACGCCGGCCGAGAATATGTCGGTGCGCCGGTCGATCTTCTGGCCCTGGATCTGCTCGGGGGACATGAAGGCGGGCGTCCCGACCATGGTGCCCGCGGCCGACAGGTCGCTGTCCTGCACCCGCGCGACGCCGAAGTCGGCGAGCTTGACGCGCCGCTGCTCGTCCAGCATGACGTTGGCGGGTTTCACGTCGCGGTGGATGACGTTCACCTCGTGGGCGAAATCGAGCGCATCGAGCAGCTCGCCCATGATGCGCACGGCCTCCGCAGGGATGAATTTCTCGCCGGCGCCGAGGAAACTGCGCAGCTCCCTGCCCTGGATGAACTCCATCACCAGGTAGGCGATTTCGTTTTCCTCGCCGAAGTCGTAGACCTGCACGATGTTGGGATGGCTGAGGCGCGCCACTGCTTTCGCCTCTTTCACGAACCGCTCGGAGTAGGCGCGCTCGGTCTCTTCATCGAGCGCGGCTGCCTTGAGGATGGTCTTCACCGCGACGCGGCGCTCAAGGTTAGGGTCGAAGCCCTCGTAAACCACGCCCATCGCGCCCCGGCCCAGAACCCGGCGCAGTTGATACCGCCCTAGTTTCGACAGCTCTGCCATGCCGTATTACTTCCCCGAATACGGAACCGCCTCCGCAATCGTATCCCAGATGTGGCGCGCCGCCGGATCGATCTGCTCCTCGCGGATATGGCCCACCAGGCCGGCGGCTCGGCTGACCACCGCGATTCCGCGCGCCACTTCCTGCGGCACGCCGATTTCGCCCAGCAGCGCCGCGATGGCGCCGGTCGCGTTGATCGTAAGGTGCCGGCCCCAGGCCGCGTCCACCTCCTTCGCCAGCAGCCGCAGCGCGCGGATGTGCCGCCCGGGGACGCCAGCTTCCTCCGCGATCGCGAGCAGGCGCGGCGAGCGCGGGTCGTCAGGCTTGTGGTGCGGATGCCCGAAGCCGGGAATCGGCGCCTTCGAATCGCGAAAGCGTCTGGCTACGGCCCTGGCGCGCGCGGCTTCACCCTCCGGCGCGGCGAGAATTTCCTCGAGATTCTTCGCGCAGCCTTCCATCGTGCCGATGAACGTGCTGCCTACGCCGAGCAGCCCCGCCGCCACTGCCGCCTGCACCGCTTCCGGACAGGAGTCGTAGATCAGGCGCGAAACGATCACCGACGGCGTCAGGCCGTGCTCCATCAGCGTAACCAGCACCGCGTCGAGGATCCGGGTCTGCGCCGGCGTCGGCTTCGCGCCGAGCAGCTGGAAGTACATCATCTCGGTGAAGCTGAGCTTGCCGATCAGGTCGTCGACCAGGCTCGCGCCGCGGACATAGATCGCCTCTGTGGTGTGGTGCGCGATTTTCGTGCTGGGCCTGGCCATTCGAGGCTCCTTTCCCGGTCAACTCGCAGTGCCGAGGTAATAGTTCTTCACCAGGCTGTTGCCTTCCAGCTCGGCGACCGTCCTGCCCTCGAACACGATCTCGCCGTGCACGATGATGTAGCCGCGGTCGGCGATGCGGATCGCCTGGTGGAAATTCTGCTCCGCCATCAGCACGGTGAGCCCGTGGCGCTCCTTCAGCTGCTTGATCATCGTCACGGTGTTCGACACCAGCAGCGGTGAAAGGCCCACCGAGGGCTCGTCCACCAGCAGCAGCTTCGGGGAGGACATCAGGGCGCGGGCGATCGCGAGCATCTGCTGCTGGCCGCCCGACATCGAGCCCGCAAGCTGCTTGCGCCGCTCCTTCAGCACCTCGAAGGTTTCATAGCAGAGCACCAGGTTCTTCGCGATGTCGGGCCGCGCCTGCGGACGGAACGCGCCCAGCAGCAGGTTCTCTTCCACCGTCAGCTTCGGAAACAGCCGCCGGCCCTCGGGCACCATGGCCACGCCGAGATTGACGATTTCCTCGGTGGAAAGGCTGGTGAGATCGTGGACTCCGTCGCCGAGCCTCAGTTCTATTTTTCCCCTGGAGGGACGAACCACCCCCATCACGCACTTCATCAGGGTGCTTTTGCCGTTGCCGTTGGTACCGAGCAGCGCCACGGTTTCCTTTTCCCGTATCGAAAGAGAAATTCCCTGCAGCGCGCGCACCGCGCCGTAGCCGGCGTCCACGCCCTCAACGATAAGCTCAAGCGCCAAGGTAGGCCTTCTGCACATCGGGGTCGGCGACGATGGTCCCGGGCGCGCCCTCGCAGATGATGCGTCCCGCGTCGAGGCACACGATGCGCTGCGAGAACTTCATCACCGCCTGCATGATGTGCTCGATCATGATGATGGTGATGCCGCTCGCGTTGAGCTTGAACAGGATTTCCAGCACCTCGCTGACTTCGTTGGCCGACAGCCCCGCCATCGCCTCGTCCGATATCAGCAGGCGGGGCCGCGCCGCCATGGCGCGGGCAAGCTCGAGCTTGCGTAGCTCGACCTGCGACAGCTGGTTGGACCGGATTGCCGCCTTGTCCGCAAGGCCGATACCGCGCAGGATTTCCATAGCCTCCGCCTCGGTGTCGGCGAGATGCAGGGAACCCCGGTGCACGACGTATTCGAGCGGCACGACGAGGTTTTCCAACACCGACATGCTGGCGAAGGGCCGCGGAATCTGGAAACTCCTCGCGATGCCGCGCCGCGTCCGCTGGTAGGCCGGCAGTCCGGACATTTCCTCGCCGTCGAACACGATGTTGCCGCCGTCGTTGTCGAGCACGCCCGAGATGCAGTTGATGAGCGTGGTCTTGCCGGAGCCGTTCGGGCCGATCAGGCCGAAGCGCTCTCCCGCGGCGACGTCGATGCTCACCCCGGAGAGGGCCGCGAAGCCGCCGAACTGCTTCGACACGCTCTTTATTTCGAGGAGGCTTTTTTCCATCTCTTGACCAGGCCCAGGATCCCTTCGGGAGCGGCGACCACGAACACCACCAGCATCACACCGACGACCAGCACGTTCACTTCCGACGACACGGTGACGGTGACGACCTGCTGCAGCGTGCCTAGCAGCACCGCACCGATCACCGGTCCGATCCAGTGCCCCATGCCGCCGATGATCGGCATCGCCAGCGCGTTGACCGCATGGTTCAGGCTGAATGAGGACGTCGGCTCGATGAAGGATAGGTATTGCGCGTACGGCGCGCCGGCCGCGCCCATCAGGGCGCCGGAAAGCGTGGCGGCGCCGAGCTTGAGTTTGAGCGTCGGCACGCCCGAGCATTCGGCGGCGCCCTCGTTGTCGCGGATCGCGCGCAGGCCGCGGCCGATCCAGGAAGTTTCGACATAGCGCGCCGAGCCGACCGCGATGAGCGCGATCAGCGCCATGACGAAGAACAGCCATACCGTGTAGCTGCCGAAAAACGGCGCTTCCGCCGGGCGCAGGGTCGGCAGCCCCTTGGCGCCGCCCACGTAATGCCAGTTCAGCACCACGGTCTCGAGCACGATCGCCACCGCGATGGTCGCGATGGAGAAAAAGATGCCGC
Organism: Burkholderiales bacterium; assembly: GCA_035308765.1. Lineage (GTDB taxonomy): Bacteria > Pseudomonadota > Gammaproteobacteria > Burkholderiales > SG8-39 > RBG-16-66-20. Next base: position 4,634 of record DATGGA010000030.1, read on the forward strand.
GCAGACGCATGGTCAGCATGCCGACGCCGAAGCCAAGCAGCCCCGATGCCGCGGCGCCCGCCAGGATCTGCAGCCCAAGCGGCAGCGCGAACGCCTTGTACAGCGCCACGGCGGTATAAGCGCCGACCGCGAAGAACGCGCCCGTGCCGAAGTTCACGTAGCCCGCGTAGCCGCCGAGGATGTTCCAGGCGGTGGCGAGCACGATGAATTGCAGTACCACGTAGCCGGCGAAGAACCAGTATTCGTTGTGCACCACCAGCGGCAGGACCGCGACCAGGCCCAGCACTGCAAGCGCTCCGGCGGTGAATCGCAGCATCAGCGTCCGAACAGCCCGGCCGGGCGCACGCCGAGGACGACCAGCAGGATGCCGAAAGCGACTGCGGGCGCCCACGAGGTGCCCGCGGTGGAGAGCACGATCGATTCGGTGATGCCGAGGATCAGCCCCGCCACCAGCGTGCCGCTCATGCTGCCCAGGCCCGCCAGCACCACTACGCAGAAGGTGCGGCCGATATAGAGCCGGTCCAGGTTCGGATCCACCGGGCCGACGATGATCAGCAGCGCGCCCGCAAGCGCGCAGGTCGCGGTCGCTATGCCGAAGGCCCAGCGCTTGATGCGCACCGGATTCGCGCCCATGAGGCGCAGAGCCCCCTCATCCTGGGCCACCGCCTTGATGGCGCGGCCCGTGAAGGTGCGCGAGAGATAGAGCGCCAGAACTGCGGTCAGCGCCAACGCGACGCCGAAGGCAACCAGCATCCGCTGCGGCACCCGCATCTCGCCGTGCCCCACGCTGGAACCGATATAGGACGCGTCCACCAGCTGCTGGTCGACGCCGAACACGAGGATCAGGCCCACCTGGACGATGAACGCGACGCCGAAGAAGAACGCGATGCCGCGCAGCCCCTGGTCGGAGCCGCGGCCTTCAAAGGTGGAGTAGTAGAACTGGTAGACGCCGAGCCCGAAGACGAAGAACACCGGCATCAGCAGCAGCCCGGCAAGCAGCGGGTCGACGCCGTGGCTCGCCAGCACGTAGGTCGCGTAAGCGCCCATCACAAGGAACGACGGATGGGCGACCTGCGGCACGTCGAGCAGCCCGAACGAAATCGAGAGCCCGACGCTTACCGCAGCGTAAAAGCAGCCGAGCAGGATTCCGGCGAGAACCGCCTCGAATAAAAGCTGACCGTCCAGAACCTAGTTCCGCGCCTTGTCGAACGGCACCACCTCACCCGTCTTCATCGCCGCCGGCCCGATGATCACCTGCTTGCCCGGCTGGCGGAACTGCTCGACGTCCTTGTCCTTGATGCCGCGGAACTGCGCCATCACCAGCTTCGGCGTCGCCCACTCGCCGACGTCATCGAACCGGATATTGCCGACCATGGTCTTCATTTCATTCTTGTGCATGTAGGCGGCGAGCACCTTCTGGTCGAGGCTCTTGGTCGCGGCCACCGCCTGTTCGAGCATCTGCCCGATGGCATAGTTGAACGGCGGCAGATAATAGCCGAGCGCGTCGACTTTCGCCTGCCGGGCGCGCACCTCGTAGCGCTTGAGGAATTCGCGCACCGCCGGGTTGTCCATCGTCTTCTCGGGAACGTAGCTGTTGTAGTTGACGAAGCCGTTCAGCATGGATCCGAGCGCCTCCATGTTCGGCGTGAACTGCAGGCCGACCATGCCGCCGCCGATGATCTTCACCGTCGGGCCGACGCCGATTTCGTTCACCGCGCGCACGATCGCCACGGACTCGGCCGGGTAGGAGCAGATGAACACGATGTCCGGCTTCGCCGCGCGCACCGCGCGGATGATCGAGGAGAAGTCCACCGAGTTGGGCGGATAGTTCTGGTCGTACACCGTTTGCAGGCCCTTCGCCTTGGCGATGGCGCGGCCGCCGGTGCACAGGTTCTGCGCGAACTCTGCGTCCGCCGCCATGAAGGCGATGGTCTTGCCGCCGAGCTTCTGCGCCGCATCGAGGAAAGTGCCTCCCCAGGCCAGCGCACCGGAGCCCCAAGGAGAGTTGTCGAACCACTTGTCGTGGCGGATCCGCGCATTGACGTCGAAGGAGAAATTGCCCATCAGCAGCAGGTCGCGCTGCTTGACCAGCGGCATGATCGGCG
>DATGGA010000031.1:0-22251 GCA_035308765.1 Burkholderiales bacterium
GCGTCGACCAACATGTTCGCGTACATGCCGGCGACGGCCTCCGCGGGCGCCCCGATCACGCAGTGGAACTGCTCGGCGAACAACCCGCCGAAGGCCAGCACGACGATCATCTCGAAGTACCTGCCGGCGACCTGCCGCTAACCGCTTCACCGTTCCGGAAAACGGGCCGCCATTGGCGGCCCGTTTTTTTGCGCAACCCGTCCCGCGGAGTCCATCGCCCTTGAGCAAGCGAGTCGAAGCGATAATCGCCCTGTTCTTCGTCTCGGGGTTCGCCGGGCTGATCTACGAATCGGTCTGGTCGCACTACGTGAAGCTCTTCCTGGGCCACGCGGCGTACGCGCAGACCCTCGTGCTGGTCGTGTTCATCGGCGGCCTCGCGCTCGGCTCGTGGCTCTGCGCGCGGCGTGCGCGCATGGGCAACCCGCTGCGCCTCTACGCCATTGTCGAAGGCGCGATCGGCATCATCGCGCTCGTCTTCCATCCCATCTTCCTGGCCGCTACCGAGTGGGGCTACGACACGCTGCTCCCCGCCACGTGCAGCGCGGGAAGCTCGTTCTGCGCCGCGCAATGGGGCTTGTCCGCATTGCTGCTCGCGCCGCAGTCGGTGCTGCTCGGCATGACGTTTCCGCTCGTGAGCTCGGCGGTGTTGCGCACCGATCCGATGCAGCCGGGCCACCACATCTCGACGCTCTATTTCGTGAACAGCATGGGCGCCGTGCTCGGAGTCCTGTCCTCGGCATTCCTGCTGGTTCCCGCCGTGGGGCTGCCCGGGACGCTCGCCACCGCGGGCGCGATGAACCTCGCGATCGCCGTCGTCGCGTTCATGCTGTCACGCGAGAATCCCGCCCCGCTTCGGCCGATGGCGGCGCCCGCGGGCGAGGCGAGCATGGGAAGCGAGTCGCGACTCGTCACCGTGATGCTCGTTGTCGCATGCCTCACGGGGCTTTCGTCGTTCATCTACGAGATCTCGTGGATCCGCATGTTGAGCCTCGTGCTCGGCGCATCCACCTATTCGTTCGAGCTCATGCTCGCGAGCTTCATCATGGGGCTCGCCGCGGGCGGATGGTGGATCCGGTCGCGCATCGACCGGCTCGGCGACCCGATCCGCTTCCTCGCCCGGGTCCAGGTGCTGATGGGCATCGCCGCGGTGGCGACGGTCCCGCTCTACAGCGGCTCCTTCGATCTCATGGCCTGGATCCTCGGGGCGCTCTCGCGCAACGACGGCGGCTTCGTGCTCTTCAGCGCGGCCTCCACGTTCATCGCGCTCGCCGTGATGCTGCCGGCGACGATCTGCGCGGGCATGACGCTCCCGTTGATCACGTACCGGCTCCTGCGCTCGCGCGAAGGCGAGCGCTCCCTCGGCCTCGTGTACGCGGCGAACACGCTGGGCTCGATCATCGGCGTGATCATCGCGGTGCACCTCCTGTTGCGGCCGCTGGGCCTGCACGGCACGCTCGTTGCCGGCGCGGCGATCGACGTGGCACTCGGTGTGTGGCTGTATTGCGGCGCGCGCGGCCGCGCTTCGATCCAGGCGGGGCTCAAGCCCGCCCTCGCTGGCGTGGTGGCCTTCGTGCTGATTTCCGCGTTCTTCGACGTGGACATGCGGCGCTCCTCCTCGGGCGTGTTCCGTACCGGCGCCGCGCGCATCGCCCCGGATACGGTCGTCGCCTTCCACAAGGACGGCAAGACGGCGACCGTGGACGTGCTCGAAGACGCCGTCGCGCGCTCGATCCGCACCAACGGCAAGCCCGACGCGAGCATCGCCGTGAATCCGAAAGCGCCGCCCTCGAAGGATGAGGCGACGATGCTCCTGCTGGGCGCGCTGCCGCTCGGGCATCGTCCCGACGCGAAGACAGCCGCCGTGATCGGGTTCGGCTCGGGCATGTCGACTTCGGTGCTTCTGGGCTCTCCCAACCTGCAGCGCGTCGATACGGTGGAGATCGAGCCCGCCATGGTCGAGGGCGCGGCGCTCTTCCGTCCCGTGGTCGAGGCCGCGTACACCGATCCGCGAAGCCACATCGTGATCGACGATGCGAAGTCCTATTTCGCCCGCGGCGGCGCGCGCTACGACATCATCGTCTCGGAGCCTTCCAATCCGTGGGTGAGCGGCGTGTCCTCGCTGTTTTCAGAGGAGTTCTACGCGCGCCTTTCGCACTCGCTCAACGACGGCGGCGTGCTCTGCCAGTGGCTCCACACCTACGAGATGGACGACTTCACGATCGGGACCATCTTCGAGGCGGTCGCGAAGACGTTCCCGAACTTCATCGTCTACACGTCGATCGACGCGGACGTGATCCTCATCGCGCGCAAGGGCGGGCCCGTGGGCCGCTTCGACGAAAGCGTGCTGCAGTGGCCGGGGATCAAGCCGCTTTCATCGCGCCTCGGGTTCGACAAGCCCGGAATGGTCCTTCGCCGCCCCATGGGCACTTCGCGCGCGGTGCTGGGGTTGTTCCGCGGCGGCAAGGTCAACCAGGCGAACTCGGACTTCTTCCCCATCGTCGACCAGCGCGCCTCGAAGACGCGATTCACGCGCGCGCAGGTGATGAGCCTCGCCGAGCTCCAGGGCTCGTCCCTGCCGCTGCTCGAGATGCTCGATGGCTCGTTCCGTCCTTCCGAGCATCCCGTGCTCGATGGAATGAACGCGGACACCGACTATGCGGCCTACGAAGGCTGGCTGGTCCACGATCTCCTGCTCGGCCAGCCGCGGCCGCCCGCGCCCCTGGTTCGCCTCGGAAGCTCGCTCCTGGACGCGCGCGTCGTCGATGCGTGGGCGAGCACCTGTCCCCCGTCATACCGCTTCGAAGAGGTCCTGCCGTCGCTCTCGGGCGTGGCGACCTCGGTGAATGCGCGCCTCGCGCGCGGACCCGCCACCGAGGTCTGGACCCACATCACCAAGTCGCCGTGCATGAAGACCGTGAGCCCGGCGGGACGGGAATGGATCGATCTTTTCACGGCGGTGGCGCAACGCGATCCCGAGGCGATGGCGCGGCACGGACGCGGCGTGCTCGATTCCGCGCGCGGCGTGAAGAATGCCCTCACGGAATATGCGTTCGTCGCCGCGGTCGCGGGAAATATCTGCCTGGGCCGGCGCGCGGAAACGCAGAACCTCCTGGCCGACGGACCGAACTACTGGATTCGCGCGGAGGGGCACTCGGCGGAGCTTCGCTACCTCTATGCCATGTCGCAGGACGGAGCTATTCCGCCTTCGTGCGCTGCACGTTCGCCCTGAGCGGCAATCCGTTCGAAAGGTACGAGAGGAAATACTCCACGTCGTTCAGCTCGTCGGATCCCGCGGCGAAGGGCGCCGCGCCCATGAGCTCGAGGCACTCGCGGATGCGGGCCTGCAGCGTGACCGGCACGCCGGCGCGGATCTCCGGCCAATGCGTGGCCTGGCCCACCGCGGCGGAGAGCGCCACGCCGTCGAAATTCTTTCCCGCATCCTGCAGGTGGCACGAGGCGCAGGCGAAGTTGCGCTGGCCCATGCGCGTGAAGTACATGCGCCGCCCCTGTTCGAAGCGGGGCTCGGCGGCCGCGGGCACGCGCACCGCCATCTTCATGTTGTTCGAGAGCGAGCGCACGTAGGCGAGCACCGCGCCCATCGTGGCCGGATCGGTGGGCTCGTATAGCGCCTCGCCGTGGGCCTTGCGGCACTGGTTGATCGCCATCTCGAGCGTGACGACGCGCTTCAGGCGCGCGTCGTACTGCGGATAGCCCGCGACGATGCGCCTGCCGCCATTGGGAAAGCACCCGGCAAGCGAGGCCTTGTCCTTGAATTTCGCGATCCAGAGCTTCTGCCCGGCGGCGACGAGGGCATCGGCATCGGGTGCGACTTCGTCCACGCTCGCGCCCTGCGGCAGTTGCGCCTGCACGCGATCGGCGATTTCCTTGCGCACCGCGTCGGGCGCGGCGACGGCGCACGTCGCAGCCAGCGCGAGCGCCAGCGCGCCCGCGCTAGGGAAGCGCATCGAGGAACTCCACGAGGCGGTCGATCTCCTTCGCATCGAGGATGCGATGGCGGCCGAAGGGGGGCATGACCGTGCTCGGATTGGCCACCGTCGGATCCGCGATCACGGCGCGGATCGCGGCCTTGCCGAGCGCGCGCATCCTCGCGCCTTCGAGCCTGGGGCCGAGATCCGACGTCGACGCGGGGCCGCTGCCGGCGGGAAGCTGGTGGCACGCGATGCAGTATCCCTTGTCGCGCTGCACGAAGAGCTCGAGCGCGGAAGCGGGCCGCTGGGCCCAGGCGGGCAGTGCGGCAGCGATCGCGAGCGCGCCGAGGACGGTGGCTCGCGCGCTCAACTGATCTTCAAAGCCTTCTCGGCGGCGCGCTCGTTCTCGAGCGCCGTGCGCAACTCGCGCAGGCGGGATTCGGCGATCGACATCTCGTAGAAGTCGCTCCCTTTCTTGAACTTCACCGCGATCTCGAGCTGGTCCACGGCGGCGGCGAGGTTGCCGCGCCGGTAGTATGACTCGGCCTGCGCGCGATGCTGCGAAAGCGCCTGGCCCGTGGCGTCGAACGCGCGAGCCTGCAGGTCGTAGAGGCGCCAGTCGTCGGGACGCGAGCGCAGGCGCTCCTCGAGGTCGGCGATGGCTTCCTTGTTGTGGCCCGTCTGGAGCAACTGGTCGAGATACGCATAGGCGAGCGCGCGGTAGCCGGGCCACGTCTTGAGAGCGGTCCGGTACACGGCGAGCGATTCGTCGTTCTTGTGCATGTCGCCCAGGATCTGGCCCGCGAGCAGCTCGAATGCGGGGTGCGACCGGCCTTGCACGCGAATCGGCTGGAGCGTCTTCCACGCCGTATCGAGATCGTGGGCGCGGCGCTGCGCGAGCGCGAGGCCGTAGACGTCTTCGCGCGGGCGAAGCACTGTCGCATCCTCGAGCGCGACCTTGAAGAAGCGGATGGACTCGGTGGTCGAGCCGCCCGACACGCGCAGCCGCGCCTTTGCGATCTTGTATTCGATCGAGTCGGGCACCAGGATGCGCGGTGGCATCTTCTCGAGTCGATCCTGCATCTCGGCGATGCGCTCCGTGGTCATCGGGTGCGTGCGAAGGTACGAGGGCACCGAGCCCTTCTGTTGCTCGTTCACGCGATTGGCGCGCTGCATGCGCTCGAAGAAGTTGGCCATCCCGCGCGGATCGTACCCGGCCTTCTCCAGCAGCGTAAAGCCCACGCGGTCGGCCTCGCGCTCGTGCTCGCGCGTGTAGTCGATCTGGTTCTGGATGCTGAGGGCGGTCGCGCCGGCGAGGGCGGCTTCGGTCACCTGGCCGCTCTGGCCGGAGCCGGAGCGCGCGGCGAGCAGCGCCACGGCGAGCGCGGCAAGCGAAGTCCACTGCCCGCGCGCGGCATCGCGGATCATGCGCGCCTGGTGCTTCTGCAGGATGTGGGAAAGCTCGTGCGCCATCACGCCGGCGAGCTCGGATTCATCCTGCGTGAGGAGCAGCAGGCCCGTGTGGATGAAGACGTGGCCGCCCACCATCGCGAAGGCGTTGATGCTGTCGTCCTTCACCATGAAGAACGTGATGTCCTGCGGCGGATTGTCGGCCACCGAAAGCAGGCGCTGTCCCACCGAGGTGATGTAGTCGGTGACCTCCGGGTCGTCGAGGAACGCCGGATCGTTGCGCACCTCGCGCATGATGCGGTTGCCGATGGTGCGCTCCTGCGAATCCGAGAGCGAGGCGGACGAGATGTCCCCCAGGTCGGGCAGGGCTGTCTGGGCGCGCACGCCGCCGGTGAAGAACGCGAAGAGAACGAATGCGGCGGCGAGGCGCTTTTTCACGGTTTGAGCAGGGCTACTGCTACTATGATGGGCGCCGGACAGAGTGAGTTCCCGGGGCGAAGTAGTAATCAATTATGACGGAAAAGCTGACCCATTTCGACGAACGCGGAGCGGCCCACATGGTTGACGTGGGCGGCAAGGCCGAGACCCATCGCATCGCGGTGGCCGAGGGCGCGATCGCCATGAAACCGGCCACTTTCAGGCTCGTGCAGGCCGGCACGTCGAAAAAGGGCGATGTCCTCGGCGTGGCCCGCATCGCGGCGATCCAGGCCGCCAAGCGCACGTCCGACCTGATTCCACTCTGCCACCCCGTGCCGCTTACTTCTGTGGCCGTCGAATTCAAGCTCGACAGGAAAACTTCCCGGGTCGTCTGTCGCGCAACTGTCGAGTGCGTCGCGAAGACGGGCGTCGAGATGGAGGCGCTCACCGCGGTGCAGGTGGCGCTGCTCACCATCTACGACATGGTGAAGGCCGTCGATCGCGGCATGACGATGGGCGACATCCGCCTCGTCGAGAAACGCGGCGGCAAATCGGGCACGTACAAGGCCCGCTAGATTCCCGCCATCCAGAGCGCGAGGCCCGCGAGTCCGCTCGCCGCGATCACGGGAATCACGTCCGATTTCTTCGTGAGCAGCAGGATCGCCGCGACGATCGCGATCACGGCGCTCGCATGGTCGAAGCCTCCCGAGAAGGGAGCGCCCGGCGCGGCTCCCGGCCAGAAGACGTGCCACGCGAAATACACAGTGAGATTCACGATCACGCCCACGACGGCGGCGCTGATCGCGGTGAGCGGCGCCGTGAGCTTCAGGTCGTCGCGAGTGCGTTCCACGAAGGGGCCGCCCGCGAGGATGAACATGAACGAGGGCAGGAACGTGAAGAACGTCGCGACGAGCGCACCGGCGACACCGGCGCCGAGGAAGCCGACGAAGGCCACGATCATGATGAGCGGTCCCGGCGTGCTCTCACCGAGCGCAAGCCCGTCGATCATCTGCGGCGCCGTCGCCCACCCGTAGGTTTCGACAGCGTTCTGCAAGACGTAGGGCAGCACGGCATACGCTCCGCCAAACGTCACCATCGCCGACTTCGTGAAGAACCAGCCCATCTGGGTGAGGTCGCTCGCGAACCCGAACGCGAATGCGAGCAGGCCCAGGCAAGCGGCCCAGATCGCGACGAATACGGCCGTGACGATCACGATGCGTCCCACCGAAAATTTCGCGTGCGCCGGTGAAGGCGTGTCGTCGTCGAGGATGGCCTTCATGCCCGTGGATTTCGCGGCCTGGTGTCCCGCCATCGTGAAGACGTTGGGAGAGACGCGGCCTCCGATCCATCCGACGAGCGCCGCTGCCGCGATCACGGCGGGGAAAGGCACGCCGAATGCGAAGAGCGCGATGAATGCCGATGCGGCGACGGCCCAGAGGAGCGGATGGCGCAGCGAGCGCGAGCCGATGCGCCACGCGGCGGCCAGGACGATCGCGACGACCGCGGGCTTCACGCCGTGCAATACGGCCGCGATCGCGGGGACGTTGCCGAAACGGACATAGATCCACGAGAGCGCGATCAGGATGAAGAGCGAGGGCAGCACGAAGAGGCCGCCCGCGACGATCCCGCCACGCACGCCGTGCAGGAGCCAGCCGATGTAGGTCGCAAGCTGCTGCGCCTCGGGGCCCGGCAGCACCATGCAGTAGTTGAGCGCGTGCAGGAAGCGCCCCTCCGAGATCCAGCGCCGGCGCTCGACCAGCTCCTGGTGCATGATCGCGATCTGCCCGGTCGGCCCGCCGAAGCTGATGAAACCCAGTTTCAGCCAGAAGCGGAACGCCTCGCCGAAGCTGACTCTTGGGACCGTCACGCGTAGCCGACGCTGTGCCGGTCGAGCGACACCGCTTTCACCATCGCCCAAACGTCCTTGCCAACGGCGAGGCCGAGCCGTTTGGCGGAGTGGCGAGTGACGCGCGCGATCAGCGGCGTGCCGGCGATGTCCAGCCTTACGTCGACGCTCGATCCGGGTTCGTCGCCGATCTGGACAATGCGCCCGGCCAGGCAATTGAGCACGCTGACGTTGCGCGGCTGGTCGAGCGCGATCGAGACGTCGCGCGCGCGCACACGCACGCGCAAAGTCTCGCCGATCAGCGCGTTCACGTCGGCCACCAGCAGGTCGCCGCCCGTGAAGCTGAGCCGGGCAAGGCCTGTCTCCAGATCCTGCGCGGCGACCCTTGCCTCGATCACCGCGCCGCCCTCGTGGCGGCCGATGAGTTTGCGCAGCTCGATGCGGCTCATCAGCTCGTGCAGCGTGCCCGAGGCGGCGGTGGCGCCGTCCGACATCAGCACCATGTGGCCAGCGAGGCGCACGACTTCCTCGATTTCGTGGCTGACGTAGAGGATCGGCACGCCGACTTCGTCGCGCAGGCGCTCGATGTAATACAGGATCTCGCCGCGCCGGCCGGCGTCGAGCGACGCGAGCGGCTCGTCCATCAGCAGCAGGCGGGGACTCGCCAGCAGCGCGCGGCCGATCGCGACGCGCTGCTTCTCGCCGCCCGAAAGGCGGTGCGGCCGGCGTTCCAGCAATGGCGCAAGGTCGAGTAGCGCGACGATCCTGTCGACATGGGCCCAGCGCTCGGCTGCCGGCGTGAAAAAACGCCCGTAGACCAGGTTCTGACGCACGCTCAGGTGCGGCAGCAGCAGGCCGTCCTGGAAGACGTAGCCGACGCGGCGCTTGGCCGCGGATACATCGACGTCGGCGGCGCTGTCGAACAGCACCCGGTCGCCGACGGCGATTCTGCCGCGATCGGGTTTCAGCAGTCCGGCTACCAGGTTCAGCACCGTGCTCTTGCCGCAGCCCGAGCGGCCGAACAGCGCCGTTACCGCCGCGTCGCAGGAGAACGCCGCGCGCAGCTGGAACGCACCGAGCCGCTTCTCGACGTCGATTTCAATGCGCATCGCCGAACACCCTGCGGTTGGCGCGGCGCACCAGCAGTTCGGAAATCAGCAGCGCGGTCAGCGACAGCACCACGGAAACGACGCACAGGCGCATCGCTTGCGCGTCGCCGCCCGGCACCTGGGTGTAGGTGTAAATGGCGAGCGGCAGCGTCTGCGTTTCGCCCGGAATATTGGAAACGAAGGTGATCGTCGCGCCGAATTCGCCCAGGCTGCGCGCGAAGGACAGCAGCATGCCCGTGATGATTCCCGGCAGGCACAGCGGGATGGTGATGCTGGCAAGCACCCAGAGGCGGCCCGCGCCCAGCGTCGCGGCGGCGGATTCGAGCCGGCGGTCGATCGCATCCAGCGACTGCCGGATCGAGCGCACCATCAGCGGCAATCCCATCAGCGCGCAGGCAAGCGCCGCGCCGGTCCACCGGAACGCGAACACGAGGCCGAGGGTTTCCTCGAACCAGTGGCCGAGGATGCCGCGGCGGCCGAACAGTACCAGCAGCAGGTAGCCGATCACCACCGGCGGCAGCACCAGCGGCAGGTGGACGACAGCATCGAGCAGCGTCTTGCCGGGAAAGCTGCGGCGCGCCAGCAGCCAGGCGAGCGCGAAACCGAACGGCAGGCTCGCGAACACGGCGACGGCGGCGACTTTCAGGCTGAGGCGCAGCGCTTCCAACTCGGAGGGGGTCAGGGCCGCGGTGAGTCCGTTTAACATTCCGTCAGTTTAGCGGCGTGAATCCGTACTTTTCGAACAGTTTGCGGGCCGCGGGCGAGGACATCAGGGCCAGGAAATCCGCGGCGGCGCCGGACGCGGGCGCGGTCGAAGTCAGCGCCGCCGGATAAATGATCGGCCGATGCAGGCCGTCGGGAAACGCCGCGACCACGCGTACTTTCGGTTCGACCGCGGCATCCGTCGCGTAAACGGTGCCGAGCGGAGTTTCGCCGCGCGCAACCAGCGCGAGCGCCGCCCGCACGTTTTCCGCTGCCGCGATCTTGCCGGCGACCGAGTCCCAGACACCCAGCTTCTCGAGCGCCGCCTTGGTGTATTTGCCGGCGGGCACGGAAGCCGGGTCTGCGGTGGCCAGCCGCCCGTCGCCGAGCAGGCGCGCGAGCGCGAATCCGGGCCGGATGTCCGCCTTGATCGTGCTGCCGGCCGGCGCGATCAGCACCAGCTTGTTGCCGAGAACGTTCTTCCTGGTGCCCTCGCGCAGCAGCTTGCGCTGCTCGAGGTAATCCATCCAGTCGAGGTCGGCCGAAATGAACACCTGCGCCGGCGCGCCGCTCTCGATCTGCCTGGCCAGCGCCGAGCTCGCGCCGTAGGAGATGACGGGTTTGGATGGCGACAGCGCGGCGACTTCGTCCAGCGCGTTCCTCAGGCTGGCGGCAGCGAAGACGACGGGCGATTGCGCGAGCGCGGGGCCGGATACAGCGAGCAACAGGAGGGCGAAGGACGCGAGGCGGCGCATGAAGTTCTCCGATATAGTCAATAAACTATATCGGACGGGCGCCGCATCGGCAACCCGCTTTCTAGGCCAGCTTCTCCTTCAGTGCGGCGAGATCGGCGGTGATGGCCTTGGCGGAGGCCTGCTCCATGCGGCGGAAGCACTGGAGCACTTCTTCACCGAGCGCGGTCAGGCTTGCGCCGCCGCGCTTCGCCCCGCCTTTGGCGGAGGCGACCAGCGGCGAGCGGAACTCCGCGTTCATCTCGGTGACCAGCCCCCAGGCGCGCGTATAGCTCATTTTCATGACGCGGCCGGCGGCCGCGATCGAGCCTGTGTCGCGGATGCCCTGCAGCAGGTCCGCCTTGCCGGGACCGAAAGCGACGCCTTTGCGCAGTGTGACGCGCAGGCGCGGGCCGAGGGTCTTGTTGCCGTAGCGCATGGTCCGGACAGGTAAATCCCGATTTGGCTTCATATATTATGCGGCGGCACATTCCGGGAGGGAATCCTGAACGGCATCACCGAGGCTCTGATCGGTGCGTTCGCTCTGATCGCATCGGCCGACGCCAATCTGTTTCAGATCATCGCGCTCAGCCTGGAAGTCAGCCTGAGCGCGGTGTTTTTCGCGACCCTGCTCGCGCTGCCCCTCGGGGCCGCGGTGGCGGTGGGCCGCTTTCCGGGCCGGCATGCGGTGATCGTGCTGCTGAACGCGCTCATGGGCCTGCCGCCGGTGGTGGTCGGCCTCGTGGTGTATCTCCTGCTGTCGCGCGCCGGGCCGCTGGGGCCGCTCGGGCTGTTGTTTACGCCCGGCGCGATGGTGATCGCGCAGACGCTGCTGATCCTGCCGATCATCGCCGCGCTTTGCCGGCAGGCAGTGGAAGATGCCTGGCGCGAGTACGAAGAGCAGTTGCGTTCGCTGGGCGTGGAAGGCATGGCTGCGGCTCTGACCCTGGTTTGGGACATCCGCTTCTCGCTGTTCACCGCGGTTCTCGCGGGGCTGGGGCGCGCTTCCGCCGAAGTCGGCGCGGTGATGATCGTCGGCGGCAACATCGACGGCGTCACGCGCGTGATGACGACTACCATCGCGCTGGAGACGTCCAAGGGCGATCTGCCACTTGCTCTAGGCCTGGGAATCGTACTGATCGCGCTCGTGCTTGCGCTGAATGCGGCGGCGGACATAGTGCGGCAAACAGCGCAGCGGCGGTACGGATGATTCTTCCGCTCAGGCTGGATCAGGCGTCGTTCGCCGCGGGCGGGCGCGAGATCGTCGCGCCGCTGTCGCTGGAAATCGGCGCCGGCCCCAACACGGTGATCCTGGGCGCGAACGGCGCCGGCAAAAGCGTGCTGATGCGCTTGATGCACGGCTTGCTCGCGCCCACCGCCGGACGCATCGCATGGAGCGACGCCGACCGGGGGCGCGTGCGCCGGCAGCAGGCGATGGTCTTCCAGCGCCCGGTGATGTTGCGCCGGTCGGCCCGCGCCAACGTGATCTTCGCGCTGCACGCGGCGGGTGTCGCCGAGGAGGAGCGCGAGCGGCGCGCCGACGAAGCGCTGCGGGAAGTGGGCTTGTCGCATCTTGCCGAACGCCCGGCCAGGGTGCTTTCGGGCGGCGAGCAGCAGCGGCTCGCGCTGGCGCGCGCCTGGGCGCTGCATCCCGAGGTATTGTTCCTCGACGAACCGACGGCGAGCCTCGATCCGAGCGCCACGCGGGAAATCGAGACCGTGATCAAGGCTTTCGACGCGTCCGGCACCAAAATCGTCATGGCGACGCACAACCTCGGCCAGGCTCGGCGCCTGGGGGACGAGGTGATCTACCTGCACCAGGGGCGCGTGCTCGAGCGGGCGCCCGTCGACGAGTTTTTCAGGCAGCCGGCCACGGCGGAAGCCGCGGCTTTCATCAAAGGAGATCTGCCTTGGGTTTGACGAGATTTTTTCTTGCGCTTTCCTTGTGCTTTTCTTTTTCGATTGAAGCGCAACAACCCTTTATTACCGTGGCTTCTACAACTTCGACCGAACAGTCGGGGCTGTTCAAGCACCTGCTGCCGGTGTTCGAGGCGAAGACGGGGATCCAAGTTCATGTGGTCGCGGTGGGGACGGGACAGGCGCTGGACATCGGCCGGAGAGGAGATGCCGACGTGGTGTTGGTGCACGCCAGGCCGCTCGAGGAGAAGTTTCTCGCCGAAGGGCAGGGCGTGAAGCGGTTCGACGTCATGTACAACGACTTCGTCCTGGTCGGGCCGAAGCCCGACCCCGCCAGGGTCGCGGGAACCAGGGACGTGGTCGCCGCCTTGCAGAAGATCAAGGCGGCGCAGGCGCCTTTCGTATCCAGGGGCGATCGGAGCGGCACCCATTTCGCGGAGCTGGAGTTGTGGAAGCTGGCCGGGATCGACATCGCGAAGGACAAGGGACCGTGGTACCGCGACACCGGTTCCGGCATGGGCCCGGCGCTCAATACCGCTGCCGGAATGAACGCCTACATCCTGTCCGACCGCGGCACCTGGCTCTCGTTCAAGAACCGCGCCGAACTGGCGATCGCGGTAGAGGGCGACCAACGCCTGTTCAATCAATACGGCGTGATGCTGGTTAACCCGGCGAAGCATCCGCAGGTGAAAAAGGAAATGGGGCGGACCTTCGTCGACTGGGTGATCTCGCCGGAAGGCCAGAAGGCTATCGCCGACTACAAAATCGGCGGCGAGCAGCTTTTTTTTCCGAACGCGAAGAAATGAAATTTATCGCGGCATGGGTTTTTTTGTTTTATGAATTCAGACGAAATTTTCCCCGCAGACAGGTATCCTTCATCACACGCACGACGACAACGAGGAATCACCACATGACGCTCAATCATTGGCTAAGCGGCCGTTCCACTGCACTCATCCTGGGCATGTGCCTTTCCGTCGCCGCATATGCCGGCGCCCCGCAGGTCAAGACCCAGGCGCCGGGCTACTACCGCATGATGCTCGGCGACTTCGAGGTCACGGCGCTGTCGGATGGCACGGTCGGGCTCCCTGTGACCAAACTGCTCACCAACACCACGCCGGCCCAGGTGAACAAGGCGCTGGCGCGCGCGTACCTCAAAGATCCGGTCGAGACTTCGGTGAACGGCTATCTCGTCAATACGGGCTCGAAGCTGGTTCTGATCGACACGGGCGCGGCCGGCCTGTTCGGTCCCACGCTCGGCAATCTGGCGGCGAATCTCAGGGCGGCCGGCTACCAGCCCGAGCAGGTGGACGAGATCTACATCACGCACATGCACCCGGATCATGTCGGCGGACTCATGGCCGGCGACAAGCTCGCGTTCCCCAATGCGACGGTGCGGGCGGACAAGCACGACGCCGACTTCTGGCTCAGCCAGGCCAATATGGATGCGGCCCCGAAGGACGCCAAGGGCTTCTTCCAGGGCGCGATGGCTTCCCTCAACCCCTATGTCAACGCCGGGAAGTTCAAGCCCTTTGACGGCGACACCGATCTGGTCCCCGGCATCAAGGCTGTAGCCAGCCACGGCCACACCGCGGGTCACACCACTTACGTCGTCGAAAGCGGCGGCCAGAAACTTGTGCTGTGGGGAGACCTGATGCATGTGGCCGCGGTGCAATTTCCCAATCCGTCCGTGACCATCCAGTTCGATACCGATTCCAAGGCGGCGGCGGTGCAGCGCAAGAAGGCGTATGCCGATGCGGCGAAGCACGGGTACTGGGTGGCGGGGGCGCATCTCGCGTTCCCGGGCATCGGACACCTGCGCGCCGAGGGCAAGGGCTACGTCTTCGTGCCCGCGAACTATTCTTCGATGCGCTGAGGCGGGCCGGTATATCGGTTGCAGCAAAGTGTTTAGTGGCGCGCGAGGTATCCTTGCGCTCCACCGCTTGCCGCGAGGATATCCATGAGCAACTACTACGAATCCGAGGACCTGAAAAAATTCGGCGATATCGGCCAGCACGCGAAAAAACTGGCGGATGATTTCTTCAGGTACTACGGCGCTGTCACGGGCTCCGACGGCGCTCTGACGAAACGGGAAAAGGCGCTGATCGCGCTTGCCGTGTCGCACGCGCAGAAATGCCCCTATTGCATCGACGCCTACACCACGCAGTGCCTGGAGACCGGCTCGAATCCGGAGCAGATGATGGAGGCGGTGCACGTGGCCGCCGTCATGCAGGCGGGCATCACGCTGGTGCACTCGGTGCAGATGCAGAATCACCTGAAGAAAATGGTTCTGTGAGCGCGGTCCTTCCCATCAGGGTTTTTCAGGAAAAATCGAAATTCGATTTCGAGGCCCAGCTGCGCCGCAACGGCATAGACCTGCCGCCGCTGTCCATCGATACCCTGCAGGTCAACGTCACCAAGCTGTGCAACCAGGTCTGCCGGCATTGCCACGTCGATGCATCTCCCCAGCGCAGGGAAATGCTTTCGCCCGGGGGGATCGCCAAGTGCCTGGAGATCCTGGAGCGGCATCCGCAGATCGCCAGGCTCGACATCACCGGCGGCGCGCCGGAACTGCATCCGGGTTTCGATGCTTTCGTCGAGAAGGCCGTCGCGCTCGGCAAGCACGTGATGGTGCGCCACAACCTGACGGTGCAGCTCGACGGCAATCCGCAGACCAGGGAGAGCAAGGAATACCTGCCGCAGTTCTTCGCCAGGAACCGCATCGAGGTGATTTCCTCGCTGCCGTACTACCAGGAATACTTCACCGACGCGCAGCGCGGCTCGGGGGTGTTCAAGAAGAGCGTGGAGGCGATGAGACGGCTGAATGCGCTCGGCTACGGCGTCGAGGGCAGCGGCCTCGCGCTGAATCTCGTCTATAACCCCGTGGGGCCGTATCTGCCGGCGGCGCAGGCCGGGCTCGAGGCCGACTACAAGCGCGAGCTCAAGGAAAAGTTCGGGCTGGCGTTCAACAGCCTGTATACGATCACCAACATGCCGATCAACCGCTTCAAGCTGCACCTGAACAAGACAGGGCAGCTCGAGTCGTACATGGAGAAACTGCTTTCGGCCTTCAATCCCGCGGCGGCCGAGGGCGTGATGTGCCGCAGCCTGATCAGCGTCGGCCACGACGGCCGCATCTACGACTGCGACTTCAACCAGATGCTGGAAATGGATGCGGCGGATGCGAAGGGCAAGCGTCTCAGCATCTTCGATTTTGATTTCGAGCGCGCGATCCGGCGGTCCATCCGCTTCGGCGACCATTGCCTGGGCTGTACCGCGGGCGCGGGCAGTTCCTGCGGCGGCGCAACCGCCTGAACATGAAGACCTTCGTTGACCAATGAAAACCTTCGGTTTTGCCGGCTGGTCCGGCAGCGGCAAAACCACGCTGATCGAAAAACTGATCCCGCTGTTCGTGAAGCGCGGCCTGCGCGTGTCTCTGATCAAGCATGCGCACCACAGCTTCGATGTCGACGTGCCGGGCAAGGATTCCTACCGCCACCGGCATGCCGGCGCCAGCGAAGTGCTGGTTACCTCGTCGCGGCGCTGGGTGCTGATGAACGAATTGCGCGGCGCGCGGGAGCCCGCGTTCGAGGAGCAGGTCAAACACTTCTCGCCTTGCGACCTGCTGATCGTCGAGGGCTACAAATTCGCGCCCATCCCAAAGCTGGAGGTGTACCGTGCCGAAACGGGGGAGGGATTTCTGCATCCGAAGGACTCCCACATCGTCGCCATCGCGACAGACACCAAAGTGGGGACGAAGCTGCCGCAACTCGATCTGAACGCGCACGAAGCCATCGCCACCTTTATCCTCGGCCACCTGAAGCTTGCATGAACAGGGGATTGCTTTCGGTGGACGAGGCGCTCGAGACGCTGCTCGCGGGCGCGCGCCCGGTCGCGGAGGTCGAGCAGGTGCCTGTCATGGAGGCGGTCAATCGGGTGCTCGCGCAGGCGCAGATATCGGCCATGGACGTGCCGCCGATGGACAACAGCGCCATGGATGGATATGCCGTGCGCCTGTCGGATTTGAATTCGTCCGATAAGAAATTGAAGGTCGCGCAGCGCATACCCGCCGGCTCGGTAGGCAGGCCGCTCGAGGCTGGGACCGCGGCACGGATCTTCACCGGCGCGCCGGTTCCTCCGGGCGCCGACGCGATCGTGATGCAGGAATTCGCCGAAACGGAAAAAGACGCGGTAAAAATAAAGGCGATGCCCAAGCCGGGCGAATGGATCCGCCGCACTGGCAGCGACATCCGCAAGGGCGGCCAGGTTCTTGCCGCGGGAAAGCGCCTGCTGCCGCAGGACACCGGCCTCGCGGCCTCGGTCGGCATCAAGATGCTGCCGGTGTACCGCAAGGTGCGGCTGGGCCTGTTTTTCACCGGTGACGAACTGGTGATGCCGGGCGACCCGCTGCCGCCAGGCCGGATCTACAACTCCAACCGCTTCACGCTGAACGGCCTCGCGGCCGCCTTCGGCTGCGAAGTGCGCGACTACGGCATCGTGCCCGACAAGCTCGATGCGACGCGCGAGGTGCTGCGCCGCGCTTCGGGCGAGAACGACATCATCGTCACCTCGGGCGGCGTGTCGGTGGGCGACGAGGACCACGTCAAGCCCGCGGTGGAGGCGGAAGGCTCGCTGCTGATGTGGAAAATTGCCATGAAGCCCGGCAGGCCGCTCGCCTTCGGCAAGGTGGGCGGCGCGTCGTTCATCGGCCTGCCCGGGAATCCGGTGTCGAGTTTCGTGACCTTCCTGATATTCGTCCGGCCGTTCCTGCTCAAGACCCAGGGCCATACGGACGTGGCGCCGCGCGTCATCCACGCGCGGGCCGATTTCGACTGGTCCGAGCCCGATTCGCGGCGCGAATTCCTGCGCGTAAAATGGAACGCGGAAGGCGGACTGGATCTGTACCCGACCCAGGATTCGGCGGTGCTTACCTCGACGGCCTGGGCCGACGGACTGGTGGACAACCCCGCAAGCCGGCCGATCCGGATCGGCGACCGCGTATGCTTCCTGCCTTATTCGGAGCTGTACAAGTGAGATGCGGGTGAAGCTCAGGGTTCTCTACTTCGCCAGCATCAGGGAAAAGCTGGGACGGGATGCGGAAGAGATCGACCTGCCGGCGGGCGTCGCGACGGTCGCGGCGCTCAGGACCCACCTGCGCGCGCGCGGCGGCGCCTGGGCGGATGCGCTGGCCGAAGGCAAGCTGCTGCGCGCCGCGGTGAACCAGGACATGGCGCAGCCGGCGGCGGCGATCAAGGCGGGCGACGAGGTGGCTTTCTTTCCTCCGGTGACGGGCGGATGAAGATTTCGATACAAAAAGAGGATTTCGATCTCGGCGCGGAAGTGAAAGCCATTTCCGCGAATCCGAAAATCGGCGCTGTGGCGACCTTCTCGGGCCTGGTGCGCGACGTCGCCATGACGCTCGAGCACTACCCGGGCATGACAGAGCGCGCGATCGCCAAGATCGTCGACGAGGCGAAATCCCGCTGGCAGGTCATGGACTGCGCCGTGATCCACCGCTATGGCGCGCTGCAGCCTAACGACCGGATCGTCATGGTGGCGGTCGCGAGCGGGCATCGCGGCGACGCCTTCGCCGCCTGCGAATTCATCATGGACTACCTGAAGACCCGGGCGCCGTTCTGGAAGAAGGAGCAGACCCGGGACGGAGCGCAGTGGGTCGAGGCGAAAGCCACGGACGACAAGGCGGCGGAGCGCTGGAAATCATGATGGACCTTCAGCTCATCCTCGCCGTAGCCGGCGGCGGCGCACTCGGCTCCGTGGCGCGTTATCTGGTCGGCGTCGGCTCGACAAAACTTTTCGGCGTTGCATTCCCCTGGGGAACGCTGATCATCAACATCGCCGGATCTTTTCTGATCGGCGTCTTCGTGGAAATGTTCGCCCTAAAATGGGACCTGCCCCAGACCGTGCGGGTATTTCTTACCGTGGGTATCTGCGGGGGATTCACGACCTTCTCGACCTTCTCGCTGGACTCCTATGTCCTGATGGAGCGCGGGGAATTCGGGCTGGCGGCCGCTTACATCATCGGCTCGGTGGTGTTGTCCATCGCTGCGCTAGTCGGGGGGCTGCACCTGATCCGCGCGACGATGTAGATTCACCCGATATCGCGCGCGAGTCGCACGCCGCTGAATTGCCAGCGGGCGTCGGGCGGAAAGAAATTCCGGTAGCTTGCGCGGATGTGGCTTGCCGGCGTGGCGCAGGATCCGCCGCGCAGCACATACTGGCCCGACATGAACTTGCCGTTGTACTCGCCGACGGCGCCTTCGGCGGCGCGGAAGCCGGGGTAGGGGCCGTAGTCGCTGCGCGTCCATTCCCAGACGTCGCCGAATATCTGCGCCGGCGTGTCGTCCAGCGGTCGCTCCCGCAGCGCCAGCGGGTGCAGGGCTCCGCTCTCGACGAAATTGCCGTGGCGAGGGGCGTTCCTCGCGGCGATTTCCCACTCGGCCTCGGTGGGCAACCGTCCCTTCGCCCAGCGCGCGAAGGCTTCGGCCTCGTAGAAACTCACGTGACATACCGGCGTGTTCGGATCCACCGGCACCATGCCGTGCAGCGTGAACGTGTGCCAGCCGCCGTCGCGGCGCTCCCAATAGGCGGGGGCCCGCCAGCCGCGCGCATTGACCGTGTCCCAGCCCGAGGAGAGCCAGAGTTCGGAGCGGCGATAGCCGCCATCCTCCACGAACTCGATGAAATCGCCGTGCGTCACAGGGTGGGTGGCGATGCTGAACGGTTCCAGCCAGACGCGGTGGCGCGGCGCCTCATTGTCGAAATGGAATCCATCGCCTTCGTGCCCGATCTCATGCGCTCCGCCGGCGCACGCAATCCATCCCCGCACTCGCGAGCGGATCGGAGTAAGCGGCCAGGGTTTCTGGTACGCCGGCCGCAATGGATTGCGCGACAGCAGGTGCTTCAGGTCGGTGAGGATCAATTCCTGGTGCTGCTGCTCGTGGTGGATGCCCAGCTCGACCAGTTCCGCCAGCTCGCGGGACACCGGCGCCCCCGCGAGCAAGCGGCGCACGGATTCGTCCACGTGTCGCCGGTACGCGAGGACTTCGTCCAGCGGGGGGCGCGACAGCATGCCGCGCTCCGGCCGCGGGTGCCGATCGCCGATCGTGTTGTAATACGAATTGAAGAGAAAGCCGTAGGTCGGGTCGAACAGACGGTAGTCGCGCAAGTTCGGCGCGAGCACGAAAGTTTCGAAGAACCACGTCGTGTGCGCAAGATGCCATTTGACGGGGCTGGCGTCGGGCATCGACTGGATCGCGCAGTCCTCCGCGCTCAAGCCCTCGGTGAGACGCTCGGTGGCCGCTCGTACCGACGGGAAGCAGGCCTCGAGATCGCTTTGCAGGTTCCGGCTGGTATCGGGGTGCATGGCCCTTGGTCTCCCTCCGGGTCTGGGTCTTACATGACTATACGCGGCTTGATTCAGGTCAAATTGTCCCAATATGCTGTCGGGTAAAAGGCTATTGGGATCAGACCGATGCGATACGACAAATTCACCACCAAATTGCAGGAGGCAATGGCCGAGGCCCAGAGCCTCGCGCTCGGCCGCGACCATCAGCAGATCGAGCCCGCGCACCTGCTGCTCGCCT
This sequence comes from Burkholderiales bacterium, assembly GCA_035308765.1. GTDB lineage: Bacteria > Pseudomonadota > Gammaproteobacteria > Burkholderiales > SG8-39 > RBG-16-66-20. Next base: position 19,663 of record DATGGA010000031.1, read on the forward strand.
TGCTGAGCCAGGAGGACGGCGGCGTCGCCGGACTGATCGCGCAGGCGGGCGGCAACGCGAATACCCTCCGGCAGGGCCTGACCCAGGCCATCGGCCGCATCCCCAAGGTCGAAGGCACGCCGGGCGAGGTGCATATCTCGCGCGACCTCACCAACCTCCTCAACGTCGCCGACAAGGAAGCGCAGAAGCGCGGCGACCAGTACATCGCCTCCGAACTGTTCCTGCTCGCCTGCGCCGCCGACAAGGGAGAGGCGGGCAAGCTGCTGAAGGCATCCGGACTGACAAAACAGTCCCTCGAAAAAGCCATAGAGCAGTTGCGGGGCGGGCAAAGCGTATCCGGCCAGGCGGACGAATCGCAGCGGCAGGCGCTCGCCAAGTACACGCTGGACCTCACCGAGCGCGCGCAGAAGGGCAAGCTGGACCCGGTCATCGGCCGCGACGACGAGATCCGGCGCTGCATCCAGATCCTGCAGCGGCGCACCAAGAACAACCCGGTGCTGATCGGCGAGCCCGGCGTCGGCAAGACCGCGATCGTCGAGGGCCTCGCGCAGCGCATCGTCAACGGCGAGGTGCCCGAGAGCCTGAAGGGCAAGCGCGTGCTGGTGCTCGATATGGCCTCGCTGCTGGCGGGGGCGAAGTACCGCGGCGAGTTCGAGGAGCGCCTGAAGTCGGTGCTCAAGGAACTGGCGCAGGATGAGGGCAGCACCATCGTGTTCATCGACGAGCTGCACACCATGGTCGGCGCCGGCAAGGCCGAAGGCGCGATGGACGCGGGCAACATGCTGAAGCCCGCGCTCGCGCGCGGCGAGCTGCACTGCATCGGCGCCACCACGCTGAACGAATACCGCAAATACGTGGAAAAGGACGCGGCGCTGGAGCGGCGCTTCCAGAAGGTGCTGGTGGGCGAGCCGACGGTGGAGGCGACCATCGCGATCCTGCGCGGGCTGCAGGAGCGCTACGAACTGCACCACGGCGTCGAGATCACGGATCCGGCGATCGTCGCCGCGGCCGAGCTTTCGAACCGCTACATCACCGACCGCTTCCTGCCCGACAAGGCCATCGACCTGATCGACGAGGCGGCGGCGCGCATCAAGATGGAGATCGACTCCAAGCCCGAGGTGATGGACAAGCTCGACCGGCGCCTGATCCAGCTGCGCATCGAGCGCGAGGCGGTGCGCAAGGAGAAGGACGAGTCTTCCAGGAAAAGATTTTCATTGATCGAGCAGGAAATCAAGAAGCTCGAAAAGGACTATTCCGACCTCGAGGAAGTCTGGAAGGCCGAGAAGGCGCAGGTCGCCGGCAGCCAGCACGTCAAGGAAGAGATCGAAAAGCTGCGCCTGCAGATGGACGAGGCCAAGCGGAAAGGCGACTGGCAGAAAATGTCGGAGATCCAGTACGGGAAGATTCCCGCATTGGAATCTCAACTGAAGAGTTCTGAAAAGAATGAACTGAAAAAAAACAAACTCGTCAGGACTCAGGTCGGCGCCGAGGAAATCGCCGAGGTGGTGTCGCGCGCCACCGGCATCCCGGTCTCCAAGATGCTGCAGGGCGAGCGCGACAAGCTGCTGAAAATGGAAGACCGCCTGCACGAGCGCGTGGTCGGCCAGGACGAAGCCGTGCGCCTGGTGTCGGACGCGATCCGGCGCTCGCGCTCCGGGTTGTCGGATCCGAACCGGCCCTATGGGTCATTCCTGTTTCTCGGGCCGACAGGCGTGGGCAAGACCGAGCTGTGCAAGGCGCTCGCGGGGTTCCTGTTCGATTCCGAGGACCACCTGATCCGCATCGACATGAGCGAATTCATGGAGAAGCACTCGGTCGCGCGCCTGATCGGCGCGCCGCCCGGTTACGTCGGCTACGACGAAGGCGGCTACCTCACCGAAGCGGTGCGGCGCAAGCCCTACAGCGTGATCCTGCTCGACGAAGTCGAGAAGGCCCACCCCGACGTCCACGAAATCTTCTTCCAAGTCTTCGACAAAGGCGTGATGGAGGACGGCTCGGGCCGCCGCATCGATTTCAAGAACACGTTGATCCTGCTGACCTCCAACGTCGGCACCGACATCATCATGGCGGCGGGCCGAAAGACCCCGCAGACGCCTCCCGAGGAGCTCGCCACCGAACTGCGCCCGGCGCTGATGCAGGTGTTTCCGCCCGCGTTGCTCGGGCGCATTGTGACGATTCCCTATTACCCGCTGTCGCCTGAGATGCTGGGCGGCATCGTGCGGCTGCAGCTCAACCGCGTCGGCAAGCGCGTCGAGGACAACCACGGCGCGAAGTTCACCTTCGGCCAGGACGTGGTCGACCACATCGTCGCGCAATGCAACGATCCGGACGCCGGCGGGCGCGTGATCGACAACATCATCACCGGCTCGATCCTGCCTTCGCTGTCGCGTGAAATCCTGAAGCGCTCGCTGCAACGCGAGGAGATCGTCGAGGCTAAGGTGAGCGTGGCCGACGGCCAATTCGCCTACGAAGTTCGCTGAGGAGCGCGCCATGCCCAATCGTTTCGAGCAAGTCGACGAAATCGCGCCCGATGCGATCAACGTCATCCTGGAGCAGCGCGCCGACGGCCAATGGGCGCGCGTCGTCTGC
>DATGGA010000032.1:0-43992 GCA_035308765.1 Burkholderiales bacterium
TCGGCCCAATCGAGCACCGTCAGCGTGGTGAGGCCGAGGAAGTCGAATTTCACCAGCCCGATCGCCTCGACGTCGTCCTTGTCGAGCTGGGAGATCACGTGCGTGGCGCCTTCGGCGGCGTACAGCGGGCAGAAGTCGGTCAGCTTGCCGGGCGCAATCAGCACGCCGCCCGCATGCATGCCGACGTTGCGCGTCAGGCCCTCGAGCTTCTCCGCGAGTTCGAGCAGGTCGCGCACCTCTTCTTCCTTCTTCTCGCGCTGCGCAAGCAGCGGCTCCATTTCGCGCGCGTCCTGCAGCGTGATGTTCTTGCCGGGCTGCACCGGCACCAGCTTCGCGATCTGGTCGCAGAAATTGTAGCCGAGGTCGAGCACCCGGCCGGTGTCGCGCAGCACGGCGCGCGCCGCCATGGTGCCGAAGGTCGCGATCTGCGAAACCGAATCTTCGCCGTATTTCCTGCGCACGTAGTCGATCACACGATCGCGGCCGTCCTGGCAGAAGTCGATGTCGAAGTCGGGCATCGACACGCGCTCCGGGTTGAGGAAGCGCTCGAACAGCAGGTCGTACTTCAGCGGATCCAGGTCGGTGATGCCGAGCGCATAGGCGACCAGCGAGCCCGCGCCCGAGCCGCGTCCCGGCCCGACCGGCACGCCGTTCGACTTCGCCCAGTTGATGAAATCGGCGACGATCAGAAAGTAGCCCGCGTAGCCCATCTGCGCGATGGTCTTGATCTCGAACGCAAGGCGCTCGCGGTAGCGGGGTATTTCTTCGCCCCTGAGATGCAGCTTCTCGATTCTCCGAGACAGTCCTTTTTCGGCCTCGCTGCCCAGAAAAGCGTCGAGGGAAACCCCCTTGGGCGTGGGAAACGCCGGCAGGCGGCTCCTGCCGAGCTCGATCTCGAGATTGCAGCGGCGCGCGATCTCGACCGCATTCTCGAGCGCTTGCGGCACGTCGGCGAACAGTTGCGCCATTTCTTCCTGCGACTTGAAATACTGGTCCGGCGCGAACAGCTTCGGCCGCCGCTGGTCGCCGAGCACATAGCCCTGCGAGATGCAGACGCGCGCTTCATGCGCCTTGAAATCGTCGGCTGAAATGAACTGCACGGGATGGGTCGCCACCACTGGAAGCCGGAGTTTTACCGCCAGCGCGAGCGTGGCCCCGACCAGCTGCCCGTGGCCGGCGCCGGTGCGCTGCACTTCGAGGTAGTAGCGCCCCGGAAAAAGCTTTGCCCAGGCCGCGGCGAGTTTTTCGGCCGCCGCCGCATTGCCCGAATCGAGCGCGTGGCCGACGTCCCCATCAGCAAAGCCGGACAGCGCGATCAGCCCCTCGGTGTCCTCCTCGGCGAACCAGGCCATCGCGAGCTCGGCGCGGCCCCGGTACTGATTCCTGAGCCAGGCTCGCGAGAGCAATTCGGACAGCCGGTGGTAGCCGGTGCGCGAAGCGCAGAGCAGCAGCGCGCGAAAAGGCTTGTCGCGGTCGCCGCCATTCTGCATCCAGCAGTCGACGCCGACGATGGGCTTTACGCCCGCGGCGCGAGCCGCGGTGTAGAACTTCACCATACCGAACACGTTGCCCGCGTCGGTCAGCGCCAGCGCCGGCATGCCGCCGGCCTTCGCTTTCGCCACCGCCTCGTCGATGCGGACGATGCCGTCCGACACCGAGTACTCGCTGTGCATCCTCAGGTGAACGAAACGTGGAGCGGACATGGCAGTCGTCAAAAGTTTACCATCGGCGGATGCGGACTCCGGCATTGTTTTCGCTCTTCGCGGGCGCCACTTTCATCGCGCTGTCCCCGATCTGGGTGCGCATCTCGGACGTAGGCCCGACTGCGAGCGCGTTCTGGCGCGTTTTCCTTGCGGTACCTCTGCTCTGGGTATTATTTTTTTCAGTAAAAACAAAAGAAAGAAAAATCCTGCCGCCGCCATGGCGCTACATGCTCGCGGCCGGAATCGCCTTTGCCGGCGACCTCGCGTTCTGGCATTGGTCAATCCGGTTTACCTCGGTCGCCAACTCGACGCTGCTGGCGAACCTGGCGTCGATCTTCGTCACGCTGGCGGCCTGGCTTCTATGGCGGCTGCGGCCGAGCGCCATGTTCCTGGCGGGGCTCGCGACGGCCCTGGCCGGCGTGGCCCTGCTTGTGCGCGCAAGCCTGGGCGCCTCCCCCGGCGCGCTGCTCGGCGACGGCCTGAGCGTGGTGACCGCGATGTTCTACGCCTGGTACCTGCTTTCGGTGAAGGAAGTACGCGACCGCGGCGGCGCCACGCTCCAGCTGATGGCCGTGACGACCACGATAACCGCCGCCATCCTGTTTCCCGTGGCGCTCGCTTCGGGCGAGGCGCTGCTGCCCGGAACGCCGGCCGGCTGGCTGACGCTGCTTGGCCTGGCCTGGATTTCCCATACCGCCGGGCAGGGCCTGATCGCGTATGCGCTCGCGCACTTGCCTGCGGCGTTCTCGTCGGTCGGGCTGCTGTTCCAGCCGGTGATGGCTGCACTGTTCGCGTGGGCGCTGCTCGGCGAGTCGCTCTCCACGCTGCAGATCGCCGGCGGCATGGTGGTACTCGCCGGAATCCTGCTTGCCCGGCGCGGAGCGCCAAAAACACCCTAAACGTAGTATTGTTCGGCTTCGTCCCGTGGCGCCGGGAGTCCGCCGGCACCCATAATTGCGAACTCGCAGCGCTAGCGCTGCACCACCTGAGCCTTCAGAGAATGACCGAAGAATTTCTCATGGATGAGGTCACCGATCTCATCGCCAGCGTCGAGATGCACCGCAAGGAAATAGAAAGGGAGTCCGGCCTGGAGGCGTCGCGCAGCTATGCCCTGCGCCGGCTGCAGGAAGCCCTTCAGAAGGAACAGGAAGCCGCGCAGCTGGACGGCTCCAGCCCCGTGCGCGCTGCCACGGCCGAAGCGCTTGCCATCGAGATCCGCAGGGTCGGGTCGCTGTCGCGCGCCGCGAGCCAGCGCCCGCAGCAGCGGGGCGGCCGGCCACAGCAGCCGCAGAACCAGCAGCGCCGCCAGGACCAGCGCCATCCCCCGAAATCCAGGGGCAGGCGGACGATGGGCCGCAATTCCGGCCGCTAGGTCGAGGCTGGGCAAAGCTGGTCAAGGATATCGGGCTGCAGCCAGAGTGAATCGCATGACAGTCTACAGTACGATCGCCTCCGGCTCGCCCGCGTTGCCGGCCTCGACGAAGCCGATTTCGTAGGCGAGTTCCCCTTCGCGCTTGAGCAGCATGGTCGCGGTGGCGGCATGCTCGCGCGCAACCGCGATCACCATGCCGATGCCGCAGTTGAAGACGCGGTGCATTTCGTCCTCGGCGATATTGCCGTTCTGCTGCAACCAGGTGAACAGCTGCGGTCGCGGCCACATCCTCTTCCTGAGCACTGCGCGCATGCCCTGCGGCAGCATGCGCGGAACGTTGCCGATGAGCCCGCCGCCCGTGATGTGGGCGAGGCCTTTTACCTGCACCGCCGCCATCAGCTTCAGCAGCGGCTTGACGTAGATCCGGGTCGGCTCCATCAGCGTGTCGGCGAGGTCGGAATTGGGCTTGTCGTCGCCCAGGATGCGGCGGATCAGCGAATAGCCGTTCGAATGCGCGCCGCTGGAGGCGAGCCCCAGCAGCGCGTCCCCCGGCGTGATGGATTTGCCGTCGATGATGCGATCCTTTTCCACCACGCCGACGCAGAAGCCCGCCAGATCGTATTCGCCTTCCGGGTACATGCCGGGCATCTCGGCGGACTCGCCGCCAATCAGGGCGCAGCCCGCATCGCCGCAGCCCTCGGCAATACCGCGGATCACCTGAACCGCGACGCCTTTGTCCAGCTTGCCGCATGCGAAATAGTCGAGGAAGAACAACGGCTCAGCGCCCTGCACGACGACATCGTTCACGCTCATCGCGACCAGGTCGATGCCTACCGTACTGTGGCGCCCCAGCAGGAAGGCGAGCTTGAGCTTGGTGCCGACGCCATCGGTCCCGGAAACAAGCACCGGCTGCCGGTATTTTTCCGGGATGCTGCACAGCGCCCCGAAACCGCCGATCCCCGCCATCACCTCCGGGCGCATGGTGCGCCGGGCGAACGGCTTGATCGCTTCGACGAGCGCGTCCCCGGCGTCGATGTCGACGCCCGCGTCGCGGTAGGAGAGGGGTTCCGGCATGGCGGTTAAAATGATGTCTTTTCAGCAATTTTACGATGAAGCAGCTCGCGCTGGGCATTTCGCCACCCCCGCAGCCCACGCTCGAGAACTTCGTGGCCGGCGCCAATGCCGAGCTGCTGGCGCGCCTGCGCGAGTTCCAGGCGGGCGGATTCCCTGACGCCATCCTTTACCTATGGGGCGAAACAGGATCGGGCAAAAGCCATCTGCTGCGCGCCTGCGCCGGCCCGACCATCGTGGACGATGTCGAAACGCTGGACGAAACCGCCCAGATCGGACTTTTCAACGCCATCAACGAAGCGCGGCAGTCTGGCGGCAAAGTATTGGTCGCCGGCAACGCCCCGCCCGCGCAGCTTGCGCTGCGTGAAGATCTGAAATCCCGGCTCGCCTGGGGCCTCGTGTATCAGGTCAAGACGCTCACCGACGAAGAGCGCGCCATATTCCTGCGCGGCGAGGCCGAACGCCGCGGCATGCGCGTTCCCGAGGAAGTCATCAGCTACCTGCTGACGCATGTGCGGCGCGACCTGCCCACGCTCATGGCGATTTTCGAAGAACTGGACAGGAATTCTCTTGAAAGCCGCCGGCTGATCACCTTGCCCCTGGTAAAAGAAACCCTGAAAGCGCTGGAAGGATGAATCTTACGGTCAAGGAACGCTCGGCATGAACCTCGCGTTGTTCGACCTCGACAACACGCTGCTCGCCTGCGACAGCGATTACGAGTGGGGCCAGTACCTGGTGGACCAGGGTGCGCTCGGCCGCGCCGAGTACGAGGCGCTGAACGCCGCTTTCTACGAGCAATACAAGGCCGGCACGCTCGACATTCACGAGTTTCTCGGCTTCGCGCTGCGTCCGCTGGCCGAGCACGCGCCCGAGGACCTCGCGCGCTGGCACGCCGGGTTCATGGCGGCGCGCATCCGCCCTGCGATGAGCGCGCCCGCGAAGGCGCTCGTACGCCGGCACCTGGGCGCGGGCGACCTGTGCGCCATCGTCACGGCGACCAACAGCTTCGTTACCGCCCCGATCGCGCGCGAATTCGGCGTGCCGCACCTGGTGGCGACGGAGCCAGAGCGCGTGGCGGGCCGGTTCACGGGCCGCGTCGCCGGTATCCCATGCTTCCGCGAGGGCAAGATCGCACGCGTCGAGGCCTGGCTCGCGGGCCAGGGGCACAGCCTGCAGGAATTCGCCCGCAGCAGCTTCTACAGCGATTCGCAGAACGACCTGCCGTTGCTCGAGCGCGTCTCGCACGCGGTGGCCGTCGACCCGGACGCGAAACTGGCCGCCGAGGCCGGGCGCCGCGGCTGGCCCGTGATTTCCCTGAGATAATCCCGGCCGGCAATGATCAAACGCTTCATCCGCCGCGTGCTCGGCCTCGAAACCAGGGGACCGCAGCGCGTTCCGCAGGCGCGCCACGGCGTGACGCGAAGCACGATCAGCAGCAGCGCGCTCAAGGTCTGCGACGTGCTCGCCGAGCGCGGCTACGCCGCCTATGTGGTGGGTGGCGCGGTCAGGGACGTCCTGCTCGGCATCACGCCGAAGGACTTCGACGTCGCCACCGACGCGCGGCCCGAGCAGATCAAGCCGCTGTTTCGCCGCGCCCTGGTGATCGGCAGGCGCTTTCGCCTGGTACACGTGATGATGGGCCCCGAGACGATCGAGGTATCCACCTTCCGCGCGGCGGACAACAAGAGTTCGGAAAAGGACGAGCACGGCCGCGTGCTGCGCGACAACGTTTTCGGCACCATGGAAGAGGACGCGCGCCGCCGCGACTTCACCGTCAATGCGCTCTACTACGATTGCAAGACCGGCGAGGTGATCGACTTCCACGACGGCCTCGCCGATCTGAAAAAGCGCACCCTGCGCGTGATCGGGGACCCGGAGACCCGCTTCCGCGAAGATCCCGTGCGCATGCTGCGCGCCGTGCGGCTGGGAGCAAAGCTCGGCCTGCGGATCGACAGTTCGACGCGCGCGCCGATCAAGCGCCTCGCGCCGCTGCTCGAGCACGTGCCCCCGCCGCGGCTGTTCGAGGAGATGCTCAAGCTGCTGCTCTCGGGCCATGCCAGCGCCTGCCTGCGCCAGTTGCGCAACGAGGGCCTGCACAAGGGGCTGCTGCCGCTGCTCGACGTGATCCTGGATCAGCCGCTCGGCGAGCGCTTCGTCACGCTGGCGCTGGCGCAGACCGACGAACGCGTGCGCGCCGACCGGCCGGTATCCCCCGCCTTCCTGTTCGCCGCGCTGCTCTGGCACGAGGTGCTGGCAGCGTGGAAGCTGCACGAAAAGCGCGGTGAGCGCCGCATCCCGGCGCTCGAGCGGGCGATGGACGAGGTGCTGGACGCGCAAAGCGGCAAGCTCGCCATCACCCGCCGCCTGACGGCGACGATGCGGGAGATCTGGTCGATGCAGCCCCGGTTTGAGGAGCGCTCCGGGCAGCGGCCCTGGCGGCTGCTCGAGGCCGAGCGCTTCCGCATGGCCTACGACTTCCTCGCGCTGCGCGCGCAAAGCGGCGAAGTGCCGGCCGAAATCGAAACCTGGTGGCGCGCGTTCCAGAGCGCGGACGAGGAAACGCGCCGCGCGATGCTGCTGCCGGATTCCGGTCCGCACAAGAAACGCCGCCGCCGGCGCCGCGGCAAGAAAGCCGCCGGGTCTGCCGGCACGGGCGCGCCGCCAGAGGCATGACCGTTGCCTACGTGGGGCTGGGAGCCAATATCGGTGAACCGCGCCTTCAGCTTGAGGCTGCGATCGCAGAACTGAAGAAATTGCCCGATACGGATTTCGTTCTGGCTTCCGGCATCTACAAAAGCGGCCCGGTGGGCTACCTGGATCAGCCGGACTTCCTGAACGCCGTGGCGCGGCTCGATACCAGGCTCGCCCCGGAAGCGCTGCTCGGGCGACTTCAGGACATCGAACAGCGCCATGGCAGGGAACGTCTCTTTGCCGGTGCGCCGCGAACGCTGGATCTCGATCTGCTGCTCTATGGCGATCAGGCCATCGCCTCGGCGCGCCTAACCGTGCCCCATCCGCGCATGCACGAGCGCGCCTTCGTGCTCGAGCCGCTGACCGAAATCGCGCCGGACATCGTCATCCCCGGGCGCGGCGCCGCGCGCGAACTGCTGGCTGCCTGCAGCACCCAGAACGTGGAAAGGGTCTCCTGACATGCAGTTTCCGCCGATCGCCGCTGCCGCAGGCCTGTTGTTCATGTCGAACATCTTCATGACCTTCGCCTGGTACGCGCACCTGAAGGAGCTGCCGGCGAAGCCCTGGTGGGTCGCGGCGCTGGTGAGCTGGGGCATCGCGTTGTTCGAATACCTGCTGCAGGTGCCTGGGAACCGCATCGGCTACACCGAGCTGTCGCTGCCGCAACTGAAAATCATGCAGGAGGCGATCACACTCACGGTGTTCGTCCCGTTCGCGATCCTGTACATGAAGCAGCCGCTCAAGCTCGACTACCTGTGGGCCTCGCTCTGCATCGTGGGCGCGGTGTACTTCATTTTCCGCAGTGGATAGATTCCGCCATATCGCGGTGGAAGGGCCGATCGGCGCCGGCAAGACCAGCCTGGCGCGCCGGCTCGCCGAGCGGCTCGGCGCCGAGCTGCTGCTGGAACAGCCCGGCGAGAACCCGTTTCTCGCGCGCTTCTACCAGGACATGACGCGCTACGCGCTGCCGACGCAGCTTTTCTTCCTGTTCCAGCGCGCGCGGCAGCTGGCGACGCTGGCCCAGCCAGACATGTTCGGCCGCCCCACGGTGACGGACTTCCTGCTCGACAAGGACCCCCTGTTCGCGCGCATCACGCTCTCGGGGGACGAGATGGCGCTCTACCAGAAGATCTACGACGCCATCCGGCCTCAGGCGCCGGCGCCCGACCTGGTGGTCTACCTGCAAGCCCAGCCGGCGACGCTCTACGAACGAGTCAGGCGCCGCGCCGCGGACTACGAGCGGGGCATCGGCGAGGATTACCTGGCGCTGCTGGCGGAAGGCTATGCGCGTTTTTTCTACAACTACAGCGCGGCGCCCGTGCTGATCGTGAATTCGGAGAACCTGAACTTCGTGGCGCGCGACGCAGACCTGGAGCTGCTGCTCGCACGCGTGCGCGACATGAAAAGCCGCCGCGAATTCTTCAGCCTGGGCTAGCGGGCCGGGTTTACCTCGGCTAACTGGGATACGGCTCGAACATCATCGATTCGACCGGGCAGCCCATCGCCTGCGCGATCTTGTCCATGGCCTCGTCGGTGAGTTGCACCGCCTGGAAATCGGCGTCGCCGCCCTTGGAAGTGATGAAGGCCTTGGCCGCGGCCTCGGTATTCCATGTCACGACCGGGTCCGGACTTACGCCCGCGACCTGCTGGCAGACCGGGAATCCGTCGGACTTGTAGATGATTGCGTACATGAATGCCCCTCCGAACACCCTGCAAACGACGACCGGAAAACTTTAACCCAAGTACCCCGTTTCGGCTAGAACCCGGGTTGATCATTTCGTCTTGCCGGCCGTCCCGGCGCAATCACGCCCGTTCCGAAAAAGCAACACCCCGTTTGCACGGGGCAGGCATCCGGCGTCTAATGGTCCGCGGGAGGCTCCAGCATGGGCTCGGGGCCGAGTCGAATACCCCCCGCAAGGGGGATTTTTATCTGGGGGCAACGTCATGAGCAATTTAGGGGATACGGTCGGGCTGCGCAGCCCGTGCAAGACCTACGCGGAAGTGCAGTACGAGTACGAACCGGCGACGGGTACGGTGTGGGGCTATATGAACCAGCGGGGGAACCCCTGCTTCAACCTCGGCCTGCTCAAGGACATCCGCGCTTTCGGCGGCGAGCTGACCGCGAACAGCGGGCACATCGAATTCGAGGGCGCGATGCAGAAGGTGCACTACTACGTAGCGGCATCGCGCGTGCCGCGCGTGTACAACCTTGGCGGCGACCTGGCGCTGTTCCTGCTGCTGATCCGGTCGCGCGATCGCGACGCACTCGCGCACTATGCCAAGCTGTGCATCGACAACATCCACGCCCGGGTGCAGAACTATTTCTGCCCGACGCTGACCACCATCTCCCTGGTGCAGGGCGACGCGCTGGGCGGCGGCTTCGAGACCGCGCTGTCGTCGGATGTCATCGTTGCCGAGGAGTCGGCGATGATGGGCCTGCCGGAGATCCTGTTCAACCTGTTCCCCGGCATGGGCGCCTACAGCCTGCTCGCGCGGCGCGCGAGCCCGCGAATCGCCGAGGAGCTGATCCTGTCCGGCAAGATCCTGCCCGCGACCAAGCTGCACGAAATGGGCATCATCGACGTGCTGGCGAAGGATGGCGAAGGCGAGGCGGCGGTTCAGGCCTGGATCGAGAAGAACGCGCGCCGGCGCAGCGGCCACCAAGCCGTGATGCGGGTCCGCCAGCAGGTGAACCCGATTACTCGCGGCGAGCTCGATGCGGTCGTCGATACCTGGGTGGATTGCGCGCTGCGGCTCGAAGACCGCGACATGCGCATGATGAGCCGGGTGGTGCGGGCGCAGATGGAGCGCATGGACGCGGCAACTGCAGCGGCGATCCCGGCGGCCGGCGTGGCGATGGCGGCGGGCTGATCCCGGATGGTCAGTGCGCGAGGTGCGAGATGTGCGACACGAAGCCGCCCTCGGCGAACAGCTGGCCGAACTGGTGGAAGTTGACCTGCGTCGACTCGAGGACCGCGGCCTGGGCTGCCGGATCGTCGATGGTCTTCAGCAGCACGTTGAGCTTCGCCATGTGGTCCGCATCCATCGTCGCGTGGGAGGACAGGAACCGGAACCCCCCCGTCCCGGTCTCCCGCCCGATCGCGCGCGCGATGGAATCGGCCACCTTGCCGCCGTAGACTGAGGCCACGACCTCGAGGACGTAAAGCATGCCGAGCACCGAGCAGGGATGCACCCGCTCGGCGGCATAGTAGTTGTAGCCGATCATCGCCTGTACCGGCGCGCTGGGCGCCGCCTTCGAAGCGCGCGCGACGTCTCCCCCCACCGCACCGATGTCTTCCAGCACCCAGTTTTCGTGCCCCTTCTCCTCTTCTATCCTTTCGTAGAGCTCGTAGCGGATGTTGCGCAGCCGGTCGTCGCAGCGCGCCGCGGCGACGGCCATGATCGGGCAAAAATGCCAGACGATGTGGTAGAGGTCGTGCAGGAAAGCGCGGTACTCGGCAAGGGACAGACCCTTCTGCATCATCGAGTGCACCTTGGGCGAGGTCTCGATGGCGCGCCGGCTGGCGTCGGAGTTTTCCACCAGCGTGATGAAGAACGACATGCTTCCCTTCCGTTGCGAAAGCCGCGATTCTACAGTCGCGCGAGCCGCGCGCTGGCCCTATTTGTCCGGTGTTTCATCGTGGCCGCACGATCATTTTTATCGGTCCGTCCGGACGCAGGGTCACGGACGGCTTGGGGCGGATATCCTGGCCCGGAACCAGCTCGAAACTCCAGCGTTCGGCCAACGTGGCAAGAATCAGCAGTGCCTCCTGCCAGGCAAATCCCTCGCCAATGCAGTGGCGGTCGCCGGCGCTGAACGGGAAATAGGCGCCGCGCGGCAGCCGATCCTCGAGATCGCCCTCCCAGCGCTCCGGCTTGAATTGATCCGGTTCGGAGAAAAAGCGCGCGTCGCGATGCGTGACGTATTGGCTCATCATCACCACTGCTCCCTTGGGCACCGTGTAGCCGCCAAGCTTGACCTCGGACAGCGCTTGGCGGCCGATGAACCAGCCGGGTGGATAGAGTCGCATGCCCTCCTGCATCACCATGCGCGTGTACGCAAGGCGATCTAGGTCCGCAGCGGTGAACGCTGCGCGCCTGCCAAGCACCGTTTTCGACTCCTCATGCATCCGTTGCTCGGCATCGGGCCGCAGCGCCAGCAGGTAGAAGGTCCAAGCGAGTACGTTGGCGGTGGTTTCATGCCCCGCGATCAGCAGTGTCAGCACCTCGTCGCGAAGCTGTTTTTCATTCATGTAGACGTTGGTCTCGTCGTCCTTCGCCTGCATCAGCAACGACAGGAGGTCGGTTCCGGCACCCGCGGCGCGCTTGCGCCGCTCGATCATGCGGTAGATGATCACGTCGAGATCGCGCACCGCCCTCTTGAAGCGCAGCGACGATGGCAGCGGCAGGGCGAGAGCGAACTTGAGGAACGGCGACGACAGGCGGGTGAAGAAATCGAGAACTGCGCCGATGTTCCTGGAGACCGCCTGCGTATCGCTACCGATATCCTGCTCGAACAGCGCCTGGGCGGCGATCAACATGGTCAGCTTCATCATTTCGTCGGCAATGTCGATGGTGGAACCGGACTGCCACTGATCACGCGCGCGTCGCGACAACTCCGCCATCTGCGCGGCATAGGCCGCTATGCGCGACTTACGGAACACCGGCAGCATCAGGCGTTGCTGGCGCGCATGCAGTTCCCCACGCGAGGTGAATAACCCCTCGCCGACGACCGCATTGATCTTGGCCCTAAGTGCCGTCATAGTAAAGCTGGTGCGCTGCGTGATCAGTACTTCGCGGACGTAGTCCGGATGCCGGACGAAAAACACGTCAAGGCCGCCCAACCGGAAATTGGCAATGTCGCCGTACTCGGCGGCAACACCAGTAAGGAAGGCCAGCGGGTCGCGCGCGAAATTGCGCGCTTCACCGATAAGGGGCAGGCCACGCGGGCCGGGCGGGCGCGCAGTTCGGACGACGCGGACGGACATGCGGGAAATGCTACCGCAGCCCGGCGATCAGCCCGTGGATTTCTTCCGTGCCAGAAGGTAGCGCTCGAACGCGTCGCGGGTCGCCGCAAGTTCCTCGCGCAGGGATTTCAGCAGCGCCGGAATCCGGAGTTTTACCTCGGAGTCCGAATACCGCCCCACTTCCTTGCAGTAGCCCGTCAGCCGCTCGGCGCCCATGCTCGCGGCCGAGCCCTTCATAGCGTGTAGGTGGCTGCGGAATTCGCCGACGTTGCGCGCCGCCAGCGAGGCTTCCATCTTCGCCAGCAGGGTGATGTTGTCCGCGACGAACACGCCGATGAGCTTGTCCATGAAGGCGGCTGACGAACCCAGTTCTTCCAGGTCGGCGAGCGTATCGGCGTTGATGATCGGAACCGGACCCTCCCGCCTTTCGGCGCCCAACAGCCGCGGCGCATCCATCGTTGCCGCGGATTCCGCGATGTCCTGGCCCTTGCCGCCGCACAGCACCTGGAGCTCCTCCAGCAGACGGGCCGCCTCGATCGGCTTGGCGAGAAACGAATCCGCGCCTGCTTCCAGGCATTCGCGTTTTGCTTCAGGCGTGGCGTCGGCCGAAAGCACGATCACCGGAAGGCGCTCGCGCGCGCCGGTCGTGAGCCGGATCGCCTGCACGGTTTCGAGGCCACTCAGGCGGGGCATGTTGCGGTCGATCAGCGCGATGTCGAAACGCGTATTTTCGAGCGCGTCCAGGGCGCGGTCGCCGTCCGAAACCAGGGTTGCGACGTGGCCGCCACGCTCAAGGATCCGCCCCAGCACCTCGCGGTTGGTCGGATTGTCGTCGGCAACCAGCACCTGAAGACCTTTCGCCGCCCCGCTGCGCCGCGCATAGTCCTGCAGGCGCACCACGCCTTCGCGAGCTTCCTCGCCCGCAGTGACCGAATGCAGCACGTTGAACAGCTGCCGCTTGTCGAAAGGCATCTCGAGCACGGCGCCGAAGCCGGCCGACAGCGCCGCGAACCGCGGCACTTCAGCGGTGCGCTGCATCGCCAGCACGAGCGGGGGCGCCGGATCGGGCGCGGCGCGGCGGAAGCGCTGCGCGAGTTGCAGGTCCTTGCTCTCGGAATAGAGGAGCGCGCCATAGTATGGGCGCGCCAGGCTGATCTCCGCGATCAGGCGCGCTACGCCCTCCTCCACGCTGCCGACGGCCACGGCGGTGGCGCCCCAGCCGGCCAGGGACTGCTCGAGCGCTTCGCGCTGCGGCTGCGGAAAACCGACCAGCAGAACGCGCGCGCCCGCGAGTTCCCCGGCAACCGCGCCCGCGCGCTCAGGCTGCTTTTCCATGTCGGCTTCGAACCAGAACGTGCTGCCCAGTCCGACCGCACTCTCCAGGCCGATCTTGCCGCCCATCAGCTCGACCAGCTGCTTGGCGATGGTGGTGCCCAGGCCCGTGCCGCCGAAGCGGCGCGTCGTGGTCTGGTCCGCCTGCGTGAAACTCTCGAAGATCCGTTGCTGCGCTTCGGGCGCAATGCCGATGCCGGTATCGCGCACGGAGAATTTGAGCCGTACACCGGTCTCGCTCTCGCCCTGGCTGCTGACGTGCACCGTGACGGAGCCATGCTCGGTGAACTTGACCGCATTGCCGGCCAGGTTGATCAGCACCTGGCGCAGATGGTGCGCATCGCCGCGCACCGCCGGCGGCACCTCGGGCATGATCGAGACCACGAACTCTACGTCCTTCGCCACGGCCTGCGAGGACAGGATCCGGCAGGTGCTGTTGACCAGGGCATGCAGGTCGAAATCGGTGCGCTCGAGAACCAGCTTGCCGGCCTCGATCTTGGAAAAGTCGAGCACCTCCTCCACCAAGCCGAGCATCACGCGCGAAGAACTGCGCAGCGTCTGCAGCATGTCGGCCTGCTCGCGCGACAACTGGGTATCGCGCAGCAGGTCGGACATGCCGATGATGGCGTTCAGCGGCGTGCGCAGTTCATGGCTCACAACGGAGATAAAGCGGCGCTTGGCCTGGTTCGCGGCCTCAGCGCGCGCCACCGCGTCAAACATGCGCTTGACAAGCGACAGCACGTACACGCTTAGCGCCACCAGCCCGAGTGCGAGGCCGGCGCCAGCCGAGAAGTGCATCTGCCAGAACTCACTCGTGCAGAGCACAGTAACGAAACCGATCAGGCTTACCGCGAGCGAGAGCAGCAGGTAGGCCGGGCCGTAGCGGAATCCGTTGGCCAATGTGACCCATACGTAGATCAGCAGGCTCGGCAGCGCCTTGTCGCCGAAGTACCACATGGACCAGGTCGTGGTCGCAATATCCGCGACCAGAGCAAGGACTCGTCTCGCAGGCGAAATCGAATCCGACAACAGGTTCCAAGCGAGGATGGCCGCCGCAAAAACAAGGTAGGCCACGAAGACGATGTCGTAGGGCTCGAGCGAGCTCCATTCCCGGACATTAAGACCCTCGGGCAGGAGGTAGGCGCCGAGCAGCGCGGCGATAACCAGCCGGACAATGCCCTGCTCGTGTTCGGTATCCGGGCGCAAGGCGAGTCGCGCACGCACCTGGGCAAACAATTTTCTCAATGCCTCCATCAGGCCGCTCCGTTCTCGGCGGCTGGATCCTGGAGATCGCGCTGCACCTCGATCACCGTTTCGCTGGTGCCAAGGAAAGCATCCGCCAGGCGCGGATCGAAATGCTTGCCGCGCTGAGCGCGCACGTAGTCGAGCGCATCGGCCGGCTTCCAGGCCTTCTTGTAGGGGCGCGCCGAGGTAAGCGCGTCGTAGACGTCGGCAATGGCCACGATGCGCGCGCACAGCGGGATATGGTCGCCGTCCAGGCCGCTCGGGTAGCCCTTGCCGTCATAGCGTTCGTGGTGCCCGAGCGCGATCAGCGCGCCCATGCGCACGTATTTCGAGGCGCTGCCCTTGAGGATTTCATGGCCGATCACCGGATGGCGCTGCATCGTGCCCCACTCGGATTCATCGAGCCGCGCCGGCTTCAGCAGGATGCCGTCGGGGATTCCGATCTTGCCGATGTCGTGCAGCGGCGCGGCGAGTTCGATGGTCTCGGCCTCGTCGCGCTCCAGGCCGATCGCGTTCGCGATCAGCCGCGAATAGCGCGCCATGCGGATCAGGTGGTAGCCGGTCTCTTCGTCCCGGAACTCGCCGGCGCGCGCCAGGCGCAGCAGCGTTTCCTTCTCGCGTTCCCGGATCTCGCGCGTCGCTTCGTCGACCATGCCTTCGAGCAGGCGCCGCTTGTCTTCCAGCGCCAGCTGCTGGCGGCGCAGCGTGAGCAGGTTCCTGCAGCGCGCGAGGCACTCCCGCGCATCCACCGGCTTGGTCAGGAAATCGGTTATCCCGGCGTCCAGCGCGGCGTAGCGTATTTTCTTGTCGTCCTGGCTGGTGACCATGACGATGGGCACGTGCTCGTATCCCGGCAGCGAGCGCAATCGGCCGACCAGTTCGATGCCGTCCATGTCCGGCATCATGAAGTCGACCAACACCAGATCGGCGACGTGGCGCGTCGCCCAGACGACGGCATCGACAGGCCGCGCAAAGCCCTCCACCACCACCCGTTCGTCGAGGCTGCGCACCACCTGCTCGAGAATGGCACGGCCGGTGGACTGGTCGTCCACCACCATGACCGTGTTGCGCGCCGCGGGCAGCAGGTGAATCTGCGCCTTGGCCATCGAACCTCCACTCCGGAATCTGCGCCGAGACTACGCCCCGCCCCCCTGGATGTCCAGCGAAATGGGCCCGCTTTTTACAATCGTTTTCGTCGTGCCGCGCGAGCGTCCTGGTGCCGGAAGTGGGACTCGAACCCACACGCTTTTAACGGCGGCGGATTTTGAGTCCGCTGCGTCTACCAATTCCGCCATTCCGGCAACGGATCGAATTCTATAATGCGACGCAATGAAACTCGCCGAATTCGACTATGCCTTGCCGCCGCGACTCATCGCCCAGCACCCGGCGAAGGAGCGTACGGCAAGCCGCTTGCTGCATTTGGACGGCAGGAGCGGCGCGCTCAGGGACTTGGCATTCGCCGATCTGCCGCACCTCGTCGACGCGCGCGACCTGGTCGTGCTCAACGACACCCGCGTGATCAAGGCACGTCTGTCCGGCGCCAGGCCAAGCGGCGGCAAAGTGGAGTTCTTCGTCGAACGCATCCTCGGCGCCAACGAAGCGTTGGGACTGATGCGCACGTCGCGCTCGCCAAAGCCGGGCGCGCAACTGGTGATCGGCGACGGCGTGGCGGCGACCGTTCTAGGGCGCGAAGAGGATCTTTTCCGGCTGCGGTTCTCGGAACCGGTCGCAGCCGTGCTCGAGCGCTGCGGCAGCGTGCCCCTGCCTCCCTATGTTACCCATGAGGCCGGCGCCGAAGACGCGGAACGCTACCAGACCGTATACGCAAAACATCCCGGCGCGGTCGCCGCGCCCACCGCAGGGCTGCACTTCGACGAATCGATGCTGGAGAAAATCGCCGCCAAGGGAGCGGACATCTCCAAAGTGACCCTGCACGTCGGCGCGGGCACCTTCCAGCCGGTCCGCTGCGACAACATCGAGGAGCACCGCATGCACCGCGAACGCTACGAAGTGCCGGCCGCGACCGCCGCCGCCATCGCCGGACGCAGGGTCCTCGCGGTCGGCACTACCTCGCTGCGTGCGCTGGAAAGCGCGGCGCTGAGCGGTAACGCCTCCGGTGAAACGGACCTCTTCGTCCACCCCGGCTTCCGTTTCCGGATCGTCGAGCGGCTGCTCACCAATTTCCATCTGCCGAAATCGAGCCTGCTGATGCTGGTGGCCGCATTTGCCGGCATGGACAACATCAAGCGCGCCTACGCCCATGCCATCGCCGAGCGCTACCGGTTTTTCTCCTACGGCGACGCCATGCTGATCGAGCGCGCGGCGTGAAATTCTCGATTTCGCACCGCGACGGCGCAGCGCGGCGCGGCCGCCTCGAACTCGCGCATGGCGCAGTGGACACTCCCGCCTTCATGCCGGTGGGAACCTACGGCACGGTCAAGGCGATGTCTCCCGAGGAGCTGGAAGGTCTCGGCGCGCAGATCGTGCTGGGCAACACCTTCCACCTTTGGCTGCGGCCGGGGCCGGAGGTGATCGAAAAGCACGGCGGCCTGCACGGATTCATGGGTTGGAAGAGGCCGATCCTCACCGATTCGGGGGGCTTCCAGGTCTTCAGCCTGGGCGCCACGCGGAAAATCACGGAGGAAGGCGCGGCCTTCGCCTCCCCGATCAACGGCGACAAGCTGCTGCTGACGCCGGAGCAATCGATGCGCATCCAGCGCGTGCTGAATTCGGACATTGCCATGGTATTCGACGAATGCACGCCGTACCCCGCGACCGAAAAACAGGCGCGCAAATCGATGGAACTGAGCATGCGCTGGGCGGAGCGATCGAAGCGCGCCCACGAGGGCAATGCGAACGCGCTGTTCGGGATCGTGCAAGGCAGCGTCTACGAGGGCCTTAGAAACGAATCGCTGCAGGCGCTGAAAGACATTCAATTCGACGGTTATGCGATTGGCGGGCTTGCGGTCGGCGAAGCCGCCGGAGAGCGATCGAGAATTCTCGCGCATACCGCGCCGCTGCTGCCGGCGGACCGGCCGCGCTACCTGATGGGCATGGGCACGCCGGAAGACCTCGTCGAGGCGGTGCTCGCCGGGGTAGACATGTTCGACTGCGTATTGCCGACCCGCAACGCGAGGAACGGGTGGCTGTTCACGCGCTCGGGCGACGTCAAGATCCGCAACGCGAAGTGGCGCGACGACCCGCGCCCGCTCGACGAATCCTGCGCCTGCTACGCCTGCCGAAATTTCTCGCGCGCCTACCTGTATCACCTGCAGAAAGCGAACGAGATCCTCGGCGCGCGCCTGAATACCATCCACAACCTGCACTACTACCTCGAGCTCATGCAGGAACTGCGCGCGGCGATCGAGGTCGAAGGGCTCGCGGACACCGCGGCGCGCCTGATCGAGCGGCGCAAGCTGCTATAATTTCAAGCTTTTCCGGCTTTTCGCCGGGCTTTCAATCCGAGGAGTTTTCGTGCTGATCTCCCCCGCTTTCGCGCAAGTCCCCTCCATCGGCGGCGACTCGGGCCTGATGGGCTTCCTGCCGATCATCCTGATGTTTGCGCTGCTGTATTTCCTCATGATCCGGCCGCAGATGAAGCGCGCGAAGGAGCAGAAAGCGATGATCGACGCGCTGCAGAAAGGCGACGAGGTCGTGGCCGTCGGCGGACTGGTCGGCAAGATCGTCGACCTGACCGACCAGTACGCGACGCTCGAAATCGCCTCCGAAACGAAAATACTGGTGCAACGGCCCGCGGTCCAGCTCCTCCTGCCCAAGGGCACGATCAAGAACATCAAGTAGGTGAACAGGTATCCGACCTGGAAGTACGCGCTGATCGGCCTCACGGTCGCGCTCGCCTTCCTCTACACGCTGCCGAATTTCTTCGGCGAATCGCCCGCCGTGCAGATCTCGAGCGGCAAAACCACGGTCAAGGTGGACGACGACCTGCTCGCGCGCGTCGACGCGGCGCTCAAGGCCGCGCAGGTTCCCGCCACGGGCGCGCTGCTCGACCTGCACGGGGTGCGGCTGCGCTTCGCCGATGCCGACGCCCAGCTCAAGGCCAAGGACGTCATCGAGAAGACCGTCAATCCGGACCCGCAGAACGCCTCCTACGTGGTGGCGCTCAACCTGCTTTCCTCCTCGCCCAACTGGCTCAGCGCGGTGCATGCCCTGCCGATGTACCTCGGCCTCGACCTGCGCGGCGGCGTCCACTTCCTGCTGCAGGTGGACATGCAGGCGGCGATCACCAAGCGGCTGGACGCGTTCGCCGGCGACATCCGCGCCCAGCTGCGCGACAAGGACCTGCGCCACGCCGGCATCACGCGCGAAGGGCAGACGCTGCGCATCCGCTTCCGCGACGCCGCGACGCGCGACAAGGCCAGTGCGGCGATCGCGGACATCCTGCCCGTCCTGTCGCTCGACCGGCGCGACGACGGCCAGGACCAGCTGCTGGTCGCGACGCTCAAGCCCGACGCGCTGAAGAAGGAGCAGGATCTCGCCATCAAGCAGAACATCGTGACGCTGAACCGGCGCGTCAACCAGCTCGGCGTCGCCGAACCGGTCATCCAGCAGCAGGGCGCCGACCGCATCGTGGTGCAGCTGCCGGGCGTGCAGGACACGACGCGCGCCAAGGAGATCCTCGGCCGCACCGCGACCCTGGAGGTCCGCCTGGTGGACGAAGACGCGATGCGCACCGGCAGCACTTTCAATGTCGACGTCTTCCCCGAGCGCAGGCGCGACGGCAGCATCAGCAGCGTGCCGACGAAAAAGCAGGTGCTGGTCACGGGCGACCAGTTCGCGGGCGCGCAGGCGACTTTCGACAACGATCACCGCCCTGCGGTCTCCGTCGAGCTGAACGAGGCCGCGGGCCGCATCATGCGCCAGGCAACGCGCGAGAACCTCAGGCACCTGATGGCGATCATCCTTGTCGAGAAGGGCAGGGGCGAGGCGATTTCGGTGGCGACTATCCAGGGCGAATTCGGCTCCCGCTTCCAGATCACCGGCAGCTTCACGCCGGCCGAGACCAGCGACCTGTCGCTCCTGATCCGCGCCGGATCGCTGGCGGCGCCGATGGAAATCATCGAGGAACGGACCGTCGGCCCTTCGCTCGGCAAGGAAAACATCGACAAGGGCTTCAACGCCACGCGCTGGGGTTTCACCGCCATCGTGCTCTTCATGAGCGCGTACTACCTGCTCTTCGGCGTGTTCTCCTCGGTCGCGCTCGGCGTAAACCTGCTGTTCCTGGTGGCGCTGCTGTCGCTGCTGCAGGCAACGCTGACGCTGCCCGGCATCGCGGCGATCGCGCTGACGCTCGGCATGGCGATCGACGCCAACGTGCTGATCAACGAGCGCATACGGGAAGAGATCCGCGGCGGCCAATCGCCGCAGGCGGCGATCGCCGCAGGCTACGACCGCGCCTGGGGCACCATTCTCGATTCCAACGTCACGACGCTGATCGCGGGCCTCGCGCTGCTCATCTTCGGCTCCGGGCCGGTGCGCGGCTTCGCGGTGGTGCACTGCCTGGGAATCATGACCTCGATCTTCTCCTCGGTGGTGGTGTCGCGCGCGATCGTCAACCTCGCCTACGGGCACCGCCGCAAGGTCGCGAAGCTGGCGATCGGCAACACGGCGTGGAAGTGAGCGAAAGGACCTAGCCGAGCCCATGGAATTCTTCAAGATCCGGCGCGTCATTCCGTTCATGCGGCATGCGCTCGTCTTCAACGTCATTTCGCTGCTCACTTTCTTCGCCGCCTGCTTCTTCCTCGCCCACAAGGGCCTCAATTACTCGGTCGAGTTCACGGGCGGCACGCTGGTCGAGGTCAACTACCAGGACACCGCGAACGTTGAGGCGATCCGGGAGGCGGTCGAAAAAGCCGGCCTCAAGGGCGAAGTGCAGAATTTCGGCTCCTCGCGCGACGTGCTGATCCGCATGCCGGTGGAGAAGGGCCAGTCGACTTCGGAGGTATCGCAGAAGGTCACCGCGCTGCTGAAGGCGCAGGACGCGAGCGCCAACGTGCGCCGCGTCGAGTTCGTCGGACCGCAGGTCGGGGAAGAACTGGCCGAATACGGCGCGCTCGCGCTGATCGTGACCGCGATCGGCATCGTGCTCTACCTGTGGCTGCGCTTCGAGTGGCGCTTCGGGCTTTCGGCGATCATCGCCAACCTGCACGACGTCGTCATCATCCTCGGCTGCTTTGCCCTCTTCCAGTGGGAATTCTCGCTGCCCGTACTGGCCGCGGTGCTGGCGGTGCTGGGCTATTCGGTAAACGAATCGGTGGTCGTGTTCGACCGGGTGCGGGAGAACTTCCGCAAAATGCGCAAATCGACGGTGCCGGAGGTGATCGACAGCTCGATCACCGGGGTGATCTCGCGGACCATCATCACCCACGGCTGCACGCAGGCGATGGTGACCACCATGCTGGTGTTCGGCGGGCCGGCGCTGCACTACTTCGCGCTCGCGCTCACCATCGGCATTTGCTTCGGGATCTACTCCTCGGTGCTGGTGGCGAGCCCGCTGGTCATGTGGCTGGGCGTCGACCGCAGCCAGTTCGTCCGTCCCGCCAAGAAGGCACGGGGCAAGGACGAACACGAGGGAGCGGTGGTTTGACGATCGGGTTTTGCTATTTCAGGATCTGCACCAGGTTCGAGTAGTCGTCGGTCCAGGTGCGCCAGTCAGCACGCTCTTCCGGAGCCTCTGGCGAGACCTTCTCGATCTCCGGCGCGGCCAGCGCCGCGGCATCGCGCGATACCAGCACCCAGTCGGTCGTGGTGTGGTCTTCGTCGTCATCCTCGCCGCTGTCCGAGACCAGCACCGCGCGCGCGCCGTTTTCCTTCGCGATCCGCGCCACCACCGGCACCAGGTTGAGAAAGCGGTTGGAGACGTGGAAAGCGGCGATGCCGTCCGGCTTCAGGTGGCGCAGATACACCGCCAGCGCCTCCTTCGTGATCAGGTGGATAGGGATCGCATCGCTGGAGAACGCGTCCACCACCAGCAGGTCGTAGCCCTGCGAAGGCTCGCGCTCGAGGTTCAGGCGCGCGTCGCCCAGCACGATCTCGATATTCGCTTCGCTGTCGGACAGGAAGGTGAACTGCATTTTCGCGACCGAGACCACCTTCGTGTTGATGTCGTAGAAGCGGAACAGGTCGCCCTTGCGCCCATAGGCGGCCAGCGTTCCTGCGCCCAGCCCGATCAGGCCGACGCGGATGGGGCCCCGCGCCTCGCGCGCGGCCATCGCCGCGCCCACGCCCGAACTCGGCTGATAGTAGGTCGTCGGCTTGCGCCGCCCGGCGTCGGTCATGTCCTGCTCGCCATGCATGATGACGCCGTGCACCAGCCTGCGGAAGTGGTAGCCGGTACCGGCCATGCCGTACTCCTTGACGCGGATCACGCCGTAGAAATTGCGCGCGGAAACCAGCACATCGTGCTGGAAGCGCGCACCATCGTAGGCAGCGCTGCCCGCCACCGCGAGCAGCATCGCCAGGCTCCCCCAGCGCGCAAACGGGTTCACCGCCCTGAAGCGCACCGCGGCCAGCAGCGCCACTAAGACCAGCGCGATTCCCAACTCGTAGAAGGCGTTGAAAGCGAGCGGCGCGACCACGGCGACCAGCAGGCCGCCAAGCACGCCGCCGGCGGAAATGATCAGGTAGAAAGCCGTAAGGTGGCGCGCGGCCGGCCGCGCACGGTAGAGCTCGCCGTGACAGAACATGCAGGCGACGAACAGGCCGGAGAGGTACACCGAGATCTGCACCCAGAGATTGAACTGGTAGTCCGTGTCAATCAGCAGCCACGCCATGCCGCCGAGCCAGACCAGCACCGCCGGCCAGAAAACCTCGACGCGGTAAAGGTTGCGTCCGAGGCTTCCTCCTTCAAATGCGACGATGAAGGTGAGCAGGTACAGCGTCAGCGGCGCAAGCCAGAGCAGCGGGATCGAGGCCACGTTCTGCGTCACGTGGTTGGTCACCGCCAGCAGCATGGTCGAGCCGGTCGCCGACAACGCGAGCCACAGCAGGTAGTCGCTGCGGGCGGGCGGCGCGGCATGTTCCCGTTCTTTTAATTCTTCATTCTGTTTCTTCGAGGAAATAGACCAGGCCAATCCGGCGCAAAAAACCGCGAAAACCGCAAACAGAACCGACCACCAGACCACCTGCTCGCGGTTGCCGAAGAACGGTTCGACCACCAGCGGATAACCGATCAGCGCCAGCAGCGAGGCGAGGTTCGATACCGCGAACAGGCGATACGGGTCGGCGCCGGGGCGCGCACGCGAGAACCAGGCCTGCAGCAGCGGGCTCGTAGAAGCGAGCAGCAGATACGGCAGCCCCACCGTCAGCGTCAGTACGATCAGGATCCGGGAGATCGGTTCCTCGGTTCCCAGCGGCTTCCAGGCCTCGGGGAGCGCGATCGGCAGCGTCAGCAGCGCAAGGACCAGCAACAGGATATGCAGCAGCGCCTGGGCGCGCGGCTTCAGCTTCGCGTTCGTCACGTGCGCGTAGCCGTAGCCGGCAAGCAGCAGCGTCTGGAAAAACAGCATGCAGGTGGTCCACACCGCGGCGGTGCCGCCGAACCAGGGCAGGATCTGGCGCGCGATCAGCGGCTGCACCAGGAAGAGCAGGAAAGAAGAAAGAAAAATCGTCGCGGCGTAGACCATCGGTCCTATATCGCGGGTACGGGGGAAAACGGCGCGCGGCTCAGACGCGCTTGGCGAGCCGCGCGGCGAGGCCGATATAGGCTGCAGGCGTCAGCGCGAGGAGCCGCTTCTTCGCTTCCGCGGGGATCGCGAGGCCGCGGACGAACGCTGCGAGCTGCTTGCGGTCGAGTTTCCTGCCGCGCGAGAGCGCCTTGAGCTTCTCGTAGGCGCCGGCGACGCCGTGACGCCGCATCACCTGCTGCACCGCCTCGGTGAGCACTTCCCAGTTGGCATCCAGGTCTTCGGCGATGCGGCGCGGGTCGGCTTCGACCTTGGCCAGGCCGCGCAGGCAGGAAGCGTAGGCGAGCAGCGCATGTCCCAGCGCGCCGCCCGCGTTTCTGAGCGCGGTGGAATCCGACAGGTCGCGCTGCCAGCGCGATACCGGGAGCTTGTCGGAGAGATGCCGCAGCAGCGCGTTGGCGATGCCGATGTTGCCCTCGGAATTCTCGAAATCGATCGGATTGACCTTGTGCGGCATGGTCGAGGAACCGACTTCGCCCTTTTTCGTCTTCTGGCGGAAGTAGCCGAGAGAAATGTAGCCCCACAGGTCGCGGTCGAGGTCGAGCAGAACCGTGTTGGCGGCCGCATAGGCATCGAACAGCTCGGCAAACGAGTCGTGCGGTTCGATCTGCGTCGTGTAGGGGTTGAATTCCAGCCCCAGCCCGCCCACGAAGCGCGCGCAGAAGCGCTCCCAGTCGAACTTCGGATAGGCGATCGAGTGCGCGTGGTAATTGCCGGTCGCGCCGTTCATCTTGCCCAGCAGCGGCACCGACGCGATCCTCGCTCGCGCGCGCCGCAGGCGGTGCACGAAATTGGCAAGTTCCTTGCCGAGCGTCGTCGGCGAAGCCGCCTGGCCGTGTGTGCGCGACAGCATCGCCAGGGCCGCGTGCCGGTGTGCGCCTTCGCGCAGCACGCCGATCACTTCGTCCAGCTTGGGCAGCATCACCTTCGCGCGCGACTCCGCCAGCATCAGCGCGTAGGACAGGTTGTTGATGTCCTCGGAGGTGGCGGCGAAATGGATGAATTCGAGGGCGCCCTGCACTTCCCGGTTCCTGCCGAGCCTGGCCTTGAGCCAGTATTCGATCGCCTTGACGTCGTGGTTGGTCTCGGCCTCGATGTTCTTTATTTTTTGGGCATCGCTTTCGGAAAAATTCGCGACCAGCGTCCTCAGTCCGTCCACGGTCGCCCTTGAGAACGGCTTCAGCTCGGCGATGGCCGGCTCGACTGCGAGCGCCGCGAGCCACGCCAGCTCGACGCGCACGCGGTAGCGGATCAGCGCGTATTCGCTGAAATAGGGCCTGAGGGGATCCGCGGACCTGGCGTACCTGCCGTCTAGCGGCGACAGCGCGGTGAGCGGAGAAGCCATGGTTCTATTATATAATCCGCGCCCGCAACGAAACTACCCGCATGAAACTACTCGGCTCCGTTCCCAGTCCCTACACCCGCAAGGTGCGCATCGTCCTCGCGGAAAAGAAGATCGATTGCGACTTCGAGGTCGCGGACGTCAACCCGCCCGACAACCCGGTGATCGACCACAATCCGCTCGGCAAGGTGCCGACGCTGCTGCTGGATGACGGCACGGCCCTGTTCGACTCGCGCGTCATCGTCGAATTCCTCGACGCGGTGTCGCCGCTGTCGCGGCTGATCCCCGAGGAGAACCGCGAGCGCGTCGCGGTGCGCCGCTGGGAGGCGCTCGCCGACGGTGCGCTGGATGCGGGCCTCCTGATCCGCTACGAGTCGCTGCGGCCCAAGAAAGAGCAGAGCGCGGCCTGGGTGGATAAGCAGGCCGGCAAGTTATCGCGGGGCCTGGCGATGATCGCTGCGGAGCTGGGCGACAGGCCGTGGTGCCACGGCGACCGTTATACGCTGGCGGACATCGCGGTCGGCTGCTGCCTCGGCTGGGTCGAATTCCGCAAGCCGGGCGGCATCGACTGGCGCAGCCAGTATGAAAACCTCGCGCGCCACTACGACAAATTGATGGAACGGCCCGCGTTCGCGGATACCGCGCCGCCGAAAGCCTGAATTAACTGATGACCGCGCCGCCGAGGCAGGCGGCGCCATCGTAGAGCACCACCGACTGGCCGGGCGTAACCGCCCACTGCGGCTGCGCGAACTCCATCGCGATTTCCTCGTCGTGCGAGCGGGTGACGGTGCAGGCCGAATCCGCCTGGCGGTAGCGCGTTTTCGCAGAATGCGCGGTGCCCTCCGGGGGCGCTTCTCCCGAGACCCAGCTCGCGTTTTGTCCCGCGAGCGAATTCCGCAGCAGCAGCATGTGGTCATGGCCCTGCACCACGATGAGCGCGTTGGATCTCAGGTCTTTCTGCGCCACATACCAGGCATCGCCAGCGCCGCCTGTATTTTTACCTGCCATTCCGCCAATGCCCAGCCCCTTGCGCTGGCCGATGGTGTAGAACGCGAGCCCGATATGGGTGCCGATCCGCACGCCCTCGGGCGTCACTATCGGCCCAGGCTCGCGCGGCAGGTAGCGGTTCAGGAACTCGCGGAACGGCCGCTCGCCGATGAAGCAGATGCCCGTCGAATCCTTCTTGGCGTGGTTGGGCAGGCGCGCTTCGGCGGCGATGCGGCGGACTTCGGTTTTAAGCCGATCTCCTATCGGAAAAACGACTTTGGAGAGCTGCGCCTGCGTAAGCCGGTGCAGGAAATAGCTCTGGTCCTTCGCAGGGTCCGTGCCGCGATGCAGCTCGTACAGCCCATTCTTCTCCAAAACCCTCGCGTAGTGGCCGGTGGCGATGCGCATCGCACCCAGCCCGATGGCATGGTCGAGGAATGCCTTGAACTTGATCTCGGCATTGCACAGCACGTCCGGGTTGGGCGTGCGCCCGGCCTGGTATTCGCGCAGAAACTCGGCAAACACGCGGTCCTTGTATTGGGCGGAGAAATTGACCGCTTCCAGCTCGATGCCGATCACGTCCGCGGCCGCGGCCGCGTCGACCAGGTCCTCGCGCGTGGAGCAGTATTCGTCGTTATCGTCGTCCTCCCAGTTCTTCATGAACAGGCCGACGACGTCGTAGCCCGCGCGCTTTAGCAGCAGCGCGGCCACCGACGAGTCCACCCCGCCCGACATGCCGACGACGATCCGCTCAGCCATAGGTCTTGGACAGCACTTCGATCGGATAATTTTTTCCGGAACGGTAATCGTCCAGGCACTGCTGGACCAGCGGCGAGCGATGCATCGCGGCTTTCGATTTGAGTTCTTCCGGCGAAAGCCAGTGCAGGGCGAGGATTTCCCTGTCGAGAGGCGAATTCTCGACGCCACCCACCTTTCCGGCAAAGCAGAAGCGCAAGAAAGTGACGTCCGCGGGCTCGTAATACCAGCGGTAAATGCCGACCAGCGCGGTAGGCTTGAAGCGGTGCGCCGTCTCCTCCATCACTTCACGCGCGCAGGCCGCGATCAGTGTTTCGCCGGGATCGAGGTGGCCGGCCGGCTGGTTGAGCACGCGCCGTCCATCCTGGAGTTCCTCGACGAACAGGAACCTGCCGTCGCGCTCGATGACCGCCGCGACCGTGACGCTGGGTGGCCGCCAGACAGACACTTCAGGCCACCTTCCGGGTGTTCCTCCGGATGAAATCGGCCATGCGCGCAATGCCCTTCTCGATCGCCTCCTTCGAAGCGGCGTACGAGAAGCGCACGTGCTGGCCTTCGCCCGGAACGCGCGCGCCGAAATGGATGTCGGCGAGCACCGCGACGCCCGCCTCGTTCAGCAGGCGCTTGCGGAACTCCTCCGAATCGGCCGCGCCGGTCATGCGGCAGGCCTCGGTGACGTTCGGCCAGGCATAGAACGCGCCGCCGGGAAGCTTGCAGCTCACTCCGGGGGTTTCATTTAAAAGTTTAAAAATAAAGTCTCTTCGCTCAAGAAAACTCTCCTTCATAATTTCTGCATCATCCTGCGGGCCGTTGATGGCCTCGACCGCCGCCCATTGCGATATCTGCGAGGCGCAGGAATCGGTGTTGGTTATCCAGCGCGTCAGGACCGGCGCGAGCACCGGGTTGGAGGCAAAGCCGATGCGCCACCCGGTCATCGCCCAGGCCTTCGAGGCGCCGTCGGAGATGATGCTGCGCTCGTACATGCCGGGCAGCTGCGCGACGGAGAAGAATTCACCCGCATAGCACAGCCGCGAATAGATTTCGTCGGCGTAGACCCAGACCTGCGGATGTTTCCGGAGGATCCTGGCGATCTGCTCCAGCGCGGAGCGGTCGAGAATCCCCCCGGTCGGGTTGTGAGGGGAATTCAGGATCAGCAGTTTCGTCTTGGGAGTGATGAGCTTTTCCAGTTCTGCAGGATCGAAGGCGAAATCACGCTCTTCCTTCAAGTGCACAGGCACCGGCTTCGCGCCGCAGGCGACGATCTGCGACTCGTAGATCGGGAAGCCGGGATTCGGGTAGATCACCTCGTCGCCCGCGCCGTGGTCGGTGGTGGAGAGGATGGCGTAGGCGATGAAGGGCTTGGCCCCGGCGCCGATCACCACGTCCTCCGGCCGGATCGGCAGCCCGCCGCGCATGCCGGCCATGTACCTGGCCGCCGCTTCGCGCAGCGGGTCGATCCCGGCCGAGGGCGTATAGCCGTGCTTGCCCTCGCGGATCGCACGGATGCCGGCTTCCTGCACGTGCAGCGGCGCCGGAAAATCGGGCTGGCCGATGCAGAAGCTGATGATGTCCTTGCCCTGGCGGGCGAGCGCGTTGACTTCGGCGAGCACTACGAAGGCGTTCTCGGTGCCGAGGGATTGCGCGCGTTGGCTCAGTACGGGCGAGGCGGGCATGGGATTTCCGTCGAAAACCGGTATTTTATCCACGGTATGATTGGCCATGCTCGTCAACTGCGTCGTCTACCAGGAAGGCAGGAAGCTCGCCGACATAGCGCAGAGCGAGATCCGCGACTATCTGTCGAAACCGGGGTGCTTCGTCTGGGTCGCCCTGCGCGACACGTCTGATACGGAGCTGGAGGAATTGAGCCGGCAATTCGGCCTGCACGAACTCTCGGTGGAGGACGCGCGTCACGGCCACCAGCGGCCGAAGATCGAGGAATACGGCAGCGAGATCTTCGCCGTGCTGCAGGTGGTGGAAATCAAGGGCGACGAGCTCCACGTCGGCGAGGTCGACGTCTTCACCGGCCCGAACTATGTGCTCTCGGTCCGCAACCGCACCGAGCAGGGCTTCCTCGGCGTGCGCGCGCGCTGCGAGCGCGAGCCCGAACTGCTGCGCCACGGCTCGGGCTACGTGCTCTACGCGCTGATGGATGCTGTGGTGGATCGCTACTTCCCGGTGCTGGACGCCATCGAGACCGAACTCGAGGCGATCGAAGACCGCATATTCGCCAACACTTCGCCGCGGGCCAACATCGAAGCGCTTTACTACGTGAAGCAGAAGGTCACCACCCTCAAGCACGCCACCGCGCCGCTGATGGACTCGGTGGGCAAGCTCTACGGCGGCCGCGTGCCCGGGGTCTGCCAGGGCCTGGGGGAATACTTCCGCGACGTCTACGACCACCTGGTGCGGCTGAATCAGTCCCTCGATTCATTGCGCGACACCGTGAACACGGCGCTGCAGGTCAACCTCGCGATGATCACCATCAGCGAGACCGAGGTCACCAAGCGGCTCGCGGCCTGGGGCGCGCTGCTGGCGGTGCCGACCTACATCGCGAGCGTCTACGGCATGAATTTCGAAAACATGCCCGAACTCAAGTGGCAATACGGCTACCTCGCGGCGCTGGCGCTGATGCTTGGGCTGGACCTCTACCTCTGGTACCGCTTCCGTAAGTCCGGCTGGCTATAACCTCAATTCGGTGCGCACGGCTTCCCAAGCGACGCGCACCAGATTTTCCTTTGTTTTCTCGATCAATCCCAGTGCGGCGAGTTGCGCTACATCCGTGTGGACATTCTTGTAGTTGCGCTGCAGCCTTTTCGCCAACGCAAAAATCGTTACCGGCCCCGCCGTCTTTAACTGTTTCAGCAAATCCCAGCGTGCGGACGTGAGGTTTTTTACCAGCAGCGGCAGATCAGAAAAGGACAGCAGCGCGAGCGGCGCGGGCGGCTTGCGGCCCGACGCTAGATGCCAGGCCGCCTCGAAGCGATCCAGCGCGTCGTCGCGCGCGCTAACCCTGACGCAAAGCGTCTTCGGCATCGCGCTCGAAGTCGTACCTGAGTTTTTCCACCGATTTGAATTCGTAGCCGCCCGCGCTCGTGTATTCGACGAGCAGCCGGTTGCCCTTCCAGCACGCCAGCCGGTACTCCGACCGGGACCGGAAGATCACCTCGAACAGCACTCCGTCCGCCAGCACCACGCGTTCCTGGAACATATGGCTTTATACACCATAGCCGACATCGCGTAAAATGACCTTTCCATGGCCTCCAGGGACACTTTCTTCAACCTTTACCGGCACGGCTTCGCGCGCGTCGCGCTGGCGACGCCCGTGGTGCGCATCGGCGATCCGATGGCCAACGCCGAAGCCACCCTCGCCCTCATGCGCGCGGCCGCGAGGCGGAAGGCGATCGTCGCCGTGTTTCCCGAGCTCGGCCTGTCCGCCTACAGCTGCGAGGACCTGTTCCACCAGCAGGCGCTGCTGAAGGCATCGGAAGAGGCCCTCGCCTGGCTGCTCGCGCAGACCGGGAACCTGCCGCTGGCGGCATTCGTCGGACTGCCGGTGGCGGTCGACGGGCTGCTGTACAACTGCGCGGCGCTGATCTGCCAGGGCCGGCTGCTCGGCGTGGTGCCCAAGACCTACCTGCCGAACTACCGCGAGTTCTACGAATTGCGCCAGTTCACGCCGGGCGGCAGCAGCGTCAGGGAAATTTCCTGTGCGGGACGGGACGTGCCATTCGGGCCGCTGATTTTCAAATGGAAGGAAGAGCCGAGGCTCCGCCTGTTCGCGGAGATCTGCGAAGACCTCTGGGTACCGGTGCCGCCCTCCTCCTGCGCCGCGCTCGCCGGCGCGACGGTGATCGCCAACCTCTCGGCTTCGAACGTCGTCATCGGCAAGCACCAGTACCGCAAGGACCTCGCCGCCAACCAGTCGGCGCGCTGCATCGCCGCCTACCTTTACAGCGCCGCGGGCTCGGGCGAATCCACCACCGATCTCGCCTGGGACGGGCACGCGATGGCCCACGAGAACGGCACCCTGCTCGCCGAGTCGCAGCGCTTCTCGACGCAGGCCGGGCTGACCTTCGCCGACCTGGATCTCGAGCGGCTGGAAGCCGACCGCATGCGGCAGAACTCTTTCGGCGAATCGATGCGCCGCCACGCGGCGGAAGTAGCGCGCTTCCGGTCGATAGATTTTTCCATGCCGTTTCCCGGCGGAAAAATTCTTCTCGACAGGAAAATCGGCCAATTCCCCTACGTACCGGACGACCCGGCGACGCGCGACGCGCGCTGCGAGGAGGTCTACCGCATCCAGGTCGCGGGCCTCGCCACGCGCCTGCGCGCCACCGGCATGAAGAAGCTGGTCATCGGCGTGTCGGGAGGGCTCGATTCGACCCAGGCGCTGCTCGTCTGCGCGCGCGCCATGGACGAGCTTGGACTGCCGAGGAAGAACATCCTCGCCTACACGATGCCGGGTTTTGCCACTTCCACGCGCACCCGCTCCAGCGCCTGGCAGCTGATGCGCGCCGCGGGCGCCAGCGCCGAGGAAATCGACATCCGGCCCTCGTGCATGCAGATGTTCAGGGACATGGGGCACCCCTACGCGAAAGGCCGCAAGCAGTACGACATCGCGTTCGAGAACGTGCAGGCGGGGGAACGCACCAGCCACCTGTTCCGGCTGGCCAACCATCACGGCGGCCTGGTGGTGGGCACGGGCGACCTGTCGGAGCTGGCGCTTGGCTGGGCGACATATGGCGTTGGAGACCATATGTCGCACTACAACGTCAACGTCAGCGTCCCCAAGACCCTGATCCAGTACCTGATCGGCTGGGTCGCCGGGTCGGGACAGTTCGACCCTGCCGTGAAGAAGGCCCTGGAGCGGGTGCTGGCGACGGAGATCTCGCCCGAGCTCGTTCCCGGCAACCAGAAGACCGAGGACACGGTCGGCCCCTACGAGCTGCAGGACTTCCACCTCTACTACACGCTGCGCTTCGGCTACGCGCCGTCCAAGGTCGCCTTCCTCGCCCGGCACGCGTGGCGAGGAAAATACGCCGACGCCGAGATAAAGAAGTGGCTGGGCGTCTTCCTCACGCGGTTCTTCCAGACCAGCCAGTTCAAACGCAGCGCCCTGCCCAACGGGCCCAAGGTCGGCTCGGGCGGTTCGCTCTCGCCGCGCGGCGACTGGCGCGCGCCCTCGGATGGCAACGCCTCGGTCTGGCTCGCCGACCTGGCGAAGGTCCCCGCCAAAGACTGAAAATCGGGGTCGAACCCCGATTTTGTTTTGCTATCCTCTTACTCTCATGGCAAAAAAATCCGGCAAGCCGCAATTCATTCCTGTCGACGCCGATGACCTGAAGCCGATGCACCAGTGGCACCGGCCGCTGCAGGCGCCGGGAATCACGCAGGTGGATTTCGAGGAACGCGTGGATTTCAGGCGGCTACACCGTTACCGCCTCGCGCGCACGCGCCAGTCGCTCGCCAAATCGGGCCTCGGCGCGATGCTCTGCTTCGACCAGCACAACATCCGCTACATCTCCTCCACGGTGATCGGCGAGTGGGCGCGCGACAAGCTGATCCGCTACTGCCTGCTCACCGGCACGGGCGACCCCTGGGTATGGGATTTCGGCTCGGCGGCACGGCATCACAAGATTTATTGCCCGTGGCTGAAGGAAGACCAGGTGCGCGCGGGCAATCCCGGCATGCGCGGCGCGATCGGGCCGAGCGTCGGCCTGTTCGAGGCGGCGGCCAGGGAGATCAAGGACATCCTCGTTCAGGAAGGCGTAGCCGGGATGCCGCTCGGCCTCGACATGTGCGAGCCGGGGTTCCTGTTCGCGCTGGAGAAGGAAGGCCTCAACATCCGCGACGGCCAGCAGATGATGCTCGCGGCGCGCGAAGTGAAGAGCCGCGACGAAATCACGCTGCTGAACATCGCGGCGTCGATGGTAGATGGCGTCTACCAGGACATCACCGAGGCGCTCAAGCCCGGCGTCAAGGAAAGCCAGATCGTCGCGCTCGCCTCCAAACGCCTCTACGAGATGGGCTCCGACTGCGTCGAGGCGGTCAACGCCATCGCCGGCGAGCGTTGCAGCCCGCACCCGCACAATTTCACCGACCGCCTGATCCGCCCCGGCGACCAGGCCTACTTCGACATCATCCATTCCTTCATCGGCTACCGCACCTGCTACTACCGGACTTTCGCCGTGGGCCGGGCGACGCCGGCGCAGAAGGACGCCTACAAGCGCGCGCGGAACTGGATGGACGGCGCCATCTCCATGCTAAAGCCCGGTATCTCCACCGAGAAAGTGGCGAAGATGTTCCCGAAATCCACCGAGATCGGCTTTGAAACCGAGATGTCGGCGTTCGGCCTCAATTTCTGCCATGGCCTCGGCCTCGGCCTTCACGAACGGCCGCTGATATCGCGCCTCAACTCGTTCATCGAGCCCTACGAACTCAAGGCCGGCATGGTGTTCGCGGTCGAGACCTTCTGCCCGGCCAAGGACGGCGTGTCCGCGGCGCGCATCGAGGAAGAAGTCGTGCTTACGCCGGACGGCGCAAAAATCATTTCGCTCTACCCCGCACAGGAGCTGCCGGTCGCCAATGCCTGCTAAAAAATTGACCGTCGGCTGGATCGGCGCCGGCCGCATGGGCTACGAGATGGCCGGCCGCCTAGCCAAGGGCGGCGCCGACGTGCTGGTCTGGAACCGCACGAAGGAGAAAGCCGAGCCGCTGAAGAAGTACGGCGCCAAGGTCGCGGACGACATCTCCGAACTCGCCTCGCGCGACATCGTCTTCTGCATGGTGGCGACCTGGAAGGACGTGAAGCAGGTGGTCACGAAGCTTCTCGCGAAGGGAAAGTCGAAGCCGACAATGCTGATCGAATGCTCTTCGATTTCTCTCGAGGGCTCGACGGAATTGCGCGAAATTCTGGGCAAGAAGAATATCCAATACCTGGCCGCGCCGGTGTCGGGCAACGCCAAGGTGATCAAGGCGGGCAAGCTAACGTTCGTCTGCTCCGGGCCGAAGAAGGCGTACGAAACCGCCATGCCTCTGCTCGACCTGATCGCGGCGAACTCGAGCTACGTCGGGGAAGGCGAACTCTCGCGCATCGTAAAGATCTGCCACAACGTGTTCCTCGGCGTGGTGACGCAGTCGCTGGCCGAGATCACGGTGCTCGCGCAAAAAGCCGGGGTGCCGCGCCACGCCTTTCTCGATTTCATGAACCAGAGCGTGATGGGTTCCACTTTCACGCGCTACAAGACGCCCGCGTTCGTGAACCTGGATTTCGGGGTCACGTTCACGCCGCAGCTGCTCAGGAAGGACTTGGATCTCGGCCTGGACGCGGGCCGCAGGTTCGAAGTGCCGATGCCGCTTGCCAGCGCGACGCGCGACCTGATCCAGTCCATGATCGGCCAGGGCTGGACAGGGCAGGATTTCGCCACGCTGCTCCTGCAGCAGGCAGAGGCTTCGGGAATAAAACTAAAACCAGAAAACGTGGAGGTAGGAGATGGACTTTCGTAAGCTGGCGCTGGCGGCGATTCTCGCCGCATCCAGCGCCGCATCGTTCGCGCAGTACCCCAACAAGCCGGTGCACGCCATCATCTCGTTCACGCCCGGCAGCTCGACCGACATCGTCGGCCGCGTCGTGATGCAGAAGGTATCGGAATACTGGGGCCAGCCCATCATAGCGGACAACCGCGCCGGCGCCGGCGGCTCGATCGGCACGGCGGCGGTGCTGCGTTCGCCGCCGGACGGCTATACGCTGCTTATCGATTCCAGCGGGCATGCTGTGACGCCGTCGATCTACGCCTCGCTGCCCTACGACACGCTCAAGGACTTCATCGACGTGGTGCCATTCGCCGTGCAGCCAAACGTACTGGTCGTAGCCGCCAATTCGCGCTTCAAAACCCTGATGGACATCGTCAACGAAGCACGCGCCAAGCCGGGCAGCATCAACTTCGGCTCGGCCGGCGTCGGCAGCGGCACCCACCTCAACCTCGAGCGATTCGTCGCCGCGGCCGGGATCAAAGTCACGCACATTCCCTTCAAGGGCACACCGGAAGTGGTCACCAACATCCTGGGCGGTTCGGTGGACTGCTACTGGGCGCCGATTTCGGCCGCGCTGTCGAACATCAAGAGCGGCAAGCTGCGCGCGCTCGCCGTGAGCACGGCGAAGCGCAAAAGTTCTTTGCCCGACACGCCGACTACGGGCGAAGCCGGCATCAGCGGCGCCGACTCGCCACTGTGGTTCGGCCTCTGGACGGCCGCGGGCACGCCGCCGGAGATCGTGCAGAAGATCTCGGTCGACGTGCGCAAGGCGCTGGCTGACCCGGGCGTCAAGGAGAAACTCGCCAACCTCGGCAACGACACCATGGACATGTCGCCCGAGGAATTCGCCAGATTCGTGCGCGAGGAAATGGAAACCTACGCGGCCGTGATCAAGGCTGCCGGCATCAAGCCGCAATGAGACGCTAGCCGAGGTTCCACAGCCCCTCTTTGAGCGCCGGCGTCGCACCGGCGCCGTTTAAACGCGACGTCGCGTTGGGATTGGCGAGCTCCAGCGAACCGGCGCTTGCCGCGCCGCCGAGCGATCGATCGCCGGTGCCCGGCAAACCCCAACCCATCGTCCAGGAGCCGCCGTCGCCACCGAGATCGGCTTCGGAGAAGCCGGAATTGCGCGCATGCCAGCTGTGCATCGCGCTGTTCCACGCCTCCACCTCCACATCCGTCGGCGGCGGTGCGAGCGGCGCCTCTTCCCGGCTTTGACGGCGCTCCTCGAACTCGCGCACGGCGTCGGCATAGCGCTCGCCAAGATTGATACGCCCGATCTGCAGCAGCGGCTGGAAAAGACGCGGCATGTCGCCTACGTGCAGATCAAGCGAAACGCCCATCTGCGGCAACTGCGAATTCTGCCGGATGGCCGGGGCGGCGTCTGCCGCTTCGATTCGCCGCGGCAGCGGCTGAGACGCAGATGGTCCAGGCGGCGCATCGATACCGGCTGGCGC
This sequence comes from Burkholderiales bacterium, assembly GCA_035308765.1. GTDB lineage: Bacteria > Pseudomonadota > Gammaproteobacteria > Burkholderiales > SG8-39 > RBG-16-66-20. Next base: position 35,162 of record DATGGA010000032.1, read on the forward strand.
CGCCGGATCAGCGGTATGAGTGCTAGCTTCGGAAGCCGTCCGAACAGGCACTTCTGCAGGTGGTTGCGCAGGAACTTCCGCGGGAACTTCGGCGGCAGGCGCTCCGTCTCCCGTCACCTCTACAGTCAATGTGCTGACCGCCGCGGCGCCGCTCCGATCCACCGCGACCACAAGAACGTCATGGTTCCCTGAATCCGGCGCCGCCGGCGTTCCGGTGATGGTAAGCGTCGCGGCATCGAATTGCAGCCAGCCAGGCAATTTGTCACCGTCGGCCGCGAGCGCATAGTACGTCAGCGAATCGAAGCGGTCGGGATCCCCGGCGGCGCCTTGCGGCACGCGGAACGACATGCTGCCGCCCGGATCCACCGATACCTTGCCCAGCGAAGCCGTCATCTGCGGCGCGCGGTTTTCCGGCAGAACCGCCGCCCTGTCCTCGAGATCCGCAGGGCCCCAGCGCGTGCCGTCCGCGAACTCGATGCGCTCGATCGCGCCCTCGGCGGTGCGGCCGCCACGCAGGCGAAGACCGCCATCGCCGATCGAAAGTATGTAGTCCTGGCCCGTCGCAAACACGCCGATATCCGACGGCGCAATGCCGCCCGCCAATTCGAGCGCATCCGTGTTCCCGGGAGCAGCGTCGGCATCCTGGATCTCATCGAAGCCATCGCCGAAAGCGTAGCGGTAGGTGTTATCGCCTTCGCCGCCAAACAGCCAGTCATCTGCTTCGGTCCCCTCAACATCCACCCGCTCTGGCGGCGTGCCGGGAGGCACTAGCAGAGACTTGAGGTAGCCGTCATCCCAGACCGTGCCGTCTGCGAACTCGATGCTCAGGGGCGCAGGCACATCGGCAGGGCTGTCGACAAGAAAGAGCGTGTCTGCGCCGGAACCAATACTCAACTCGATCCCTGTGAGGGTCTCGAATTCTCCGCCATCGCCGTCGCGCGCGGAAATTTTCCGCTCGGCCGGGGCGATCGTGACCTCGCTAGGGGAAACGTCGCCGGTGACCTCGATGGCAACGCTGCCATTGCGCACCTCCAGAAGATCCGCCCCGTACCCTCGTCCCATCCGAATACGGACCATTCGATCAGGCGGCGCACTGGCCGTGTACGTATCGTTGCCCGCACCGCCATCGAGCAGGTCGCCTCCATCGAACCCCGCCAGAAAATCGTCGCCATCGCCTCCAATCAGTATGTCGTTGCCCCCAAAAGAGAAAAGCCGGTCGTTTCCCGGCCCGCCGACAAGGATGTCGTCACCGATTCCGGAACTGACAAAGTCGTCGCCTGCTCCAGCGTCGATGTAGTCACCCAATGCATCCCATATCGCGACCACATTGTCTTGACCGTCTCCTCCATAAATCGCGTCCTTCCCGTCGCCCGAGTCAATGTAATCGTCCCCGGCGCCGGCAATGACGGTATCGTCCCCTGCACCAGCGTGGATGTAGTCGTTTCCGATGCCCCCGTACACGAGGTCGTCGCCGCCGCCGGCAAACACCGTGTCGTTCCCCGCGCCCGCATCGATCCGGTCTGCGTCGCCCACGAAGCTGGTCGCAAAATCACTGGATATCGAAATACCCCCGATCCTGACCGTCGAAGGAGCTCCGAAACCTCCACTCGCCTGAACTGAAAATCCGGGGGGAGACGAATGCGACCAGAGCAAATCGACGATCCGGTTGACTGCGTCGTTGTTCGGATTATTGACCCCGTAAAACCCGGCGAGTATTCCGACATCGCCGCCGATCCAATCGTCACCGGCGCCGCCGAAAATTTGATCGCTGCCAGCGCCGCCGTCAATCAGATTTACCTCGGCATCTCCAAAAATCCTGTCGTCACCATCGCCACCCGCAAGCAGATCCCCTCCATCGACGCGCGCCGCGATCGCGGAATCATCCAGGTCTGTTTCCAGGGTATCGACGCTCCCTGCGTAGAGGACATCGTCCCCTCTCCCGCCTGCGAGCAAATCCCGGCCCGTGCCCCCTTCGAGAACATCGTTCCCGCTGCCGCCGAAGCCGGCATCGTCGCCGCGTCCGAGTTCGATGCAGTCGTCCCCGCCCAGGTAGTCCTGAACGAGATCGTGGCCGCCGCCCATGACGAAGTGCGTGTTTCCCGGCGTCCCGGGAAACTCTTCGTCCAGATCATCGCGATCCGGCGACGGTGCCGCCGGATTTACGGGGTTGCCAAACTCATCCGCGCCCAGATATATGAAATCGCCCAGGAATTCCGTCTCCGTGGCGGGAATTGCGGCGGCCTGGCGCTCGAATCCGTTGGCGAGATGAATCCCCAAATCGCCGTCATGGAACCCCTCGATGCGAAGCGACCCGTTTACGACGAGGGTGCCGCCAACGGACGGATTTCCATCGAATTCGTAACTGAACTGTCCATCGCCGCTAAGGTATCGCCCGCCCTCCTGGCCAGCGCCGCCAGTAAGCAGAGTGGCGCCTGCGAAAATCATTCCATCGCGGTCTACAATCGTGTCCGCGTCCAGCAATGCAGAAAAACGGTATGCGTCGTTGCCGGACCCGCCCTCGAGGCGGTCCGTCCCTTCTCCGCCGACCAGCGTGTCGTCGCCCGCGCCGCCGATCAAAGTGTCGTCGCCGGCGCCGCCCTCCAGATAGTCGTCGCCGTCGCCGCCGTCGAGATGGTCTCCGCCTGCCCCGCCAAACAGGCGATCGCCACCCGACAGCCCGGCAATACTCTCGCCGTCGTCCGGGGATTCCGAACCGAAAATCACAGTGCGGTTGTACGCAACGCCACCTAGGAACTGCTGCAGCCTGCCGCGATCGGAGAGTGCCGATATCTGGATCGCGGCGCTGCCCTGAATGCCATCGAGCTTCGAATACAGGAGCCCGGAATCCATGTCTCGAAAGAGAATATCGTCCGGCGTGCCGCTCAGCCCGAAGTGCCGATCCACCAGATTCCCGTCCAGTTCCGCCGCCAGCCATTCTGCGCGGCTCGCCATCCAGGCCCCGGAAAAGGAATCCGCGAACCCGGCGTAGTCCGCGCTCTTCACCGTAAACGCGTTCAGCTCATGCAGCGCATAGCGGACCGAAACATCCGACGCCGCCATCGAAGCCAGCTCGGCCGCCGACTTTCCGGCCAGAGATGCGATCCTGTAGTCGAGCCCGGCTTCACGGCCGTCGAGCATCTGATACAGGTTCTGGTAATAGTTATCGCGGGCGGTGAGATCCGAGGCCTCTCGCGCGATCAGCGTCGGCAATTCACCATCCCCCAGCGCGCTGCGCAGCGCATCGAGCGTGACCTCCAGGCTGTCCTCGGGATACGGCGAGGCTGCGGCCAGGATCCGGCCAATCTCCGCTTCGCCGGTCGTCAAACGGGGCGAAAGAACGGAAAACGCGTCATAAAGCGCAAGAGAGTCCGCAAGAGGAATGATCGAATGCTCGTGCAGCCGACTGCCGGGTTCCGTGAAAATTCCGATGTTCTCGCCCGGCTTGGACCAGATTCTGGAAACCAGTTCGTTTCCCATCGCCGCCGACAGATTCGTCACCCGCGACGGCTGTATCGGAGGAATACCCAGCCACCGCAATGCCAGCTCACCCTGCGGTCCGATCCCGGGTGCGTTGTAGGTAAAGACCTGATCTGCAACATCCGGGAAGAAGCGCCCGAAAAGCAGCGCAAGGTGCCCGCCAAGGCTGTGGCCGGTCACGATCAGGGGCGCTCCTTGCGGAATCACGCTCAGCCCGGAACCCGTCAGGGAGGGCAGGCCCTTGTCCAAAGCGAGTTCGCTTCGGAGAGCGGCGGTTCTCGCAGCGCTGAATACAAGACTGGCTGGATTGACAAAAACGCCGACCCGCATCGACTGCAGGACGGAAATTTCCGAATCGGAATACGTTACCGATTGCCCCGCCGGGGTCGTCAGTTTCCGGTAATAGCGGTAGAGCGATACAAATTGATCGCCGGCAAACCCCTGGAGTCCGATACGCTGGATATCTTCGCCGACGTCGGCCAAGTCCTCCGTCCCGCGGATACTGAGGACGTATCGGTTGGTTGATCGATCAAAGAAAACGCTGGCGGAGAATCCCGTGGGGTCGTTGGGTTGGTGATTCCGCAATTCCAAACCCAAGGGTGTTGACGATTGCGAATCAACGCCTAACAACCTCTCCGCCTGCGTCGACGTGAAATCGCCTTTCCCCGCCTCCGTCAATGCTTCCTCTGGCGTCTTAGGGATGCCGAAGAATGCATACGCCCCCTGCGCAGCCAATGCCCAACGCGCTAAATTGCTTGCAGATGCTGGCATCATCTATCTCCCTAGACCGCTCCTCGACGAAGTGCTTGGATCAATTGATTCGTATCAGATGAACACGTACCCCCATTTCCCAAAATCGGTCGCGCCTTTTCCTGCCACCACATACCTGCCCAGTTAAATCTGCTCTGGCGAGCAACAACTCTATTGTTGTCCGTTCGTTTAATTAGTACATCGTGACGCCATAGACGCCACGGAAGACGGTTGTTGTTTACAAACGTCAGACAGTAGGTACTACGAATTTTCTGTTGCACAGATTTAGCAGTGTGCCCATCAGGTGCCGCTGTATATCTCTTTACTTCCCCCGTCCTTCCTCTCGTCTCGACGCTTGTAAAACCAAATCCAAGAAGGTCTTTGTGCAACGTTACATATGGATAGTCGGCGCAAACCTCTTCCTGCGCAGGGATTCTTTCGAATATTTCTGGTCGCGTATTCTCACGGCAAAGGACTTGAAATTTGTAGTAGCCATATGGAAATTCCCAGAATGGAACGCCTACAGCAACAGTGCAAAACGCAATTCGACCAAGCCAACTAGGAATGAAGCGCGCAATCGCGGCAGCGATCAGCGCCCAAACTATTACGACTAGAAATAATTGTTCGGTATCGTTCATCGCTCTTTGAGAGCGTACTACCCGCTAAGAAAGCGCTCAACCGACGAAATATTGCGGCCCGTATCTTTTTGTCCTGCCTCGTAGGGAGATTTGGTGAGTATTTATTCGAAGGTCAAATAGTTGCGCGCCAATATTCAGACGTATTGCGTGGATCACTCCTACGACAGGAAATCAGCAATTCGATTATCAAATTGTCCTGAAGTCGGGCCGTAGCTCTGATTTTCGAGTTCCGCAGCAACGAAAACACCGAGGATCACAGAACGGAATACTCACGGACGTGAGTCAACCGCCACGCCAAGCAGGCGTTGTCTGGCGATGGCTAGGGAGTTTTCCTTTTATACGAAATCTGAGATAATCAGGCGAAGCCTGTCGCCTGGATTGACGATAGTCTCGAGAGGTTGCGGGAATTCCCGCCTGACGCGAGGAATGAAAGCGGTTATCAGCTCGAACGGGTTCAGCGCGGCAGCGAACCGAAAAACTGGAAACCAATGCCGTCAATCGGATTGGGAGTAAACGAGATCCGAGTGCGTATCGGAGGGGCATTCAGGGTGATCTACGTGGCGAAGTTTGTGGAGGCAATATATGTGCTTCACGTGTTTCAGAAGAGATCGAGGAAGACAGACAAAAGTGATATCGAACTTTCGCGGCGACGCTATAGAGCAATGCTTGCGAGAAGGATGCAGACATGAGTGAAAAAATCAGAATTACACGCGGCAGCGGCAACATTTTCGTCGACCTCGGCTTCGACAGGCTCGAAGCGGAGAATTTGAGGCTACGCTCCGAGCTGATGTTTCGTATCGAACAGTTCTACCGCAAGAGCGGCATGACGCAGGCGACCGCCGCCAAGACACTCGGCCTGACTCAACCGAGACTCAATTCACTTCTGAAGGGGCGACTCAGCCTCTTCAGTCTGGACGCGCTGGTCAATGTTGCCAAACGGGCGGGACTGAGCGTGCGACTGGTGATCAAGAAAGCTGCCTGACACAGTCTTTAATTTCCCCGAGGAGAAAATCATGGCAAAGGCATATTGGGTAACCACCTACCGTTCGATCACCAAACCCGACGCGCTCGCGGCGTACGCGAAGCTGGCGGCGCCTGCGATGATGGCTGCCGGCGGCAAGTTCCTGGTGCGCGGCAGTCCGGTGAAGACTTACGAGGCGGGGCTGAACCAGCGCACGGTGGTGGTCGAGTTCCCGAGCCTGGAAAAGGCGCTCGCGGCGCACGAGAGCGCGGGCTACCGGGCGGCGCTCAAGGCGCTGGGCACGGGCGCCGTGGAACGGGATATGCGCGTGGTCGAGGGCACGGAGTAAGTGCAGCCGGCCAGCCGGCGATGACCGAATCCGGCGCCACCTTTTCCCCCTGCCGCCGCTGGCGCTACCTGCTCTGGCGCCGATGGAATGAATCCAGGCCGGTGGCGAATTTTCTGATGCTCAACCCGAGCACGGCGGACGAGGTGAAGCTCGATCCGACCTGCGCGCGCGCGCGGGGTTACGCGGAACGCTGGGGCTACGGCGCACTCATCGTCACGAATATTTTTGCGTTCAGAAATACAAACCCCAGCCGGATGAAGGCGGTGAAGGATCCCGTGGGGCCTGGGAACGATGCGGCGATCGTGCGTGCGGCGCGGGATTCAGCGCTCGTGGTGTGCGCGTGGGGCAACCATGGCGCGCACATGGAACGCTCGGCCGCGGTGAGGAAATTGCTGGGGTCCGAGAAAATCAAGCTGCACACGCTGCGCGTGAACACGGGCGGCGAGCCGGCGCATCCGCTCTACCTGCCCGGAAAACTGAAACCTATTTCTTGGGCGGCTTGATGACGGTGCGCTCGATGTCGGGCTGCTTCTGCGGCGGCATGACGCTGTCGAGAAAGGGCCGCTTCTTGTTGCGGATGAAGCGCGCGATGCCCTCCAGCAGGAACGCGACCAGGGTCAGCGCCACCACCACGGCCACGGCGATGCCCCGCGGCGTTTCCGGCGCGCCGAGGACGACCGGCAGGATGATCAGCAGCGCCAGCGCGACGCCCGCCTGGATGATCGCCACCCTCGTGCTGCGCTCTTTTCCGCCGGGCTTGAGCATGGTCAGGCGACCCGATCAGCCAACTTTCAAGAGCTCTACCTCGAACCACAGCGTCGCATTCGGCGGGATCACGCCGCCGGCGCCGCTGGCGCCGTAGCCGAGCCTGGCGGGGATGGTGAGCTTGCGCGAACCGCCGACTTTCATGCCCTGCACGCCCTCGTCCCAGCCCTTGATGACGTGGCCGGCGCCCAGCGGAAACACGAACGGGTCGTTGCGGTCCTTGCTGGAATCGAATTTCTTGCCCTTGATAACACCGTCGGTGAGCCAACCCGTGTAGTGCACGGTGACGCTCCTACCCGCGACAGCGGCGTCCCCGCTGCCGACGACCATGTCGTCGATGATGAGACCGCTGGCGGTGGTGGTGGCTGGCATGGCTTCCGGCTCCTGGATGTGAAAACCCTGCAGATTCTAGGCCATACGCGCGCTTGTTTCCCGGCGATCCGCCCATACCTATGGATGGACGAGTACAACCCGCTCATATCCATACTTGGAACCGGGAGATTCGATGGAATTCTGGCACAGGAAAAAGCAGGAAGTAACCGCTGGCGGCGAAGGCGACACGGCGAACGAGGGCAAGCGAGGCCGGCGCTCGACCGCGCTCGCCGTGCGCCCGATCCCCGAGGACGCGCTGGTCCTCGTTCCGCTGCGCAACGCCGTGCTGTTCCCGGGCGTGATCTCGCCGATCACGGTCGGCCGCGCCTCGTCCGTGGCCGCGGTGCAGGAAGCCACGCGCAACCAGTTGAATGTCGGCTTCATCCTGCAGCGCGACCCGCAGGCCAACGACATCGGCCCGAAGGATCTCTACCGCACCGGCACCGCGGGCCAGGTGGTGCGCTACGCCGGCCAGGCGGGCGGCGCCAACCACCTCATGGTCCAGGGGCAAAAGCGCTTCCGCGTGCTCGAATTCCTCGAAGGCTGGCCGTTCCTGGTCGCGAGCGTGGCCTGGATCCCCGAGGCCACCGGCACCGGCTCGGACATCGAAGCGCGCTTCATGCAGTTGAAGTCGCAGGCGGCCGAAGCCATCCACCTGCTGCCGAACGCGCCCGAAGAGCTCGTCGAGGTCGTGCGCTCGATCGAGACGCCGGGCCAGCTCGCCGACATGGTGGCGAACCTGCTCGACATCAGCAACCAGGAGAAACAGGAGATCCTCGAGACGCTCGACCTGGGCGCGCGCCTGGACAAGGTGCTGGCGTTCCTCGCCAAGCGCGTGGAAGTGCTGCGCCTGTCGAAAGAGATCGGCGACAAGACGCGCAAGGAATTCGACGACCGCCAGCGCGAGCACGTGCTGCGCGAGCAGATGCGCCAGATCCAGAAGGAGCTGGGCGACGGCGAAGACACGGCCGCCGAAACCGAGGAGCTGAAAAAAGCCATCGAAGACGCGGGCATGCCCGAGGAAACGCTGAAGTACGTGCGCAAGGAATTCAAGCGCCTCGCGCGCATGGGCGAGAACTCGGGCGAATCCTCGATGCTCAGGACCTGGCTGGAGTGGATGACCGAACTGCCGTGGAAGGTCACGCCTTCCAGGGAGATCAACATCCAGGAAGCACGCGAAATCCTGGATGCGGACCACTTCGGCCTCGCCAAGATCAAGCGCCGCATCCTCGAGCACCTTGCCGTGCGAAAACTCAATCCGGAAGGCAAGGCGCCCATCCTGTGCTTCGTCGGGCCCCCGGGCGTCGGTAAGACCTCGCTCGGCCAGTCGATCGCGCGCGCCATGGACCGCAAGTTCCAGCGCGTGGCGCTGGGCGGCACGCACGACGAGGCCGAAATCCGCGGCCACAGGCGCACCTACATCGGCGCGCTGCCGGGCAGCGTCATCCAGGCGGTGAAGCGCGCCGGCACCCGTTCGGGCGTGCTGATGCTGGACGAGATCGACAAGCTCGGCGCGGGC